>JAYSBF010000061.1:0-20685 GCA_041915545.1 Magnetospirillum sp. | reverse complement strand
CGAACCCTCCAGATTTCTAACTCTTTGAAAGAAAAAGAAACTGGAGGCTTGGAGGCTGCGCCTCCAAACGGGTCTGGGCGGTCGCCCAGCCGCGAAGCGGAGTTTTTCCGCACCCTGCTAAACCTCGGCGGGCAACAGGACGCGGCCGGCATGGATGGCCGATGACAAATCCACCAGCATGCTGACGATGTCATCCACATCGCTGAGACGGTCGGTATTGACCACCACGTCAAACTGGCTGGCATCGGCCAAGCGGGAGTGAAAAACCGTCCAGACGAATTCGCCGCGGGCATGATTGATCTGGCGGATGCGTTCCAGCAGGCCGCTATAATCGCCTTCGCCCTTGGCGGCCAGACGGCGGGCGCAGATTTCGGGGGTGCCGGAAATGCGGACGCGCAAGGCGCAGGCATCGGCCAGGATAACATGGGCGCCACGCCCGACAATGACGCCGCCCAGTCGTCCCAGGCTCATCACCACCCTGACCAGGGCATCGCGGTAATTATTGGGGCTGATATCCTTGCCGGAAAACAGACGGTACAGCCACATATCCTTGGCCCGTCCGATGCTTTCATCCATCATTTTGATGATGGCGGCGTCATCCTTCAGCCGGTCAGCCACTTGCCGCAGCAATTCCTCGTCGTAAAGCGGTACCTTCAGCCGTTCGGCCAGCATGGTCGCGATCAGATCGCCTTCAGCCCCGAAGTCACGGGACAGGGCAATGACCGGCTGGCGCGGATTGCGGATGGTGTGGTCCACCGGTTCCAAGGTGGTGGTCTGAGCCATGGAGGCGATGACGGAGAGAACATTTTGTTCCATTCTTTCCTCCCTCGTTTATCGAGCGCCAACCGGGCTTTGATACCGCCGGACACATCACATCAAGGGGGGCGGTACTGCGCAGGCCGTGATGGGGAAAGCTGATACGGCGCCCATGACCGAATGATACGCCCGCGGCTTGGCCGGGCGCAAAAGATGATCGCGCATTTGGTCTGGGTCTAACCGGAAAGCATAGAGCTGGGGTTCGTTTGCATCCCGTGCGGGGCCTATGGGCGGCTGCATTCAGGATGTCACCTGTGGGCGACTGCGCTTGCGCCCCAGCCGGGTGTCCCCGGCCAGGGCGCGCCCCCTCCCCCCCCTCCTGGAGTTTGGTCGGGACGGCGGGGTATGAATTTCCCCCTACGTCCCAGGGCATACTGATCATAGGCGAAATGTGAATTATGAAAATCGGGTGATGACCCCAGGCCGATAGCCTAATATAGGTACTATCCGTTATGGGGTGTCATCACTTTGCGCCTTGTAGTGGTCGGTGATTAAATTCCACGCTTCCTCGGCGGTTTCGACGAATGTCAGCAAGTCGCGGTCGTGGGGCGCGATCATGCCTTCCATGACCATGGCATCCAGATTGATCACCCGTTCCCAATATTCCCGACCGAACAGCAAGACGGGGATACGGTCGATCTTTCCGGTTTGAATCAGGGTCAGGGCTTCGAACAATTCGTCCAAGGTGCCAAAGCCGCCGGGAAAGACCACCAGCGCCTTGACCCGGATCATGAAATGCATCTTGCGGATGGCGAAATAGTGGAAGCGAAAGCATAAATCCGGGGTGATGTATCGGTTCGGCGCCTGTTCGGTGGGCAAAACGATGTTCAGGCCGATGGATTTTCCGCCGGCATCGGCGGCGCCCCGGTTGGCGGCTTCCATGATGCCGGGACCGCCACCGGTTTTGACCACGAAATCGCACAGGTCGTCATTCATGCAGGTCCCGGTGACCAGCCTGGCCAGTTCGCGAGCCTCTTCGTAATAACGGGCATTGGCCATCATCCGGCGGGCGACCATCAGATCGTGCGCGGCTTTGTGGTCGCGGGGGGCGGCATGGGCGGCGGCTTCGGCACGGGCCAAATTTTCCTGGGCTTCATGCGGATCGCGGATGCGGGCAGACCCGAACATGGCGATGGTTGACCGGATGCCATGTTCTTGTTGCAGCAATTCCGGCTTCATCAATTCCAGTTGCAGACGCACCGCCCGCAAATCCTGGCGCAACAAGAAATCGGGGTCTTCGAATGCCAGCCGAAAGGATGGCGACGCGGTTTGCGGCGTGTCCATGGCCAGGGCGGTCATGTCCAGTTCCTGACGGGCGGAAGGAAAGGGGGAATTGTCCGTATCGCTGCTCATGCCATATCCAAAACCATGGGATTTACCCGTACGCCGGGCGGGGGAGGGGTTCCCCGAAAAGTATGCCCGCCTGGAAAGCAAAGCTTGCTTGGGCTATACCGTCTGGATGACTCTGTCCAGAACAACCGGACGCACGACCCATGCCGCTGCATCATCTTGGCGATTTCAATGACTTCCGCGTTTGCGTGGTGGTCACCAGCCCGCCCTGGTACGAAAATTGTTATCTGATCCGTCATGTTCCCAGCGGTGACATGGTCGTGGTGGACCCAGGTGGGGATGCCGACCGGCTGTTGGCCGCCATTGCGGCGGAAGGCGGCACGGTCAAGGCCATCTGGCTGACCCACGGACACCCCGATCATTTGGGGGCCGCCCTGGCGCTGGAAACCGCCTTGGACGTGGATACCCTGGCCCATCAGGACGAGGAAGAGGTGATCGCCCGCTCCAGCGATCTGAACATCATCTTCACCGGCGAGTCCCAGCCCGGTCCCAAGCGGCTGCAATTGTTCAGCGGCGAACCCGAGCTTGCCTTGGGCGGGGTGGCGGTCAAGGTCATCCAGACCCCCGGTCACACCCCCGGCGGCGTGTGCTTTCATTTCGGCGGATTTGCCCTGACTGGCGATACGCTGTTCCGCCATGGCCTGGGGCGCACCGATCTGCCGGGCGGCAATGAACAGAAATTGTGGGAATCTATCTCGCGCTTTTTGGGATTGGTGCCGGATGAAACGGTACTGTTTTCTGGGCATGGGCCGGAATGGCCCGCGGGCGAAGCCCGCAGATGGTGGAAAATGGTAGCCTGACGCGCGCCCCGCGTCAGGCGGCGAAGCCCGCAGATGGTGGAAAATGGTAGCCTGACGCGCGCCCCGCGTCAGGCGGCGAAGCCCGCAGATGGTGGAAAATGGTAGCCTGACGCGCGCCCCGCGTCAGGCGGCGAGGCCGGAATAATTACAAGAAGAACGTGTTGATCGTGGTGGGGCGTTTGATCGGGTGTCGTTATATACACAAACAATATTTCGAGTGTGCGATGACAGATTTCTTCGGCATCATCTATGATTAAACGCTATAATTCGACGGATCGTTTTGTTTGTTACAAAGATATGTGGCGGTTAAGTTCAGATTGTTTGTTAATTGATTAAGTGTGTAGCAAACTTTACAAAGTAATTACTGCTCAATTTCAGAGTGAATATGATTTTTATCTTTGGTTGTGTGACGTTGTTACTTTACGGATACGCAATTTTTGTGACATATCCGCCCTGGAAAGTTATCAGGCAAACGGGATCTTCGGCTGTGCCGTATCCGGTGCAGCGGGTGGACCGCAAGGGGTGGAGAGCTGCTATGAAGCGCGCAGGACAGCGCACCTTGCCCATGGGCAAGGTGCGGCGGGGGATTGGTGTGTCGGTGGTGATGTTTGGGGTGCCCGGATCTTTAGCCTGGGCCGCTGACGCCCAGACCGTGGTGGTCCCTGAAATCGCGGTGGAGGCCCCGGCCCCGGCCACCGGCGTCGAAATGGTGACCGACCAGCCCGGCACCACCTATGTCCTGCATGACGATGTTTTGCGGAAGAAAAATCCAGGTGGGGTCAATCCCTATAAAAGCCTGTCCGATTTGCCGTCAGTCAATGCAGCCCAGATTGATCCCTATGGTTTCGCCAATGTTCCCGGCGGCAATAAGGGACTGCGCATTCGTGGAGAAACCAGCACGCACGGCAGTTCGGCCCTGATTGAGGGGATGCCGCTGGCCGGCCCTGGCCCCGGCCCCACCAGCCTGTGGCTGTTCGATGCGGAAAACTGGGATACGGTCAGCCTGTCGGAAGGCGCGGTCACGCCCACCACCTTGGCCCCTTATGGCAATCCGGGCATCATCAACACCAAGCTGCGCTGGCCGCAGGACCGCATGGGGGCGGAACTGTCGCAAAGCTTTGGCTCGTTCGACTTTCACCGGTCGTTCGCCCGCGCCGATAGCGGTGTGGTGGGCAATAGCACGGCCAATGTGGCGGCCTTTGCCTCGGCATCCTATACCGATGCGGAAAAATGGCGCGGACCGGGCAGTGCGGTGGATGACCGGCAGAATTTTGAAGGTGGCGTCGCATCCAATTTGGGTGAGCGGCTGAAGGTAAAGGCCTATGTGGCCTATAATGACTATTCTGCCGATAATTACCGACCGCTGACCTATAGTCAGGCGCAGAATTTGGGTGCATTCAATACATATGATTATGCCACGGCATCCAGCTCTGTTGCCGCTAATGCGGTCAGCTATTACAAATACAACCGCCAGACTTATAAGGATGTCGGCTTCCTGTCCGATATTTCCTATCAGATCAACGATACCACCCAGATTTCCGTCAAGCCCCATTACATGCAGGAAAAGGGCAGTTATTACGACGGCATGGCCAATGGCCGGGTGCGTAATTGGCTGATTGATCATGACTGGTTCGGCGTCAACAGCGAGGTGAAAACCAAGCTGGGCCAGACCGAGCTGACCGCCGGGCATTGGTATTCCACCATGGAACCGCCCGGCCCGCCCACGGCCTGGAAAATGTACAATCCCACCGCCAGCGGTGGTTTGACTGGGGCCAGTTGGTCGATTTTGGCCAAGGTGACCGAAGAACATCAGTTCAATACCTTTTATGCCCAGGCCGGTCATAAATTCGGCGATCTGCGGGTGCAGGGCGGGGCGCGCTATATGATCGAGCGCTTGCCCGGTCTGGATCAGTACAACACCGCCGGTATTGGCGATGTGTCGTACAAGACCGCGCTGTCCCAATCGTCCGGCGTGGTGGCGAATCGCAGTGTGCAGGCGTTCAGCGTTGATGAATTCCTGCCGTATCTGGGGGCCACTTATGATCTGACCCCGACGATCCAACTTAAGGCCAATACCGGCCGCAATTTCGGCGCCCCGGCTTTGGACGTCTGGCCGGTCTATCAGCAAAATGCTGCCGCCTTCCTGGCCCGTGGTATCACCGCCAATTCCGTGTGGCAGGAAATCAAGCCGGAAACGTCGGAATCGGTGGATGTGGGCGCCCGCTTCTCCTTTGATGGCGGGTCGCTGGAACCGACCTTGTTCTATTCCCGCTCGCATAACAAAGCGGTCAGCTATGACCCCGGCACCGGCGCCAATGTGGCCTATGGCCGCAACGTGGCGGAAACCGAAGCCTATGGGCTGGAATTGGCCGGACGCTATGCCCTGACCCGCGACGTGCGGCTGACCGCGTCGGCGTCTTACAACCGCAATTCCTTTACCGAGGCATTGCCTGTCTATGCGGCGGCGACGGCGGCCCAGCGGGCGGTGGCCAATGGGGTGGTGGGCAAGCAATTGCCGGATACGCCCCTGTGGATGGCATCGCTGGGCCTGGATTGGCAGATCGGCGAAGTCACCGTTTCCCCCGCCTTGCGTTATCTGGGCGACCGTTGGGGCGATACCGCGCACAGCCAGAAAATCCCGGATTATGTGGTCAGCGATGTTTACCTGAGCTGGAAGCATCCTTTTGGATCAACCGTGCTGGATGCCAATGTTTCCGTCACCAATATTTTCGACAAGAAATATATCGGCATGATCAACACCAGCTATCTTCAGGAAACCAGCGGCACCAGCGCCTATTATTATCCGGGTGCGCCCCGGACATTGATGGGACGGGTCGGCGTAAAGTTCTGATACCCGTTTCAGAAAGTTCCGACCCAATGTCGGAACTTTCCTTTGGCCCCTTGCGGGAGACACGCAGATGAAGACCGGGTTGTTTTGCGTCTTCGAAAATCCCACCGGCCAGATGGATCAGGCCATACACAGCCAGATGGCCCAGGTGGAACATGCCGAAACCGTGGGCTTCGATGAAGCCTGGGTGGCGGAACATCATTTCAATCCCGATGCGGTCAGCCCGTCCATTCTGGTACTGCTGGCCAATCTGGCGGCACGGACCCGCCGCATGCGCATTGGGTCGGCTGCGGTCTTGCTGCCGTTCCGCGATCCCATCCAGGTGGCCGAGGATGTGGCCACCCTTGATATCCTGAGCAATGGCCGCTTCGATTTCGGCGTGGCCAAGGGCGGGCCGTTCCCGTCCCAGAACCGCCATTTCGGGGTGGGGCAGGATGTGTCGCGCGACCGTATGACCGAAGCGCTGGATATCATCCGCCGCTTGCTGGCCGGGGAAACCGTGTCGCATCACAGCGCGTGCTATCACTTGGATCAGGTCACCCTGGCCCCGCTTCCGGTCCAGCGGCCAATCCCCATTTGGGTGGCATCCACCACCGATCATGTGATCGACCATGCCGCCGCCCATGGCCATGGGCTGATGGGGGCATCGCCGTTTCCTTTGCCGAAATTGCAAGCCATGGTCCAGCGTTACCGGCAGGCTCGGCCCGGTGCCGATCCCGATCTGGCCCTGGCCCGGTTTTACTATGCCGCCCCCACGCGCGATGAAGCGGTGGCCGAAGCCTTGCCCTTCATCCGCCGTTTTTCCGAACGCATGCGGGGGATTTTCCTGGCCCAGGGGGCACAAGTCCCCTTTGACGCCGATGGGCTGATGGACCGGTCCTTGGTCGGCAGTTATCAGGAGGTGGTGGACAAGATCGGCCGTTTGCACGACGCGGTTGCTCCCGGCCATCTGCTGCTGAAGCCCACCAGCCTGGACCCGGATAAATGTTTGCGGGCGTTGGATGCCTTTGCCCAGCACATCCGCCCCCATCTTCCCGCCACGGACGGAGCCGCGCCATGATCTCCATCATTTCCCGCCTTGCCCTGCTGATCGCCGTGCTGATGATGCCGGGGATGGTCATGGCCCGTCAGGTGACCGACATGCTGGGGCGGCAGGTGCAGGTGCCCGACCGGATCGAACGGGTGTTCACCACCGCGCCGCCCGCGACCTTGACCGTCTATGCCCTGGCGCCTGAAACCCTGGTCAGTTTTTATCCCGGTCCGGTGATGGACCCGGCGGCAAAGGAATTGACGGTGCGGCTGCTGGATGCGCGGGTGGCGGCCTTGCCCAATCTGGGCAGCCTGCTGGGCCACGGCGCCCAGTCCAATCTGGAACAGGTTTTGGCGACCCGCCCCGATGTGGTAGTGGCGTGGAGCAATAATTTCCTGACCGCCGACCGGGTGTTGAAGCCGTTTGCCGCCGCAGGTATTCCGGTGATCTTCCTGGATTTGCAGACATTGGCCGATTATCCGGCGGCCTTTACCGTGTTGGGAGAGGTGTTCGGGCGGCAGGATTTGGCCGCCCGGCAGGCCGCTTATATCCAATCGGCCCTGAACCGGGTCAATCAGGCGGTCGGCCAGCCCGGCCTGTCCCGCCCTGGCGTCTATTACGCCGAATCCCCCGACGGTCTGGCCACCGATTGCGACAAATCCTTGCATGCCGAAGCCATTGCCCTGGCCGGTGGCGGCAATGTGTACCGTTGCGAACAGCAAACCCTGGAAGGCATGGATAAAGTCACTCTGGAACAGGTGATTGCCTTTGCCCCCCGGATCATTGTCTCGCAATCCCCGGCCTTTGCCGCCATGGCCCAGAATGACAGCCGGTGGCGGGTGATCGAGGCGGTGGAAAAAGGCCGCATCGTCACGGTGCCCGCCATTCCCTTTAATTGGATCGACCGCCCGCCCAGCTATATGCGGGCCTTGGGCATTCAATGGCTGGCCGGGCTGTTTCATCCCGACCGCTTCCAGGTGGATTTGCGCCGGGAAACCCGCGATTTCTATCGCCTGTTCCTGCATGTGGATCTGACCGAAGCCGATCTGGATGCCATCATCCCCAAATCCCCGGCGGTCACGCTGCCATGACCGCATGGCCCTGGGGCTGGGGGCGGCGGATGGCCGCGCCCGCCTTGTTGATCCTGGCCATGGCCGCGGCCATGGCCATGGGGCGCTATCCGGTCAGCCTGCACGAGCAGATGCGTTTTTTGGCGGCGTGGCTGGGGCTGACCCAGATGCCGGATCAGGAATACCGGCTGTTGCGCACGGTCATTATCGACCTGCGCCTGCCGCGTATTCTGGCCGCCTGTCTGGTCGGTGCCGCCCTATCGGCATCGGGGGCCGCCTATCAGGCGGTCTTCCGCAACCCGCTGATTTCGCCGGGTATTCTAGGGGTTCTGGCAGGGGCGGCCTTTGGCGCTGCCTTGGGGCTGATCCTGAATTTGTCCTTGGCCCTGGTGCAGATGTTGTCTTTCGCCATGGGGTTGGCGGCGGTGGCCCTGGGGGTGGGGATCGCCCAATTATTCGGGCGTGGCGTGCTGATCACCCTGATCCTGGGGGGGATCATCAGCGGCGGATTGTTCACCGCTTTACTGTCCATCACCAAATATCTGGCGGACCCTTATAACCAATTGCCGGTCATCGTTTACTGGCTGATGGGCAGTTTGGGCAGCGCGGCCATGGATCAGATGGCTTGGCTGGCGCCGCTGGTTCTGGCCGGGGTGGTGGGGCTGTCCTTGCTGGGGCGGGGGTTGGACGCCCTGACCTTGGGCGATGACGAAGCCCGCGCCCTGGGGGTGCCGGTGGGGGTGCTGCGCCATGGCTGCATCATCCTGGCGACGCTGTTATCGGCCTCGACGGTATCCATGGCCGGAATCATCGGTTGGGTGGGGCTGATCATTCCCCATATCGCCCGGTTACTGGTGGGGCCGGCCAATGGGGCGTTGCTGCCGGCAAGCGCGGTTTTGGGGGCGGTGTTCCTGCTGGGGGCGGACAGTGTGGCCCGAACCGTGGGGCGGACGGAAATTCCCATCGGCATCCTGACGGAATTGCTGGGCATTCCGGTGTTCCTGCTGGTCCTGGCCCGCGCCCGGCGGGGGTGGCAATGACCGGCGGCGGTTCGGCAGAGCCCTTGGTCCTGGCGGCCAGGGATGTACATTTCCGCCATCGCCACGGAACGGTGCTGCGCGGGGTGTCGTGCCAGGTGCGCGGGGGCGAGGTGGTGGCCTTGTTGGGGCCGAACGGGGCTGGGAAAAGCACATTGCTGCGGCTGATGTTGGGGTTGATCCGGCCGCAATCGGGATTGGTGACCTTGGGCGGGCAATCCCTGACGGCCCTGGGGCAGCGGCGGATCGCCCGCCAGATCGCCTATGTGCCGCAAAGCCATGCGGTGCCTTTTCCCTATTCGGTGCGGCAGATGGTGGCCATGGGGCGTCTGGCTGCCAATGGTCTGTTTGCTTCGCCCAAGGATCAGGATCGGCATTGGGTGGATCAGGGGGTGCAGCAGATGGGGTTGGCTGATTTGGCGGACCGCCCCTGCAACGAATTGTCGGGGGGCGAGCGTCAGCGTGTGCTGATCGCCCGCGCCCTGGCCCAGGAAAGCCGCATCCTGGTGCTGGACGAACCCACCAACGGATTGGATTACGGTCACCAGCTTAATTTGCTGAAACGCCTGCGTGATCTGGCGGGGCAGGGGTATGGAATATTGCTGACCAGCCATCACCCCGACCATGCCCGTCAGGTGGCCGATCGTGCGATTTTGCTGAAGAACGGTCAGGTTCTGGCCGAAGGTCCGCCGGATCAGGCGATCAGCAATGATTGGGTGGCGCGGCTGTACGATATTGTCGATTGACCCGCACCGTCTGGAACTAAAATCAATTTGTGTGTAATCGACGGGTTGAAGTGGCCCGTGGATCGGTTATCCTTCTTCGCCTTGCCGCCAGATTTCGACCGGACACCACCTCTCGTGGTTATGTCGCCGGGGGGTGCGGCCGGATGGTTGGGTCCGTGTGTGTTTGTTCGGGTTTGAAGATGGATAAAAACCGGGTCGTCATTTTCGATACCACCTTGCGCGACGGTGAACAGTCACCCGGCGCCTCCATGAATTTGGAAGAAAAAGTCAAGATTGCCCAGGCATTGGAAGATATGGGCGTTGACGTGATCGAAGCCGGTTTTCCCATCGCCTCGAACGGTGATTTCGACGCGGTGCAGGCGGTGGCGCGGGTGTCGCGGCGGGCGATCATCGCCGGGCTGGCCCGTGCGACCAAGGGGGATATCGACCGCTGCGCCGAAGCACTGGCCCCCGCTGCCCGCAAGCGCATCCATACCTTCATTTCCACCAGTCCGCTGCACATGAAGTACAAGCTTCAGATGGAGCCGGATGCGGTTTTAGAGAAAATCCAGTCTTCGGTGTCCTATGCCCGCTCCTTGGTGGATGACGTGGAATGGTCGGCCGAGGATGGGTCGCGGACCGAGCATGATTTCCTGTGCCGTGCGGTGGAAACCGCCATCGCCGCCGGGGCCACCACCATCAACATTCCCGACACCGTGGGCTATGCGGTGCCGGATGAATATGCGGCGCTGATCGCCATGCTGATCAACCGCGTGCCCAATATGGACCGGGCCATCTTGTCGGTGCACTGCCATAACGATCTGGGGCTGGCCGTGGCCAATTCCCTGGCGGCGGTTTGCGCGGGCGCCCGGCAGGTGGAATGCACAGTCAACGGTCTGGGCGAACGGGCCGGTAACGCCGCCATGGAAGAAATCGTCATGGCGCTGCGGACCCGCGCCGACCGTCTGGCGTTTTCCACCGGCATCCGCACTGAATCCATTACCCGTGCCTCGCGTTTGGTATCGGCGGTCACCGGCTTTGTGGTCCAGCCGAACAAAGCCATCGTCGGCAAGAATGCGTTCGCCCATGAATCGGGCATTCATCAGGACGGGGTGCTGAAACACGCCCAGACCTATGAAATCATGACGCCGGAAAGTGTGGGGCTGACCCGGTCCCATCTGGTGATGGGCAAGCATTCCGGCCGTGCCGCCTTGCGCGACAAGCTGCGTCAATTGGGCTATGACGATCTGGATGATGCCGGGTTGGATGACGCGTTCCGCCGGTTCAAGGATTTGGCCGACCGTAAAAAGGACATATTTGACGAAGATATCGTCGCCCTGATCGACGAATCGCAGCACCGTGGGGGTGAGCGGATCAAGGTCAAGGAATTGGAGGTGCTGTGCGGCACCCGTCACAATCCGCCCCGCGCCACCTTGGTGCTGGAGGTGGAGGGCGCCGCCCGTGAGGTGCAGGCGACCGGAGACGGGCCGGTGGATGCCACCTTCAACGCGATCAAGGCGTTGTTCCCGCATGACGCCCGGCTTTTGTTGTATCAGGTGCATGCGGTTACCCAGGGCACCGACGCGCAGGCGGAAGTGACCGTGCGATTGGAAGAAGATGGCAAGACCGTCAATGGGCAAGCGGCGGATACCGACACTCTGGTGGCATCGGCGCGGGCTTATGTGGCTGCGCTGAATAAACTTTTGGTCAAGAGACAAAAAACTGCTCCTGCCGCGCGTCCCAACTGATATAAGACCGGGCGCGCATCTTTGAATTTGGGGATGGTTGATGCGTCACGGGGCGCGTGAGCATCGAGATAACGGCAACGCTTAATCTTCAAGCGAGGGATTATGTTTTCTAAGCTGACGGGTTGGATGTCCGCGGACATGGCGATCGATTTGGGGACCGCCAACACCCTGGTCTATGTGAAAGGCCGCGGGATCGTCCTGAACGAGCCGTCAGTGGTGGCGATCGCCGAGGAAAAGGGCAAGAAGAAGGTTCTTGCCGTCGGTGATGAAGCCAAGCTGATGTTGGGCCGTACCCCCGGTTATATCCAGGCGATCCGGCCCTTGCGCGATGGCGTGATCGCCGATTTCGAAGTGGCGGAAGAAATGATCAAGCATTTCATCCGCAAGGTTCATAACCGCCGTTCCTTCGCCAGCCCCCTGGTCATCATCTGCGTGCCATCCGGTTCGACCGCCGTGGAACGCCGGGCCATTCAGGAATCGGCGGAAAGCGCCGGTGCCCGTCGGGTGTTCCTGATCGAAGAACCCATGGCCGCCGCCATCGGCGCCGGTCTGCCGGTGACCGAACCCACCGGTTCCATGGTGGTGGATATCGGCGGTGGCACCACCGAAGTGGCGGTGTTGTCGCTGGGTGGTATCGTTTATTCCCGGTCGGTGCGCGTGGGCGGTGACAAGATGGACGAAGCCATCATCGCCTATATCCGCCGCAATCATAATCTGCTGATCGGTGAAGGATCGGCTGAACGCATCAAAAAGGAAATCGGTTCCGCCTGCTCGCCCGAGGATGGCGAAGGCCGGACCCTGGAAATCAAGGGCCGCGATCTGATGAACGGCGTGCCCAAGGAACTGATTGTCTCGGAACGGCAGATCGCCGAATCCCTGGCCGAGCCGGTGGGCGCCATCATCGAAGCGGTCAAGGTTGCCCTGGAACACACCGCCCCCGAACTGGCGGCCGATATCGTGGATAAGGGTATCGTGTTGACCGGCGGCGGTGCGTTGCTGTCCAACCTGGATTACGTGTTGCGTCATGCCACCGGCCTGCCGGTATCCATCGCCGACGATCCGCTGTCTTGCGTTGCCCTGGGCACCGGTCGGGCGTTGGAAGAAATGCCGAAACTGCGCAATGTGTTGACCAGCATGTATTGATCCCGCCGGGCGGGTGATGACATGGTGTTTTCCGGCCTAGGTTTTAGCGGGCCGGATAGTGTATCCTGGCACACGGCGGAATGCGCGACTGCGCATTCCGCCGTGTCCCGTCAGGGAATTACGCATCAGGGACCGGAGGGGTTTTCGTGAAGCAGTCCAATGCGGCCGGGCGTCTTGCCGTCTTGCGGTCGCTTGCCCAACGGTTCGCTTTTGCGTCTCTTATCATCGCCTCGGTGGCGCTGATGATCCTGGGCAAAGCCGATATCCTGCTGATCGAACGGGCCAGGACCCTGGTGGTTGATGCCTTGGAACCCGTGCTTGAATCCATGTCTCGACCGGCGAACGCCGTGGCCGAGGTGATGGAAGGCATCCACGATCTGGCCAATCTGCGGGCGGAAAATGCCCGACTGAAAGTGGAAAACCAGCGTCTGCACCATTGGCAGACCGTGGCCCGGCGGCTGGAAAGTGAAAATGCCATTCTGCATGAGCATCTGAACGTCATTCCCGACCCGGAACCGGCCTTTATCACCGCGCGGGTCATTGGCGACATGGGGTCGGCCTTTGGCCATTCCATGCTGCTGAATGCCGGTGCCAGCAGCGGCGTGCGCAAGGGACAGGCGGTGCTGTCGGGTGAGGTGCTGGTGGGGCACATCGCCGAAGTGGGGGAACGGACATCGCGGTTGCTGTTGTTGACCGACATCAATGCCCGCATTCCGGTGATGACCGAAAACACCCGTATCCGGGCCATTCTGGCGGGTGACAACAAAGACCGGCCCCGGCTGAATTACGTTTCCGGCAATACCCCGGTCAGTCCGGGGGAACGGGTGGTGACCGCATCATCCGGTTCAGCTTTCCCGCCGGGTCTGCCCATTGGCGTGGTGGTTTCCACCGGCGAAGGCGGGGCGCGGGTTGATCCTTTCGTCAAACGTCATGACCTGGAATTCGTTGCCGTGGTGGATTACGGCCTGGGCGGCATCCTGCCGTTCGAACGTCCGCCCGCGCCCGAACGCCGCAGCCGTGGGGCCGACAATTGAAAAATCCGGTCTGGGGACGGATGGATAGTTGGGTCCGCCATCTTCTGCCGTTTTGTCTGACCCTGTTCATGCTGCTGTTGACCGTCATGCCCCTGCATGTGCCGGGGCTGGCGTCCATTTGCCCGATCCTGCCCCTGATGGGGGTTTATTACTGGGCCATCTATCGCCCCGATCTGTTGCCGGCCTGGGCCGCCTTTGTCCTGGGGCTGATGCACGATATTATTTCCGGCACGCCGCTGGGGGTGAATGCCTTGGTGCTGTTATTGGCCCAAGGTGTGGCGTCGTCCCAGCGCAAATTCTTTCTGGGAAAATCCTTTAGCGTGACGTGGTGGGCCTTTGGCCTGCTGGCCGCCGCCGCCTTGGGGCTGTCTTGGATGTTGGTGATCATGCTGAGCGGGCGGGCGGTGGATGCGGTGCCGGTGATTTTTGAATATATCCTGACCATGGGACTGTTTCCGCTGCTGACCCGGCTTTTGGCCCGGACCCAGATGGCCTTTTTGAAGGACGTCTAGGGACATGTATCACGACAACGACCGCGCCAAGATGTTCACGCGCCGGGCCATCATGCTGGCCGGTGGCAAGATGGCGTTGGTGGGGGCCTTGGCCGCCCGCATGTATTATTTGCAGGTGATCGAGGCGGATAAATACGGCGTCCTGGCCGAAGATAACCGGGTGTCCATGCGGCTGTTGCCGCCGCCGCGCGGTCTGATCCTGGACCGCAACGGTGTGGCCATGGCGGTCAACCAGCATAATTACCGGGTGTTGATGGTGGCGGAACAGGCGCCGTCCCTGTCCTATACCCTGGACGCCCTGTCGCAGATCATCACCCTGACCGATCATGACCGCGCCCGTATTGCCAAGGAAGCGCGGCGGCACCGGTCTTTCGTGCCCATCACCGTGCGGGAAAACCTGTCCTGGGAAGACGTGGCGCGGATCGAAGTGAACGCCCCCGATCTGCCCGGCGTGCTGATTGATGTGGGGCAAAGCCGGTATTATCCGCTGGAACATTTGGGCGCCCACATCCTGGGCTATGTGGCGGCGGTATCGGAAGCCGATCTGACCGGCGATCCACTGGAGGAACTGCCCGGTTTCCGCATCGGCAAGGCCGGGGTGGAACGGATTTATGATCTGGCCTTGCGCGGCAGCGGCGGATCATCGGCGGTGGAAGTGAACGCGGTGGGCCGGGTCATCCGCGAATTGGAACGCAATGAAGGCGAGCCGGGGGCCAATCTGGCTCTGACGCTGGATATGCGGTTGCAGGAATATGCGGCCCAGCGTCTGGGTGAGGAATCGGCGGCGGCGGTGGTGATGGACATTTATACCGGCGAAGTGCTGGTGATGGCGTCCAACCCGTCTTTTGACCCCAATGCCTTCAATCGCGGCCTGACGGGCGAGGAATGGCGGGATTTGTCCACCAATCCCCGCGCTCCGCTGCAAAACAAGGCGATTGCCGGCACCTTCGCGCCGGGGTCCACCTTCAAGCTGGTGGTGGCCCTGGCCGCCTTGGAATCCGGGGCGATCACGGCCGATCAGCGGGTGTTTTGTTCCGGCCATATGGAATTGGGCAGCCTGCGTTTTCACTGCTGGAAAAAAGGCGGCCATGGGTCGCAGGATCTGATCAACGGGCTGAAAAATTCCTGCGACGTCTATTTCTATGAAATCGCCCGGCGTTGCGGCTTTGAAAAAGTTGCCGAAATGGCTCGCCGTTTCGGTCTGGGGGGGCTGACCGGGATTGACCTGCCCAATGAACGGCCCGGTCTGATGCCGGATCGCGCCTGGAAACGGGCGGCGCTGAAACAGCCATGGCATCCCGGCGAAACCCTGATCAACGGGATCGGCCAGGGTTATTGCCTGGCCACCCCCCTGCAATTGGCCACCATGACCGCCCGCATCGCCAATGGCGGTTTCGCGGTGGTGCCCCATGTTGCCCGCGACACCATCGTTGACCGTCATATCGCGCCCCGCTCCACGCCGGAATGGCCGTCTTGCAATGTGTCGCAAAAAAGCCTGACGCTGGTGCGCCGGGGGATGTTCGCCGTGTCCAACGAGCCGGGCGGCACCGCCTATCGCGCCCGCATTGATATTGACGGCATGTGGCTGTCGGGCAAGACCGGATCGGCCCAGGTGCGCCGCATCACCATGCGCGAACGCGAAACCGGGGTGAAAAAGAACGACGAACTGCCCTGGAAAGAACGTGACCACGCCTTGTTCGTGGCCTATGCCCCCGAAGACAATCCCAAATATTCCATTGCCGTGGTGGTGGAACATGGCGGCGGCGGGTCGGCGGTGGCTGCTCCCATCGCCCGCGACATCATGATCGAAGTGCAAAAGCGCGACCGTGCCCGGTCGGCCCAGGGGGATGGCGGCGGTTCCACTATGGCCAGCTTGATCGACGATTCGTGTTCATCGGGTCAGTGTGCCCATCCCTTGCATGTGGTTCCCGGCAAAAGGGGCGCTTTTTGATGATCCGTCCGACACCGCGTCTGTCCACCCGCCTGAACCGCACGGAAATGAGCTGGCGGGATAAGATTTGGCAGATCAATTGGTCGCTGATCACGGTGTTGAGCGCCATTGCCTCGGTGGGGTTCCTGACCCTGTATTCGGCGGCGCAAGGTTCGTTGGAGCCGTGGGCGCTGAAGCAGATGATCCGCTTTGGCGTCGGGCTGATGATCATGATCACCGTGGCCTTGGTGGATATCCGGTTCTGGATGCGCCAGGCTTACGGGCTGTATCTGATCTCCATTGTCTTGCTGGTGGCGGTGGACATCAAAGGCACCATCGGCATGGGGGCGCAGCGCTGGATTGATCTGGGTTTCATCCAGCTTCAGCCATCGGAAATCATGAAAGTGGCCCTGACCCTGACCCTGGCCCGGTACTTCCATGGGGCCACCTTGCAGGATGTGGGGCGTCCGCTTTTCCTGTTGCCGCCATTGCTGATGGTGTTGGCCCCCATCGGATTGGTGATGAAACAGCCCGATCTGGGCACCGCCATGATGTTGCTGATGGGGGCGGGGGCGATCTTTTTCATGGCCGGTGTCCGGCTGTGGAAATTCGGCGTGATCCTGGCCGCCGGTCTGGGGGCAATTCCGGTGGCGTGGCAGTTGTTGCACGATTACCAAAAGAAACGGGTGATCATCTTTCTGAACCCGGATGAAGATCCGCTGGGCGCCGGCTATCACATCACCCAGTCGAAAATCGCCCTGGGATCGGGTGGGGTGTTCGGTAAGGGATATATGATGGGAACCCAATCCCGCCTGAATTTCCTGCCGGAAAAACAGACCGACTTCATCTTCACCATGTTCGGGGAAGAATGGGGGATGATGGGCGGGTTGTTCCTGCTGGGGCTGTACAGTCTGCTGGTGGCCCTGGGCTATGGGATCGCCTTGCGCTGCCGCTCGCATTTCAGCCGTCTGGTGGCCCTGGGGATCACCACCACCTTTTTCCTGTATTTCTTCATCAACACCGCCATGGTCATGGGATTGGTGCCGGTGGTGGGGGTGCCGCTGCCGCTGATTTCCTATGGCGGTACCGCCATGCTGTCCCTGCTGTTCGGTTGGGGATTGGTGATGAGCGCCTATATCCACCGCGACGTGCCCATTGGGCGGCGCGGCTCGCACGAGGATTAGCTGTCATGTCTCGACTGCTAATGGCCGTTGGTTCTGCCGCCATTGCGGCGGCGGCCAAGCGGCCGTATGGCCGCGCCCGGCGAGGGACAAAATAAACCCCAGCCGCCATTGCGGCGGCGGCCAAGCGGTCGGATGGCCGCGCCCGGCGAGGGCTGTACAACGGTCAATGAAAATGGCCGTTGGTATAACAGGCTGCGGAAAAACTCCGCTCCGCGGCTGGGCGACCGCCCGGACCCGTTTGTAGGCTTGCCTCCCGATGCGGGGTTTGGGGGCTCAAGCCCCCAAACGAAAGGACGGACGGCCTGTTCCGCCCCCCGCTAAAATATGTCGGCCAGGAAAACGGTCGGCACAACGCCACATCCCGTGTGGTCAGACATCCCGTTCCGGGTCGATATCGTGGGCGCGTTTGCCATAGCGGTCCAGGAAGGACGGACCTTGGGCGATTTCCACGGCCCGGCGCTGATGTTCTTCGGCCTTGTTCATGAAGTCGCGCTGCATGTCGAACAGACGTCCCCAGAATTGGAACATGGTCTGAACCGACATGGTCCAGGCTTCGACCCAGGCAGTGGCGGGGGCGAAGTTGGGGGTGGGGTTGGTGGGACGAGGCATATCTTCCTCCTCTTATATTTTACCTGACTATAGCAGATGTGCCGATCCTTCCGCGATGACATTTGCCCCGATGGGGGCGGTGGGGCTATATGATGCGGCATGGCGACTTCAGATATGATCCGATCCTTGCCCATCGGGGTTTTCGATTCCGGTGTGGGCGGGTTGACCGTAGCGGCGGCGTTGAACCGGCGGCTTCCTGGTGAATCCCTGATTTATCTGGGGGATCTGGCCCGGCTGCCCTATGGCAGCAAATCACCGGAAACCGTGACCCGCTATGCGTTGAAGGCGGCGGATTTCCTGACCCGGCTGGGGATCAAGCTGCTGGTGATCGCCTGTAACACCGCCACCGCCCATGCCTTGGGCGCGGTCCAGGCGGCGTTTCCCCATCTGCCGGTTCTGGGGGTGATCGAAGCGGGCGCCCGGCGGGCGGCGGATTTGTCGCCCAGCGGCAATATCGTGGTGGCCGCGACCGAAGGCACATGCCGGTCGGGGGCCTTTATCCGGTCGATTTCCGCCCACCGGCCCCAGGCCCGGATCAGGCAAATTCCCTGTCCCCTGTTTGTCCCCCTGGCGGAAGAGGGGCTGATCACTGGTCCCATGGCCGAAACCTTGGCGGCTCATTACCTGGCCACGGCATTCCCCGCCCAGACTGCTGGCGGCGGCAATGATTGTCTGGTGCTGGGCTGCACCCATTTTCCCATTCTGGTCCCGGTCCTGCGCCAGGTGCTGGGCCAAGCCCCCATTCTGGTGGATTGCGCCGAAGCGGTGGCCCGGCAAACCCAAGACACCTTGGCCGAGCGTGGAATTGAAAGCGGGGCAGGGCGGGGCAGCATTCAATTGATCGCCACCGATGCCCCCGACCGCTTCGCCCGCATGGCCGACCGCTTTTTCCCTGCTTTGGGCGGGGCCTCCTTGGTGGAGTTGGCGGATATTTGACAAGGGGGGGCTGCGCGTCGCGATTGGGCTCTCAAGTCCCCCCCTCTCCCCCGGCGAAATTCACCCACCTGTCACTTGCCCCTGACCGCGCCGCAACCCAAGCTGCCGCCAGCAACAAAGGGGGTTCGGGATGCGTATCGCCATCGTCACCGACGCCTGGCATCCCCAGCGCAATGGGGTTGTCCGGGTTTTATCCACCTTGACGGATACGGTCCGCCGCATGGGGCACGAGGTGGCGGTGATGGAGCCGGGGCAATTCCGCACCATGCCGTGCCCCAGCTATCCCGAAATTCCGTTATCCCTGCTGCCGGCGCGGCGCTTGGCCAAATTGCTGGATGATTTCGCCCCCGATGCGGTGCATCTGGCCACCGAAGGCCCGTTGGGCTGGGCCGGGCGGCGTTGGTGTCTGGACCGGCATCTGCCGTTCACCACCGCCTATCACACCAAATTTCCCCATTACGTCCGCGCCCGGACCGGGGTGCCGCTGGCCTGGGCCTATGCGGTGGTACGGCGGTTTCATGGGCCGTCTTCGGCGGTACTGTGCCCGTCACCATCGGTGTATCGGGAATTGGGGGAATGGGGGTTCCGCAATGCGGTGGAATGGTCGCACGGGGTGGATATCCGCACCTTTCATCCCCAGCCCAAGGATTTCCTGACCGTGCCGCGCCCGGTGTTCATGTATGTGGGCCGGGTGGCGGTGGAAAAGAATTTGCCGGCCTTTCTGTCGCTGGATTTGCCGGGAACCAAGATGGTGGTGGGCGATGGCCCGGCCCGGTCGGGGCTGATGAAGCGCTTTCCTCAGGTGGATTGGCGCATCGCCAATGGGGATCAGGAATTGTCCCGCTATTTCGCCGCCGCCGATTGCTTTGTCTTCCCATCCCGCACCGACACCTTTGGTCTGGTGATGCTGGAGGCCCTGGCCTCGGGCGTGCCGGTGGCGGCCTTTCCGGTGCCCGGTCCCATGGACGTGCTGGGCACTGCCCCGGTGGGGGTGCTGGATGATGATCTGGCCCGCGCGGCCCAATCGGCCCTGTCCATTGATCCGGCCCGGTGCCGGGATTATGCGTCGGATTTTTCCTGGGACCGGGTGGCCGATCAGTTCCTGGGCTTTCTGCATCCGTTTTCCCTGGACCGCAAAGCCGCCTGATACCGGCCAAGGGCGCTTGCCGGATCAGCCGGGATGAGGCACCGTATCTAACAGTGGTATGGTGTTTCTATTGGCGCAAGCGGGGCGTGGATGGGCGGCGATTTTGACATTTTTATCAGCTATTCCGGGGCGGATAGCGCCGAAATTGATCAACTTGAACAGGCATTAACCACAGCGGGCGTCACTTTCTGGCGTTACAGCCAACAGACCGAGACGTTCACTGACATTCAGCGGGGGATCAGGGACGGGCTGGCCCATTCCAAGCTGATGCTGGCCTGGTACAGCCCGGCCTATACCCAGCGCCGCGCCTGTGATTGGGAATTGGCATCGGCCTTTGTCACCGGTGGGGCGGATCGTATTTTGGTGGTCAACCCCGTGGATGGGGCCGACCATATCCAACCGCAATCCCTGCGCACTCTTTGTTTCGCGGACAAGGACCAAGTGGCGGATTTGGCGGCGCTGGCCGCCACGATCAAGGCACGGGTGGCGGCGGTCACCACATCCTTTGGCCAGATTATCCAACCCGCCGCCGATCAGACCTGGATCGGCCTGCCGCCCAATGGCGGCGCCCAGAATTTCGTCGGACGGCGGGCGGAAATCTGGCAGGTGCATGACGGGCTGGCCGCCGGATCGGTGCTGTTGGCCCCCACCACCGCCGGCACCGCGCCGGGCGATGGCTCCACCTTGCTGCGTGGGCTGGGCGGCATGGGCAAGACCCTGCTGGCCGAAGAATACACCCGCCGCTTCGCCGCCGCCTGGCCCGGCG
>JAYSBF010000060.1:0-21718 GCA_041915545.1 Magnetospirillum sp. | reverse complement strand
TTACCGCTGGCGACGGCCTTAATTGGGTGACCACCGGCAGCGGTGACGACACCATCACCGCCGGCAGCGGCAAGGATGTGATCACCGCAGGCGATGGCGTCAACATCATCTCGATCGGGGATGGGGATAACACGGTCACCGCTGGCGGCGGCAGCGACACGGTGACCGTCGGCGCCGGTAACGACACCATTTCCGTGGGCGACGGCAACAATATCGTCACCGCCGGGGATGGCCTTAATTGGGTGACCACCGGCAGCGGCAACGACACCATCACCGCTGGCAGCGGCAAGGATGTGATCACCGCAGGCGACGGCGTCAACATCATCTCGATCGGGGATGGGGATAACACGGTCACCGCCGGCACCGGCAGCGACACAGTGACCACTGGCAGCGGCAATGACAGCATTTCCGTCGGCGACGGCAACAATATCGTCTCGGCCGGAAGCGGGGCCAACACGGTCACCACCGGCGCCGGCGCGGATACGATCACCTCCGGTAGTGGGAACGACACCATCAGTTCCGGGGCCGGGGACGACATCATCATGGGTGGTGGCGGGATCGACACCATCGATGCCGGGGCCGGAACCGACTATCTGTCTTATGACAACGGTGTCACCACCACCCTTTCTTTCACCATGGACAGCACTGGCAGCGGCACCGTCGCGACCAATTTCGGCACCGACTTGGTGTTTTCCGTGGAAAACATGACGGCCAGCAGCGGGAATGATCTGATCAACGCCTCGGCCTATGGCGTATCCCATACGTTTTACGGATTGGCTGGCAATGACACCCTTTACGGTGGTGCGGTCAATGACAGCCTGTTCGGCGGCGTCGGCAACGACACGCTGTATGGCTTGTCCGGCGATGATTACCTGAATGCCGATGATGGCAATGACACCATCGACGGCGGGACCGGCGCCGACACCATTCTTGCCGGTTCGGGCGATGACCGGATCATTTATGCCGACAATACCGGCTATAACACGGATACGGTCGATGGCGGCATCGGCACCGACACCCTGGATCTAAGCGGCTTGTCGGATGCGCTGACCGTGGATCTGAACGGTACGGTCAAACTGACTTCGGACAGCAGCCGACTGGTCAATTTCAGCAATATCGAAGTCGTTTCCCTGGGCAATGGCGGCAACACTGTCACCGCGTCATTGAACGATGATACCGTTTATCTTGGAAACGGATCGAATGTCATCAGTGCCGGCGGCGGATCAGATACAATCTATGGCGGCTCTGGCACAGACCAGTTCTTTACCGTTGCGTCCCTGGGCGGCACGTCCATGTATTATTCCGGTGGCGCCGGGTCCAATTACTATACGCTTGGCGATGTCGTCGAAAACATCGTGGGCGGCAGCGGATCGGACATGATCAGCTACCGGACCTCATCGGCTGCGGTCATTGTCAACCTGAGCGCATCGTCCTTTACCTGGGGCGGCGTCACGGTCGCGGCCAATAGCGGCTATGGCGGGTCCGCCGCCGGAGACACCTACAGTTCGGTCGATTACGTGATCGGCACCAGCTATGCCGATGTGATGTATGGCAGTTCCGGCAACGATACCTTCACCGGCGGGGCGGGGAATGACACCCTGTACGGCAATGATGGCAATGACCGATTCTCATTTTATCCGGGGTACAGCACGACTGTATATGAAACCGGCAATGATTACATGGATGGCGGCAACGGAAGCGACGATCTTTATTATATAAATAATGGTTCGTACTATATGTACGTCAATCTTGACACCGTAGCCCACAGTTACGGCGCCATTAACGTCGCCGCGAACACGATGATTTTGGACGGCACAAGTACTGACTATACCGTTGCTATCTACAACATCGAAAATGTTTACAGCGGCGGATATGCGGATGTCATTTTCGGTAGCAGCGCCGACAATACGATTTACGGCTATTCCGGGGATGACACTGTCTTCGGCTATGGCGGCAATGACTGGATTCGCGCGGGCGGCGGTGGAACCACCGCCAAGGGCTCGGATTATATGGATGGCGGAACCGGCGAAGACACGGTCAGCTATCTGGATCTCAGCCCCGGTTACAATACGACCGGCATCGTCGCCAGCCTGACCACCGGCTTCGCCACCTACAAGACGTCGGCCAGCGGCACCAATATCGATACCTTGCTGAACTTCGAAAATATCTATGGGTCCAATTATGGCGACACCCTGACCGGCGACGGCAATAATAACACCCTGACCGGGGGCAGCGGGAATGACACGCTGTATGGCATGGCGGGCAACGATTATCTGTCGGGGGGGAATGACAACGATTACCTGGATGGCGGGGCTGGCAATGACATCATTTGGGCGGGCAGCGGCGATGACACCCTGATCGGCGGCAGCGGCACCAATTCATTGTACGGCGAAGCGGGGAACGACACGTTCATCGCCGCCGTGTCGGAATTGGCAACCACCACCATCAACGGGTCGACCGGAACGGATACGATGACGGTGGCCAATTGGGATCTGTCCACCAATTTGAACACGACATTGATTACATCAATCGAATCCATCAACGCCAAGGGCAGCACGGTCCTGACCACCTCGGGCCTGAATTACGCCAAGGTTCAGGGCATTTTGGATGTCAGTAACAGCGCCACGCTGACCCTGTATCTGGATACGGGTGACACCTTTACCTATACCGGGTCAACGACAGGGACCGGAACGCAAACCTATGCGGCGGCCCATACCTCCACCTACGCCTATACCAGCGGCGCCAACAGCTTGAATGTGGAAGTGCATTGGACATGAGCGAGTGTTCTTTTTCCCAGGCTGTCCGCGCTGTATTGGGGGAATTGGGGCGGTCGCCGGATGACGACACCGCCTCGCCGCGTCAGCTCAAGAACACCCTGCGCGGTCATGGACTGTCGGCCCGGACCATTCGGGTAGCGGCGGGGTCGTGGCCGGATATGGATATGGCTGCCCTGTTGCTGGATGTGGGCGGGGGGCAATGGCTGGCCGCCATGCCACGTCCCCATGGCTTTGACCTGATCGCCCCGGATGGCACCGTCACCACGGCTCCGGCACGGGTGGACCATGCGGGGCGGGCCATTGTGCTGACCCACCGGCTGGATGTGGTCAGGAATTTTCTGCCGTTTCTGCGCAGACATAAGGGGCTGCTGCTGGAAATCATGATCAGCGGATTGCTGGTCAACACCCTGGCCCTGCTGTTCCCGCTGTTCAGCCGGTTCGTCTATGACAAGGTGCTGGGAAACGGCATTTCGGAAACCCTGTGGGCCTTGGGCATCGGCCTGTTTCTCAGCATCGGGCTGGATTACGCGATCCGGGCAGTGCGGGCGATCCTGATGGAACGCTTCGCCGTCGCCAGCGAGGCGGATATCGACCATGCCCTGTTCCGTGGGGTCCTGTCCGCCAATACGGCCAAAATTCCGGCGGTCGGCGTGGTCATGGAAAAGTACAAGCAGATTTTGGGCAGCCGGGATTTCCTGTCCAGTTCCTATATGCTGTCGGCCTTGGATATTCCGTTCCTGCTGCTGTATCTGGTGGTTCTGGCAATGATTTCCGGGCCATTGGTGTTTGTGCCCATCGTGGTCGGCCTGCTGGTGATCGGGGTCCATGCCCTGTTCATCATTCCCAGCCATGATTACGAACGCCAGGCCCGCCGGGCGGGGGAAGACCGCTTTGCCCTGCTGGCCGACACCTTGGCCGCGCGGGAAGTCATTGTCGGCGGCCGACTGCGCAATGAACTGGCCCGGCGCTGGCATCGGGCTGCCAACCGGGCCGGGGTGGCATCGGGGCGGGCGCGCTATTGGCACAGTCTGGCCCAGTCCTTTACCTTCGCCGGTTCCAACCTGGCCTATCTGGGGGGGACCATCGGCGGTGCCTATATGGTGGACAGCAAAAGCCTGACATCCGGTGGGTTGCTGGCCTCGACCATGCTGATATCGCGGGCCATGGCCACCATCATGTCGGTGGTGCTGCTGCTGACCCGCTATCGCGAATTCCGCCAGGCATTGACCGGGCTGGATGCGCTGATGCCCCAACCGGCGGGTGAAGAAACCATTCCCCCCCGCCGCGACGGGGTGGAACCGCATCTTCGCCTGGTCAATCTTGGCTGTTCCTTGCGCCCCGGCGGACGCCCCACCGTCACCGAAATCACGGCATCGCTGGCCCCCGGCGAAATGGTCGGGATCGTCGGCCATCCCGGCGCGGGCAAAACCACGCTGCTGCGTCTGATCGCCGGGGTTCTGCCCCCTGATGACGGGGATGTCTTGCTGGACAATATCCCGATCCGGCACGTATCGCCGGGGGATCTGTCGGATCTGATCGGCTATAAACCGCAGGACCCCACATTGCTGGATGGCAGCGTGGAAGATAATATCCGGGCAGGCAACTGGGCTGCCAGCCATCAGGACGTGACCCAAGCCCTGGCCCTGTCGGGTCTGGGCCGCGTCATGGATTTGGGGGAACTGAATTTGGCCACGCCCATCGGCCCCCATGGCAGCAATCTGTCTGGGGGACAGCGGCAAATGCTGTCCATGGCCCGCGCGCTGCTGGGGCTGCCGCCGGTCCTGTTGCTGGACGAACCCAATACGGGGTTGGACGCGCCCTTGGAAAAGATACTGGCCGATACCTTGGCATCGCTGCGGCCCGGCCGGGTAATCGTGCTCAGCACCCACAGCCGGGTTTTGCTGTCACAATGTACGCGCATCATCGTCTTGGAACGGGGGCGGATCATTACCGATGGGCCGCGTGAACGGGTTCTTGGGGCATGAATAATACCGGCCAATCTTTCAATCGACTCGTTGGTCGGTATTTTGCCGCCATTACGGCGGCGGCCAAAGACGCCAAGGCGCCCGCCCGGCGAGGGACAACACAACCGGTCAAGTCATTGGCCGGTTGGTATGACGGGTCTGGACCGAAACAGGGGGGGACTGAGATGGTGACGAAACGCAACAGCGTTTCCGTGGTGATGCTGGCATGCCTTTTGGCCATGTCGTCCCCGTCATTGGCCCAATCCCCACCGGCACATCCCGCCACCGATACCTCATCCCTGCCGGAACGCGGTGCGGCGCGCAGCGCCTTGCTGCGTCACTTGCTGGGCGGTCTGAACGAAATCCTGCTGGAACCGACCGAAGACCGCCCCCCCACCATGACCGATCCGCTGCGCCTGGACGAAGCGGTAGCCTTGGCCTTGCAGAACAATTTCGAAATCCAGGCGGCACGGGCCAGGACCGAAGCCTCTGAATGGGAAGTGGTCGGGGCCTATGGCAGCTATCTGCCGACGGTGACCTATACCCGCAGCAACGGCAAGGAACGGTCCTCGCCCGCATCCTTTACCGAAGACAGCAAACGGGTCGAAGACAGCCGACATCACCGCTGGGACCGCAGTGTCCGCATCGTGCAGCCTGTGATTGATCTGACGCTGATTTCAGACATCTTGCTGCGCCACGAAAAATTGTCGGCGTCCGAATTGGAACAATTGGGCGTGCGCGAGCGGGTGGCTTTGCAAACCGCCACCGCCTTTCTGAAAATCGTCCGCGCCGATCTGTCCATCCGTTATGCCCAGGATTACAAAAACCACCTGGACAAATTAACCACGGTCATGAGCAACCGGGTGGAAGGCGGCGGTGCCGCCGGGGCTGATCTGGACCGGGTAAAAAGCCGGGCGACATCGGCCCAGGCCGCGCTGATCGAAACCCGCTCGGATTACGATTCCGCCTTGGATGAATTCCGGCGGCTGTCCGGCGTGGTCCCCCTGAAATTACAGATGCCGGCGGCCTTGCTACCCTCGGTCCCGGAAAGCATGCAAGACGCCATGACCCGCACCTTGCGCAGCAACCCGGATTATCTGCTGTCGGTCCAGCAAATCGATGTGCAATTCCAGGAACGCGACAAAGCCTATAGCCGCATGCTGCCAAAGCTGAATTTTGAATACACGAAAAGCCGATCCTGGAATGCCGGCGGCGTGGCTTTGGGGCTGGACCCGGCCAGCGAGGAATATTTCCCCTATAACAACGAAACCAAGGCCATGCTGACCGCCACCTGGAGCATCAGCGGCGGCACCGAAATCGCCGAAGGTCTGGCGGCGGGCGCCAAGGCCAGGGAAGCCAATTTCAAATCCCTGGACACCCGTGGCCGCCTGGAAGAAAGCGTGCGGCTGGCCTTTAACGCGCTGAACACCGCCAATAACCGCGTCCCGATCCTGGAACGGGCCTTGGAATCCAATGCCCGTGTGGTGGATGCGTTCGAAGAACAATATATCAGCGCCGACCGACCGCTTTTCGACCTGCTGGATGCCTATGACCGCCGGTACAAAGCACAATTGGACCTGACCCGCGTGCTGATTTCCGAAGCCGTGGCCGGGTATCAACTACGCAGTCAAATGGGTGAGATCGTCCCCGCCCTGAAGGAAACCGAAATCCGGGCACATCCCGCCATCCCCACCCCGTGACCGGTCACATCTTGCGCCAGACAACCCTCAAACCAAGCGCATAATCCAGCGACGCGCCCTTTCCAACCGGCGCAATGGCGGGTATATGGCAGGGACATGCCCCCTTTCTAAAAAGCAGGATCAAAATGGACAGCGATGTGAAATGCCCCAAATGTTCGTCTGAACATGTCTATTCAGACGGCAGCCTGCTGATCTGCCCCGAATGCGCCCATGAATGGAACCCCGACACCGCCGCCGAGGCCGCCGACGAAACCGTGATCAAGGATGCCAATGGCAACGTGCTGGCCGACGGCGATTCGGTCAGCGTGATCAAGGATTTGAAAGTCAAAGGGTCATCCCTGGTGGTCAAGAGCGGCACCAAGGTCAAGAACATCCGTCTGGTGGCGGATGCCGTTGACGGTCATGACATCGCCTGCAAGATTGATGGCATTGGCGCCATGAATCTGAAATCGGAATTCGTCAAGAAAGCGTGATCGCAAAGCGTAATACCAAATCCCGGTGAGTGGAACTCATAGGGATTTGGTTAGGCCCAAGGGGCCGCGCCCGGCGAGGGACAAAATAAAACCCAGCCGCCATTGCGGCGGCGGCCAGGCGGCCGGATGGCCGCGCCCGGCAAGGGGCTGTACAACGGTCAATGAAATTGGCCGTTGGTATCAGACGATTTCGAACACGTCCACCGCGACGCTGATCCCGTGTTCGCCCCCGCCCAGAACCACGCCGCGAATGGGGCTGACATCGTCGTAATCACGGCCCCAGGCCACGGTGATATGATCTTCGCCGGCGATGGTGTCATTGGTGGGGTCCAAATCCAGCCAGCCCCAGCCGGGAATATGCACCGATAGCCAGGCATGGGAGGCATCGGCGCCGATCAGCTTTTCTTTTCCCGGCGGCGGCAAGGTGCGGATATAGCCGCTGACATAGCGGGCCGCCAATCCCATGGCGCGGACGCAGGCGATACCCACATGGGCGAAATCCTGGCACACCCCCCGGCGCTGGCTGAAAACGGTGGAAAGCGGCGTACCCACCTGGGTCGCCACCGGGTCAAAGGCAAAATCGGCGTGAATACGGCGGGTCAGATCCAGCACGGCTTCGGCCAGGGGCCGACCGGGGGTGAAACTGGGAGCGGCGTATTCGGCGGCTTCGGGCAGATAAGGCAATTGGGGCGAGGCAAAGACGAAATCCATGGCCCCCGGATCTTCGGGCAGCCCCAGCAATCCCAAATCCAGCCGGGCCATTTCCCACGGGCAGGATTGGGGCAAACTGGGTTGGGGGCTGGTTTCCACCTGAAAGCGGGTGGTCACCTGCAAGGTGGTGTGGGCGTCCTGAATGGTGAAATGCACCACCGGATTGCCGAAATAATCCGTCTGCTGATCATGCATCACCGCCGGAACCGGGGAAATATCCAGCCGGGCGTTCTGGTGGCTTTGCCCGGCCATGTCGCGGGGACACAGATGGGCGGCATGGTGGGACAGCAACACCGGATCGGAATAATGGTAGGTGGTGACGTGGCGGATGCGGAATTTCATGGCAGCAGGTCCATGGGCGGGGTGGGCAGGCGCCATTGGGCGTGGCTGAAAAATTCCCGCGAAATCACTTCCGACAATTCCCACAGCCGCGACCGCAGATTTTCCAGCAATCTTTCCGCATCGCGATAGCCGATATCGGGGTCGTAATGGGACAAGGCGATGGCGTCGGTGGTGCGGACCGTACCGCACAGAACGGTCATGACCCGCTGTTCCGGGCGCAGAAAACCGTTTTCCCCGGCATGCTGGGCCAGGGCATCCATGTGGTGGGACAGTTGCAGGAACTGAAATCCCAACGAACGGGGATTGCTTTCATCGCACAACAGCAAATCCAGCACCGCCGCCAGCCGGGGCGATGCCAGATAGCGCGAACGATACGTCATCACGCTGTCCCACAATTCCAGCAACAGATCCATGGGCACGCTGTCTTCGTTTTCCGCCTCGCCCAGGGCGCCGCCCAAGGTGTCGATGATGGTATTGGCCCGTTCGATGCGCCGCCCGGCTTCCAGGAACAGCCAAAGCGGGCCTCGGGTCATGTTTTCCATGGACAGGCCGCTGACCGCTTCGGCGGTCAAAACCAAGGTGTTCAGGCGGCGGCTGACATCGCCGCGTTTTTCCCGCCCCAGCTTTTCCACCTGGGTCCGCAGCCGTTGCAGAGCGCGCCAGGTATCCACTGACAGGCGGTCCCTCAAATTGGCGACAGTCCGCAACAGCCGTTCCGCCGCGCCCGCCAATCCGTTGGCCTGGGGATCGGCATGGTGGGCCACCAGCCGGGCCACCAGATCGACGCCGCTGAGCTGGAGTGCCTGGGGCGGCAAAGCCAGACCCAGCCGGGCCATGGTTCGGGCGGTGTAAACGGTGCGGGCATTATCGCCCTGGTCGATGGCTTCCTCTAGCCGCGACAGGGCGGATCGCAACAAGCGGGTGGTGGATTCAGCCCGCTCCAGATAGCGGCCCAGCCAGAACATGTTATCAGCCACCCGGCTGGGCAGATCGCGATAGCCGCGGGTCAGTTTGACCGGCGGCGCCGACGGGCCACGCGCGCCAGGGGCTTGAAGGGGCGGTGCATCCGACAGAACCCACACATCCTTGCTGCCGCCGCTGCCACTGGTTTGCAGCCTGGATGTCAGCAAATCGTGTTCACTGGATACTCGGGCCAGACCGCCATGCATCACCTGCCAATCGCCTTGGTCCGTGGCCACGGCGAAGACCCGCAACAGCATGTGGCGGGGGACCAGGGCGCCGTTTTCCCAAACCGGCACGCTGGACAGGGGGGCCACGTCCTGGCCCACCCATTCCCACGGGCGGCGGGTGATGGTGGTCAGCAGTTTTTGGTATTCATCCGGGGGCAGATCGGCGCCGAAAATGGTTTTCCGGCGGTTGTGAAACGCCGGACGCAACATCATCCGGTGCAAATTGCCCTGCACATGGGCCAATCCGCCCTGGGTGCCGCACCACCAGGACGGCACCGAATGCATCAACAGATCCGTCCCCAGGAAATAGCGGGAAATGGTCGGCAGGAATTCCTTGATGGCGGCGCCGTCCAACAGACCGGCCCCCAGGGCGTTGCAGATGGCGACATTGCCCGCGCGGGCCGCCTGGACCAGCCCGGCCACGCCCAAGGTGGAATCGCCGCGCAATTCCAGGGGATCACACCATTCCCCCCCGGTCCGACGCAAGATGACATCGACCGGTTGCAGGCCGGTCAGGGTCTTCACATAGACGCAATTGTCGCGCACGGTCAGGTCTTCGCCCTGGATCAAGGGAATCCCCAGATGGCGGGCCAGGAAAGCGTGTTCGAAATAGGTTTCGTTATAGGGGCCGGGGGTCAGCAGAACCATGCGCGGTTCATCAGCCCGGCGCGGCGCCAGAGCTTGCAGCGACCGGCGCAGAATGTCGAAGAACGGCCCCAGCCGTTCCACATGCACGGCGCGGAAGAAATCGGGCAGCACCCGGTTGACGATGGTGCGGTTTTCCAGGGCATAGCCCGCACCCGCCGGAGATTCGGTGCGGTCGGCCAAAACCTGCCAATGCCCATCGGGACCGCGCATCAGATCGGCGGCATAGTAATGAAGGTAGCGCCCGCCCGCCGGCAGCCACCCATGGCAAGGCCGCAGGAAAGACGGATTGGCATGCAGGACGGATGGCGGCAAAATCCCATCGGCCAGCAGGCGGCGGGGACCATAAAGATCAGATAATATCCGGTCCAACAAATGGGCGCGCTGGGTCACCGCCTGGGTGATGCCGTCCCATTCATTCTTGGTGATCAGCAGCGGCAGGGGGTCCAGGTGCCAGGGCCGTTCCAGCCCGGCGGGATCGCCATGGACGTTATAGGTGACCCCATTGTCGCGCAACAACCCCTGGCCCAATTCCCAACGCTGGCCGACCTCGTCCAGGGACAGCCGATCAAAAATGCGGGCAAAACCCTGCCAATGGGCGCGCACGCCCATGGACGGATCGGTCATTTCGTCGAACACGCCTGCCGGGGGGGCGTAGACGCGGGTGAAGTCGCCGGGGCGGGCATTGTCTGGCCGGTCGGCTTGCCGCCGGTTGCTGCCCTGCCGCCGGGCGGTTTCGCCGCCCATGGTCAAATGCTCCTATTGCAGCCTGAGATCCAGGGTATTGGGATAATCGGGATGAATGATCGGGGACCGGGTGCCGCCCAATCCCTGGGAATGGCCAAAGGGGAAGAATCTGGCCCGGCGCCGGGCTTCAGCTTCATAGGAATTGACCGGGAAGGTGCTGTAATTGCGCCCGCCCGGATGGGCAACGTGATAGGTGCAACCCGCCATCGCCGCCCCGGTCCAATTATCCACCAGATCAATGGTCAGGGGGGAATGAACGCCGATGGTGGGGTGCAGGCACGATGACGGCCACCATGCCCGATACCGGATGCCCGCCACCATTTCGCCCACCGTCCCGGTGGGGGCCAGGGGCAAGGACAACCCGTTGCAGGCCACCGAATAACGGTTGCCAACCAGATTGGACACCTTGATCTGAACCCGTTCCACCGACGAATCCACGTAGCGCACGGTCCCGCCCGCCCCCGGTTCCTCGCCCATCACATGCCACGGTTCCAAGGCGTTGCGCACCTCGACCCGCATGCCCAGATGGGTGATGGCGCCAACCACCGGAAAGCGGAATTCCAGATGGGGCGCGAACCAGGCCGGATCGAAATTCAGACCGCCCAGACGCAGCCAATCCAGCACATCCAGGAAATCGCGTTCCAGCCAATGGGGCAGCATGAACCGATCCCGCAGGGCCGATCCCCACCGGGCCAGGGGCTGGGTATAAGGCTGATCCCAGAACCGCGAAATCAGGGCGCGCAGCAATAATTGCTGGACCAGACTCATGCGCGCATGGGGGGGCATTTCGAAGGCGCGGAATTCCACCAGACCCAACCGTCCGGTGGGGCCGTCGGGGGAAAACAGCTTGTCGATACAGATTTCCGTGCGGTGCGTGTTGCCGGTGGCATCCACCAGCACATTGCGCAAAATCCGATCCACCACCCAGGGCAAGGGCTGCTGGCCCGGCCGGGGCAATTGGTTCAGGGCGATATCCAGCTCGTACAAGGTATCGTCGCGGGCTTCATCCACCCGCGGATGCTGGCTGGTGGGACCGATGAACAGGCCCGAGAACAGATAGGACAAGCTGGGATGGTTCTGCCAGAACCGCACCAGACTGCCCAACAGATCGGGCCGACGCAGGAACGGGCTGTCCGCCGGGGTCAAGCCGCCCAGCACCATGTGATTGCCGCCGCCCGTGCCCACATGGCGGCCGTCGATCATGAACTTTTCCGTGCCCAAATAGCATTGATGGGCTTCTTCATACAAAATCTCGGTGCTTTGCACCAAGGCCCGCCAATTGGTGGACGGTTCCACATTCACTTCGATCACGCCGGGATCGGGGGTGATTTTCATCACCTTCAGCCGGTGATCCTTGGGCGGTTCATACCCTTCCAACTGGATGGGGGTTCCCAATTCGTCGGCGGTATCCTCGATGGCCGCGATCAGGTCCAGATATTGTTCGGCGCTTTCCACCGGCGGCAGGAAAATGCACAAATGACCGTCGCGCGGCTGCACGCACAAGGCGGTGCGCACATTGTCGGACACCAGACCGTTACGGGTGCGCTTGGGCTTGATGGCCTTGTTGGGGCGCTGGGCCATGATCGGGGCCGCGCCCTGGCCGGGAGTACCGGGCACGCGGGAGGTCATCGCCTGGTGCCGCCGGGGCAAGGGTGCACGCGGGGCCATGGGATCGGCTTCGGTGTGATAGGGGTAATCCACCGGGGCGATCCACGGCAACGAATCCAGCGGCAGGCGCAGGCCCAGGGGCGAATCACCCGGCAAGGTGTAAATCCGGCCTTCCCGCGTGGACCAGGGGCCGGTGATCCATCGTATCTGATCCTGGGATTGCCACCATGGATGCAGGGGCAGCACATAGCCGATGGGGGTGCCCAGGCCACGGCTGAACACCTGGGCCAGTCTGGCCCGTTCTTCGGGATCGGCCAGCCGACTGTCTTCCGGGTCCACATTGACCGGCAATTGGCGTTCGCGGATCAGATAATGCACCGGGTCTTCAAAGGCTGGCTGGGCATAGGCCGGGTCCACCCCCAGCCGTTCCGCCAGAACGGTGACGAAGCTGCTGGCGGTTTCATGGGTGTGCCGGTGGTCGATGCCGTCACGGGCCAACAGCGATTCATCGACCCAGACCGGATCGCCATCCTCGCGCCAGACCATGGAAAACGCCCAGCGGGGCAAACTTTCCCCCGGATACCATTTGCCCTGACCAAAAGTCAGCAAGGCGCCGGGATGCAGACGGTCGCGCAACCGGCGGATCAAGGTGTCGGCATAGCCGCGCTTGGTCGGGCCGACGGCGCTGACATTCCATTCATCGCCATCCATGTCCAGCGCCGACACGAAAGTCGGCTCGCCCCCCTGGGTCAGGCGCACATCGCCGGCATAAAGCCGCTGGTCCACCTGATCGCCCAGGGCCAGCACCGCCTGCCATTGATCATCGGTATAGGGCTTGGTCACCCTGGGGGTTTCCAGGATGCGGGTAATGTCCATGTGGTGGCCGAATTCCACCTGACACAATTCCACCGCCCCGGAAATGGGGGCCGCCGATGTGGGATCGGGCGAGGCGGCCAGGGGGATATGCCCTTCCGCCGTCAGCAGGCCCGATGTGGGGTCCAGTCCGATCCAACCGGCACCAGGCAAATACACTTCGGTCCAGGCATGCAGGTCGGTGAAATCATGAGAGGCCCCCACCGGGCCGGTCAGGGATTTCACATCCGGGACCAACTGGATCAGATACCCCGACACAAAGCGGGCGGCCAGGCCCAGATGCCGCAGGATCTGCACCAAAAGCCACGCCGAATCCCGGCACGATCCCGACCGCAGCCCCAATGTCTGTTCCGGCGTCTGGACGCCGGGTTCCATGCGGATGGTATAGCTGATGTCGGATTGCAGCTTTTGATTCAGCGCCACCAGGAAATTGCTGGTCTGGACCGGGGTGCTGGTGTCGATGCCCGCCAGATATTGGGACAAAAGTGGCCCAGCCTCTTCCTTTTGCAGGAACGGGCGTAATTCGTGGTCCAGTTCGGGGGCATAGGCAAAGGGGAAGTGTTCCGCCTGCGGTTCCAGGAAAAAATCAAACGGATTGGTGACGGACACATCCACCACCAGATCCACATCAACCACGAATTCCCGAACTTTTTCGGGAAAAACCAGCCGGGCCAGCCAATTGCTTTGCGGGTCCTGCTGCCAGTTGATGAAGTGGTTCGCCGGTTCAATGTTCAGCGAATAAGACAAAACAGGCGTGCGGCTATGGGGCGCGGGCCGCAATCGAACGACCTGGGGAGACAGGGTGACCGGACGGTCATAACTGTAACGGGTGGTGTGACGCAGCTTGACGTGAATGCCCATTGTCGCCCGCGCATTTTGTGACTGGTGACCGCAGGCTATCACATCCGCCCCGGTTGGGAATTCAAAGATTGCCGTTTTCGTCCATTCCGGCGAATGTAAAATCATAAATGTATATATTCGACAAACTCAGCAATACGAAAAATTTTTATTCTACGAATGTCGCAGATGCGAAATGCAAAAGACAAATTTATGCTGAAAATTTGCATGTTTATGCGCGCATTGAACTTGATTAACAAAAGTATTATCTTTCTGTTTGCAAGATATTTCTGGTAAATTAATGATCGTTTATCGTATTTGACATAGTTTTCCCTGAACATATTGCCATAGGATGTATTGGCAGGCCCCCCGTGCCGTGCCTGCCACCGCCATTGTTCCGTGTGGGGAGTTCCATCATGCACCGCCTGCTGGTCCGTCAGATCCGCGAAGTCTCCAAACCAAACGGTACCCTGGATGTGGACCGGCTGCTGACCTTGGTGGATTTGGCGTATGAGGAAGCCGACCGCGAACAGGCCATCAACGTCCGGTCGCTGGACGTGATGCAGACGGAAATCTGCGACATGGTTTCCCGCACCAGACAAGAGGCCGAGCTTCAGTTCAAGGCATTGATGGCCAATGTGGGGGAAGGCGTGGTGGTCACCGATGGCGATGGCCGGATCGAGGACATGAACGCGGCTGCGGCCCGCTTGTTCGGCCGGTCATCCGCCCAGGCCGGAGGCGCATCCCTGGCCGACCTGCTGGCCGGAGATGAAGATCGCGGCGGCTATGAAGTGCTGGCCGACGCCCTGGCCAAGCCTGGGGTGATGGAAACCATGGCATTGCGGGGCGATGGCAGCGCTTTTCCCATCGAACTGGCGGTGGGCGTGGTGGATGGCGGACTGAGCCCGCGCTACATGGTGGTGATCCGCGACATTTCCGCCCGCAAACAGGCGGAAAAGGAATTGCGGGACAGCGAAAGCCGGTTCCGCGATCTGGCCGGGTCGGCTTCTGACTGGTTTTGGGAAACCGATACCGATCACAATCTGACTTTCGTGTCCGAACGGATTTCCCAAGTGCTGGGGGTCAATCCATCGGCCATCCTGGGGGCCAGCTTTTTCGATCTGGGTCTGGATGACGCCCCGCATCTGGCGGCGGAACACCGGGCCGACCTGCTGGCCCGCCGCCCCTTCCGCGACCGCGCCTTCCATGTGGGGCCAGAGGAAGGAACCGACAGCCGCACCATCCGCATCAGCGGCATGCCCATCGTCAACGAGATCGGCGATTTCCTGGGCTATCGCGGCGTCGGCGTGGATGTCACCCGCGAAGCCAAGGCGGAAAAACGCGCCCACCATGCCCAACAACGCCTGGTGGACGCCATCGAAAGCATCGTCGATGGCATCGCCGTTTTCGACAGCAATGACGGATTGGTGATCTGCAACGGCGAATACCGGCGCATGTTCCCCGGCGGGTCGCTGGAACCGGGGGTGCCATTCGAAACGATCGTCCGCGACAATGCCGGGCTGTTCGCCTCTAGCGCCGAAAAACTGGAAAGCCGCATCCAGGCTCGGCTTGAACATCATCGCCGGGCCACGGGACAACCGTTCGAACTGCACAGCAAAAGCGGCCGATGGCTGCTGAACCGGGAATACCGCATGGCCGATGGCGGGGTGGTGGGGGTGCGGACTGACATCACCCGGCTGAAACAGCGCGAACAGGAAATCGAACAATTGCGCCGCCGGTATGAATTGATCCTGGACTGCGCCGGCGAAGGCATCGCCGGCTTGGACAGCGATGGCCGGATCATCTTCATCAACCAGGCGGGAGCGGTCATCCTGGGCCACGACGCCCAAACCCTGCCCGGCCACGACTTCCTGGCCCTGGCCGCGCCGGCCGGCGGGGTCGGACTGGCCATCACCCAGGCATTGGCCGATGGCCGCCCCGGTCAGGCGGTGGGGGAACCCTTCATGCGCGGCGACGGCCGCCCGGTGCCAGTGGATTATTTCGCCGCCCCCATGGACGATGACGGGGAACGGGCCGGGGCGGTGGTGGTATTCCGCGACGCATCCTTGCGTATCCAATACGAACGCGCCCTGGCCGACAACCAGCGCGAATTGGAACGCCTGGTGGATGACCGGACCCGGGAATTGCTGGCCGAGGTGGATGTGCGTGCCCGCACCGAAGCGGCGTTGCGGGAATCCCGCGAACGGATGAAGGGCATCACCGACAGCCTGTTCGAAGGGGTGTTGGTGGTCAACCGCAGCGGTCATGTGGCTTTTGCCAACCCGTCGGCCCGCCGTCAATTGGGCTGGGCCGATGACGAGGTCGAGGGCCTGCCGGTGGAACAGATGTTCCAATTATGCCTGGGGGGCAGTTGCGCCACGTTTCAGGATGGCCCCCTGGGAAAAGTGGCCAATGGCGGTGACACCGTCATCAATGACGATGCCCAATTCCTGACCCATGACGGGCGGAAATTGGCGGTGGCCTTCGCCTGTTCCCCGCTCTTGGGGGATGACGGTGTGCGCGGGGCCATTTTGTCCTTCCGCGATATCGGCGCGCTGAAACAAGCCCAGGGCGAGGCCATGCAGGCATCGCGCATGGCCAGTGTCGGCCAATTGGCCGCCGGAATCGCGCACGAGATCAACACCCCCACCCAATATATCGGCGACAATCTGCGTTTTCTCGCCGATGGCTTTTCCGGGGTGGCCCAGGCGGTCAGGGCCGCCGCCGCCTTATCCGTGGATGCGGCCCGGGCCGGGCTGGACGCACCGGTGGAACAGTTCCGCCAGGCCATGGAGACGGGGGATGTGGACTATCTGCTGGATGAAATTCCGGCAGCCATCAGCCAGTCGTTGGAAGGCGTATCCCAGGTGGGGCACATCGTCTTGTCCATGAAGGAATTTTCCCATCCCGGTTCGTCCAACCGGACCTTGGTGGACATCAATCGGGCCATCGGCAATGTGCTGACCGTGTCGCGCAACACCTGGAAACATGTGGCCGATGTGGATTTGGACCTGGACCCGGATTTACCGCAATTGTCCTGTTTCGCAGGCGAACTCAATCAGGTTTTTCTTAATCTGGTCGTCAACGCCGCCCACGCCATCGAAGCGGCGCACAAACCCGGATTGGGCCGCATCCATATCCAGACCCGGACGGAAGACGGTCACATGGTCATCCGTGTCGCCGATACCGGCACCGGCATTCCCGAAAGCATCAAGGATCGTATCTTCGATCCATTCTTCACCACCAAGGAAGTTGGCAAAGGAACCGGCCAGGGATTGGCCATTTCCCGCGACGTGGTGGTGACCAAACACGGCGGACGGTTGGAATTGGGCGAAGACGACAGCGGCGGCGCCGCCTTCATTATCCGTCTGCCCCTGGCCCCTCAGGATAGCGGTATCCACGCCATGGCCGAGGGCGGGAGGTAACAATGTCCAAGATCGAAATCTTATTCGTTGATGATGATGACCATATCCTGGCAGGGCTGAGGCGACTGACCCGCGCCCGCAAGGATGATTGGGAGGCCAGCTTTTCATCGGGGGGCGATGCCGCCCTGGCACTGATGACATCCCGGCATTTCGACGTGGTGGTATCGGATATGCGCATGCCCGGCATGGATGGGGCCGCTTTCTTGGACATCGTCCGGCAAAGATACCCTGAAACCATCCGGGTCATTCTGTCCGGCTATGCCGATTCCGAAGCGGTGATGCGGACGGTGGGACCGGCCCATGCCTATCTGGCCAAGCCGTGCCAGCCCGATCAATTGATGGCGGCCATTGACCGCCCCCTGGCCCTGCGCCGCCTGCTGTCATCGGAAAGCCTGCGCAGCGCCCTGGCCGGCCTGACCAATCTGCCCACGCCGTCGGCATTGTATGACCGTCTGTCCGACGAATTGCGTTCACCCGGGGTGTCCGCCGCATCGGTGGCCAATATCATCAGCCGCGACGTGGCCATGACCGCCGAATTGCTGAAATTGACCAATTCCGCCTATTTCTCGATTTCGGCCAAGGCGGCGACGCCGCTTCAGGCGGTGCGGACCTTGGGGTTGAACACGGTCGAGGCGCTGATCCTGCGCATCGGCATCTTCCGGCAGCTTGACCGGACCCAGGGAACATCGGCCATGGTCGAAACACTGAACGACCACAGTTTGCGTCTGGCCGCCCTGGCCGAAGAGATCGCCCTGGCCAATGGGTGCGACGCCATCACCGCCAAGCTGGCTTTTTGCGCGGGCATGCTGTGTTCGCTGGGGGCATTGGTTTTCCTGGATTCCCGCCCCCATGATTATCCGGCGGCCCTGGCCGCCACCCGCGACGGCACCCGGCTGGCCCAGGTGGAAACCGATCTGTTCGGTGCCAGCCATGCCTTGGTCGGGGCCTATTTGCTGGGGTTATGGGGGTTTTCCGATCTGGTGGTCGAAGCCGTGGCTCATGCCGATCTGCCCAGTGCCGCCCCCCATCATTCCGGGTCGGAAAATGTCATTCTGACCGCTTTGCACGCCGCCCGCGCCTTGGGGCCAAGATTTCCGCTGCTGCCGGACGGGGCCAAAAGCCAACCACCCCTGGATATGCGCTATGTGGTGGACGTGCGCAAGGATTTGACCGTGACCGAATGGCGGCGGCTGGCCGCCGGCTATCAGGGAGAATGTCTCCATGCCTGACCGCATCCTGATCATCGACGATGACGCCAATCTGCTGGCCGGTTTGCAACGCCAACTGCGCAAGCATTATGATCTGACCTGCGCCCAGGGCGGACATGAAGGGGTTGAAGCGGTGGAAACCGCCATGACCGGCAGAACCCCCTTTGCCGTGGTGGTGTCGGACATGCGCATGCCCGGCATGGATGGGGTGGAAACCCTAAGCCGGATCAAGGAAATCGCCCCGGATACCGTGCGCATGATGCTGACCGGCAATGCCGATCAGCAAACGGCCATCGACGCCATCAACATGGGCAGCATCTTCCGCTTTTTTTCGAAGCCCTGCCCGCCGGAAAGACTGATGGAAGGTCTGAATGCCGGGATCGAACAATACCGGCTGATCAATGCCGAAAAGGAATTGCTGGAAAAAACCCTGTCGGGCAGCATCAAAATGCTGGTGGACATGATCGCCATGAACGATCCCGTCGCCTATGCCCAGGCAACCCGTCTGCGGGAATGGGTGCGGCTGTTGACGGTGGAATTCAAATTACCCCAGCGCTGGCAATTGGATATCGCCGCCATGCTGGTTCCCATCGGCCAGATGTGCGTACCGCCCGAATTGATCGCCCGCAAACGGGCGGGCGAAACCCTTACTCCGGTGGAATTGGACGTGATTGCCCGCGCCCCCGATTCCGCCGCCAATCTGATCGCCAATATTCCCCGTCTGGCCAAGGTGGCGGAAATCGTCCGGTTGCAGGACCGTGGCTATGACGGCAGCGGCTTTCCATCCGACGGCCCCAGCGGCGGCGACATTCCCTTTGATGCCCGCCTGTTGAAAATACTGAAGGATTTGGCCGAACTCGCCAAAGGTGGACCGCCATCCGCATCCATTTTCCAAATGCTGGAACGCTGCGGCAATCAATACGATGCCACCATGCTGAACAAGGTGCGCACCTGCCTGCTGACCACCGTGCCCAAGGATGCACCGGTCGAGGTCGAAGTCCCCATTGCCGCCCTGCGCCCTGGCCATCTGCTGCTGGGAGATGTGAAATTAAGTAACGGCCATCTGATCCTGGCCGCCAATACCCAGCTTTCCGCCGCACAGGTGGAACGGCTGCAAAATCTTCGCCGGATCTACACCTTTTTGGAACCGGTGCGGGTGCGCGTTCTGTCGTGATGATGGAGGCGGGGCATGGACAAGGTGGCGTACAGTTTTCATTTTCAGGATGGGCGGACCGAACAGATCGACTTGCATTTCAGTCCGGCCATGATCTGTCTGGACCGTGATGATGCGCCCTGGACCGCTTTGGACGTTCATCGCTGTTCCCATTGCCCCCTGCCGCCCCAGGGACCATGCCCGTTCGCCGCGGTTCTGGCCCCGGTGATCGGGCGGTTCGCGGGGTATTATTCCTATGAACCGGTCCGAATTCAGGTGGTTACCCCCCAGCGAACCGTCATGGCCGACCGCGCCTTGCAACACGGGCTGGCATCGTTGATTGGATTGGTGGGGGCCAGTTCGGGGTGTCCCCATCTGGATTTTTTCCGCCCCCTGGCCAGATTCCACCTGCCCTTCGCGACCGAGGAAGAAACCCTGTTGCGGGCATTTTCCTTTCACCTTTTGGGGCAATATCTGGATGGGGATGCGGATGGCGGCGATTGCATCCCCACCGGATTCGATCGGCTGCAACGGCATTATCACGCCGCCACCTTGGTCAATCAGGGCATGGCCGACCGGGTCCGCGCCACCCAATTACGGGATGCCGCCGTCAATGCCTTAGTGGTTTTGGATACCTTTGCCCAGGCCGTCCCCTATGTGATCGAAGACCGCCTGGACGAATTCCGCCACGTCTTCGCCCCCACGGCAAGCCGGGATTAGCAGGGTGCGGAAAAACTCCGCTTCGCGGCTGGGCGACCGCCCAGACCCGTTTGGAGGCGCAGCCTCCAAGCCTCCAGTTTCTTTTTCTTTCAAAGAGTTAGAAATCTGGAGGGTTCGGGAGGCTGTGCCTCTCGATTGGGGGATCGGGGGCAAATGTCCCCGAAAGAGGGTTTTTCCGCACCCTGTTATACCAAATCCCGGTGAGTGAAACTCATAGGGATTTGGTTAGGCCCAAGGGGCCGCGCGGCTTACGCCGCGGAAGGCAAGGGTTTCGGAGAAACCCGCCCGCCGCTGAGGGCGCCGGTGATCGGTTCCGATCACCGGGATATGGTATAACACCAACAGCCAATTTCATTGACCGTTGTACAGCCCTCGCCGGGCGCGGCCATCCGGCCGCTTGGCCGCCGCCACAATGGCGGCAGAACCAACGGCCGTAAATCAGAACTTACCGCCGTTGGTATAATCCAGACCATACAGTGACTTTATTGGTTGCTTTCCCCTCACCCGGCGGCAATAGTCGCATGCGATTACATTTATTAGGTGAAAAATGAAATTCAATCGCCTTGCTTTCACGGTATTCTCAGCAGCATTTATTCTGCTGACGGGGGGAATACTGTGGAAACTCAATCCAGACTATTTCAGCCAGGCTGCGGTTTACCAGCCTGAACATGGGTTGGTGAAGGATGTATGGATCGGCCCTCAGCTCAAGCCGGGTGATCTGAACCGGTTAAAAGCGCGTGGCATGACCGCGATCGTTGATCTACGCCCGGATGGCGAAGCACCGGATCAGCCCACCTCCCAATCCATGGCCCAGGCCGCCCGTGATCTGGGCATGGATTTTGCGTATGTTCCGGTTCCCCATGGGGACATCCCCGATGATGCGGTAAAAGCCCTGGCGGACGTTCTGAACACCATTCCCCGTCCCGTCGTGCTGTATTGCCGCAGCGGCAGCCGCGCCGCCCGCGCCTGGGGATTAGCCGAGGCATCTCGCCCCAATGGATTGAAGGAGGACGAAATCCGTCGGGTCGTGGCAGGGGCCGGGCAATCGGTTGACGACCTTGCCGCCGCCATTGCCGCCCGCATCGCCGCCCGGCCCGCACCGGACGGGAAGAAGATTCCATGACGTCCGGCGGTGAGCAGAGCTGTTTCCATTCAAATAGAACCGGCCCTGGAGCCGCACCGGGTCGAAATCCGCGACCAAGCCCGCGCGGCGCTTAAACGGCCCCGGCACGGGGCGGCCATAGGCAAGAATTAGCAGGGTGCGTAAAAACTCCCTTCGCGGCAGGGCGACCGCCCAGACCCGTTTGGAGGCGCAGCCTCCAAGCCTCCAGTTTCTTTTTCTTTC
>JAYSBF010000059.1:0-22764 GCA_041915545.1 Magnetospirillum sp. | reverse complement strand
TCAAAGAGTTAGAAATCTGGAGGGTTCGGGAGGCTGTGCCTCTCGATTGGGGGATCGGGGGCAAATGTCCCCGAAAGAGGGTTTTTCCGCACCCTGTTAGGGCGGATTTCGGTTGGTCGAAATCCGCTCTGATCCGGCCATCATGCGTTTCATCAAACGCATGATGGCCGGATCATTTATCGGGGCAACGATCCGCCCCTTGGCCTTATTCTTCGGCGTTACCGTCCAGATCCCCCGGTCCCGACGCCAAAGCTTCGGCCACCAGACCGGCATTGGCACGGATGGCGCCTTCGATTTCAGCGGCCATGGCCGGGTTATCGCGCAGGAATTGCTTGGCGTTTTCCCGGCCCTGACCGACACGGGTGGAATTGTACGAGAACCAGGCTCCCGACTTTTCCACCACATTGGCTTTGACGCCCAGATCAATCAGCTCGCCCATTTTCGAGACGCCTTCGCCATACATGATGTCGAAATCGACCACCTTGAACGGCGGCGCCAATTTGTTTTTCACCACCTTTACCCGCGTCTGGTTGCCCACCACCTCGTCCCGGTCCTTGATGGCGCCGACGCGGCGGATTTCCATGCGCACCGACGCATAGAACTTCAGCGCATTGCCGCCGGTGGTGGTTTCGGGATTGCCGAACATCACCCCGATTTTCATGCGGATCTGGTTGATGAAGATCACGATGGTCTTGGACTTGGACACCGACCCGGTCAGCTTGCGCAGGGCTTGGCTCATCAGCCGGGCGTGCAATCCCACATGGGAATCGCCCATTTCGCCTTCCAATTCGGCCCGCGGCACCAAGGCCGCCACCGAATCCACCACCAGCACGTCCACGGCACCCGACCGCACCAAGGTATCGGCGATTTCCAACGCCTGTTCCCCGGCATCGGGCTGGCTGATCAGCAATTCGTCCAGATTGACGCCCAATTTCTTGGCATAAACCGGATCCAGGGCGTGTTCCGCGTCAATAAAGGCGCAGGTTCCACCCTTTTTCTGGGCTTCGGCGATGACGTGCAGGGCCAAAGTGGTCTTGCCCGAGCTTTCGGGGCCGTACACTTCGATGATGCGCCCGCGCGGCAAACCGCCGATACCCAAGGCCACGTCCAGCCCCAGGGAACCGGTGGAGATGACTTCGGTTTCCACCGTTTCCTTTTGCCCCATCTTCATGATGGAGCCCTTGCCGAACGCCCGCTCGATCTGGTTGACGGCGGCTTCCAATGCCTTTTGTCTATCCATGGTATCCTTGTCCACAAGACGCAACTGAGCCTGCGACATGGCAGTCCCCCTTCTCTATCCTGATCCGACGGGCCGATGCAATGCGGTAAGGAAGAGAGTACACCTTCCGTTCCAGAACACAACGAGAATGTTCACGTTTGTTCACTATTTCACCTCGCATCCACTGAAATCTTGCGGGTCACCGCCGCCAATTGAACACTCCGCCCGCCGCCATGGTCCCGCTAGCATGGATGGCCTGCATTGACAAAAAGCCCATCCCTGGGCATCAACCAATCAATCACGTCCAAGGGGAGAGCCATCGCATGAGCGCCATCAAGACCGTCGCCACCCAGCCTTTCGACGGGCAAAAGCCCGGCACCTCGGGTTTGCGCAAAAAGGTCAAGGTGTTCCAGCAGCCCCATTATCTGGAAAACTTCGTCCAATCCATTTTTGATTCCATCGGCGATGTCGCTGGCCAAACCCTGGCCCTGGGCGGCGATGGCCGGTTTCACAACCGCGTGGCCATTCAGACCATCTTGAAAATGGCCGCTGCCAATGGCTTTGCCCGCGTCATGGTGGGACAAGACGGTATTTTGTCCACCCCGGCGGCATCGTGCGTCATTCGCAAATACCGGACCTTTGGCGGCATCATCCTGTCGGCCAGCCACAATCCCGGCGGCCCGGATGAAGATTTCGGCATCAAATACAACATTCCCGCCGGCGGCCCCGCCCCCGAAGCCATCACCGAAGCCATCTTCGCCCGGTCGCGCGCCATCACTCAATACCGCATCCTGGAGGCGGCGGATGTGGATTTGTCCACCATCGGCCAACAGGATTTGGGCGGCATGACCGTCCAAGTGTTCGACCCGGTGGCCGATTACGCCCAGTTGATGGAAAGCCTGTTTGATTTCGGCGCCATCCGCACTTTGTTCCAAAGCGGCTTCCGCATGAAATTCGATGCCATGCACGCCGTCACCGGCCCCTATGCCCGGACCATCCTGGAACAAAGCCTGGGCGCGCCGGTCGGCACGGTGATGCACGGCCAACCCTTGGAAGATTTCGGCCACGGACATCCCGATCCCAATCTGGTTCACGCCCATGATCTGGTTCAGATCATGAATGCCCCCGCCGATGCCCCCGATTTCGGCGCGGCATCCGATGGCGATGGCGACCGCAACATGATCCTGGGCCGTGATTTTTACGTCACCCCGTCGGATTCCCTGGCCATTCTGGCTGCCAACGCCACCTTGTGCCCCGGCTATGCCAAGGGATTAAAGGGCATCGCCCGGTCCATGCCCACATCCGCCGCCGCCGACCGGGTGGCCGCGGCCTTGGGCATCCCCATGCATGAAACCCCCACCGGCTGGAAATTCTTCGGCACGCTGCTGGATGCCGGTCAGGCCACTTTGTGCGGCGAAGAAAGCTTTGGCACCGGGTCCGACCATGTGCGGGAAAAAGACGGTCTTTGGGCCGTGCTGATGTGGCTGAACGTCCTGGCCGTCCGCCGTCAGCCGGTGGCCGACATCGTGCGTGACCATTGGGCCAAATATGGCCGCAACGTCTATTCCCGCCACGATTATGAAGCCATCGACCAGAACGCGGCCAACGGGCTGATGGACCATCTGCGCGGCCTGTCCCTGGCTGGCGGCAGATTGGGGGCCTATACCGTCGCGTTCAATGATGATTTTTCCTATACCGATCCGGTGGATGGATCGGTCAGCCGGAATCAGGGCATCCGGGTGGTCTTTCAGGATGGGTCACGCATTGTATTCCGCCTGTCGGGCACCGGCACCGAAGGCGCCACCTTGCGAGTTTACATCGAACGCTTCGAACCCGACCCCACCCGCCACGATGCCGACCCCCAGACCGCTCTGGCCGATCTGATCGCCATTGCCCGTGATCTGGCCCAGATCGAATCCCGGACCGGGCGGACGGAACCCAGCGTGATCACCTGATGCCGGGGTCATCACCCCCGCCCGGCGAGGGGCTAACATAAACCCAGCGCCCATTGCGGGCGCGGCCAAGGGGGCGAAAGCCCCCGCCCGGCGAGGGGCATAACCAGGAAATACCAGCCATGAGCGATCTTCTGACCCAGATGCAGGCGGACATGCCCATAGCGTTCCAGGCATTCGACCCGGCGGCGCGTCCCACCGGGCTGGTGATCGTGGATATCGTCAACGGCTTTGCCACTCCGGGTGCGGGGCCGTTGGCTCCACCCGGTCCCGATGCCATGGTGTCGGCCATGATCGGTCATGCCGACGGTCTGGCCAGACGGTTCAGCGCCCAGGCTTGGCCGGTCCTGGCTTTTTTGGACAGCCATCAGCCGGGCAAGCCCGAGCCCCCCTACCCCCCCCATTGCGAAATGGGCAGCGGCCAGGAAAATCTGGTCCCGCAATTGTCCTGGCTGGAAAACGACGCCCAAACCACCTTGATCCGCAAGGATTGCATCAACGGTTTTGTCGGCGCCATGACCGGTGATGGCCGCAACGCCGTGGTGGATTGGGTCAACCGCCATCATCTGGGGGCGGTTCTGGTCTTGGGAATTTGCACCGATATCTGCGTGATGGATTTTGTCCTGACCTTGCTGTCCGCCCGTAATCACGGATTGATGCCCGCCTTGGCCGACATCGCCGTCTTTGCCCCCGGCTGCGCCACCTATGACCTGCCCGGCCCGGTCGCCACATCCCTGGGACTGCCGCCGACTGCCGCCCACCCTGCCCTGCCGGCCCATCACATGGGGCTTTACTTCATGGCCTCACGCGGGGCCATTCTGACGGACCGGCTGGCCTGACCAAGAGAGGCATACGGTGAAACTGTTCTTTTTCGGCACCTTGATGGATGCGGATGTCTGCGATCTGGTTTGCGGCCGCAGATTGGACCGGATCGAGCCCGCGACCGTGCGGGGCTTTCGCCGCGTCTATATTTCCGGCAGCCATTACCCCATGCTGCTGCGCCATCCCCTGGGCTGGGTGGATGGGGTGCTGGTGCGGGATGTGGATGCCCGGACCGTGCATCGCCTGCAAGTGTATGAAGGCTGGGAATACGACCTGCATCCCTTGCAGGTTCACACCAGCACGGGCGAAACCGTCATGGCCCATGTGTTCATGTGCACCCCCCGCGTCAATGCCGATATCCGCGAATGGCGCCTGGACCAATGGCAACGGCGGCACAAGCGTACCACCCTGACCAAGACCCGCCGCCTGCTGGACAAGGCATTGCGCAGCGGGCGCAAGCGCCTGCCTCTTTGATACCGCCGGGCCAATGAACTGACCCGTTGGGTCAGTCCAGGCCGAGACGGCGACGCTCGGACGACGCGCGGGCTGGCCAGCCGCCGAACGGATCATTTCAAAGGGCGGCCGGTATGATACCGCACCGGTCGATTGGGGGCCGCCGCCCGCGTTACATTTCTTTACACCGCCCCGTCGCCGTCACGGTGTAAACCCAAGACGTCACCGGAAACGGAGCCATGGGAATGAAACGACGGACACTTTTATCGGGCTTGGCCCTGGCCGCCCTGGTCGGCGGCGCCACCGGCTGGGCGGTCTGGCCAGGCCAGGCCATCGCCCGTAGCGCGGTGGTGCACAAAAGCCCCACCTGCGGCTGCTGCGAAGGGTGGATCACCTATCTGCGCCGCAATGGGTATGACGTCACCGTCCATGACCATGACGACATGGCCCCGATCAAGGCCCAGGCAAAAGTGCCCGCCGACATGCAATCCTGCCACACCGCCCTGATCGGCGGCTATGTGGTGGAAGGTCATGTCCCCATCGAGGCCATTGACGCCTTGCTGTCGGAAAAGCCACGGGCCACCGGCATCGCCGCCCCCGGCATGCCCCAGGGTTCTCCGGGGATGAGCGGGGAAAAGGAACCCAACCCCATCTATCTGTTCGATGACAGCCAACGCCGCCTGATGGCGACCTATTAAGGAGAGATGCCCCGATGTCCCGTCTGCTGCCTTTGTTGACCGCCGGACTGATCGTCAGCGCGGCTTTTTGCCCCGCCCAGGCCGCCGACGGCAACCCGCCGCCGCCGCCGCCGCCGCCTGGCGCCACCGATGGCCACCACATGCCGCCCCACGACATGCCCTTTGGCCGTCCCGCCGGTGCCGACGTCACCCCCACCCGCGTCATCGCCGTGCAATTGACCGATGACATGCGGTTCCAGAACCTGCCCGCCAGCATCAAGAACGGGGAAACCATCCGCTTTGACATCAGCAATAGCGGTTCCATCGCCCATGAATTCGTCATCGGCGACAAACGCAGCCAGGACATGCATGCCAAGATGATGCAATCCGACGGCAAAATGATGCAATCCGGTGAAATGATGATGAACCATGGCGGGGGCGGGCATGGTCCCGGCGGCGGCCCCGGCCATCCGCCGGCGGCGGTCATGGTGGATGCGGGTAAGACCGCCACCTTGTCCTGGACCTTTGCCACCAGCCTGAGCGAGGTGATCATTGCCTGCCATGTCCCCGGCCACGCTGAAGCGGGCATGACGGCAACCATTCCGGTCACCCCCTGATTGCCATCATCCGGGCGGACCACTCGTCCGCCCGGATGCAAAGGCGTCGGTCGATGCCGGTCAACGCCGTCAGGCATCCGCCGCTTGACACCACGAGGCGAAATAATGCCAAATCGCCGCAGGGCATCCTGCGACAGGCGAGACAAAAGATGGCAATTAATATAATAATGATTGATTGGTTCATCAAATTATACAATGACGGCATCTTCAATGGCCGAAAGTCAATGATAGAGCTTGGACCGCAAGATTTTATATATGCGAATATCCATGACGCCCTGTCACGATTTAACTCTCTTCCATCCAACAACACATCTGTTGGCGAATTCATTTCAAACGGACGTTATCTTCCTTTCTCGCAGAGCGTGCTTTATCGGCGATTGGGGATAGAATCTTATACGTGTAGCGACAGCATCGACCCTCGCGCCAATTACAAGCTGGATCTTAACGTCCCGCTGCCGCCGGACATGCCGAAATTCGACGTTGTCACCAATTTCGGCACGCTGGAGCATATTTTCGACGTCGCCCAAGCCTTCAGCAACATTGATGGCCTGCTGGCCGATAATGGCATTGTCCTGCACCTCTGCCCGGCCCTGGGCGACATCAATCACGGGCTGTGGAATTTGCACCCGACCACGTTCTTTGATATCGCGCGGGAAAACGGGTACGACATCCTTGCCTATGATTACGTCGATAATGTTTATGTCCGTTGCATAAACATGTTGAAGGATAATGAGATCAGCGCCCCCTTTGATTTCAAATCACTTCCCGTCCAGGTCAATCATCACGATACGTCCATGAAGTTCACGGACAGCAATCCAAACTTCACCCGCAATGCGACGATCAACTTTATCAACAATTGTCGCGCCGATAATGTTATCGCCCTTATCAATCAGCACCCGACGCTGATTTTTGACTATTCTTTCGTCGTCATGCGCAAGCGACCTGCGGGCAATCGCACCAAGCTGACCCCGCCCACCCAATCCATGTACGCCTGATATCCGTCGAATCCCGGCGTGATACCCGCCCGGCCTGACCTGACCCCTTGGGCCAAGTCATACCAAATCCCGGTGAGTGAACCTCATGGGGATTTGGTTAGGCCCAAGGGGCCGCGCGGCTTATGCCGCGGAAGGCAAGGGTTTCAAAGAAACCCGCCCGGCCGTCACGGGCGCTGGTGATCGGTTCCGATCACCAGGATATGGTATGAGTGAACCTCATGGGGATTTGGGTTTTCCCGGCCAAATCAGCGACGCCACCACCCCGGCAGCCAGGGCGCCCAGCACCACCATCATGCTGGCATGGGGGGAAATGTGCAGGAAATCCCAGCCAAAGGCATGGTTGCCGGCCTGTAACACCAATTTGACGGCGATAAAGAACAGCAGCCCGATCACCGCTTTTTCCAGATGGACCAGATAGGCGGCCAGGGCCGACAGCACGAAATACAGCGACCGCAGGCCCAGCATGGCGAAAATCATGGCGGCATAGACCAAAAGCGGTTCCTGGGTCACCGCGATCACCGCCGGCACCGAATCAAAGGCGAACATCAAATCCGATGCTTCGATGGCGATCAGACACAGAAAGGCCGGGGTGGCCAAAAGCGCAGCCCGTTCCCCCACCTGGGCGCCACGGACAAAAAACCGCTCTTCCACCAGACGGGGCCAGACCGGCATCAACCGCCGGGCCATGCGCACCGACCAGTGATCGGCGTAATCCACCTGTTCGGCCTCTTCCTTGCGGGTCAGCATCTTCCAGCCCGACCATGCCACGATGGCGGCAAAAACGAACCCGACCCAAGGCGCCGCCGCGAACAGCCCGGCACCAATGGCCACGAACACGGCGCGAAAGACCAAGGCGCCGATAATGCCCCAATAAAGAATGCGGTGCTGCAACGCGCCCTTGATGCCAAAGGACGCGAAGATGGCCATGAACACCATCAGATTGTCCACCGACAGCGATTTTTCCAGGGCCAGCCCGGCCAGATACAAATCGGCCCATTGCGCCCCGAACCGCGCCCATAGATAGCCGTAAAAGCCCAAGGCCAGCATGACCCAAAAGCCTGACCACAGGCTGGCATCCAAAATGCTGATGGCGTGGGCCTTGCGATGGGCGAACAAATCCATGAACAAGGACAGGGCGATCACTCCGGCAAAGATGACGATCGCTTCCACCGGAAAACCAAAATGGTCCATGCTGCCCCCAAATCATTCTGATCCGAGACGCAGATAGGTGCAGCCCCGGCCAAAGCAACCAGGGACCATTCCCCCCCGGACCGGCGGGGGCGCGCCTTGCCAGAACACGAATGCAGCGATAGATTTAATGGCTATCGCGCAAAGGTGGCCATCGTGACGGCATTAAAATCCCTGCTTGTCCTGTTGGATGACCATCTTGGTCAAGCTCCGAAGCGCCTGCTTCAGACCATCGCCGATCTGGGCACAACAGCGGATGACGGCACCATCACCGCCGACGAAATGGCGGTCCTTTCCCGCCTGCGGGAAATCGAGAGATCGACCGTCACCGCCGACACCGTGCATCAGCGGATCGGACAGATCAACATTGCCGCCGCCGATCTGGCGCAGGCCCAGGGAAATGCCCGGCGATCCGTCACGGTTTCATCGGTCCAGACACGCATCATCGTCACCTTGGACGAACATGCCATCCTGCGCGGCGGGGTGATGGCCGCGACCAAGGCCGAGGCGGACAAGGCCGATCCCAGCCAGTTGGAACAACCGCGCGCGGCCCTGCCTGATCATCTGGTCATGATTTCCCATGCCTGGGAATCGGATGCGGTCGAGAAAATCCTGGATGATTTCGTCGCGGAACTGGGACGCAAGTGCCGGGCCTTGCCCGAGGCATGGCGGGATAAATTCACGGTTAAGCTGTGGTTCGACCGCCGGAACATGCACGGCCAATCCCACACGTTTCAAGATCAGACGGACCAAGCCTGCCAATCGGCCCGCCTGGCCCTGTTCATGCTGAGCGACCATTGGTATGTCAGCGATAATTGCAAGAAAGAGGCCCGCTTTTTCCAGGAAGCCGACCCCTGCCGGTTCCTGCGCATCCAATTATCCGGCAGCAGTGATCAGGGGGACCGGGATTATACCCAGGGGCCGATTTTCCCCGAACACTGGCGGCGGGATTGCGGCAATCTGCTAAAGGCGGCAGAGCTTGGCACCGCCAAATGGGATGATTTCGTCACCCACATCCGCAATGCAATCTGCACCGCGCTGGACAGATTGCCGCCCCTGGCACCCACCCACCAACCATCGGCCAGGGACAAAATGCGGGCGGCCACGCGGGCATGGGATCATGACCACGCGGTGCGAGAGGGCAGCACCGAAACCCCGCATTACACCCGCAGCGAAGATGGGGAAACCGCCCAACCCATTCTGCCGCTGCTGATGGATTGGGCCTGTTCGGACACGGAAACCAACCGGGTCTTTGCCCTGCTGGGCAGTTTCGGCGCGGGCAAGACCACCACAGCCCAGCTTTTCGCCCGCCAATTGGCGGATGCGCCCGGCACGGGGGATTCGCCCCCGCCCATGCCGGTCTATCTGGATTTCCGCCGCCTGATCCCCGCCTATGACCGGGAAGCCCCGGCCACGCTGCCCCTGCCGGATCTGATCGGCCTGGCCCTGGCCGGGGGCATGAACGGGCAAGAGGTGGTCGGCCTGCTGCAGGCGGAACCCTGCGTGATCATTTTCGACGGCTTGGACGAGGTGGGCACCCGCATCGGGCCGGAACGGGCCGCCGCCCTGTACCGCAATCTTCTGGAGATTGTCCCCGCATCAATCTGGACCCAGGACCGCAAGCAGGGGCGGGCCGATTGGACCGCCTGCCCCATCCGTATCCTGGTCACCTGCCGCACCCATTTCTTCCGCGACGGGATCGAGGAAAACAGCACCCTATGCGCCCATGACCGCCATGATACCGGGCCAAGGCGAGAGGCTGATTCCATGGTCCGGCGGCTGTACATGGCGCCATTCACCCCCGACCAGATCCGATCCCTGTTGCAAAAATCCCTGGGGGAGCAGGCGGGGGAACAGGCGTTCCGCACCATCGAAACCATCCACGATCTGGCCGGATTGGCCCAAAAGCCGATCATGACCCGCTATATCGCCGAATTGATGCCCGATCTGACCCAGGATCAGGCCCAGGGGCGGCCCATCGACGCCGCCCGGCTTTACCATCATCTGTTCCGGCGGGCATTGGAACGCGACGGCGACAAACGCCCGCTGATGACTCCCGGTGACCGGCAAACCCTGCTGGAATCCCTGGCCCATCATCTGTGGCAACACCAACGCCCGGCCCTGACGGCGGATGATCTGGCCGTCTGGTTCGATGCCCATGTGACGGAGCATCCGGGATTGCGCATGATCATGTCATCCCGTCTGGATGCACGGACCCTGCTGCATACCGAATTGCGCAACGCCAATCTGCTGATCCGCGAACATGACGATGCCTTCCGCTTCGTCCACACCTCTTTCCAGGAATATTTCCTGGCCCGCGCCTTGCGGTCCCGTTTATCCGATCCGGCGCTGGACCGCAGCCAGGACATGCCGCCAATCAGCCGGGAAACCATCAGCTTCTTGCTGGATATGATCGGCGGGGATGGGGATTGGTCAAGCTGGGAAACGGCCATCGACCGGCTGATCATGCCGGATGCATCGCCCACTATCCGTGCCCTGTCCATACATATCCGCCTGGCCATGGGCGAGCGCGGCCGCCCAATCCGCCTGCCCCCCGGTGCCGATCTGTCCGGTCTTGACCTGCGGTCCATCCGATTGGGCGCGGTCCACGGCCCGGCCCTGCGGCTGGATCGCATTGATTTTCGCCAAACCGGCCTGAACCGTGCCGTTTTTTCCAATATTCATTTCCACCAATGCCGTTTCGACGATGCCATCTTGTCCCAATCCCGGTTCGTCACCTGCCTTTTCCACGATTGCAGCGGCCACCCCCTGATTGCCGCCGATTGCCGGGCCTTGGACTGCCGCGATAATTCCGCCGAGTCCTGGCTGGCCCGGCACATCCCCTTTGCCTTCACCGGCGGCCCCCACACCATCACCATCCCCCATCCTGGCCCGGCCTGTCACGTCAGCCTGGGCCATGGGGCAGGAGACGCGACATTCTCGCCCGATGGCCGCTTTATCCTGACGGGGTCCGGCGAGGACCACACCGCCCGGCTGTGGGATGCCGCCAGCGGCGCCCAAATCGGGGTGTATCGGGGACATCATGGGGCGGTCACCAGCGCGGTGTTCTCACCCGATGGCAAAACCGTTCTGACCGCGTCCCAGGACCACACCGCCCGGCTGTGGGATACCGCCAGCGGCGCCCAGATCGCGCTGTATCGGGGGCATGATGAGGAACTCATCAGCGCGGTGTTCGCCCCCGATGGCCGTTTTATCCTGACCGCATCCTGGGACGGCACTGCCCGGCTGTGGGATGCCGCCAGCGGCGACCAGATCGCGCTATATCAGGGCCATGGTGAGGAACTCACCAGCGCGGTGTTCGCCCCCGATGGACGAACCATCCTGACCGCATCCATGGACCATACCGCCCGGCTCTGGGATCGCAGCAACGGCACCCAGATGCATGTGTATCAGGGGCATAATCACCCTGTCAGAATGGCATTGTTCTCGCCCGATGGCAGCACCATCCTAACCACAGCCCACAAAGAGTACACGGCCCAGCTATGGGATGCCGTCGGCGGCACCCAAATTGCCCTGCTCCAGGGACATGACAAACCGATCAGTCGCGCGATGTTCTCCCCCGATGGCCGCTTTATCCTGACCGCGTCTTTTGACAACACCGCCCGGCTGTGGGATAGCGTCAGCGGTGCTCAGATCATGGAGTTCCGGGGGCATACAGATACCGTTCTCGACGCGGCATTCTCCCCCGATGGCCGCCATATTCTCACCACATCCTGGGATAGAACCGCTCGGCTGTGGGATGCGGTCAGCGGCGCCCAGATCACGCAGTGCCGGGGCCATGACGGACCCGTTACCCATGGGACATTTTCCCCCGATGGCCGCACCATCCTGACCACAGCCTGGGACGATACAATTCGTCTGTGGCATGTGGATGGCGGCGATGAAATCGCGTCCTGTCAAACCCACGCCCCCACTCTTGGCAATGCGGTGTTTTCCCCCGACGGACGAACCATCCTGACCGCAGGCGGGGATAGCTGCGCCCGACTGTGGGATACGGCCAGCGGCAGCCAGATCAGACTGTACCGGGGCTATGACCAGCCGCTTCACCACGCCATCTTCTCCCCCGATGGCCGCTTTATCCTGACCATAGACGCCGACAACACCCCCCGATTGTGGAACGCCGCCAGCGCGACCCAGATCGCACATTATCGGGGCCATGAGCACCCGGTAACCAGCGCAATCTTTTCCCCCGATGGCCGCCTTATCCTGACCGCATCCCACGACAACACCGCCCGGCTGTGGGATAGCGCCAGCGGGACCCAGATCGCCTTATGCCAAGGGCACGCCAGTACACTTCTCAGTGCCGTACTTTCCCCCGATGGCCGCTTTATCCTGACCGCATCCCACGACAACACTGCCCGCCTGTGGGACAGCGCCAACGGCACCCAGATTGCGCTGTACCGAGGTCACGAGGGATCAGTCCACACCGCAATCTTTTCACCCGATGACCGTACCATCCTGACCGCATCCTGGGACGGAACCGCCTGCCTGTGGGATAGGGCCAGCGGCACCCAGATCACGCTGTATCAGGGCCACGAGGCAACGGTCAACACCGCAACCTTCTCCCCCGATGGCCGTACCATCCTGACCGCATCCAACGACAACACTGCCCGCCTGTGGGACAGGGACAGCGGCAGCCAGATCGCGCTGTATCAGGGCCACGAGGGATCAGTCCGCACCGCAATCTTCTCCCCCGATGGACACAGCATCCTGACCGCATCCAGGGACGGAACCGCCCGGCTGTGGGATAAGATCAGCCGCGCCCAGATCATGGTGTATCGGGGACATGACGGCCCGGTCGCCACGGCGGAATTTTCGCCCGATGGCCGCTTTATCCTGACCGCATCCGATGACAGGACCGTCCGGCTGTGGGATACCGCCAGTGGGCGGCCCCATTTCGCCGTGGCCGGGTTGCCGGATCAATCCTGGTGTGTCCTGAATGATGACATGAGCGTGCGGCGGATCGGGCCGGATGGCTGGAACTATTTATACGGGCTGGAACGGGGGGCGGATGGCTGGCCCGTGGTGGTGCGCCCCGATCTTCCCCCGGCACCGTAACCATCCGCGTCAGCCGATGCGGCGGGCAGTTCCCCCCCTTGTGTGTACCAATAAAATCAAAAGGGGTTCGGGAATACCCCCGATCGGGTGTGGGCGGAAGCCCACTTGTCCCGGCCCCACAAAGCCCACCCATAAAATAAAACGCCCGGACTGTAACCAGTCCGGGCGTTTCAGTCACCGCGCAGGCGATGGGATCAGGTGTGCAGCGCCCGGCCATTGGCGGCCAGGCAGGCTTCCTTCACCGCTTCGGCCAAGCTGGGATGGGCGTGGGAGGTGCGGGCCAGATCCTCGGCGGCGGCCGAGAATTCCATGCCCAACACCAATTCGGCGATCAGATCGCCGGCATTGGCGCCGACGATGTGGGCGCCCAGGATGCGGTCGGTGGCGGCATCAGTCAGCACCTTGACGAAGCCTTCGGTTTCGTTCATGGACCGCGCCCGGCCATTGGCGCTGAACGGGAACTTGCCGGCCTTATAGGCGACGCCTTCGGCCTTCAACTGTTCCTCGGTCTTGCCCACGGCGGCCACTTCCGGCCAAGTGTAAACCACTGCCGGGATGGCGTCGTAATTCACATGGCCGTGCTGACCGGCCAGCATTTCCGCCAGGGCCACGCCTTCTTCCTCGGCCTTGTGGGCCAGCATCAAGCCGCCGATCACGTCACCGATGGCATAGATGCCGGGGACGTTGGTGCGGAAATGGCCATCCACTTCGACGAAGCCGCGCTGGTTGACGGTGACGCCCACCTTGTCCAGGCCCAACCCGTCGATATAGGGACGGCGGCCAATGGCCACCAGCACCACATCGGCGGTGATATCCTCGGCCGCGCCGCCAGCGGCGGGTTCCACGGTCAGGGTGACGTGCTTGCCCTTCTTTTCTGCCTTGGTCACCTTGGTGCCCAGCTTGAAGGTCATGCCCTGCTTGGCCAGCAGCTTTTGCATGGTCTTGGACACTTCGCCGTCATTGGTGGGCAGGATGCGGTCCAGATATTCCACCACGGTGACTTCGGCGCCCAGACGGCGCCAGACGGTGCCCAGTTCCAGACCGATGACACCGCCGCCGATGACCACCAGCGACTTGGGCACCTTGGGCAGGGCCAGGGCGCCGGTCGAGGAAACGATGTGTTCCTCGTCGATGGTCACGCCCGGCAGCGGGGTGACATCGGAACCGGTGGCGATGATGATGTGCTTGGCGGTCAGGGTGGATTCGCCATCCTTGCCGGTCACCTTGATCTGACCGGGGGCGGTGATTTCGCCAGCGCCGATCACATAGGTCACCTTGTTCTTCTTGAACAGGAATTCGATGCCCTTGGTGTTGTCGGACACCACCTTGTCCTTGTGGCCCAGCATGGCGGCCACGTCGATATCCACCTTGCCGACCTTGACGCCGAAGGCGCCATAATGGTGGCTGGCAGCTTCAAAGGCGTGCGAAGCGGACAGCAGCGCCTTGGACGGAATGCAGCCCACATTCAGGCAGGTGCCGCCCAGGGCGCCACGCTTTTCCACACAGGCGGTCTTCAAACCCAGTTGGGCGGCGCGGATCGCGGCCACATACCCACCGGGGCCACCACCGATGACAACCACATCAAACGAAGTATCGGACATGTCCTTGGTCCCCTGATAGACAAAGACGCCGGGATGAACAAGCCATCCCGGCGGTGATTGACGGAATTACATCTCAAGCAAGATGCGTTGCGGGTCTTCGATGCATTCCTTGATGCGAACCAGGAACGACACCGCCTCGCGGCCGTCGATGATGCGGTGATCATAGGACAGGGCCAGATACATCATCGGCCGGGCCTCGATCTTGCCGTCGGGCATCACCATGGGACGCTGCTGCACCTTGTGCATGCCCAGGATACCCGATTGCGGGGTATTCAGGATGGGCGTGCTCATCAGCGAGCCATAGACACCGCCATTGGAGATGGTGAAGGTGCCGCCCGACAGGTCTTCCATGGACAGCTTGCCGTCACGGGCCTTCTTGCCCAGACCGCCGATGGTCTGTTCCACCTGGGCAAAGGACAGCTTGTCCGCACCACGCACCACCGGCACCACCAGACCCTGGGGAGTACCCACGGCCACGCCGATGTCGTAATAGTGCTTGTACACCAGTTCATCGCCCTGGATTTCGGCGTTCACCGCCGGCCAATCCTTCAGGGCGGCGATGGCGGCCTTCACGAAGAAGGACATGAAGCCCAACTTCACGCCATGGCGCTTTTCGAACTGGTCCTTGTACTGGTTGCGCACGGCGAACAGCGCGGTCATGTCCACTTCGTTGAAAGTGGTCAGCATGGCGGCGGTGTTCTGGGCTTCCTTCAGGCGTTCGGCGATACGCTTGCGCAGACGGGTCATGCGCACCCGTTCTTCCGGCTTGCCCGACGGAGCGGCAGCGGCGACCGGAGCAGCCGAGCCGGAGGCGATGGCGCCCAGCACGTCACCCTTGGTCACCCGGCCATCCTTGCCGGTGCCTGCGATGGCATCGGTGCTCAGGCCGGCATCGGCGGCGATCTTCTTGGCCGACGGCATGGCCGGCACGCCAGCGGCGGCGGCAGGGGCCGGAGCCGGGGCGGCAACCGGAGCCGGAGCCGGGGCGGCGGCGGGAGCAGCGGCCTTGGGGGCCGGAGCGGCGCCGGAACCGGCACCGATCACACCCAGTTCCGCACCCACTTCCACGGTCGCACCAGCAGCGGCCAGGATTTCCGTCAGCACACCGGCGGCGGGGGCCGGCACTTCGACGGTCACCTTGTCGGTTTCCAGTTCCACCAAAGGCTCGTCCGCCTTGACCGCGTCGCCCACATTCTTGAACCACTTGGCGATGGTCGCCTCGGTCACCGACTCGCCCAGAGTGGGCACCGTGATCTTGATCGTCATCTTATGTATTCCCTTGCTCTCTGAGTCCTTAGGCGGTCAGTCGGCTGAGCGTGGACGCCCGGCGGAATGGCTGCGGCAGATTGGTGACATCGCCCGACAGGGCCATATCGGTGATCCAGGCCTGTTCGGCGTTGTGGGTCTTGTAAAGACCGCTGGCCGGCGAAGCGGCGGCACGGCGGCCGCAATAGATCGCCCGCTTGGCCTTGATATCCAGTTCCTCGCACAGGAACTCGATCCGGCGGTCGACGAAGGTCCAGGGCCCCATATTGGCCGGCTCTTCTTGCACCCACAGCAAATCCGCATTGGGGTAACGGGCCAATTGATGCTTGATGGTGTCCTTGGGCCACGGATAAAGCTGTTCGATGCGGATGATGGCCACATCGTCGATGCCGCGCTTGGCCCGGTCTTCGTACAGGTCGTAATAGACCTTGCCCGAACACAGGATAACCCGGCGGATCTTGGCATCAGGCTGCAAGGCATCGGTTTCCGGCAGGACACGGCGGAAACGCGACCCGGTCACCATGTCGTCCAGCTTGCTGAGCACCAGCTTGTGGCGCAGCAGCGATTTGGGCGACATCAGGATCAGGGGCTTGCGGAAGTTACGGTGAATCTGACGGCGCAAGGCGTGGAAATAATTGGCCGGGGTGGTGATGTTGCACACCTGCCAGTTATCTTCCGCCGAAAGCTGCAAATAGCGTTCCCACCGGGCCGAGGAATGTTCCGGTCCCTGGCCTTCAAAGCCGTGGGGCAGCAGAACCACCAGACCCGACATGCGCAGCCACTTGGATTCGCCCGAGTTGATGAACTGGTCGAACACCACCTGGGCACCGTTGGCGAAATCGCCGAACTGGCCTTCCCACAAGGTCAGACCATGGGGGGTCACCAGGGAATAGCCATATTCGAAAGCCAGGACCGCTTCTTCCGATAGCGGGCTGTCCAGCACTTCGAAATAAGCCTGCTTGCCATCGCGCAGATGGTTCAGCGGCTCGTACCGGGCTTCGTTTTCCTGGTCGATCAGGCGGGCATGACGCTGAGAGAAGGTGCCGCGTCCGCAATCCTGACCGGACAGACGGACCGGATGATCTTCCACCAGCAAGGTGCCGAAGGCCAAAGCCTCGGCGGTGGCCCAATCAATGCCTTCGCCGGTTTCGATGGCGGTCTTCTTGGCCTCAAGCTGACGGGCGATCTTGCGGTTCAGGTTGAAATCGGCGGGAACCTTGGTCAGGCCCAGACCGACTTCCTTCAGCAATTCCACCGAAACGCCGGTCAGTTCCTCGCGGAACTCCTCTTCGTCGGCCAATTGCACCAAACCCTGCCACTTGCCTTCCAGCCAGTCGGCCTTGTTGACCTTGAAGCTCTTGGCCGCTTCGAATTCCTGTTCCAGATGGTCCTGGAACTTGGTCACCTTGGCGTTGGCTTCTTCCTCGGTCATCGTCCCTTCGGCCACCAGCTTCTTGGCGTAAACCGCCCGCGTGGTCGGCAACGACGCGATCTTGCGGTACATCAAGGGCTGGGTGAATGCCGGTTCGTCCGATTCGTTATGGCCGTGACGGCGATAGCAAATCATGTCGATGACCACATCGGCCTTGAATTCCTGACGGAATTCGGTGGCGATGCGGGCAATGTGGATCACCGCTTCCGGGTCGTCGGCATTGACGTGGAAGATCGGGGCCTGAACGCCCTTGGCGATGTCCGACGAATACGGGCCGGAACGGGAATATTGCGGATTGGTGGTGAAGCCAATCTGGTTATTGATGATCACATGGATGGTGCCGCCGGTGGTATAGCCCTGCAACTGCGACAACAGCATGGTTTCGGGCACCACACCCTGGCCCGCGAAAGCCGCGTCACCGTGCAGCAGGATAGCCAACACCGAGCTGCGTTCCACATCGCCCTTATGGGTCTGCTTGGCGCGCACCTTGCCCACCACCACCGGATCAACGATTTCCAGGTGGGACGGGTTGGCCTGCAACGACAGATGGATGACATTGCCGTCGAAATCGCGGTCGGCCGACGTTCCCAAATGGTACTTCACGTCGCCCGAACCCTGGACGTCCGACGGATTGGCCGGGTTGCCCTGGAATTCCGAGAAAATAGCCCGATAGGGCTTTTTCAGGAAGTTGGCCAGCACGTTCAGACGACCGCGGTGGGCCATGCCCATGGCCACATCGGTCACACCCAACTGGCCGCCGCGCTTCAGGATCTGTTCCAGGGCGGGGATGACGCTTTCGCCGCCTTCCAGGCCGAAACGCTTGGTCCCGGTGTACTTCAACTGCAAGAAGCGTTCGAAGCCTTCGGCTTCGACCAGGCGCTCCAGAATGGCGTGCTTGCCCTTATCGGTGAAGTCGGTGTGATTGCGCACGCTTTCAATGCGCTTTTGAATCCACGCCTTTTGATCCGGGTCCTGGATATGCATGAATTCAACGCCGATGGTGCCGCAATAGGTGGCACGCAACAGGCTGATGATCTGACGCAGGCTGGCGGTTTCATAGCCCAGCACATTGTCGATGAAAATGGGACGGTCCAGATCGGCTTCGGCGAAGCCATAGGTCCGATAGTCCAATTCGGGATGCGGCTCGCGCACCATCAGGCCCAAGGGGTCCAGATCGGCTTCCAGATGGCCCCGCACCCGATAGGCACGGATCAGCATCAGGGCGCGGATCGAATCCAGCACCATTTGGCGCTGAAGGGCCGGGTCCAGGGCTGGCGCGGCAGCCGGGGCACCCTTTCCACCCTTGGCGGCAGCTTCCTTGGCCTTTTTCGCGGCGGCGGCAGCTTCCTCGGGGTCGATGGCGCCAACGATCTTGACGTCACGAGGGGCGGCGGGAGTCCCCTTGAAATCACGGAAAACGGCGCTGGCTTCGTCTTTCAGATCCTGAAAGAAGCGAACCCAGGACGCATCCACCGAGTTGGGGTCTTCCACATAGCGGGCATAAAGCTCCGCGATGAAGACGGCGTTTCCGCCAGTCAGAAAAGACAATTCTTCAAACTGCATCGTCATCGTCGGGGCTGACGCGGAGAAGACTCCCGCATCCCTTTCCTTCTTTGGGACGATGGCGGCGCCGCCGGGCGCCGCCACCCGCGGCGCTTGTTGGAAAAAGACGGCCCGGTGCTCCGGCGAGGCGCCGGGCCGTTTATGTCGGGGCGATTAGCCCTTCAATACCTTCAACATGGTCGACCCCAGAGCGGCGGGCGAATCGGCCACGGCAATGCCGGCCGAACGCATGGCGTCGATCTTGAAGTCGGCGGTGTCGTTACCGCCCGAGATCACCGCACCGGCATGGCCCATGCGACGGCCCGGAGGGGCGGTCCGACCGGCGATGAAGCCAACGGTCGGCTTCTTCACCTTAGAGGATTTCAGCAATTCGGCGCCCTGCACTTCGGCATCGCCACCGATTTCACCGATCATGATGATCGCTTCGGTTTCCGGGTCGGCCAGGAACATTTCCAGGCTGTCCACGAAATTGGTACCGTTGATCGGATCACCACCGATCCCGATGCAGGTGGTCTGACCCAGACCGGCGGCAGTGGTCTGCGCCACCGCTTCATAGGTCAGGGTGCCGGAACGGGACACGATGCCCACCTTGCCGCGCTGGTGAATGTGACCGGGCATGATGCCGATCTTGCATTCGCCGGGGGTGATGACGCCGGGGCAGTTCGGCCCGATCAGACGGGTCTTGGACCCGGCCAGGGCACGCTTCACCGTCAGCATGTCATTCACCGGAATACCTTCGGTGATGCACACGGCCAGTTCGATTTCGGCGTCGATGGCTTCCAAGATGGCATCGGCGGCGAAAGGCGGCGGCACATAGATCACGCTGGCATTGCAGCCGGTGCGGGCCTTGGCTTCAGCGACGGTGTTGAACACCGGCAGGTCCAGATGGGTGGTGCCGCCCTTACCGGGGGTCACACCGCCAACCATCTTGGTGCCATAGGCGATGGCCTGTTCCGAGTGGAAGGTCCCCTGAGCGCCGGTGAAGCCCTGGCAGATGACCTTGGTATTGGAATTGACGAGAACGGCCATGTTATGCGGCCTCCTTCACGGCCTTGACCACCTTTTCGGCGGCATCCGCCAGGTTGTCAGCGGCGATAATGGGAAGACCCGACTGGGCCATGATCTGCTTGCCCAATTCCACATTGGTGCCTTCCAGGCGAACCACCAGCGGAACATTGAGCGACACTTCGCGGGCCGCGGCGACCACGCCTTCGGCGATGACGTCGCAACGCATGATGCCGCCGAAGATGTTGACCAGAATGCCTTCCACATTGGCATCGGACAGGATCAGCTTGAACGCGGTGGTCACCCGTTCCTTGGTGGCGCCGCCGCCAACGTCCAGGAAGTTGGCCGGTTCGCCGCCATAAAGCTTGATGATGTCCATGGTGGCCATGGCCAGACCGGCACCATTGACCATGCAGCCGATGGAACCATCCAGCTTGATGTAGTTGAGCGCATGACGACCGGCTTCCAGTTCCGCCGGATCTTCTTCGGATTCGTCGCGCAGCTCTTCAATGTCTTTGTGACGGTAAAGCGCGTTGTCGTCGAAATTCACCTTGGCATCCAAGGCCAGCAACTGATCGTCGCCGGTCACCACCAGGGGATTGATTTCAACGATGGAGCAGTCCAGATCCATGAACGCCTTGTACAGCGATCCCAGGAACTTGACGGCGGTATTGACCTGCTTGCCTTCCAGACCCAAGCCGAAAGCGATCTGACGGCCATGGTATTGCTGGAAGCCTTCCACCGGGTCGATGGCGACCTTCAGGATCTTTTCCGGCGACTTGTGCGCCACTTCCTCGATTTCCATGCCGCCTTCGGTCGAGGCAACGATGGTCACGCGGGAAGAACCACGATCAACCAGCAAGGACAGATACAGTTCACGACGGATATCGCAGCCCTGTTCGATATAGACCCGCTTCACTTCCTTACCGGCGGGACCGGTCTGGACGGTGACCAGGGTCTTGCCCAGCATGGCATCGGCGGCGGTGCCCACGTCCTCGACGGACTTGACCACGCGCACACCGCCCTTGCCCGAGCTATCGCCCAGGAAGTGCCCCTTACCACGGCCACCGGCGTGGATCTGGGACTTGACGACCCAGACCGGACCGCCCAGGCCCTTGGCGACTTCCACAGCCTCGGCGGGGGTGTAAGCCACCCCCCCCTTCAGCACGGCGACGCCGTATTTGGACAGGACCTGTTTGGCCTGATACTCATGAATATTCATGGGTGAAGCTCCCCGTTTATTATATTTATATTAGCCCATCAGGCCCTTAGCGACCTTAACCAGTCCACGGACTGCGTCGGCCGACTTGTTAAAGGCTGCCTGATCATCGGCATTCAGTTCGATTTCAACCACACGTTCCACACCACCGGCGCCCAGAACCACCGGCACGCCCACGAACACGTCATCGGCCTGGCCGTAGGTGCCGCCCTTGACCAGGGTGGCCACCGGCAGAACGCGCTTCTTGTCCTTCAGGAAGGCTTCGGCCATGGCGATACCGGAAGCGGCCGGAGCATAATAGGCGGAACCGGTCTTCAGCAGGTTCACGATCTCGGCGCCGCCGTCACGGGTGCGCTGCACGATCTTGTCCAGCTTTTCCTGGGTGGTCCAACCCATCTTCACCAGATCCGGCAGGGGGATACCGGCGACGGTGGAGTAACGCACCAGCGGAACCATGGTGTCGCCATGGCCACCCAGCACGAAGGCGGTGACGTCTTCCACCGAGACATTGAATTCTTCCGACAGGAAGTAGCGGAAGCGAGCGGAGTCCAACACGCCGGCCATGCCGACGATCATGTTGGCGGGCACGCCCGAATAATGCTGCAACGCCCAGACCATCACGTCCAGCGGGTTGGTGATGCAGATCACGAAGGCACCGGGGCAGTTTTCCTTGATGCCCTTACCAACGGCTTCCATCACCTTCAGGTTGATGGCAACCAAATCATCGCGGCTCATGCCCGGCTTGCGCGGCACACCGGCGGTGACGATCACCACATCGGCGCCCTTGATGGCGGAATAATCATTGGCGCCTTCATAGCGGGCGTTCACGCCTTCGACCGGGGTCGATTCGGCGATATCGAGGCCCTTGCCCTGGGGGACGCCTTCGGCGATGTCAAACATCACCACATCACCCAGTTCCTTCAAACCGATGAGATGCGCGAGCGTGCCGCCGATGTTGCCGGAGCCAACGAGAGCAATCTTCTTGCGTGCCATGGATAAGCTTCCTCGAACAATGGTCGATGTTCTGGTCGAACGGGTGGGCTGCATGATGGCGCAGCACCGGCCTTGGGGGGCTTTGGTAACGCGATTCGAAGCCAAGGGCAAGGGGATTGGCATCGGCCAAAGTAAAATTAGTAACTACTAATATTTCCGCTTTTCCCTTGGGTTGCGCCCTCAGCACCTGCAATTGCGGCCTAAGCCATTGGAGTTATTTGAGAATGACCTACCCGGTAGTGGATTCGCCCCACCCCCATGGGTGGTTTCCACTCTTGAAACGCCCAGCCCGGCGGGCAGCCACGCCGCCCGTGTTTGGCGAAAAGACTGGGTTTGACGGGAAAACCCCATCGAATCCCCCCATGCCCGATCCGCCGCCACGATGGCGGCACACCGACCCACCCGGCCAGGACTCCCCCCAGGCAGAATCACGTATGCACGACTTCGGTATGTATCCGCCACACCCCAGAACAGTACTGCGGCGAGCAAAAAGAACAAACCCAGCGCCCATTGCGGGCGCGGCCAAGCCGCCAACAGGCGGCGCCCGGCGAGGGTCATAAACAACAAGCCCATTGCGGGCGCGGCCAAGCCGCCAACAGGCGGCGCCCGGCGAGGGTCATAAACAACAAGCCCATTGCGGGCGCGGCCAAGCCGCCCCAGGCGGCGCCCGGCGAGGGTCATAA
>JAYSBF010000058.1:0-22774 GCA_041915545.1 Magnetospirillum sp. | reverse complement strand
TCCGCCAGCAATGGGGCCTTGTAGGCGGCGGTGAAACTGCGCCGCCGTGGCCTTGCCGTCACCTCCAGATCTGGAGGTGACGGCAAGGCCACGGCATCATCCCCACAAACTGCGATTGAAGGCTTTCCCTCTGACATGGTCGCTTTCCTCTGATCCGTGCTCACTCAACTCCACACTGGGAGTGTGTTGCAAGGATCATTGGCACACAGGGCTTCCCGTTGGAACTCGTCCGTGAATGTCTCCAGTCCTGAGCCTGTCATGGCGGTGTCCTTCATGCAGTTTTATCACGGCACGCTCTCCACTCTTTCAAGGCAAGTCCACTGTCTGGTGTTGGTCTTCCGCAAATGGCTGGGGGCCGGACATGAAAAACGCCACGGGGTTGCCCCCGTGGCGTCTTTTTCATCAGTGTTCCCGAAAAATCGGAAACCCTTAGCCCTTATTCTTACCGGCGATGATTTCGTCGGCGACCTGACGGGGCACGGGTTCGTAGTGCGAGAACTCCATGGAGTAGGACGCACGGCCCGAGGTCATGCCACGGAGCTGACCGATGTAACCGAACATTTCGTTCAGCGGCACGGTGGCTTCCACGGCGATGTTGGAACCGCGTTCCAACTGGCCCTGAACCATGCCACGGCGGCGGTTGATGTCGCCGATGATGTCGCCCAGGTAATCTTCTGGGGTCACAACTTCGACCTTCATCACCGGTTCCAGCAGGATCGGGCTGGCCTTGCGGATGCCTTCGCGGAAGCACGCCTTGGCGGCGATTTCGAAGGTCAGGGCGTTGGAGTCCACGTCGTGGAACTTGCCGTCCACCAAGCGGGCGCGGAAGTCAACGGTGGGATAGCCGGCCAGAACGCCGTCTTCCTTCTGCATTTGCAGGCCCTTATCCACGGACGGGATATATTCCTTCGGCACCGAACCGCCGACGGTTTCGTCCACGAACTTGTAGCCTTCGCCCCGTTCCAGCGGTTCGAACACGATCTTCACTTCGGCGAACTGGCCGGAACCGCCGGTTTGCTTCTTGTGGGTATAGGTGTGTTCGATGGTGCTGGTGAACGCTTCGCGATAGGCCACCTGGGGCTTGCCCATGTTGCCTTCCACGTTGAATTCAGTGCGCATGCGGTCCAGGGTCACTTCCAGGTGCAACTCGCCCATGCCGCGCAGGATGGTCTGACCGGTTTCGCGATCGGTTTCCAGACGCAGGCTGGGGTCGGCACGGACCATCTTGCCCAAAGCGTTGGAGAACTTTTCCTGGTCGGCCTTGGATTTGGGTTCCACCGACACCGAGATAACGGGTTCGGGGAACTTCATGCGTTCCAGCACCACCTGGGCCGAAGCATCGCACAAGGTATCACCGGTTTCGGTTTCCGACAGGGACACCAGGGCGATGATGTCGCCGGCGCGGGCTTCTTCGATGGGGTTCGGCTGCTGGGCGAACATTTCCACCATACGGCCGATCTTTTCGCGCTTGCCGCGGGTGGAGTTCATGACGCTCATGCCCTTGGTCAGCACGCCCGAATAGACGCGGCAGAAGGTCAGGGCGCCATAGGCGTCGTTGATCACCTTGAAGGCCAGGGCGGCGAAGGGTTCATCGTCGGACGACTTGCGTTCGCCCACCGGGTTGCCGTCGGCATCCACGGTCTTGATGGCTTCCACGTCGTCGGGGGCGGGCAGGTACCACACCACCGCGTCCAGAACCTGCTGAACGCCCTTGTTCTTATAGGACGAGCCGCACAGAACCGGGGTGAAGGAACCGGACACGGTGCCCCGACGCAGGCATTCGCGCAGGACGTCGGCGCTGGGGTCTTCGCCGGATTCCAGATAGGCTTCCATGGCGGCTTCGTCCTGTTCCAGGCAGGTGTCAACCAGCTCGGACCGGGCGGCGGCGATGGAGTTCAGGATTTCCTTGTCTTCATGCACGTTGATCTTGCAACGGTCGATGATGGCGGCGCCGTCGGCTTCGGCGATGTCCCACTTGGCATCCTTGTCGTCGGATTCCCAGATGTAGGCCTTCATTTCGACCAGATCGACCATGCCCTGGAAATTGTCTTCCGAGCCGATGGGCAGGAAGATGGGCAGGGGACGGGCGTTCAGACGGCTGCGGATCATGTCCACGCAACGGCGGAAATTGGCGCCGGCGCGGTCCATCTTGTTCACGTAGCAGATACGCGGAACATTGTAGTTATCGGCCAGACGCCAGTTGGTTTCCGACTGGGGTTCCACACCGGCCACACCGTCGAACACCACCACGGCGCCGTCCAGCACGCGAAGCGAACGGTTCACTTCGATGGTGAAGTCCACGTGGCCGGGGGTGTCGATCACGTTGATCTTCTTGTCCTTCCAGAACGCCGACACGGCGGCGGACTGAATGGTGATCCCGCGCTTTTGTTCCTGTTCCATGTAGTCGGTCGTGGTCGACGACTTCAGGTCCTTGGTGTCGTGCACGTCCACGATGTTGTGCTTGCGACCCGTGTAATACAGGATGCGTTCGGTGGTGGTGGTCTTGCCGGCATCGACGTGGGCGATGATGCCGATGTTACGGATGTCGGAGATCGGAGTCTGGCGAGCCATAGTGTTGGTCCGTTGGTAAAGGTGTCACCGATGGCAATCCAATAGGCGTAGCCACCGGATCGGTCAATCCACAGTGTTTGGCCCAGGGGTTTATAGGAACTTGCGCAAGAATGCCACTGCTTCTCGCATCATCCCGGAAAACAAAGGGGGTTGCACTGGGCGTCATGGTCTGATTGCGGCCCAGACACTGTCCTGGGTGCCGTGCTGTTGGCGCCGGGCGGTTTTACGGGCCAAATGGATGAATAGCAAGCCCATGATCAGCCCCAATGTTTCGACCGCCAGGCCGTTTTGCGGATGCCAGGCCGCCAGGGTCGGAAGCAAGGCCCCCAGGGCCGATGTCAGGGGAATGGTCAGACAGGACAGGGCGGCGAACCAGCACAACCCGCTTCCGGCCCGCGCCGCGCCGCGCAGGAATGCCCACACCACCGCGCCCAGGAAGGCCGCGTAATAAAGCCCCATGCGCCATTGCGCCAGATCGGGGTGACCGGCCAGCCATTTGCTGATGGCCACGGCCAGGGACAGCCCGGCGACCGATCCCAGGCACACCCCCACGGTCAGGGCGGCCATCATGCGCACGCTGCGGCGTTGGCCGTCATCGGCGGCATCGCCCTGGGCGCGGCGGCGACGGCTTTCGATCCACAGCAAATTGCCGGAATAAAACAAAAAGGCACCGGCCAGCCCCAGGATCACATAGGCCCAGCGGATGGTGTCGCCGCCGAAACTGGCGAAATGCAGGGCGAACAGGGCCGAGACGATGGCCGACCATATGCCCTGATGTCCAGGCAGATATTCGGTGTTGAGGATCTGTCCGGTCACCGGATTGACGAAGGCAAAAGCCGATCCGCGCACCAGATGGGTCGGGTCGGACCCCATGATCCGCACCGATGCCCCCATGGTGCCCGCGTCGCGATACTGCATGGCGTGGGCTTGAAAATCGGGGGACAGGGCGCGCACCCGTTCGGCCAGATCGGCAGGGGACAGCATGGTGGCGGGGGTCGGGTCGGGCTTGACGGCGGTGAACGGGTTGCCTTCGGCCATGATGGCCTTCAGCTTGCCGTCATAGACCGCCAGATCCAGGCTGTCATAAATCACGTCATGCAGCCCGAACACCACCGCCGACAAGGCGATAACCAGATGAAAGGGCAGGCTGGCCACCCCCACCAGATTATGGGCATCCATCCACATGCGCTTCAGATTGGGGGTGATGCGCAGGGCCAGGAAATCCTTGGCCATGGTCGGCAGGAACATGATCAGCCCGGATATCAGCGCCACCACGTAAAGTGCGCTGATCACCCCCATGACGGTGACACCGATGTCCAGATCGCCGGGAATACCGGCGGTGCGGTGGATGATGTCGATGAATTGGCCCAGCCCCGATTGGCCGGTCTGGCTGATCCGGGCGGTGCCGCTGTCATCCAATTGCGCCACCCAGGGTTTGGGGTCGGTGCGGGATTTGCTCCAGACCAGGCGCAGCATCGGGCCTTGGGGGCCGTCCACCAGGGACAGGGTAAAGCTTTTGCCCGCATCGGGGCGGGCCGCCAGGGTTTGGCTGATCAGCCGGTCCGCCTGATCCCACGATTGCGGTGCGGTGCCGATGGCGGCGGCGGGAGCAGCCCAGCGTTCCAGCGGGCCTTTGAACACGGTGATGGCACCGGCGTAAAAGGCGATGAACAGGAACAGACCGGCGGTGATGCCCACCCAGGTATGAACCGTCTTGAAGGTACGGGCGATATCGCCTTGCAGGGATTGGAACATGGACACTTACCCCAGGGTCAGACGGCACAGATAAAGGGCGGCATGGGCGGTCAAGGCCGCACCGCCCAGCCAGATCCAGGCGGACAGGCCGCTGCGGAACAGGAAAACCAGACCGGCGGCGGCCAGCCAGACCGGCGGTACTGCCCACATGGCGAATTGGTATTTATTGGCGGCCTTGACCCCGCCGGGGCCGGCCCAGACCAGGATTCCCACCACCGCCAGGGCCAGGGCATAGCCCAGGATCGCCCCGGCCAGGGTCTTGGACAGCCAATGGCGGCGGCGGCTGGGGCGGGGCGGGGCGGATGGCAAGGCGGCGGCGGTCATGATGATTTCCTTTTGCCCAGGGCAACCAGGGCGGGCAGCAGGATCAGCCCGCACATGGCCACGCTGAGAGTGGCGAAAAACGTGGTGGCCGGGCTGAGAACCCAGCCCCAGACCAGGACTGCGGCGGCCAGCAGGCCCAGCCCGGTCCATCCGGCCCAGGATGGCAGGCGCGACGCCAGCAAAAGCGGGCGGGGCGACGCCAGATACAGGCACGCCACCCCCGCCAGGGCGAGAAGCAGGGCCAAGAGGGTGGGGATGGCGTGATTTGTCATGCTGCTTTATCCGATCATCAGAAATCGACCGAGGTGGACAGCATGAAGGTGCGTCCCTCGCTCATGGTCACATAACCGTCGCTGAAGCTGCCGACCCAATAATCCCGGTCGAACAGATTGGTGACATAGGCCCGGATGGTGACATCGGTGCCGTGGATGGGGGTGACATAGCGAGCCCCCACATCGAAGCGCCACCAATCATCCAGCTTCAAGGTGTTGGCGGAATTCACCCATTGCCGCCCGGTATAGACCGCCCGGCCTTCCAAGGTCAGGCCCGCGAACATTTCCGGCAAGGGTGGGTCCCATTCCAGACCCAGATTGCCCTGCCAGGACGGAACGCCATAGGCGTCCTTGCCCACCAGGGTCCGGGTGGGGTGCTTGGTGTATTCCGCCTGGGTATAGGTGATCCCGCCCAAGGCCCGCAATTGCGGGGTGATTTCACCGAATACGTTCCATTCCACCCCACGATTGCGCTGGGTGGCGGGCAGATAGGTGTTGCCCACCGCCGTTTGCGTGGCCTGCTTGATCTGGAACAGGCTCAGGGTGTTGGTGATGCTGCCCGCATCCCACTTCACCCCGATCTCATGCTGCTTGCTGACAGTGGGATCGAAGGTCTGGCCGAAATTGGCGGCGCCGACGGTGGTGACGGTGGACCCTTTGGTCAGGGCCTCGATGTAATTGCCGTACAGGGACACCTGATCCACGGGCTTGAACAAAACCCCCACCGCCGGGGTGTATTTGTGCTTGTCGTAATCCGATGTCTTGGTGCCCGCCGCGTTGAACGTGCGGCTGTCGATGCTTTGGCGGCGCAGCCCCAAGGTCAGTTGCGCCCGGTCATCAAAAGCGGACAGCGTATCGGCCAGGGCCACCGAATTCAGGGTGGTCAGGTTCGATGTATAGGGTTCACCCGGATTGGTGGGCTGGGGCGGAATAATGGGGTTGTAGATGTTGGAATTGGCGGTGCCGCTTTGCAAAAGCGTGTTGGTGGTGGCCGTGTCCTGATCCAGCGAGGTCACCGCCAGCACCATCTGATGCTTGACCTCGCCGGTTTCGAACTTGCCCCGCACCCCCGCTTCGGCCGAGGTGGAATCGTTGCTGTTACGCACATTGGCGACGCGGGTGCGGAACGCCCCGTTGGGTTGGACGGCCATGGCGTGGGTCGAGGTGATCAGACCGTTTTGCCGACTGATCAACTGGCCGATGGCGGCATAGGCGGTCACATCGTCGGTGATGTCGTATTCCCCCCGGATCATACCGCCATTGGCTTCCTGCTGGCCATGGGTGCCGCGAAACAGGTTGGTGTCCGAATCCGGGGGGGTGACCACTGCGGTGGTCAGATTGGCCATGAACGGGCTGCCATTGTCGATGTCTTCACGATTGGTATAGGCGTCCAGGGACAAACGCAGCTTTTCCCCCCGGTAATCCAGGTTCAGGGCCGCCAATTGGCTGCGCTTTTCCTGGTCTTCCACCCCGGCATCGCCGTCGCGGTACAAGCCGTTGAAGCGGATGCCGAACTGATCATTGCCGCCGAAACGCCGCCCCACATCCACATGGGTGCCGAATTGCCCGTCCGAGGTGAAATCCTCGGTGATGCGGGTGGTGGGGGTATCGGCTGCCCGCTTGGTGGTGACGTTCACATTGCCGCCCACCGATCCGCCGGGATTCATGCCGTTCAACAGGGCGTTGGGACCTTTCAGCACCTCGACCCGTTCCAGCATCTCGATGGGGACGTGGCCGGTGGGGCTAAGCCCGTACAGACCGTTCATGGAAACATCGCTGGCGTTCAGGTCCAGGCCCCGGATGCGGAAATTTTCCTGCATATGCCCACCCGAAACGGTGAAGCGAACCGACGGGTCATTTTCCAGCACATCCGCCACGGTGCGGGCTTCCTGATTTTCCATCAGTTCGGCGGTATAGCTGGTGACGTTGAAGGGAGTGTCCATCACGTCGCGGTTGCCCATCAGCCCCATCTTGGCCCCGCGCGCCACCTGTCCCCCGGCATAGGCCGGGACGGGGGTGCCCAATTCCGCCTGGGCCGGGCCGGGCTGGGCAGCCTGGATCATCACCGGGTCCAGGGTCATGGCCCCCTGATTCGCCGGGGCAGGGGCCGGACGCGACAAGGTGACGGTGTTGGGGCCGCTATAGCGCCACGCCAGACCCGAGCCGGAAAGCAGACGGTCCAAGCCCTGGGATGGGGTGAAGCTGCCCGACAGATCTGCGCTGCGCCGACCCTGGACCCAATCCACCTCGTAAAAGACCTGCATTCCGGCGGTGCGGGCAAAGCTGAGAAGCGCCGTGTTCAAATCCTGGGCCGGAATGGCAAAAGACTGGCTGCGTTCCGTCGATAATTGGGCGGTCTGGGCCGAAAGCTGGCCGGGCGCCAAGGTGGCAATCGCTGCCGCCATGGCGATCATGCTGGCCCCGGACACCCATTTTTTCACCGTCATCACCCCCATCATGGTTCCTTTCATCCCGTACATTGAGTACGCGAATGACTATCATTCGCTTACCTTAGTGGGACGGAATGGGGAAGAGGATTCGGTAAAGTTTATTCGAAAAATTTTCGCAAGGGGGGGATTACGGCAATCCCTCATCCCCCATCAGGATCGCCAGGGCTTGGGGCGTATAGCTGCCATCGGGGTGGTGTAGGACCAGGCCGGGCAGGATTTCCAACGGTGTGGCTGCGTCCTTGCGGGCGGTGACCACCACCCTGACCGCAGGCCTGTCCGGTTTGGGCCATAGCGGCAGGACCCGTATTTCCCCCAATTTCAAAACAGACAGCCCGGCCAGGATGCCATCCAGCCGGTCGGCCCGGTGCACCACCGCCAACCGTCCCCGTGGTTTCAGGAATCGGACGGCCTGTTTCAGCCACAGGCCCAATTCCACCTCTTCCATATAGCCGATGGCCTTGGTCCCGGTTTCCGGTACGGTGACGGTGCCGGGGCGATACCAGGGGGGATTGGTGATCACATGGTCAAAATGGTGCGGCGGCACTTGCGGCGGCGGTGACAGCAGCGATCCGGCCACCGGGCTGAAGCGGTCATCCAGCCGGTTCAGCACCCCATTGTTCCGGGCCAGGGTGATCAGGTCATCTTGGATATCCAGCCCGGTACAGGTCAGATCGGGCTGTCGGCGCAGCAGGCACAGCCCCGCCGTGCCCACGCCGCAGCCCAGATCCAGCACGGTTTGTCCCGGGCGGCCCCGGATGGCGGCGGCCAGGAAGACCGCATCCGACCCGGCGCGATAGCCGCGTGCGGGCTGGTCCAGCATCAGCTTTCCCCCCAAAAAGTGATCGCGGCTGATGGCCGGGGGCAAGGTTTGATCCATGATAATCCCTGAACTTCCTGCATTGGATGCTGATGTACGCTTGACCGCATTTCCGCCGCAACACTATGTTCGTGCGGCGAAGCCCCGGATTGTGCCGCCTTGATCCGTGGGTCAGCCCGGATTCCCGCAAAGGGAACCGGATTCCCGGTGCAGTAGGAGTAGGGTCATCGTGGCGACGGTCGGTGTAGAGGAAAATCGTGTGAAGGGCGGGAAAAGCTTTGATGCGCTGATGGCGCTGGTCAAGGACGATCTGGACAAGGTCAACCGCCAAATCATCGACCGCATGCATTCGCCGGTTGCCCTGATCCCCCAATTGGCCGGTCATCTGATCGCCGCCGGGGGAAAACGGTTGCGCCCGGTGCTGACCCTGGCTTCGGCCCGTCTGGCCGGACACGAGGGCGAACGGCACATCCGGCTGGCGGCGTGCGTGGAATTCATCCACACCGCCACCTTGCTGCATGACGATGTGGTGGATGAATCTGAATTGCGCCGGGGTCAGGCATCGGCCAATGCCCTGTTCGGCAACAAGGCCAGCGTGCTGGTGGGCGATTTCCTGTTTTCCCGTTCGTTCGAATTGATGGTTGAAGACGGGTCCTTGTCGGTTCTGGCCATTTTGTCCCGCGCATCATCGGTTATCGCCGAAGGCGAGGTGCTGCAACTGATTACCGCCAACGACACCGAAACCACCGAAGATGCATATCTGGAAGTGATCCAGTCCAAAACCGCCGCCTTGTTCGCCGCCGCCTGCCGGATCGGCGCGGTGGTTGCCGATCGCGGCAAGGCCGAGGAAGAGGCGCTGGATGCTTATGGCACCAATCTGGGCGTGGCGTTCCAATTGATCGACGACGTGTTGGATTATTCCGCCAAGCAAGCCGTGCTGGGCAAGACCGTGGGTGACGATTTCCGCGAGGGTAAGATCACTCTGCCGCTGATCCTGGCTTTCAATCAAGGCACGGATGAGGAAAAGGAATTCTGGCGCCGCACGGTGGAACGTCTGGAACAGACCGAAGAGGATCTGCAACAGGCCATCGCCCTGATGGAAAAATACGGCACCTTGAATGCCACTATCGACCGTGCCCGTCATTATGGTGATCTGGCCCGTCAGGCGTTGACGCCTTTCCCGGATATTCCCGTCAAGCAGGCGATGATTGATGTCATCGACTTCTGCATCGAACGGGCCTACTGACCCGCTGAAGGCTGGACGGATGGTATGGGTGCCATCCGTCAAAGCAATCCAGCGGATCGCGCCGAGAATTTCCGGCGTGCGGACCGGTATGCGGCCGGATGGCCGCGCCCGGCGAGGGCTGTACAACGGTCAATGAAATTGGCCGTTGGTTCTGCCGCCATCGCGGCGTTTGAACTCTCCGCCTCGGCATGAACTGATCCAACGGATCAGTTCATTGGCCGGGCGTATCGTCGAACAAGGTCGCCGCGATGTGGTCGATGAACGCCCGCAACCGGGGCGATATCAGACGGTTGGACGGCCACAAGATGGTGAACTGCCCCGGATCGGTAAGATGGGCGGTCAGAACCATCTGAAGAAGGCCGGATTCCACCGCTCCGCGTGCCAGAAAATCCGGCATATAGGCAATCCCCAGGCCCGAAATGGCAGCGGCGCGCAACGCTTCCATGTTGTTGCAGGTCAAAGGCGATGGTCGGCGGAAGGGATCGGCCCCATCCGCCTTTGTCATCTGCCATGTCTGTAACTTGCCCGAAGCCGGGACGCGAAAACGAAGGCAATCGTGCCGTTCCAGGTCGGAGGGCGATTGCGGGATGCCGTGGCGTTCCAGATAGGATGGGGCCGCGCATAGAACGAAGCGGAATGGCCCAAGGCGGCGCGACATCAGGCGTGAATCGGTCAGTGGGCCGCTGCGGATGACCGCATCCAACCCGTCTTCGATCACATCGACCAGACGGTCGTTGAAGTCGATGTCCAATTCGATGTCGGGGTAAAGACGGCGGAATTCCGGGATCACCGGCAGCAGAAAATGATAGCCGATTGTCGGTACGCTGACGCGCAGCCGACCGCGTGGCGTTCGTGTGGCATCCGACAGCATCGCTTCGGCATCGCGAAGATCGTCGAGAATGCGGCGGCAACGCTGGTAAAACGCCGTCCCTTCCTCGGTCAGGGCAATGCGTCTGGTTGTGCGGTGAAAAAGTCTGGCGCCAACGCTGTCTTCCAACTTGGCGATATTCTTGCCGATGGCCGAGGCCGAGATGCCAAGCGCCCGGCTGGCGGACACGAAGCTCAGATGCTCCGCGGCCTGCACGAAGGCGATGATGCCGCTTAAACTTTCCATACCGTGATCATCCCGCCCGACCAACAGTGATTTTGCCTCATGATTAAAGAGTTTTTCTCCGTAATCAATGGAGTACTGGTCTGTTTGTCGGTGATGATCTCCTCGATAGTGTCGCTCGGGCGGCTGGATGGGTGTCCATGCCGACAGTGATGGAGAACCCGGCATGGACGCTGCGATGACTGAATTCACCCGTGAGAAAATGCCGGTCCTGCTGGCGGTCTGCCTTGCCGCGCTTGTTCTTCCCCTCAGCTTTTCCGGTGGCGCGGTGGCGACACTGGCCATTGGCGCCGATCTTGGCGGCGGCCCGACGGCCCTGAACTGGATCACCAACGCCTTCATGCTTACCTTTGGCAGTTCGCTGATGGCCGCAGGGGCATTGGCCGATCAATTCGGTCGCAAATGCCTGTTTATGACGGGCGTTGCCGCGTTTGCGATTTTTTCGCTGGGGGTCGGCCTTGCCCCTTCGATCATGGTTCTCGACATTTTGCGGGCGGGACAAGGTTTTGCGGCGGCTGCCGCGCTTGCGGGCGGTACGGCGGCGTTGGCGCAGGAATTCGACGGAGATGCGCGGACGAAAGCCTTCAGCCTGCTTGGCACGACCTTCGGTGTGGGGCTGGCCTTTGGTCCCCTTTTGGCGGGATTCCTGATCGCGGCATTCGGTTGGCGGGTGGTCTTTTTGTCGGGGACGGTCATCGGCGTGTTGTCGCTGGTGCTGACCGCCCGACGAATGCGGGAAAGTCTGGACCCCAATGCGAGGGGGCTTGATTGGCCCGGCACGCTCACCTTTACCGGCATGCTGAGCGCCTTTACCTTTGGCGTCATCGAAGGGCCAGAGATCGGCTGGGCTCATCCCGGCATTGTGGCGGCGCTGCTTGGCGCGGCGATATTGCTGGGCGCGTTCATCATGGTGGAAACACGATCAGCCCGACCGATGTTGGATCTATCCTTGTTTCGTTATCCCCGCTTTGTCGGCGTTCAGCTTCTGCCGGTTGCCACATGTTCTTGCTATGTCGTGCTGCTGGTTTTGCTGCCATTGCGCTTTTTGGGTGTCGGCGGGCTGACCGAGATTGATGCGGGCCTGCGGTTGATCGCCTTATCCGCGCCGATGCTGGTGGTGCCGGTCGTGGCGTCCCATCTGGTCCGCTGGGTGTCTGCTGGCGTTCTGTCCGGCATTGGCCTGTTGCTGGCCGCGATCGGACTGTTTTGGCTTGGCCGCGTCGATCCGGCAGCCGACGGCATGGCGGTGATCATGCCCATGCTGGTCATCGGTGTCGGAACCGGCCTGCCCTGGGGGCTGATGGACGGTCTTTCCGTCAGCGTGGTTCCCACGGAACGGGCTGGTATGGCGACCGGAATTTTCAGTACGACCAGAGTGGCGGGAGAAGGTGTCGCCCTGGCGATCGTCAACGCCATCCTTGCCGGTTTCGCGCAAGCCCGATTGGCGGCTATGTTTCCCCAGGACGGTGCGCATGTGGGCGCGGCGGCGCAAAGGCTGGCGATGGGCGATGTCCGGGGGGTGGCGGCGTTCTTACCCGATCTGACGGAAGCCGATATCCATGCAAGTTATGCTGTCGCCTTCCGGCATCTCAGCCTTGTGCTGATTGCGGTCACGGTTTTTTCCGCCCTGGTTATTTTCGCGCTGCTGCGTCGACCGTCCCCGTCCCGTCCGGCACAGGTGACCGGCACAGATGCTGGGCCAGTGCCTCGATCTGGGGACGGATGTTAGGCACAGCGGTACTTTCGGCAAGGGTGCCCCGCCGCAACGGCCCCAGAACCCACAGGCCGGGGACTGGGCGTCCCTGGGTGTCCACGGCCATGCCGTCGGGGGTGACGTCCAGCCCCAGGCCGCAGCGGTCGGGGCGGATGTAACCGGCGGAGCGCAGGCGGTTTTCCAACGGATTGTCCAGGCTGGAGCGGATTTCGGCTGCATCGGGTCGATCATCGCCATAAAGCCCGCTCGGCGTTTGAACGGTCCCGGCAGGGTGGGGCGGCAGGCAAGGATCAAAATCCGCCCGGAACGGAGGGGATGGCGGTGTGCAGTTGATGACCCGGTCAACCCGGATTGTTTCCGTCCCATGGGCGTGGCGGGGCAGCAGGGTGACCGCGATATCATCGGGGGTCAGCGCCATGCCGCCAATCCTGGCCGCCCGCACCGTCAATCGGCCTTGTCCCATGTGACGGAACAGCAAATCGGCGGATTCAGCGGGCATGCGGTGGCGGTGCACCTCCCATTGGGGGCGCAGGTGGCGCAGAAACCGGTCTTGATCCGCCGGGGGCAAGGATTGCCATAGCATATTCAATTCGGGGCGCAGGCCATCAATGGCGTCCCGCCAGTCCATCCGGCCATCGGCAATGGCCCGGCGCAATGTGGCCAGGCAATGACATATCCCCCGGCGGGCATCATCGCTGGTCAGCAGCGGGCGCGCCTGGCCATGCGGACCATGAAGGCGGGGCAGCAGGCCGTGGCGGGAAATGGCGGTGATCCGGCCCCGATGCCCGGCCCGGTCCAGACTGCCAATCATGTCGATCATGGTCAGTCCGGTTCCCATGATCAGCACATGATGGTGGGACGCGATGCCGGATAAGGCCCGGTCCGGCCAGGGATCGGCGATGATGCGATCCGGCCCGCATGTGCCCGTGACCGCAACGGGCAGGGCGGGCGGATGATAGCCGGTGGCCAGGACCACATGGGATGCCGCCAAATGGTGGCCCGTATCCAAGGTGATGTGGAACCCCCGATCCTGGTGCCGCTGCAAATCGACCGCACGGGCGCGGTGATGATGCACGGCGTCCGCCGCTGCATCCAGGGCATGGGCCACATAATGGCCGAACAGGCGGCGGGGAAGGTAGCTGGCCGAATGGGCGCTACCCGCCTGCGGCCATCCCAGGCCGGGGCCATGGGTGATGGCCCACTCCAGAAAATCGCGGGGCTGGCTGCTCCACAGGCTCATGCGGTCGGCTGGAACATTCAGGATATGGGCGCGATCCGCTTGGCCATAGGCCAATCCCCATCCCAATTCCGGGCGCGGTTCAACGACATGGATGGACGAATTTCCCCGCACCAGCTTGGACAGATGGATCGCCAAAGTGGCCCCGGAAAAGCCGCCGCCGATGATGGCAATGGTCTGTGCGGGGTCGGAAGAGTGGTGTTGGGGGGTGGCCATGGCTGACTTTCTGGATGGTGCGGCCAATTATAACCACTATATGTTTATGTGTAAATAGGCTATTGCTTTCGTATGTTGTCATATTCGAGTGTAAAACACTAATTAACAACATTAATGTTCTTATATAGATATAAATCTAGTATATAAGTGTTGAATTTGGTGGCGCCTCCGGGATAGCCTTTTGGGACTGGCTGCCGTCAAGACCCACAGCCCCATCGCCGGGAGGGAGAGGATGAGCTTTTATCGGGATTTTAACGACAAGACGGCATTGGCCGTCTGGAATGACATCGACCGCAAACCCTATGAAACCATCACCGTCAACCGGCTGTCCCCGGCATTGGGGGCTGAAATTGTCGGCGTCGATTTATCCCAGCCCGTGCCCGCGTCTCAATTCGATGAAATCCGTCGTGCCTTGGACGAAAATTTGGTGCTGATCTTCCGGGACCAGCATTTCAGCCGGGAAGACCATAAACGATTCGCCCTGCAATTCGGCGGTACGCTGCATCGCCATGAATTGGCTGCCAGCAAATTGGGGGATGGCGCCGTGCTGGACCCCGAAGTTCTGGCGTGGCGGACGGGCAAGGATTCCCGCTTTACCGCCGGGGATGGGTGGCATCCTGACGTGTCTTGCGATCCCCAGCCCATCGCCACGTCGCTGCTGCATGTCACCAAGACCCCGCCTTTGGGGGGCGATACGGCTTTTTCCAATTCCTATCTGGTTTACGAAGCCCTATCCGAGCCGTTCAAGCGGCTTTTGTCGGAACTGACCGCCATTCACGATGGGAATGAAGGCTGGAATGCCAGCTATGGCGCCCAGCCGGCGGCGGGCAAGACCTTTCCCATCTCGGAACATCCCGTGGTGGTGACCCATCCCCGGACCGGGCGCAAGTTTCTGTATGTCAACCGGGCCTTTACCACCCACATCCCCCAATTGACCCGGTCCGAAAGCAATGCGGTCCTGGAAACGCTGTTCCGGGCGGTGGAAACCGAATTGTCGTTTCAGACCCGCATTCATTGGACGCCCAATGCCTTGCTGGTCTGGGACAATTGGGCAACCCAGCACCATGCGGTCTGGGATTATTATCCGCATGAACGCTGGGGCGACCGTGTCTCGGTGATCAGCGGCCAACGGCCCCAGGCGTGACCGTCATGCCGTTCGATGCCGGACCGCCCCTTTTATCCATCGAAGGCGTGACCCTTCGTTACAAAACCCGCGATACCCTGGTCACCGCCACCTTGGGAGTGGATGTGACAGCGGCAGAGGGCGAGCGGGTGGTTCTGCTGGGGCCGTCGGGCTGTGGCAAATCCACCTTGCTGAAATGCGTCGGCGGCTTTCTTGATCCGGCAGAGGGGCGGGTGGTGCTGGGCGGTCGTCCGGTGGATGGTCCCGGCCCCGACCGGATGATGGTCTTTCAGGAATTCGATCAATTGCTGCCGTGGAAGACGGTGCGTCAAAACATCGAATTCCCGCTGATCCAGGCCCGCCGGGGCTGGACACGCCAGGCCATCGCCACCCAGGCGGCCCGCTATATGGAAAAGGTGGGGCTGGGGAAATTCGCCGATTCCTATCCCCATCACCTGTCCGGGGGCATGAAGCAGCGTGTTGCCATTGCCCGTGCCATGGCCATGGAACCGGCCATTTTGTTGATGGATGAACCCTTTGCCGCGCTGGATGCGCTGACGCGGCGGCATATGCAGGACGAATTGCTGCGTCTTTGGGCCGATACCCGTTTTACCTTGCTGTTCGTCACCCATTCCATCGAGGAAGCGGTGATCATCGGCAGCCGTATCGTGGTGCTGTCCCCCCATCCCGGCCGGGTCAAGGCGGTGTTGGATGCGGGCTTTGCCCGTGATGGCGCGGCGGGGGAACAAAAGGCCGCCGCCCTGCGCGACCAGATCGGCGATCTGTTATTTGCCGAATCTTTCGAAAATGGGGGAGGGATCTGACATGGACCAGATCACCGAAATCCCGGTGCCGGTGAAAACCGCAAATCCGGTCATCGTCGCCCGTCCCTTATCCCTGGCGGAACGGCTGTGGGGGCTGACCGTTCTGCGCCGCTGCCTGATTTTGGCGGTGCTGATGGTTCTGTGGCAGGTCTATGCCCTGGCCGCTGCCAACCCATTGATGTTCCCCAGTTTCACTGCGACAGTCGCGGCCTTTTCATCGGCCTTGCTTCGGGGCACCTTGCTGGCCAAGGCGTGGACATCGGTACAGGTCCTGCTGTTGGGATATGGGGTGGGGGTGGGGCTGGCCATGATCCTGGCCGGTCTGGCCGCTTCGGGGCGGTTGGGGGCGGATTTGCTGGCGACCTTGGTGACCATGTTCAACCCATTGCCCGCCATCGCGTTGTTGCCCTTGGCCTTGCTATGGTTCGGTCTGGGCACGCCGTCATTGCTGTTCGTGCTGGTCCATGCGGTCGTGTGGCCGGTGGCGTTGAATGCGTCGGCGGGATTTTCATCCGTGACCGATTCCCTGCGGATGACCGGGCGGAATTACGGTCTGCGCGGTGCCCGCTATGTCGCCCTGATTCTGATCCCGGCAGCCTTTCCCGCCATTCTGACCGGGTTGAAGGTGGGGTGGGCCTTTGCCTGGCGAACCTTGATCGCCGCCGAATTGGTGTTCGGCGTGGCATCCGGTTCCGGCGGGTTGGGGTGGTTCATCTTCGAAAACAAAAACCGTCTGGAAACCGATGCCGTTTTCGCCGGTCTGGCAACGGTCATTCTGATCGGCCTGTTGGTGGACGGGTTGGTTTTCCAGGCCATAGAGCGTCACACCATCCGCAAATGGGGGATGTCCCGATGAAATTCACATATTCCGGCCTGGGCCTTGTGGTGGCCGCATTTTTTTCGCTGTCTTCCGCGGCTTGGGCCGACGTGAATGAATTGCGGATCAGTCAGCAATTCGGCATTGGTTACCTGCCGCTTCAGGTGGCGAAAAACAAGAAATTGTTCGAAAAACACGCCCAGGCTCAGGGGCTTGAGACGCTCAAGGTCAGCTTTGTCACCTTGGGGGGCGGGTCGGCCACCAATGATGCGTTGTTGTCGGACAGTATTGATATTGCGACCGGCGGGGTCGGACCATTCTTGGCCGCCTGGGCCAAGACCCAGGGCAATTTCGGTATCCGTGGCGTCGCTTCGGTCACCACCTTGCCCATCGCTTTGGTCACGACCAATCCGGCGGTAAAGACCTTGGCCGATTTCACCGACAAAGACCGGATCGGTTTGCCATCGGTCAAGGTGTCGATCCAGGCGGTGACGCTTCAGATCGCGGCGGAAAAAGCCTTTGGCCCCGGCCAGCATGAAAAGCTGGACCCGTTGACTGTTTCCATCAAGCATCCCGATGCTTACGCCGCCCTGGCATCGGGAAAATCGGAAATCACCGCCCATTTCGGCGGACCGCCTTTCCAACAGCAGGAATTGCGGCTGCCCGGCGGGCACAAGATCACCGATTCCTATCAGGCATTGGGCGGGCCGGTGACCTTCAACGTAGCCTGGGCGAAATCCGCCTTTTACGATAAAAATCCCAAGGTGGTGCGGGCTTTCATTGACGCCCTGCGCGAAGCGGATGCCTTTATCGTGGCCAACCCCGCCGAAGCCGCCCGGATTCATTTGGCGGAAGAAGCCGCCAGCACCGACGAAGCCCTGATCCGCTCGATCATCACCGACCCGGATTCCACTTTCTCGGTGGCGCCGCTGGGGACCACCCGTTATGCGGATTTCCTGTTCCGCACCAATCAGATATCCATCCGCCCCGAAAGCTGGAAGGATCTGTTTTTCCCTGCTGTGCATTCCGAACAGGGATCGTGAGTGCAGTGATCGGTCATACCGGCCAACCTTTGAATCGACTGGTTGGCCGGTATCCAGCCGCCATTGCGGCGGCGGCCGAAGATCGGGGGATCAGATGGAATAATCGAAGGATTCGTAGGACAGGTCGCTCAGGACCTGATCCAGCCGTTGCGCCCCTTCGGTCCGGCCCGAGGTGCGGATGATCTTGGCCGGGACACCGGCCACGGTGGCGTGGTCGGGGACAGGTTGCAGAACCACCGATCCGGCGGCGACGCGGGCATAGGCGCCCACCGGGATATTGCCCAAAATCTTGGCCCCGGCACCGATCATGGCGCCCTTGCGTATTTTGGGGTGGCGGTCGCCGCTTTCTTTTCCGGTGCCGCCCAGGGTGACGTTTTGCAGCAACGACACTTCGTCTTCGATGACGGCGGTTTCACCCACCACCAGGCCGGTGGCGTGATCCAGGAAAATGCCTTTGCCAAAGGTGGCATTGGGGTGGATGTCGGTCTGAAAGACATCCGATGATCGGCTTTGCAGATAAAGCGCGAAATCCCGTTCGCCATTCAGCCACAGCCAATGGGCCAGACGGTGGGTCTGGATGGCGTGGAATCCCTTGAAATACAGGAACGGTTCGATAAAACGCTCGCAGGCGGGGTCACGTTCCACCACGGCGGCAATATCGGCACGCAGATATTCAATGATGCTGGGATCAGCTTCGGCCGAGCGGTTGAAGGCGTCAATGATGACCCCCAGCCCCACCACTTCATTCTTCAGCCGGGTGGCGATGCGATGGAACGCCGCCGCCGCGAAGCTGGGCTGATTGATGATGGAATCAAAGAACAGCGGTGCCAGCATGGGCGCACGGGTATAAGCTTCCTTGGCTTCCTGCCGCAGCCGGAACCACAGGGCATCCGCGTAATTTTCTTCCTGGGGCGAGATGGTGGCGCCATCGTCACTAACCAGGGTCAAACGCCCGAACGTGGATCGGTGCATGGGGCCACTCCTTAAATCCATTCTAAAAATGATGCTGTATTTCGCGATGCGCCGCAACAAAATCCAAGGGTGGGCGGGCTTTCCTTTTGGATAGTCCGCCCATGAGTTGGAATTTTATTGCGTGAATGATCACGCCAAGGTTTTTGTCCGCAATCGGCTGACCGCAACCGCCAAGGCGTCAAGATCCTCGAAGGTGTTGTACAGCGCGAAAGACGGCCTGACGCTGGCTTCCAGACCAAAGCGACGCAGGATCGGTTGGGCGCAATGGTGCCCGGAACGGACGGCAATGCCATCCTGATTCAACGCCTTGCCGATCTGTTCGCTGGGAATGCCGTCCAGAACAAAGGACAGAACCCCGGCTTTTTCCGCGGCGGTCCCGATAATGGTCAGACCGGGAATGGCTGACAGCAACCGGGTGCCATGGGCCAACAATTCATGTTCGTGCCGGGCCACGTTGTCCATGCCCAGCCCCATCAGGTAATCCAGGGCCGCCCCCAACCCCACCGCATCAGCGATGTTGCCGGTTCCCGCCTCGAATTTGGCGGGGGCGGGCTGGTATTCGGTATGATCGAAGGTGACATCCTTGATCATATTGCCGCCACCTTGCCACGGTGGCGCCTCTGCCAGTGCTTCCGGTTTGCCATAGACCGCGCCGATACCGGTGGGGCCATAAACCTTGTGCCCGGAAAACACATACCAGTCGCAATCAAGCGCCTGAACGTCCACCGCCATATGCGAAACCGCCTGGGCGCCATCCACCAGGACACGGGCGCCATGACGATGGGCCATGGCGGTCATGGCCTGAACCGGATTGACCGTGCCCAGGGCGTTGGAAACCTGGGTGATGGAAACCAGACGGGTGCGCGGGGTCAGCAGCTTTTCATATTCGTCCAGCCGCAATTGTCCGCGTTCGTCCACCGGAGCCACCTTCAACTTGGCACCGGTCTGGGCGCAAAGCTGTTGCCAGGGAACGATATTGGCATGATGTTCCAGCCAGGTGATGACGATCTCGTCGCCTTCACCCACATGCCGCCGCCCCCAGCTTTGGGCGATCAGATTGATGCCTTCGGTGGCGCCGCGGACAAAGATGATGTCATCCACCGATCCGGCATTCAGGAACCGGCGCACGGTGTCGCGGGCCTTTTCATAGGCATCGGTGGACCGGGCCGCCAGTTCGTGGGCAGCACGATGAATATTGGAATTCTCGTGCGCGTAGAAATAGGCCAACCGGTCAATCACCACCTGCGGTTTTTGCGTGGTGGCGGCATTGTCCAGCCAGATCAGCGGGCGCCCATTGACCCGTTCCGACAAGATGGGAAAATCCCGCTTGCGCGCACGGGCATCAAAAGGCGGATGAGCCGCGGCGGATGATGGGGCCGCGCCATTATCCAGGAAATAGAAATTGGACGGGCCAGACGATGCCTGGGCCGGAAGCCCCACGCCAGTTCCCTGCGGTGCGCCGATGGCCAGGGCCGTTCCCAGATCGGGGATTTCCAGCCCCAGCGGCGGGGGCGGGGTCAGGAATTGGGATGGTGCAGACGGGACGAATGGCATGGCCGGGATCGGGTGACTGGGAAGCGGCATGCCGCTTCCCCCCAAGGCCGGAAGTCCAGCCGCACCCGGCGCCTGGCCGGGCGTGGCCTGGAACAAGGCATTGGCCAATTGGGCCAATGCCTGAGTGTCCGGCCAGTTTCCCGGCAGGTCTTGAAGACCTGCCGGAGCCTGTGCCAGGGGATCAGCCGTAATTGTAGACATGGTATTTATCCACTTCCACGCCGTCCAGAACCCCCAGGGCGTCATCGGTCAGCACCGCCAGCGAGCAGTACAAGGACACCAGATAAGACGCGATAGCCTTGTGGTTGATGCCCATGAACCGCACCGACAGGCCCAAGCTTTGTTCGCCGGGCAGGTTGGGCTGGTACAGGCCGATCACGCCTTGGCGGGATTGACCGGTGCGCAGCAACAAAATGCTGCTCTTGCCGTCTTCGATCTTGACCTTGTCGGACGGCACCAGGGGAATGCCGCGCCAGGTCAGGAATTGGGCGCCGAACATGGAAACGGTTGGCGGGGGGACGCCACGGCGGGTGCATTCACGGCCAAAAGCCGCGATGGTGCGGGGATGGGCCAGGAAAAACGCCGGTTCCTTCCAAACGCGGGACAGCAATTCGTCCAGATCGTCGGGGGTGGGGGCGCCGGTCCGGGTGGTCAGGCGCATGTTGGGCGCCACATTGCTCAACAGCCCGTATTCCCGGTTGTTGATCAGCTCGCTTTCCTGACGTTCCTTGATGGCTTCGATGGTCAGACGCAGCTGTTCAGCAATCTGGTTGTGGGGCGTGCTGTACAGATCGGACACGCGGGTATGGATGTCCACCACGGTATTGACCGCGCTCAGCATATATTCGCGCGGGTTTTCCACGTAATCGACAAAAGTTTGCGGCAGTTCCCGTTCGTCCCGGCCGGAACAGTCAACGGTGACGCTGGACGCATCCTTGACTTGGTTAAGTCGGAAAATGCCCGCTTCCACCGGAACCCATTGCAGGCAGTGAACCAGCCAACGGGGGGAAATGCTCGACATTTGCGGGGTGGTTTTGGTGGCATTGGCAAGTTGCCGTGCGGCGACGTCACCAAGAGCCGTGGCCGAACTGGCCAATTCGTCTGTCATTGCGGAGCACACGCCTTATGTTTAACTCAAGATACACTTTGGTTGTCTAGGGCTTTGTCTTAAACAACCGCTGTGTTTCGTGTGGCGATCATTGCGCTCATCCGCTGCTATGACAATAGGATGGGGCAGCCAATATGTTTGTTTATCCAATGAAACATCGGGAATTCCGCCATATCAGACATTCTGTTATCCAGTAGTTTTTATGTTGTCGATTTTGTGTTTATTTGGCATGTCCTGATGGGGATTGGTGCGGGGAAAACCGTTTTGACAATCAGAAAATCACCGGTCAGTCTATGTTCATGACAGCCAGCGCGGGCATCACAGACACAAAGGCATTTTCCCGGTCTTCCCATGGACGAAGCCGGGGTGGGGTCGCCGCTCGTCTGGCCATTCTTGCCTTGCTGCTCAATCTGCTGGGGTCGGTCCTGCTGCCGGTATCGGCGGCGCGGGCTGATATGCCGATGGCGGGGCAGGTGGTTTGCACCGTCGGTGGCATGGTGATGCTGGATGATGATGGCGGACAGCCCATCGGCCAGGACCCAGGACATTCATCCCTTTGTCTGTTTTGTCTGCCGTTGCTGCATGGCGGCGTTCAGCCGCCGTCCCTGATGGTCCATGACGGCCCGCTGTCCATTGGCCGTGGGGAACGGATGATACCGGCCAGTTATCGGGTGGTGCGTGTCGGCCAGTTCCGGCGCATGGCCCAGCCACGGGCGCCGCCCCTGGCGGTCTGATCCTCGGTTCAGAAAGTTCCGACCCGAGGTTGGAATTTTCCTTTGGGCTTTCGCCGGGCGCAGGCATCCGCCTGCTTGGCCGGTATGCCCGTCACAATGTGGTTTTTCCGGTATCATCAAGGATATTAGATCATGCGTGGTTTTCGCTTCAGTTTGGTTGGCGCGGTGATGGCCGCTGCTTTGTTGCCCATGGCCGTTCATGCCCATGAATATCGTGTGGGCGATGTGGAAATCGGCCATCCTTGGGCCAAGGCCACGGCGGGGCAGGCGGTCAACGGGGCCGCTTATCTGACCCTGGCGGATAAGGGAAGCGCCGCGGACCGGCTGTTATCGGCCCAGACGCCGGCGGCGGAAAAGGCTGAATTGCACACCCATCTGATGGAAGATGGGGTGATGAAGATGCGGCGTATCGACGGTGTGGACCTTCCCGCCGGTGGTGCGCTGGTGGAATTCAAGCCCGGCGGTCTGCACATCATGCTGTTGGGGTTGAAGGCGCCGTTGAAGGAAGGTGACAAGGTGCCGTTGACCTTGACCTTCGAAAAGGCAGGGACGGTGACCGTGGATATCGCGGTACAGGGATTGACTGTCGCCCAGCCCGAGCATCACCAAGGGCACTGATTGGAAAAACTTACCGTGGGCCCGATGGCGGGCCCACGGTTTGTGTTTGTCCCTCGCCGGGCGCCGCCCTAGGGGCGGCTTGGCCGCGCCCGCAATGGGCGCTGGGTGTCTTTGGGTGTCCCTCGCCGGGCGCCGCCCTAGCAGGGTGCGGAAAAACCCTGTTTCGGGGGCATTTGCCCCCGATCCCCCGATCGAGAGGCACAGCCTCCCGAACCCTCCAGATTTCTAACTCTTTGAAAGAAAAAGAAACTGGAGGCTTGGAGGCTGC
>JAYSBF010000057.1:0-23010 GCA_041915545.1 Magnetospirillum sp. | reverse complement strand
TCTGGGCCGCAATCGGTCGCGGCATCGATCTCCTCACCACCACAGACTGCCAGAACTATTTTGCTGCTGCCGGATACGACTGCAATTGAGCGGAAAATGCTCTAGGCCCAAGGGGCCGCGCGGCTTATGCCGCGGAAGGCAAGGGTTTCGGAGAAACCCGCCCGCCGCTGAGGGCGCCGGTGATCAGTTCCGATCACCGGGATATGATAAGACCAAATCCCGGTGAGTGAAACTCATGGGGATTTGGTTAGGCCCAAGGGGCCGCGCGGCTTATGCCGCGGAAGGCAAGGGTTTCGGAGAAACCCGCCCGCCGCTGAGGGCGCCGGTGATCAGTTCCGATCACCGGGATATGATAGACCTGCCAACAACCTTTATGGCCGGTATCCAGCTCCATCACGGCACCGCCGACGTCTGCCCCAAGGCCACCATGCGGGCAAAATCCATGTTGTCACGGGCAAGCTGGTCAAAGGACCCGCATGCCTGCAATTGGCCGTCAGCCATCAACGCCACCATGTCACAATGACGAATAGTAGACAGCCGGTGGGCAATGATCACCACGGTCAGACGGCCGGACAAAGCGGCGATGGCGTCGCTGATATCCCGTTCGGTTTCGCTGTCCAGGGCCGATGTGGCTTCATCCAGAACCAGGACGGCGGGATCACGATACAAAGCGCGGGCAATCCCGATCCGTTGCCGTTGCCCCCCCGACAACTTTGCCCCCCGATCTCCCAGCATGGCCTGAATACCGCCGGGAAGGCTGTCCACCAATTGATCAAGCCGGGCCAGCCGCAACACCTGCTTCAGCCGGTCACTGTCGATCTGGTCATCGTCGCACCCCAAAGCCACGTTGCGGGCCAAGGTGTCGTCCAGCACATAGACGTCCTGAGGGACATAGCCGATCTGGCGCTGCCAGCCGACATGATTGTCGGCCATATTCAAACCATCCACCAATATCTGTCCGCTGCTGGGCGACAGCAATCCCAGCAACAGATCGGCCAATGTGGTCTTTCCCGCGCCCGACCGTCCCACCAGGGCCAGGGACGAACCGGCGGGAATAAGTAAACTGACATTCCGCAGCGACGGGGTTTCGGCACCCGGATAGGTATAATCGACCGCGTCCAACCGGATGTCCCGATGCAGGGAAAGGGGATGGGTCTGGATCGACGCGGATGCGGGGACATACCCGGCCATTCCTTCGGCCATCAGGATATCCACAGTGGACCGATTTTCCCGCAAGAGACTGATCGCTGCGACGATCTTGCTGGCCGAGGGCAGCAGCCGCAGGGCCGCCACCCCCAAGACCCCCAGAAAGGGAAATATCTGGGCTGGGCTTTGTCCACGCCCGGCCACCATCACCGCGATCACCGCCAACAAGGCGACCACCGCCACGGCTTCCAGATACAGGCGTGGCCAAGTCGGCGCCACCAGGGATAAGGCCGTGCTGCGGGCCTTGAGCTGGGTCGGCTGGGCGAAATGCTCGCGGAAATAATCCTCAAGCCCCCACAGCTTGATCAATTTGGGTGCCCCCAGCGATTGATTAAGCCATTTCAGCGCTTGGGTTTCATGGGCCAAGGTGATTTGTCCCCACCGGTACAACCGTCCACGCATGACCAGATAAAAGCCCCCCACCCCAGCCACCATTATGCCGCCGACCCCCAGGGTCAACACCGGGTCGATCAGCATCAGCATCAGAATAACCCCGACGGCGCTCAGGGTTTCGGTCGCCAATTGAACAATGGGGAGAAGACCTTTGACGAACAGCCGCATGGACAGCAAGGTCACGTTGCGAACCAGTTCGGCGCTGTTGCGCCCCAGCAGGCTTTCATAGGGCCTGCTGAGATAGAACCCTAGCAGCCGTTCGGCAAATGCCGCCTGACGCTGAAGAACGAACTGGGATTCGTGCCAGCCGATCAGTCCCAGGATCACGGCCTTCAGAACGAAGAACACTCCCAAGGCCAGGCACAACCCCAATACCGTGCCCGCAAAATCATCCGCCAGCCGGTCGGCCAGGATTGCCCCCAGCACCGGAACGGTCTGGGCCAGGGTATCGGGAGCCAGCAATACTTGAAACAGGGGGATCAGCAAGCCAACCCCGGCCATTTCCAGTACGGTGGCCACCCCCATCAGCAAGGCCGCCCCCCACAACCCACGGCGAGTGGGGGCATCCAGCAGCCTTAGAATGTTGACGATCTGCCCGATCATGGATCACAGAACCGTACGGCCACCATCCATGACCACATTCTGTCCGGTCATGTAGGATGATGCAGGCGCGCACATGAACACCACCGCCGCCTTATATTCATCCTGATGCGCCATGCGGCCCATGGGAATCAGATTGGTCAACCGGACCAGGAAATCATCGGGCTGGTTGGTATACACGCCACCAGGGGAAATGGCGTTGACCCGAACATTCTGCTGCGCCCAATAGGTGGACAAATATTTGGTCAGACCGATCAGCCCGTGCTTGACCACGGAATAAGTGACCGGCTTCACCGGCTGCTGGTCTTCGGGCAGGTCCGGCTTGCGATACAGGCGTTGATCGGGGGAGATGACCCCCAGATCCGACGACACATTCAAGATGACGCCACCACCATGGGCCGCCATGTATGTCCCCACGACCTGGGAACACAAAAATGCCCCGGTCAGCCCCACCGCCATATCCTGATCCCACATGGACAGGGCGAAGTTTTCCAGTCGGCTCCACGCCATGTCGCCACCCGGCTTCACCTTGGGATCGTTGGCGGCATTGTTAATCAGGATATGGCAGGCCCCGTGCAGATCCAGAACCTGCTGGAACCCGTCGGCCACTGCCTGGGGATTGGTGATATCCACCCGCATGGCCCGCGCGGGCCGGCCGGTGGCCTGAGCAATGGCGCGGGCTTTTTCTTCGGCCAAATCCAGATTGATATCCCACAAAATGGGGATGCCGCCGGCTTCGGCGATGGCTTCGCCATGTTTCGTCCCCAGCAGACCACCGCCGCCGGTAATGACCGCCACCTTGCCAACCAGGGAAAACGCATCCATCACAGTCATGACATTGCCTCGGAAAAGCAGGGAGGAAGGGGAATGGCCGCGCCTGCGCTCATGGACAGGCGGGCCGCCGCCACAATGGCCTGCGATGCCCAGGCGGATCGCAGCGCATCATCATTGCCGTTGGCGGAAAAATCAGCCAGCAAAGCATCGGCCTGGGCTTCGAACATGGCGTCATTGGTGAAACCACCGTCATCCCAATCCTGGCGCCGCCCGTCCTGATCCCAATGGGATAGCCGGTTACCATCGGCAGTCCAGGACAGCATGCCTTGGCTGCCGACCACCACAAAGCCGCGGCTGGGAATTTTTTGCATGAAGCACAGGGAAATCTGTACGGGAAAAGTGCCGTAATCCAAGGTCAGATGGGCGGTGTCTTCCACCTCCAGCGGTTCCGGCCCGAAATTCCCCCCCACGGCAAACACCCGGCGGGGCAGGCCGAAGAACCAGTGAGCCAAGTCAATTTCGTGGATTTCGGTCAGCAGGACGCCGCCCCCCAATTCCGGCCGCACCGCATACAGACCACGCCAATCTTCATAGCCATGCCAGACCGGCACGAAAGACCCCACGTCGAACCGGGCATGGGTGATCCGCCCCAGCCCCCCATCGGCGATCATGGATCGGGCCTTGGCGATCAGTGGATGAAAACGGCGCTGGAACGATAGGCGAAAGGGGGCCGCCGATGCCTGCACCGCCTGGCGGAACTGGGAAAACCCGGCCAGATCGCACGACCATGGCTTTTCCACCAATAACCCTGCCCCCTGGCGGGCCGCCGCCAGCATGGGGGACAGATGCAGGGATGACGGGGTCGACACCACCACCAGATCCGGCCGCCCGGCCAGCCCGTCATCCAGACTGTCCACCAAGGTCAGCCCATACTGATCTTCCAGACTTTGCCCATGGGCCACAGTGAAATCCGGGTTCAGCGTCGGCGTGGTGCGACGGCTGCGGAACGCGGTGAACCGGGCCTGGGGTAACCGGGACCGCAACACCCGCAAATGCCGCTGGCCCGCCCCGCCCAATCCGACGAACAAGACCCGGTCGGGCTGTTTGCCGATCACACCGTCCCCCGCTCGCGCTGCCCGATGGCCATGGTATCGGCGGCATCGGCGTGGAAAAATTCCACCAGCCCCATATTATAGCGGGCGGTCCGGGCCGGGTCGGTGCCACGCTGAGTCTCGAACGTATAAGGACCGTCATACCCAATGGCGGCCAATGCCTGGAACACCGTCTGAAAATTCACCAATCCCGTGCCCAACACCACATTGGCATTGTCAGCATTCTTGTCCTTGATATGCACATGGGCGATGCGACCGGCCCCCAATTTACGGATATCGCCGGGCAGATCATGGCCAAAAGCCACCCGATTGCCGGTGTCATACACCACCTTGATGGCCGGATGATCCAACCGGTCCAGCAGTACGATCAACTGGTCGGCGGTCAGGATGGTTTCCAGGCACAGAACCACCCCCAATTCCAAGGCCCTGTCCGCCATCCGCCGCAACGGGGCCGCATAATCCCCCGCATTATCCGCGGTCAATTCCGAATGTTCGAACAAAGGCAGGATGTATTTCCGGCATCCCAGCTTCGCCCCTTGTTCCAACAGGCGAAGGCATTGATCCAGCACCGCGCCGTCACCGACCAAGGCATGATCAATGATGAAGTCGTTGCAAAAAGCATGCAGTGACAGGCGGTGGCGTTCCGCCAGAGTGCGAATGCGGTCCAGCCCCGTCTCGCTCCATAATGGATTGTCGGGATTGTGGCTGCGCTCGGCGATCAGTTCGATGTAATCAATGCCCAAGGCGGCAGCCAGGAAGAATTCGGTTTCCCAAAACTCTTGGGGAAACCACTGTAATTGGCCGGGCGGAGACTGGACCAGCCGCCCCTGCACCATGCCGAAACGAAGCGCCATTCCCGCGTCTCCTTGCCGAGTGGTTTTTTGCATCAATGCCCTGGTGATGGAAACCAGACGGATAGCACCCATGCCATCCGTCTGATTTTCACCACAATTCAATAGGGTGGTGGGCCGTTTCCATTCAAACGGAACCGGCCCCGGCTTTGTGTGACGCGCCACGTCCCGTGGCCGCTCAAACACCGCGCAGGCTGATCGCCTTTCCCACCCGACCTCATTCGAGTGGAAAAGGCTCTAACGCCCGATCTGGTCGATCAGATCGCCCAGGATTTCCGCTTTTTTACGGGCAACCCCCAAATCACGGTAATTGGATTTGAACTGCATGATGCGCTTTTGCAGCGCTTCCGCCTTGGGGCACAAACCGGGAGCCATGGTCACGCCGCCGAAAACCTTGCCGCGCAAGGCCGGCTCCAGATAGGGGGTGACGACACACCCGTAAAAACCATCACCGCCCATTTCCAGATAGCGGTTATAAAAATCTTTCCACGCCACGCCACGTTCGGCCAGGCCGCGGTAATCGACGGCGAACGTATAATAGGTGTGTTCGGTGCCGGAACGGATCACCTGGGGCACCATCCATGCACAGCCGTCGATGGCATCCAGGAAGAACCGGGCCGATGCCTGACGCCGGGCAACGATATGATCAACCCGCTCCAACTGGGCCAGCCCGACTGCCGCCGAAATGGCATTCATGCGGTAGTTCAGACCGATCGTGTCGAAACGCTCGTAATCGGGGTCCTGGACCGTGGACATCGCCAGATGGGTGCGGCCAGCGGTGGCGGTCATGTGCTTATAACCGATGCCGGCGAATTTGCGCGCACGGGTGGCCAAAACATCGTCGGACGACACGATCATGCCGCCTTCCGACCCGGTGGTCAGATGCTTTTTATGTTCGAAGCTGAAAACCCCGATATGGGCATTGGCCCCGGAAATCTTGCCGTTATAGCGGCCCATCATGGTCTGGGCAGAATCGTCAATGACCACCAATCCATGCTTGGCCGCCAAAGCCATGATCGGGTCCATATCCACCGGCAGACCTTGCCAGGACACTGTCATGATCGCCTTGGTGCGCGGGGTAATCTTGCGCGCCACATCCTCGGGGTCGATGGTCTGGGTCGCCGGGTCGATATCGGCAAAAACCGGCACGCCGCCCAGATGCAAGGTGGCATAGGCATCCATCACCACGGTCATGGCAGGCTGGATCACCTCGTCCCCCGGACCGATGCCCGCAGCGAACAGGGCCGCATGCAAGCCGGACGTGCCCGAATTGACCGCAATGGCGTATTTTGCCCCTACCTTTTCGGCAAACGCTTCCTCGAAACGCTGGACCCAGGGGCGGTCCTTGTTTTCCGGGTTTTCGGAATCCAGGGCGCGCAGAACGTATTCGGCTTCATTGCCGTTGAACTTGCCAAAGGCACTTTTGACGCGGTCGATCATCGGGATAGTCTCTGAAGCAGGAAACGGGAAAATCACACTTTCTTAGCCGCCTGTCCCGCCGCCCATTCGTCGTTGCGGAACCAGTTGACCTTGTACAGATCGGGATTGCGGCGCAACACGTCGTCCACCGCCGGACGCGGGGCCAGATTGCCCACCATGCGGCGGATGGATTCCAGCAGCCAGTAATCTTCGGGGTAATCCAGGGTCAGGCGAACCTTGACCGGGGAGGGATCAATTTCCGGCAAGGTCGCTTTTTTCAGGCCCGGCACCTTGGCCACATGATACCACATCATTTCCGTGTCGGTTTCGTCGTCCAGCCCCTGGGCCGCCCGGCGGACGATATCGGTGGTCAGACTGTAGCCCACACTGGCCCCGCCCGCAGCGGAACTTTCGGTGGGCGCCACCATGTCCCAGCCACCATCGGCCAGAAAAGCCATGGACCGGTGCATTTCCACCCCGTCGAAAAAAGGATCATCGGCATCGACGCTGTGAAAGGCGTCCAAACCGAAATGGGTGGCGCAATCGGCCCAGCGTTTCAGCTTATTGGCTAATGACCCACGGAAACACCGCACCCCTTCGGCCTGGGCGATGGCTTCGATCACATCATCGCTGGGATCGGTGCTGGTACAGACGATGGGGTCGATATGGGCATGCCGTGCCCGGCGGATGATGTGTTCCAGCACGTTGCCGCCATCGCCGAATGGCATCAGGCACTTGGCGGGCAAACGTGAAGACGAGGTGCGGACGGTCACCAGACCGGGAATGACACGATCGGGCATGACATGCCTTTTCAGCAGGGCGAACAGGGCGGCGTCATGATACTGACCATCCACCTGGGACAAATAAAAATCGCGCAACACACCTTCGGGACGGAAACCCGCCGCGGCCAATGCCTTGACCGACGCCCGGTTGTCGGCCTGGGTCTTCACCCACAGCCGGTGAAAGCCCCCCGCACCAAAGGCCCAATCGCGAATCAGGGCCAACACCTCGGCGAACAATCCCTGTCCCCATACCTTGGGTGACAGGCCATAGCCGATTTCCGCCGACCGCTTGCGCCAATCAATATCCAGCAAGCCGAAGGTGCCCACCACCTTCCCCCCATCGCCCAGCCGCACCAGCCAATAATGACCGGTTTGGCCGTTGGATCGGGCCTGAAGCTTGCGGAAATATGCCTCGGTTTCCTCGATCCGGGTAAAGGGGGGGAACTCCAGATGACGATAAAATTCCGGCATGATTGAATAATCATGCAAATCCACGATGGCGCTATCGTCCAAGGGGCTCAGGCAAACCCGTGGTCCGGTCAACGTGATGGGAAAGTCACCGGGCATTCCGCCCCCCCTCTTCACCGGATCAGCAACCGCGCAATTTCTTGCGAACAGCGATTTCGGCATCGGACAGCACGCGCTCGCCCGTTCCCAACGCCTTTTGAATCTTGCGGACGGCTCCGCACAATTGCATGAAGCCCACAGGCTCCACCGATGCAGCCTGATCCGATCCATACATGGCCCGGTTCAAGGTGATGTGCCGTTCCAGCGAGGTGGCGCCCAGGGCGGCAGCACCGTAAGACACGGCCAAGCCCACTTCGTGCCCGGAATAGCCCACATTCACACCATAGCGGTCACGCAACACCTGAATCATGCGCAAATTGGCATCTTCATCGGCCATGGGATAGGTGCTGACCGTATGCATCAGTTCGAACGGGCAGTTCTTGCGCTGAAACACCGCGACGGCCGCATCGATTTCTTCCCAGGTGGACATGCCGGTGGAAATGAACGTATGGCGTCCTTCCTCGGCGATGGCTTCCAGAAGATCCATGCGGGTCAGCATCGCCGACGCCACCTTGTTGTACTTCAGATCATACTGGCGCATGAATTTCTGGCTCTCGATGTCCCAGGCGGACGCGAACCAGTGAATGGATTTGGAACGGCAATAGCGGTCGATTTCATCGTACTGCTCCTTGCCGAATTCCAGCCCCATCTTTTGCTGACGATTGGTGGTGCCCCAGGGGGATTCGCGAGGTTTGTCCAATTCCTCGGGGGTGTAAACCAGTTCGAGGGTGCGCTTTTGGAACTTGACCGCATCGGCACCGGCCAGCACGGCCACGTCGATCAGCTTGCGGGCGATATCCAGGTCGCCATTATGATTGATGCCGATCTCGGCGATGATGAAGATGGACATGCTCAGACCTTTGCCTTCCTTGACAGGATAAGTTCGCACAATTCCCGCACAGCGCCCCGTCCGCCGTCGCGGGTCAACACCAGATCCACCGCCGCCAACACCTGGGGATGGGCATCGGCGGGGGCCACGCTGAATCCAGACAAATCCATGGCGGCCAAATCGTTCACATCATTGCCCAGATAAACCACCGTGGCCGGATCAATGCCTTGCTCGGCCAGATAGGCCGCCAGCCACGCAGCCTTGTCGCCGCAAGACTGTTCCACCGGCAGACGCAGCTTGTTCCCGCGCGCAGATACCACCTTATTGGTTTCGGTGGATAGTATCATCATGGGTACACCGTGGCGGCGCATCATATCGATGCCCAATCCATCCCCCCGATCACAGGCCACGCTTTCGCTGCCATCTTGGGCGGTATACACCCGGTTGTCGGTGAACACCCCGTCGAAATCAAACACCACCAATCCAATGGTGGCGGGCAATTCCGCCAACAGGTGCCCATCGGCATGTCCCCGGATCGGCAAGGATTTTTCCGCCCTGTCCCCAAAGAACATTTCTTCCAATTCGGCACACAGCCAGTGATAGACCGGCAAATGCAATTCCTGAATGGCGGCCACGCTGTCCGCCGGAACCTGGATGGCCACATGCGCCAGAGGGGCCAGCGCCCCCCCGCCCCGCCCGGTCAGGGCCAACACCGTCAGCCCGAAGGCCCGCGCCACCTTGGCCGCCGCGACCACATTGCGGGAATTTCCCGAGGTGGACAGCGCCACCAGCACATCGCCGGGCCGTCCCAATCCCACCACCTGCTGGGCGAAAATCATGCAAGGGTCGGTATCGTTGGCAATCGCGGTGATCAATCCCACCGGACTGACCAACGACACTGCCGGAATTCCTTGTTGCAGCCCACGGGCCAGGATTTCCCCTTCACCGGGGGCGGCCCGTTCCAATCCGGCGACCTGTTCCACCGACAGCGGACGCGACAGGTAAAAGCCCTTCATCAATTCGCCGACCATATGCTCGGCATCGGCGGCTGATCCCCCATTTCCGCAAACCAGAATCTTGCCGCCCTTGGCGACCGCATCAGCCAGCACGTCCAAAGCAGCGGCCATTGCCCCGCCACAGGACGCCACGGCCACGGGAATGGGATGGACACTCATGAGGCAATCCGCCAGCAATGAAAGAGCCCTGAGGTCATGGTGTCTCCAGTGGGGTGGCAGAGGGGGGGGCGAAAGCCAGATGGGCCGCGGGCTGACAGTCACGGGGCGGCAGCCCCAGATCGGCGCGGATAATATCCCAGCAATCCAGGCCATCCATACGGATCATGTCATGGGCCTGGGCACGGGGATAGACAGCCTGTCCGCTTTCCAGATCATGAATACGCTGAACCAGATCAGCCCCATCACGGACCATCAGCCAGGGGTAGCGACGGTAAAACAGGTATTTAAACCGGGCATCCGGGTCAATGCACAACCCGACACGCCCGAATTGCACCGCTTCCGCCACCAAAGTCGAACTTTCGCTGATCCAATAGGTGGTGCGGTAAAACAGATCATACGTCCGCCCCTGGAACTCCCGAATATTGGGCAAATTCAAATCCAGGATAGATTGGAACGCTTGGCCGAAACTGCCACGGGAGCGATAACTTGTCTTGGTGTTAATCCAGATGGTGCGATCGGGAAAAGCACGGGCCAAATCACCCACCGCCTGAATCACCTGATCCTGATGAAAACTGGGGCCAAGGATAAACGCCACATCCAGCGGCACAGGCTGCGCCAAAGCCGCCAGTTCGTCCCGAGACAACCCGACGGACCCCACGGGGCGAACCGTCATCCCATGGGGCCAGCGTGATTTATAACGCTCCTGGTACAGGGCCGTGCCGTGGGTATAGTAAACATCAAAGTCCACATACCGTATCTGATGAGAGACAGTGACGATGTTGGGCAGGCCATGCATGATGCCGATGGACACCCCACCTACCGCCCGCAATTCCTGACTGCGCAGGATGTGGTCCACGTTGTAATCGTCACGCCCCCAATAAAAACGCGGGCGATAGCGATTGAAAAACGCGCGGTAAACCGCCCGTTTCCATGGAATGGTCATTAGCGACCGAACCATATCGGGGGGCAGGGCACAAGCGCCGCGGTAAAGGCGCCAATAATCCCGAGCCGCTTCCGCCAGTATCCTCAGCCCGTCTTTCAGGGAAAACACACCATCGGTGGGCATGGCCTGCGGCCAGCCCGTGACCATGCCACCATAATCCCCGATGGTCGCCTTTTCACGGAACACCACCAATGTCTGGGATGTATCGTCACATAATTCGCGCCACAAAAGCAGATCGCGATCACCCCCCAGATAATCGCTGGCCAAAAAGAAAGGACGCGGAGACGGAACCGACAGCCGGATATGAGCAACAATCCACGCCCAGCAGCGCAAGCAGGCCAGCAGGAAAATCACCCCCCCCAAAAGCCGCTCGGCCAGTCGGCATGTGTCGATGATTTTCGCCCCATCCCCCCCCTGGCGACGGGCTAAATCCGCATCGACCCCGTCCAACCCGGCCACCTTGCCCTCAATCAATGCCGTCCGCACCGCCGCGCCGCGCCAATAACGGCTGAAGGCATCCATACACAGCACATGGCGATACGCCAAAGCATCACGGCCAAACCGCGCATCGGAATCATCAAAGCCGAAACGGTGATCCATCCAGGCTTCGTTCTCGGCGAACGGATCTTCCAGGCGCAGGAAATCACCCACATCGACATAAGAACGCAGCTGCGGATGATCGGCCAAAGTGCTGACCCGTCCGCCGGCCCTCAGACGATCGACCAGCCGTCCGATTATTCCCGGCCCGCCTTGCACAATGGTCCGGGCCTCGATAACACAGGTGGGACGGCGCACCATCGCCCGCCACAACAAGCGCGGCAAGGTCAGTTCCGTCGCGATCAGATATAGCATGTCATTCCTGCTCATCACGAACCCTCTGATTCCCGACGGCAAGATTGGCTTGGCGAGGCAGAACCGTCAGCAAAAGCGGTGGGGTCAGCACCCGGCCGACAGGCATCATTCCCGCCAGGGCCGCAGCCAATTGGCCGGGCCGACAGACCGTAGCCACCACCACAGCATCCGCGATCTGGGGTAAATCGCCGCCATCCAATACCGGCAGGTGGACATCTTGTCCTTCATCGCCATCTCCGGGGATAACCCCGACGATGCGGATGGCGGGGTGACGCTGGGCCGCCAATTGCGCGATTTCCACCATATCGCCACCACCAGCAAGAGCGAGACGGGTCCATCCCCTGCTCGCCGCCTGTGCCATCAACACACTGTACTGCGCCCGTGCTTCGCGGAACAGACTCAGGGATTGCTGGAGATATTCGCCAGTCAAACGCACCTTTTCCGCCAAGCCCGAAGGGGTCAAGTAATAGAGATAGCGGTTGGCAGGTGCCTGGGACAGCTTCACATATCCCTTCCGCACACACCGTTTCACATAGGCATTGACCATGCCCACGGCGATTCCCAGATCGCTGGCGATGCCGCGTTGACTGGGAGTATCCTGGGTGTCGATGGCATCCAACACCGCCAGCATGATCGAAGGATCGCTCTGCCCAGATTCGGCGTCACGCATGGTGTCTGGCCGGACAAGGCGGGTTTGGCGCAAGGGTGGCGTTCATGGCGTGAACGCTATATGCCCACCCCATTCCCGTCAAGCCCCGCCAGACGCATCAATACTGTTTTATACCGGTCGCCCGTTGAAATAATCCGTTCGGGCGACCGGTAAGCCCGTGCGGCGCTTGAACCCTCCGTCTCGGCATGAACTGATCCAACGGATCAGTTCATTGGCCGGGTGGTATGATTGGGGTGGAACACCCGTTCCCAGAAATATCCACCTCGCAAATCAGACCATGTCCCGCTGGCCGAAACCGATTACCCGCGCTCTCGGCGGGGGCGCTCAGTCATCCTCATCCTCATCCTCATCCACCCCGCCCCGATCGACCACCGCCACCAGACGGGCGGCGCCAAAGCGGTCGGCGGGGTCCAAGCGGGCGGCATGGGCCAGGGCGGCACGTCCGTCATCCAGACGGCCCAGCCGCAACAGCGAATAGCCATAGGCAATCAAGGACTGCACATAAAGCCGCGGCCAGCGTTCAATCTGGCTGAACGCGGCGTCATCGGGGCGCACATCGTGCCAATCATGGGGCAATTGCAGCCGCCGGGCCGCCAATTCCATGCAGCCCAGGGCATAGGGCAAGGCTTCTTCCAGCCGGTGACGGTAAAAATAGAATTTATAAGCGCCGATCCGCACCGCCAAGGCGTCGGGTGCCAGCCGCAATGCATCGCGCAAATAAGCTTCCGCAGTTTCCTCATCCGCCCAACTGGCACCAGCGGCAACCAGCGCGGCGCGGGCATCTTCGGGCACATCAAAGATGAAGGCATCTTCGTCCAGCATGGCGGCTCCCCATTGAATTGAAAGCATTCTAAACGCTGTTGCCATCCGTTGCACCCCTGTCGATGCGCCAGGGACATGGCAGCCTTGTTTTGAAAAACTTGAAATTGCCACAACGCCATGCTTAGTATGTTGCACCGCAGCATACAGGATATTGATAAATTTTTATCAATATCGGCGGAATTAACAAATGTAAACATGGCCATTATTACAGTACGGCCATTCAGATGCGTCCCTTACTGACAGTCGCCTGTAGTCTGGTTACGGTTCATCATTCGCGTGTGGTGCATCCGGCGCATAGGAGATTATGACAATGTTCTGCCAGCCCAAGCTGCCGCTTTCCGAAAACCACACCCGTCCCGCCGCATCCAACATCGCCTTGGCCTTACAGGGGGGCGGCACATATGGTGCGTTCACCTGGGGGGTCCTGGACCGGATGCTGGCCGAGGATGGCTTTGTTCCTTCGGCCATCAGCGGGGCCAGTGCCGGGGCCATGAATGCGGTGATGATCGCCTGGGGGCTGCTGAATGGCGGGCGCCAGGGGGCGCGTGATGCTTTGGCGCATCTGTGGAATTCGGTGGGCAAGATGTCCATGCTCAGCCCCATGGGCCTGCCAGGGGCCAGCCTGCAATTCGATTTGCTCAGCCGGGTGGCATCGCCTTACCAGTTCAACCCGCTGAACATCAATCCCTTGCGCGACCTGCTGGAACAGACGGTGGATTTCGACCGCTTGCGGGAACAATCGCCCCTGCCCCTGTTCATTTCGGCCACCCATGTGGGCACCGGGCAGCAACGGATTTTCCGTGAACACGAATTGACCGCCGATGTATTGCTGGCCTCGGCCTGCATCCCCTATCTGTCCCAGGCGGTGGAAATCAACGGCGAAGCATATTGGGATGGCGGTTTTTCATCCAACCCGCCCGTGCTGCCCCTGGTGTTGGAAACCCAGTGCCAATCGGTCCTGCTGGTCAAACTGACCCCCGATGTGGAACCGGATTTGCCCACCATGGCGCCCGAGATTTTTTCCCGGTTGAAGCGCATCTTGTTCAACACCCCCCTGTTGCGGGAACTTGATGCGTTGGAAGAAATGCGCCGCCTGCTTCGGCAATCCAGCGTTTTGCCGGTGGATTTGCGCCGGGTCCGCGATATGGAGGTGCGCCAGATCAGCATCGGGGCAGATTTCTTCGAAAGCCAGCCGGGCGGCGCCCTTGGCCCCCGCCCCGACCTGTTGGCCCGCCTGCATCAATCGGGGATGGACGCGGCCCAAGCCATGCTGGCCGAAGATGCGGAGGACGATACCGCACCGCCCCTGCGCATGGCGGCCCGCTAGATTATGGGTGTCCCTCGCCGGGCGCAATCCTGCGGATTGCTTGGCCGCGGCCTCAATGGCCGCTGGGGGTTATGGGTGTCCCTCGCCATTGATCGGGGCGGGGGGATAAAGGCGGATAGATGTGATCTGGTTGCGGTGGCGGCGTAAAACCTCGAACCGGAAGCCATAAAAACCAAAAGCCTGCCCCACATTGGGAATTTGCCGACTTTCATGCAGCAAAAGCCCGGCAATGGTGGCGGCCTGTTCATCTGGCAGGTTCCAGTCGAATTCCCGGTTCAGGTCGCGGATAGTCACCGTGCCGTCCATGACAAAAGACCCGTCGGCCTGGGGGTGGACACCGGCCACGCTGACATCATGCTCGTCAGCGATATCGCCAACGATCTCTTCCAAGATGTCTTCCAGCGTCACCATCCCCATCAGCGTGCCGTATTCATCCACCACCAAGGCGAAATGTTCCCGGCGCTGGCGGAATGCCTGAAGCTGTTCCAGCAAGGTGGTGCTGTCGGGGATGAACCACGGTTGGGCGGCCAGACCGGCCACATCCAGATCATCCACCGCGCCGCCGCGCCCACGCACGGCCCGCAACACATCCTTGGCATGCAAGATGCCGACGATATTATCGGGGCTACCCGACCACAGCGGGATGCGGGTATAGGGGCTTTCCAGGATTTGCTCGACAATATCGACCGGGGCCAGACTGGCATCAATGGTGGTCATGCTTTTGCGGTGGCGCATCACATCGCCCACCCCCACATCGTCCAGATCCAGGATCGATCGCAGCATCTTGCGCTCTTCCTGTACTTCGTCCTCGCTGGCATGGACTTCGATGGCGCCGCGCAATTCCAGCATGGCCGCTTCCAGACTGACTCCGGGGGCGATGCGGGCACCGCACAGGCGGAAAATCAGACGGGTGCAGGCTTCCAGCGCCCGGACCAGCGGGGTCAGCGCCGTCACCACGGCACTGACCGGGGTGGCCAGCAGCAAGGCGACCCGGTTAGCGTGGTGAATGGCGTAAGTCTTGGGCAGAACCTCGCCGAACATCACCACCACGGCGGTCATGCCGATGGTGGCATAGACCAGCCCGGCCTCACCGAACAGCGATGTCAGAACCGTGGTTGCCAGGGCCGATGCCAGGATATTGACCAGATTATTGCCCAAAAGCAGGGCGCCAATCAGCCGGTCACGGGCGGCGATCAGCCGATTGACCTTGCGGGCGGCAGAGCTGCCATCCTTTTCCATCTGATGCATGGCGGGGCGAGATACCGCCGTCAGCGCCGTTTCCGACCCGGAAAAGAACGCGGACAGCACCAACAGCACAACAATGGCCACAATCGCCCACGTTACTGCATCCATGACGCTCAGCCCCCGGCAAAATCTCCCAGCATGTCACGCACCGCCTGAGCGGGAACGTCACGGGTCAGGAAACTTTGACCGATGCCCTTGGCCAGGACAAAGGTTACCTTCCCGTCCTTCACCTTTTTATCCCCGGCCATGTGATCCACCAGCCGGTCAACATCCCAAGCCCGTTGCCGGTTCAACCCGGTCGGCAGACCCGCCTTGGCCAAATGGCGTTCCAGCCGGGCGGCATCCTCGGCCGGGACCAGGCCCAGCCGGACGGACAGCCGGAAGGCCATGACCATCCCGATAGCCACCGCCTCGCCATGCAGCAATTCCTCGCCAAAGCCGGTTTCGGCTTCCAGCGCGTGGCCGAAGGTGTGCCCCAGATTAAGCAGGGCACGCACACCGCCTTCCCGTTCGTCGGCGGCGACGATGCGGGCTTTGGCCCGGCAACTGACCGCCACCGCGTGACGGCGGGCGGCTTCGTCCCCCACGATCACCTGGGCGCCGTTTTCTTCCAGCCAGACAAAGAAATCCGGGTCGTCGATCAGGCCGTATTTCACCACTTCGGCATATCCCGCCAGCACTTGCCGGCGGGGCAGCGTGGTCAGGGTTTGGGTATCGGCCAGGACCAGCCGGGGCTGATGAAATGCCCCCACCAGATTTTTACCGTGCCGGGTGTTGATGCCGGTCTTCCCCCCCACCGAGCTGTCCACCTGGGCCAGGACCGTGGTGGGAATCTGAACGAAATCCACGCCGCGCTGCAAAATGCCCGCGGCAAAGCCGGTCAGATCACCGATCACGCCGCCGCCCAGAGCTACCACCATGGTAGACCGTTCGCACCGGGCATCCAGCATGGCATCCAACAGGGCTTCCAGATGGGGAAAGTCCTTGGATTGTTCGCCATGAGGCAACACCGTGTGAAGATGGTCGATCCCCGCCTGATCCAGGGATGCCAGCAGACGGGGCAGGTAATGCCCGGCCACCAGATCATCGGTGACGACAAAGGCCCGCTTGCCCCGCATGACCGGACGCATCATCTCGCCAGCCTTGGCGATCAGGCCGGGACCAATGTGGATATCATAGCCGCGTTCCGCCAGATCCACATGCACCATTGTCGCGGTGGCGGCGGTACCGGTGCCGGGCGAAGAGGTGGTCATGGTGCTTCGTGCTCCAAAAAGGCCGCGACCTTGTCCAAAAGGGCGGCAACGGTAATGTCGGGCGGATCGTCGGTGGTGTCCACGGTAATATCCGCCTGAGCATAAAGGGGATAGCGCGTATCCATCAGCCGGGCCAGGATTTGCCGGGGATCGCCCTGCTTCAGCAATGGCCGGTGGTCGCGCCCGGCCGTGCGCTTGACCAGCAAATCCAGATCGGCCCGCAGCCAGACGGACAGACCGTCCGCTTTGATCCGCGCGCGGGTTTCAGCGTCGCAAAAGGCCCCGCCGCCCGTGGCCAGCACACAGGGCGCGCCGTCCAACAGACGGGCGATGACCTTGCGCTCCCCCTCGCGGAAGGCTGGTTCGCCGAAACGGGCGAAGAATTCGGAAATGGTGCAGCCGGACGCCGTTTCGAATTCAGCATCGGCATCCACGAAGGGAACACCCAGCCGCGCAGCCGCCCGGCGCCCCACGCAGGATTTCCCGGCGCCCATCAATCCCACCAGAACGATGGTCCGGGGCAAGGTCACAGGCCGGGGGGAAGGATCGTCGGACACCGCATTCACCATTTGCTTTGGTCCCGCCGTTGATCGGCGGAGATTCCGCCGATACACTGCCTTGGTTTCGCCATGGCCACGTTTCACCATGGCCATGATTTGGAACTGTCCTGCCGCTTTTATCCGTCCTGGCCCTGATGTGTCCAGTACAGACCTGTTGTACAGACCCTTCGACCCGGCCTTTACGTCCTAACAAAGGTTTTCCACCTCCCATGAACAAGATCATCGCCCTGTTGGTCCTTGTGGTTCTTGCCGTTGTCATTGGTGGCGGCATTTTCCTGGCCTCGTCCGATTTGCCGCCGCCTTTGGCCAAAGTGGAAAAAACCATCCCGGATGAACGGCTGCCGCGATGAAACGTCTGCTCTCGTCCTCGTCCATGGCTTTGGCCGTGGCCGCCACCTGCGTCCTGTCCGTCCCCGCCTGGGGCCAGACCACGCTGACGCCCCCGCCCGGTTTCGATCCCGACACCATGGAACTGGCCGAACCGGCCCGGCCCGGCAGCACCGCCAGCGTGGATGTCAAGGATCTGAAAGCCCCCAGCATTGATCAGGTCGGGGTGCTGGATTCCAGCCATGGCGGCTTTGCCAACACCTTATGGGCGGGCACCACCGCCCCGGTGGTGCGGGCCTTGCTGCCCATGCTGCCGGCCAACCCGGCCTCGCCGGCCTTGCGTGGGGTGCAACGCCGCCTGCTGCTGACCGCCGCCACCCCGCCGGACGGCAACAACCCCAATGAACCGCCATCCCTGGTGGAATTGCGGGTTGGCAGGCTGATGGCCATGGGCGCCGCCCAAGACGTGATTTCCCTGGCCAATGCGGTTCCCAATTCGGCCAGCCGCCCGTTATTGGCCCGCAACCGTATCGACGCCCAATTGCTGGCGGGCCAGACCAAGGATGCCTGCGCCGACGTGCTGCGCCTGCCCACCGCCGGCGATGACGGCCTGGCCAAAATCCAGGTCTTGTGCAACTACCTGTCAGGCAAGGTGCTGGAAGGCAATCTGGGCCTGGACCTGCTGCGCGAGCGCAAGGACGCCGATCACGGCTTCATCGCCGCCGCCGAGGTGGTGGCCGGTCTGCCCCCCATTCCCGCCGACAAGATCAAACTGGCCGAACTGACCCCGGTGCATGTGGCCGCCTTCAGCGCGGCCAAACTGCCGGTGCCCGCCGACGCCCTGGCCAAGGCATCGCCGGCCGCGGCCCGCGCCCTGGCCATGTCCTTTGGCACCCCCATCGACGCCCGCATCAATGCGGGCGAACGGGCCGAAGCCGCCGGCTTGCTGCCGCCCGATTCCCTGCGCCAGCTTTATCTGGAAGCCGCCTTCACCCCGGACGAATTGGCCAATGCGGCCCAACGGGCCGAAAGCCTGGGCGCCCGCGCCCGTCCGCTGCTGTATCGCGCCGCCCATGATCAGGCTGATCCGGTCTTGCGCGCCACCTTGGTTGCCAAGGCATTGGACATGGCCGAAGCCCAGGGCCAGACCTTGGCCATCGCCCGGCTTTACGCCCCGATGATCGAAGCCGCCCTGCCTAACCCTGCCCTGCGGCCTCAATCCCCGGCTTTTGCCCGTGCCGCCCTGGCCCTGGGCAAACCCGATGTGGCCGCCCGATGGCTGGAACTGGCCCGCACCTCGCCCGATACCCAATTCGCCATTGAACGTCTGTGGCCGCTGATGGCGGTCCAGGCGGCCCAGCCGGGGCAGCCGCTATCCACCGGCGGGCTGGCCGCCTGGCGGTCGCGCCAAGTGGGATTGCCGCCGGAAACCGTGGCCCGGCGGGCGGCGGTGGTCTTTGGTCTGCTGTCGGCCCTGGGGGCCAAGATCCCCGATTCCGCCTGGGTCGATACTCTGACCCTGCCGGCCGGCGGGCCGCAACCGGGCCTGTTCGCCCTGATGCAGAATGCCGCCTTGGAAAGTCGGCTGGGAATCGCCGTTCTGGCATCGTTGGCGGCATTGGGGGATACCCCCCTGGACAAGGCGGACCCCACCACCATGGCCGAAGTGGTCAGCGCCTTGTCGGTGGTCGGGTTGGGTGAAGATGCCCGTCGGCTGACCATCGAAGCCATGCTGGCCAATGGAGTCTGATGTGCCGGAAACCGGCGGGGCCGCCAAGGCCCCGCCGTCATCCCGCCATGTCGAAGCCTTCCTGGAAATGATGGTGGTGGAACGCGGGGCCGCCGCCAACACCCGTGACGCCTATACTCGCGATATGGCTGATTTCAGCCTGTTCCTGGCCAAACGGGGCAAGACCCCGCTGGGGGCCGGGGGAAGCGATCTGTCCGCCTATATGCGTGCCCTGGCCGATGCCGGGATGGCGCCGCGCACCCAGGCCCGGCGGCTGTCCTGCCTGCGTCAATTTTACGGGTTCGCCTTTGCCGAAGGCTGGCGCCCCGACGATCCATCATCCCGGATCGATTCCCCCCGTTTGGGCCGGACCTTGCCCAAGGTCCTGACCGAAACCGACATCACCGCCTTGCTGAACGCGGCGCAAACCCTGCCCGGTCATCATGGGATCATGATGACCGCGCTGTTGGAATTGCTGTATGCCACCGGATTGCGCGTGTCCGAACTGGTGGGCCTGCCCCTGTCCGCCGTGGCCCGCGATCCCGAAATGCTGATGGTACGCGGCAAGGGCAACAAGGACCGCATGATACCCTTGTCCCAACCCGCCCGCGCCGCCATCCGCGCCTGGCTGGACAGCCGCAAGATTTTGTTGGGCAAGGCATCATCCCGCTGGCTGTACCCATCCACCGGCAAAAGCGGACATCTGACCCGCGCGGGCTTTGCCCGCATGCTGATCCGGGTGGGATGCGCCGCCGGCATTGACCCCCGCCGGTTATCGCCCCACGTCCTGCGCCATGCCTTCGCCACCCATCTGCTGGCCCACGGCGCCGATTTGCGGGTCGTACAGGAATTGCTGGGCCATGCCGATATCGCCACCACCGAAATCTATACCCATGTCCTGGATGAACCCAAAACCCGGCTGGTTCGTCAACACCACCCCCTGGCCAGTCTGACCCTGCGCCGGAAAAATCCGTCGGATCAGAATTGATGCGCCCGTCGCACTCGCGGCGGAACCAGCCCCCGGCAAGCGACACATGAAACCGTCCCGCATTTGATAAAACGCGAGATGAGCGATGGAATCGACTGGCTGACCCGCCAGGACGATGTGCTATAAGCGGACAAAGCCGATCAGCACATGGATCAGAGCGATGATTCTGTACACCTTGCAATGCTCGCACGGGCATCAATTCGAAGAATGGTTTTCCAATTCCGCCGATTATGACGACAAGAAGCAGGCTGGCGGCCTGACCTGCCCCGAATGCGGTGATACCCAGGTGACCAAGGCGATCATGGCCCCCCGTGTGGCCAAACCCGCCGCCGCCCCGGCCTGCCCCGCCCCCCAAGGTGGTGGATGTGGCGGCTGCGCCTTCGCCGGTCAGCACTAACCTCCCCTTTCCACCGTCACATGACCGGGCCAGCCTTTGCGGCTGGCCTTTTGCCGCAGGTGTCCGCGTTCATGACCACCATTTTGTCCATTCATTGCGGGGCGCACGATTCCGCCGCCGCCCTGTTCGATGATTATCGCGTGGTCGCCGCCGTGCAAAAAGAACGGCTGAGCCGGACAAAGAAACAAGGCGGCGAGCCCGAGGATTGCATCGCCGAGGTGCTGGACATTGGCGGCATCACCAAGGCCGATGTGGATGTGGTGGTCTTCAGCCGGGCGGAATTTCCCCGAACCCTGTTCAAGACCGATATGCTGCGCCGCCTGCGCGATTCCCTGACCGGGCGTGATCAGGGGCTGCGGGATGTGTCGGTGGCGCTGTCCAAGGCCGGGCAGACCCAGGCCCAGGACATGTTGGATATTCCCGGCGTGCTGGCCCATTACGGCCTGCCCGCCAAAACGCGGGTGCATTTCGCCAATCATCATGGCAGCCACGCCCTGCCCGCCTTGTTCTTCACCGATTGGGATCAGGCCCTGATCTATACCGCCGACGGTGCCGGTGATAACGTGAATTATAGCCATCGCGTCTTCAAGGATGGCCAATTGACCTGCCTTCATGGCGATGACCGGCTACTGACCCAGCCCTATCGCAATGACAGTCTCGCTCAGGCTTATGCCAAGATCACCAAGGCCCTGGGCTTTCGCCCCCTGCATCACGAAGGCAAGATCACAGGTCTGGCCGCCTTTGGCCGCCCGGTGCTGAAAGACCTGTTCGCCGCCCATTTCCATCTGGACAGCCACGGCGTTTTTTCCAGCGACTTCACCAGCAGCGACCAAATGTTGCAGGTCCTGACCGGCGAATGCCAAGGCCAATCGCGCGAGGATGTGGCCGCCTCGATCCAGGCCGCGCTGGAAGATTTAATGCTGGCATCAGTCAGCCGCCTGCTGGATACCCACAAGGTTCATCGCCTGGGGCTGGGCGGCGGCCTGTTCGCCAACGTAAAACTTAACCAGCGTTTGGCCGAACATTGCGGCCTGGATGAAATCTTCATTGTCCCCCCCATGGGCGATGAAGGACTGGTGATCGGCGGTGCCCTGGATTACCTGTTGCACCGCGACGGCATGGCCGAATGGTGTAAACGCCGCTACCGCCTGGACAATGTCTATTGGGGACGCCCGTTCGGAACCCAGACCGGTCCCCGCATCCAAGGCTTTTCCCAGCGTATCGCCAGGGTCGAAGGCGACCCGGTGCAAACCGCCGCCCGCCTGCTGACCGAAGGCAAGGCCGTGGCGACCGTCGCCGCCCGTATGGAATACGGCCCCCGCGCCCTGGGGGCGCGGACCATCATGGCATCGCCATCCCGCCGCGATATCAACGATTCACTGAATACCCGGCTGGACCGCAGCGAATTCATGCCCTTTGCCCCGGTGGTGGCCGAAGAAGACGCAGCCCAATTATTCGACGTGACCAGCACCAACGCCTATGCCTGCCGCTTCATGACCATCACCTGTGATGTGAAACGCGACTGGAGCGAACGTATCCCGGCCGTGGTGCATGTGGACAATACCGCCCGCCCGCAAATCATCCGCCGCGCCGATAACCCGCTTTATTACGACACCCTGGCCGCGTTCAAGGCCGCCAGCGGATTGGCCGCAGCCGTCAATACCAGCTTCAACGTCCACGAAGAACCCATCATCAATACCCCCGAAGAAGCCGCCAAAGCCTTGGTGGATAACCGCGTCGATTACCTGCTGTGCGATGATGGAGTGTATGGGGTGGCGTGACCCCCCCCCCTGGGCGTTGTTATCACATCGGGGCTGCCGCCCCGGCCCCGCTTGGAGGCTCTCGCCTCCAAACCTCCCATCATTTTTCTGATGAAATCAAGGGGGATCGGGGCATCGCCCCGAACGGGTGCGGGCAGGCGCCCGCCAGGAAACGGTGCGCAAACATAAGCCATCGGGGCTGCCGCCCCGGCCCCGCTTGGAGGCTCTCGCCTCCAAACCTCTCATCATTTTTCTGATGAAATCAAAAGGGGGATCGGGGCATCGCCCCGAACGGGTGCGGGCAGGCGCCCGCCAGAAAACGGTGCACAAACATAAGCCGTCGGGGCTGCCGCCCCCGCCCCCCCAGGGGGGGGGCGCCCGCCAAACACACAAAAAATTTGTTTGTGAAAAAAAAAGGGGGTGGGGGGC
>JAYSBF010000056.1:0-23378 GCA_041915545.1 Magnetospirillum sp. | reverse complement strand
CCGCGCGGCTTACGCCGCGGAAGGCAAGGGTTTCGGAGAAACCCGCCCGCCGCTGAGGGCGCCGGTGATCGGTTCCGATCACCGGGATATGGTATTAGGTCATGCGGGGCGTCGCCGTAATGGCGGCTGGTGACCTGCCATGGAACTGGCCCCAACTTTGTGTGATACGCCACGTCCCGTGGCCGCTCAAACGCAGCGCAGGCTGATCGCCTTTCTCATTCGAGTGGAAACGGCTCCAAACCATCGTGCGTCAAATCTGACGCATGCCGCTCCGGCGGCCACGCACTCCAGCAAATTGCGCCCAATCCTAACAGGGTGCGGAAAAACTCCGCTTCGCGGCTGGGCGACCGCCCAGACCCGTTTGGAGGCGCAGCCTCCAAGCCTCCAGTTTCTTTTTCTTTCAAAGAGTTAGAAATCTGGAGGGTTCGGGAGCAAATGCCCCCGAAAGAGGGTTTTTCCGCACCCTGCTAATACCAACGGCCGTAAGTTCTAACTTATGACCGTTGGTTCTGCCGCCATTGCGGCGGCGGCCAAGCGGTCGGATGGCCGCGCCCGGCGAGGGCTGTACAACGGTCAATGAAATTGGCCGTTGGTATAATTCCGAGCCAGATCGGCGGGCAGCAGCACGGCCATCAGCAAATTGGTCTGAAGGATGTTGAAATTATCGTCAGACATCAAATAGGCCACCAACCGTCCGTCGGGACGGCGGCGCACGGACAGGGCTTCGTAATTATCCACGGTCAAAGGCCGGGCCAGGCGGAATATCTCGCGCCCTTTCAACTGCCCGCCTGGGACAATCTGTTCCGCCGGGAACACGATCAGACGGATTTCCACCCCCCGCCCCAGGGAATAGCCGCGCTCGATTGCCAGGATACTGCCATCAGGCAGGGCCGTGGCGGCGGATGGACGGAAAAAGGCATCTTCATATACACGGGTCAGACGCAGCCAGGCCCGGCCTTGTCCCACCCAGGCCCATCCCAGACCGGGGCCGTCCTCTCCCTCTTCCGACAGGATCACAACCCGCCCATCCGGCAAGGCGGCCATTGCTTCGGCTCCACCATTTTCCGGCTGACGGCCAAAATCCGCCGGCATCTCCAGGCGCGTGGGGGTGCCGTCCAAATCATTCGCCGGATATGCCAGTACCCGGTGGTCCCGTTCGAATGACACCAGCCAACCCGCATCGGTGATCAGCAATTCCTCGGCATCGCTATCGCGTTTGCCGTCGCCAATCCCCCCCAATCGACCAGAGCGCAGATCGCCCACCGCCACCGGGCGGCCATCTTGGTCCACATGCAGGGAAAACCGCAGCCAATGCCCCAGATCGGTGATGGCAGTCACCATGCGCCCGTCGAAGGCCATCCCGGAAATACCGCCAAAAACGGGATCAGGGGCTTTTAATTCCATGATCCCCAGCACGCTGGCATCGCCCAGCCCGGTCCGGGCCGGATCAGACGGCGACAGCGGATGGGGGGTGGCCGTGATGGTGTCACGATCACCTCGCCCGCCGGCACAATTGGCCAGCAAGAACATGGAGGCGGCAAAGGCGACGGCAATAGAGGCACGCATGGTCATGGCGGAAGTGTAGACCAAGAAACACCGCGAACCAAGAATGCGGTCTGGTGCCATGGGGTGGGTTTGGGCAATATACCGACGCCATGAATGATCAAATCACCGCCGCCTTTCCCGCTTTCGACGCCTTGGATGAGCAATCAGCCCAGCTTTTGGCGCAGTCAGCCCGCATTGTCACCGTTCCGGCTGGAACCGTTCTGTTCCAGGAAGGCGGGCAATGCGGTGCCTATGTCCTGGTCCTGGACGGATCGGTCAGAGTGCAGAAAGTGGCGGAAAACGGTCGCGAAATTGTTCTGTATCGGGTCGAAGGTGGGCAAGCCTGCGTCTTGACCACCAATTGCCTGATCAGTAATGACGACTATTCTGCCCAAGGCATCGCCGAAACCAAGGTCCGGGCCTTGATGGTGCCCGCCAGCACTTTTCGATCCTTGCTGGATCGGTCGCCGGTATTCCGCAATTTCGTTTTCAGCGCTTATGCCACCCGCATTTCCGATCTGCTTTTGCTGATCGAGGAAGTGGCCTTTGGCCGGATTGATGTGCGCTTGGCCAATTGGCTGCGTCAGCACGCCAATGGTGTTGGCGAAATTCGGGCGACACACCAGGAAATCGCCGTGGAATTGGGAACCGCCCGTGAAGTCATCAGCCGTCAGCTCAAGGAATTCGAACGCCGGGGCTGGGTCAAGCTGTTCCGGGGCCGGGTGGATCTTCTGGACCGTCAGGGTCTGGAATGCCAGGACCGTCTTGGGGGCGGTCGCGACGGATAAAGATTCGCTTGGGTGACATAGTCACGGCGTGATCCAACAGATTTTCCTAACATATCCCCATGGCCAGCGTGCCACGGCTTTTGGATTGTTGGAGAGTGCGGATCATGACCAAGAATATGGGCGGTATCGACCGCATCCTGCGTCTGGTGGTGGGGATTGTGCTGATTGCCCTGGCGGCGACTGGAACAGTCGGGCTTTGGGGATATATCGGGGTTGTGCCGGTCCTTACCGCTGCTCTGGGCTGGTGCCCGCTTTACGTACCCCTGGGCATCAAGACCTGTAAGACCAATTGATGGCAAAGATGGCCAGGACCATCGTGCCTTGCATCAAGCGCACGATGGTCCTGGATGAATATCCCTCCCCCCTCTCCGGGGGGCTTTTGATTACTTCTCGGCGAATGCCTTTTCGATGACGTAGTGGCCGGCACCGGCATTGCTGCCTTGCTTGAATCCTAGACTGTCAAAGTAATCGGCCAGTTCATTCATCATTTGCGGGCTGCCGCACACCATGGCCCGATCCACCGCCGGGTTCAGGGCAGGGGCACCGATATCTTGGAATAATTGGCCGGATTTGATCAGGTCGGTGCTGCGCCCCTGATGTACGAAGGGTTCGCGGGTGACGGTGGGATAATAAACCAGCTTGTTTTTGACATCATCGCCCAGGAATTCGTTTTTGGGCAATTCGTCGCGGATGAAATCGGCATAGGCCAGATCGGCGACCTTGCGAACGCCATGGACCAAGACGATTTGGTCATACTGTTCGTACAGGATCGGGTCTTTGATCAAGGACAGAAACGGCGCCAGCCCGGTACCGGTGGACAACAGATAAAGACGTTTGCCCGGCAGCAGATTGGGCATGACCAGGGTGCCGGTGGTCTTTTTGTTGATCAGAATCTTATCGCCGGGCTTCACATGCTGAAGCCGGGATGTCAGGGGGCCGTTGGGGACCTTGATGGAAAAGAATTCCAAATAATCTTCGTAATGGGCGCTGACGATGGAATAGGCCCGCATCAGCGGTCGCCCGTCCACTTGCAGGCCGATCATGGCGAATTGCCCGCTTTCGAAACGGAAGCCGGGATCACGGTCGGTTTTGATGGTGAACAGGGACTCGGTCCAGTGGTGAACCTCTTGCACCGTGTTTTCCAGAATGTTCGACGCCATGATCCTCGCTCGCAGCCGGCCCCAGGGAAATTCCCCTTTTGACCAAGGGGAAGATGATCATCAGTCATAGCAAGATGAGCAAGGTTCAACAAACACAATTTTGTAGTTTTGCGTTAAATAACATAACCACATTGTTAATGTGGATTATTAGTCCATCAATTCTATCATGATTGGCGTGTGATCCGACGCCTTCTCCCGCCCGCGGGGTTCCTTGTCGATTTCGCAGGAAATCAGCCGGTCCGCAGCCTGGGGGGATAACAGGAAATGGTCGATGCGCAATCCGTTATCGCGCGGCCAGGCGCCCGCCTGATAATCCCAAAAGGTATAGCAGCCCGGCTCGGGATGCAGGGCGCGAAAGGCTTCGGTCAGGCCCAGATGGCACAACTGGCGGAATAGAGCGCGGGAATCCGGTCGACACAGCGCATCATTGGCCCAGCCCGCCGGGTCATAGACATCGGCGTCGGTGGGGCAGATGTTATAGTCGCCGCCCAGGATAAGAGGCTGTTCCTGGGTCAGCGTTGTTTGGGCATGGGCGATCAATCTGCGCATCCATGCCAGCTTGTAATCGAATTTTTCCCCCGGCACCGGATTGCCATTGGGCAGATAAAGCGTCGCCACACGAACGCCATTGATGGTGGCTTCCATATAGCGGGCCTGTTCATCGCCATCATCGCCGGGCAGCCGACGCCGAATATCGGTCATGGGGGCACGGGACAGGATGGCAACGCCGTTATAGGCTTTTTGCCCGTGGGTTTCGACGTGATAGCCTGCGGATTCAAGCTCAAGACGCGGGAACGCATCGTCCTGGCATTTGATTTCTTGCAGTAACACCACATCCGGCTGAACACGGCCCAGCCAATCCAGTACGTTGGCCAATCGGGCCTTGACGGAATTCACGTTCCAGGTGGCAATGCGCATGGGACCTCGGTAGGGAGAAGCAGATGACGGTGTCGGTTATAGCCGCAAGCAGGGCAGTCTGTCTTGCCGTGCTGGCTATGGCCGGTGCGAAAACTGCCCATGCGGCTTCCGATTGTGCCAGGATTTTGCCGAATGCGGCGGCTCCCGCGCGGGTGATGGTCAGGCTGAGTACGCCGCCACCGATCTATTCCCGTAAAACCCAAGCGCAATTGAACGGCATGACTGTGGATGCGGTGGTTCGTGGCGCCGGTAGTCGGAATGGCGTCACCAGGACCGAAATGCGGTTGCAGGCGACAACGTCCTTTGTCATGGCCACGCTGCCGCAAGGGGGGGTGTGCGCGCGGCCCGACCGGGTGGATATCACCGTTGTCACGACAATCGCTGTAGATATCATCGACCGTTACGACGTCAGAAGCTGCGCCTATGCCGCCATTCGCGCGCATGAGGACGAGCATGTTTCCTTTGCCCACCAAGTTTCCGCCGATTATCTGTCGGTGCTGCAAACCCGTCTGACGCAGGGCGTGCAGGAAACGGGGGCGTTTTTTTCGAAAGATCAGCAAAGCGCCAGCCGGTTGTTCGAACGGCGCCTGGAACAATTGGTTCGTCCGGTCTTCGACGCCCAGGGACGGGCCTTGGCATCTTTGAACCGGTCAATTGATACCAGGGAAAGTTATCAGGCAGTAATGCGGAAATGCTCTGATTGGTGATGATGAGATGGAAAATATGGTTGGCCGTTTTCCAAAGAAAAAGCCCGCTACCATTGCTGAAGCGGGCTTTCGATTGTGTGCGGATAACTTACCCGCGCGGCTTGCGCCGGGCCGGAACCGGCTGCTCTTCTCCATCCGCCTTGCGGCCTAGGCCGATTTTTTTGGCGAAATCAGAACGCTGAGCTGCGTAATTAGGGGCGACCATGGGGTAATCCGGCGGCAGCGCCCACTTGGCCCGATACTCATCGGGGGTCATGTTGTAAGTGGTGCGCAAGTGACGCTTCAGCATCTTCAGCTTTTTGCCGTCTTCCAGGCAGATGATATAGTCGGGGGTCACCGACTTCTTCACGGGGACGGCAGGCTTCGGAGCCTCGGACTTTGCCTCGGGAATTCCCCCTTCAAGAGAAGAGAGAGATGCGTAGACCGTATGGATAAGCTCGGAGATTTGCCCGGCGGGCAAGGGGTTCTTGCTCACATAGGCGGCGACCACATCAACAGCCATGCGCAGGATGTCGTCACGATTGGTCTTGTCGGTGGTGCTGTCGGTCATGTTGGTATCCGGGGGATGTTCTTCCAGGCGACGGATTATCTTCAACATAGCTTGTCTGTTTTGTCAATTCGTATTTGGCGAAATCGAATAATGAATTCTTTTGAAGTCTGAAAATCTCAATAAATCCGATCATTTCAAATAGGGGCTATACCCTAAATGCTCTATAGCGGCAGAGCTGTTCATTCTATCAACATGATGCAGCCGGTAATGGCGGGTCCGGTGGTCCGCCGATTGGTTGAATTGCGGTGAAGATCGGCCTTCGTCGCATGGCCGCCATGCCCCACGGCATGGTGCCGCATTGGCAAGTCTGGCCGAGATATGGTATTTAGCCCCATCCTTATCAATAAAGCAGCGGGACCGGACATTCCTATGGGCAAGACCACCATCGCCTTGGCTGGTGATCATGGCGGCGCCGAGTTGAAGGCGCAGTTGATCACCCATCTGCAATCCCTGGGGCGCGATGTCCTGGATTTGGGCTGCGATGGCACGCAATCGGTGGATTATCCCGACTATGCCGATCTGCTGGCCGCCGCCTTGGCGGATGGCCGTGCGGCGCAGGGGGTGTTGGTTTGCGGTTCGGGGATCGGCATTTCCATCGCCGCCAACCGCCATGCCCATATCCGCGCTGCCCTGGTCCATGATGCCTATGGCGCCCGCATGTGCCGCCAGCACAATGACGCCAATGTGCTGGTGTTGGGCGGTCGGGTCATCGGTCCCGAAATTGCCAAGGATTGCCTGGATATTTTCCTGGCCACGGAATTTGAGGGCGGGCGCCACGCCCGCCGTGTCGCCAAGCTGTCCGCCCCTGGCGGCTGCTGAAGATCCCGTTGTTACGATCGTCCTGAAGAAAGACCCAAGATGCCCAGCACCTCGACCCAATCCTTTTTCGGAACCTCTCTGGCCAATGCTGATGCCGACGTGTTCGCCGCCGTCACGCGGGAATTGAAGCGCCAGCAGGATCAGATCGAGCTGATCGCCTCGGAAAACATCGTCTCCCAGGCGGTGCTGGATGCTCAGGGGACTGTGCTGACCAACAAATATGCCGAGGGTTATCCCGGCAAGCGGTATTACGGCGGGTGCGAATTCGTCGATGAGGTCGAAGTTCTGGCCATTGAGCGGGCGTGCAAGCTGTTCGGCTGCTCCTTCGCCAATGTGCAGCCTAATTCAGGGTCCCAGGCCAATCAGGGCGTGTATATGGCGTTGACCCAGCCGGGTGACACCATCATGGGCCTGTCCCTGGCGGCGGGCGGTCACCTGACCCATGGTGCCGGTCCCAATCAGTCGGGCAAGTGGTTCAAGGCGGTGCAGTATGGCGTGCGTCAGCAAGACGCCCAGATTGATTTCGACGAAGTGGAATCCCTGGCCCGCCAGCATAAGCCCAAATTGATCATCGCGGGCGGCTCGGCTTATCCCCGCGTCATTGATTTCGCCCGTTTCCGCAAGCTGGCCGATGAAGTGGGCGCCATTTTCATGGTGGATATGGCCCATTTCGCCGGTCTGGTGGCCGGTGGCAGCTATCCCAGCCCGTTCCCCCATGCCCATGTTGTCACCACCACCACTCACAAAACCCTGCGTGGTCCCCGTGGCGGTATGATCCTGACCAATGACGAAGCCATCGCCAAGAAGATCAATTCGGCCATTTTCCCAGGGATTCAGGGCGGGCCGCTGATGCATGTGATCGCGGCCAAGGCGGTTGCGTTCGGCGAGGCGCTGCGCCCCGATTTCAAGGATTACGCCCATCAGGTGGTCGCGAATGCCCGCGCCCTGGCCGATGTGCTGGTCCGCCGTGGGCTGGCCATCGTGTCGGGCGGCACCGATTCCCATCTGATGCTGGTGGATTTGCGGCCGAAATCCTTGACCGGCAAGGCGGCGGAAGCCAGCCTGGAACGGGCGGGCATGACCTGCAACAAGAACGGCATCCCCTTTGACCCGGAAAAGCCCACCGTCACGTCGGGCATCCGTCTGGGGACGCCGGCCGGCACCACCCGCGGTTTCGGCGTGGACGAGTTCAAGGCGATCGGTGAACTGATCGGCGATGTTCTGGACGGTCTGGCAGCCAATCCCGATGACAACTCCGCCGCCGAGGCCGCAGCCCGGACCCAGGTGGCGGCGTTGTGCCAGCGTTTCCCCATCTATACACGCTGATATCGGAAAGGGGGGGACGATGCGGTGCCCGTTCTGCGGACATGATGACACTCAGGTCAAGGATTCCCGACCGACGGAAGACAATTCCGCCATCCGTCGGCGGCGGTCCTGTTCAGCCTGCGGGTCCCGTTTCACCACTTTCGAACGGGTGCAGATCCGTGATCTGGTGGTGGTGAAAAAAGACGGCATCCGCGTCCCCTTCGACCGGGAAAAACTGGTGAAATCCTTGCGCATCGCCCTGCGCAAACGTCCGGTGGACGAAGACCAGATCGAGCGGATCGCCAATGGCGTTCATCGACGGCTGGAAAGCATGGGCGAAAATGAAGTGCCGTCCAAATATATCGGCGAATTGGTCATGGATGTCCTGATGGATTTGGACAAAGTGGCCTATGTCCGATATGCCTCGGTTTACCGTAATTTCCGCGAAGCCAAGGACTTCGAGGATTTTCTGGGAAAGATGGTGGGTGGCGACCGCGACGACTGATCTTGACCGGGGGCATATGCGGGCGGCTTTGGCCTTGGCCCGCCGCGGCCTTGGCGATGTCTGGCCCAATCCGTCGGTCGGCTGCGTTATCGTGGCCGGAACCCGCGTGGTTGGCCGTGGTGCCACCCAGCCGGGCGGGCGCCCCCATGCCGAAACCGAAGCCTTGGCCATGGCCGGTGATGCTGCCCGTGGTGCCACGGTTTATGTGACTTTGGAACCATGTTCCCATTATGGGAAAACCCCCCCTTGCGCCGAAGCGCTGATCAAGGCGGGGGTGGCGCGCGTGGTGGTGGCCATGGAGGATTCGGACCCCAGGGTCAGCGGGCGTGGCTTGGAAATGCTGCGGGCGGCGGGCATTCCGGTTTCCTGTGGCGTCTGCGCCGCCGAAGCCGCAGAGCTGAATGCCGGTTTTTTCCTGCGGGTGCGGGATGGCCGCCCCTTGGTCACCTTGAAACTGGCCAGTACCTTGGATGGGCGGATCGCGACCCATGGGGGGGAAAGCAAATGGATCACCGGCGCCGCTGCCCGCGCCGCCGCCCATCTGTTGCGGGCCGAACATGATGCCATCATGGTGGGAAGCGGGACCGCGCTGGCCGATGACCCGGATTTAACCTGTCGTCTGCCGGGGCTGGAGGAACGCTCGCCCGTGCGTCTGGTCATGGATGGCCGGTTGCGGCTGCCGCTGACCAGCAAGCTGGTGGTCGGCGCGGGTGATGTTCCCACATGGCTGTTGACCCAATCATCGGCGGACCCGCTACGGTTGAGCGCCTATGAACGGGCCGGGCTGCGGGTCATTCAATTGCCGGATGATTCCGGCCATGGATTGGATTGCAGGGCTGCCCTGGCGGCGTTGGGAAAAGCGGGATTGACCCGTGTGCTGGTGGAAGGTGGTGCTCATCTGGCGGCTGCCTTGCTGCGGGCCGGGATGGTGGACCGTCTGGTCTGGTTTCATGCCCCCCGTCTGATGGGGGGGGATGGTCTGGCTGCGCTGTCGGCTTTTGGCGTCGATTCCTTGCCCCAGGCCCCGGCCTTTGAACGGATGGATGTCCGCTCCGCAGGCGATGACATCATGGAAATTTATCGGAAAATCTAAGAGGTATTGGTCGATGTTCACAGGGATCGTCACCGATCTGGGCCAGGTGCGCCAGGTCCATCGTGCGCCGGGCCAAGATGCGCGGTTTGAAATCAGCACCCATTATGACCTGTCCGATGTGGCCATTGGCGCTTCCATCGCTCATAACGGCGTTTGCCTGACGGTTATTGAAACCGGGGCCGATTGGTACGTGATCCAGGCATCCGATGAAACCTTGTCCAAGACCACGTTGGGGCAATGGACGGTTGGAGCCAAGGTCAATCTGGAACGGGCCTTGAAGCTGGGCGACGAAATGGGCGGGCATGTGGTGTCCGGGCATGTGGATGGGGTGGCCAAGGTGGTGTCCATCCGCCCGGAAAATGAATCCATGCGCTTCACCTTCGAAGCCCCGGAAAATCTGGCCCGTTTTGTCGCGTCCAAGGGGTCGGTGGCCCTGGATGGTGTTTCTTTGACGGTGAATGAGGTTGACGGACGCCGCTTCGGTATCAACATCATCCCTCATACCCAATCGGTGACCACCTTTGGCAGCTTGGCGGAAGGTGATCTGGTGAATATGGAAATCGACATGTTGGCCCGCTATGTGGCCCGCCTGTTGGAAAAGGAATAAGCCTGGTGTCCGAGTATCATGCCTATCTGTCCTCGATCGAGGACATCATCGGGGAAGCCCGCGCCGGGCGCATGTTCATCCTGGTGGATGATGAAGACCGCGAAAATGAAGGCGATCTGGTCATTCCGGCGCAGATGGCCACCCCGGATGCCATTAATTTCATGGCCAAGAACGGGCGTGGGCTGATCTGCCTGTCCCTGACCCGGACCCGGTGTGAACAATTGGGCCTGAAGCCCATGAGCGCGGAAAACGGCACCAGGATGCAGACCGCTTTCACCGTGTCCATCGAAGCGCGGGAAGGCGTGACCACCGGTATTTCCGCCGCCGACCGCGCTCGGACCGTTCAGGTAGCCATCGATACGGAAAAAGGGGCGGATGATCTGGTCAGCCCCGGTCACGTCTTTCCGCTGATGGCCCGCGATGGCGGCGTTTTGGTCCGCGCCGGTCACACCGAAGCCGCCGTGGATATTTCCCGGTTGGCCGGATTGAACCCGTCGGGCGTGATCTGCGAGATCATGAACGATGACGGCACCATGGCCCGTATGCCCGATCTGGTGAAGTTCGCCCAGTTCCATGGGTTGAAGATCGCCACCATCGCCGATCTGATCGCCTATCGCCGTCGTCATGACACCATCGTCCGCCGCGAGATTGAAACTCCGTTCCATTCCACCTGGGGCGGCGATTGGCGGATGATCGTTTACGTGAACCAGGCTGCCTATGCCGAACATATCGCTTTGGTCAAAGGGGATTTGTCCGGGGACGATCCGGTCATGGTGCGCGTCCATGCCGTCAATATTCTGGATGACGTGCTGGGGGATCAGGGGTCGGGCAAGGCTGGGCAATTGCATCAGGCCATGGACATGATTGCCGCCCATGGCAAGGGGGTGGTGGTTCTGGTCCGTGAACCGAAGCCCACCAGCCTGTCCGACCGGGTGCGCGCCCAATTGGATGCGCGGCCCATCGGCCCGGAATTGCGCGATTATGGAATTGGGGCGCAAATCCTTTTGGATCTGGGGATTCAACGGATGATCTTGTTGTCCAACATCAAGAAAACCATCATCGCTCTGGAAGGTTTCGGCCTGGAAGTGGTGGAACAGCGGCCCATCGGTGCCGCGTGAGGATGGGAGTGTGAGTGAAATGAGCCAATCCCGCGTTCTGGTGATCGAAGCGCGCTATTATGACCATCTGGCCGATATGTTGCTGGCTGGCGCGGTGGCGGAATTGGAAAAGGCCGGTGTGGCCTGGGACAAGCTGACCATTCCGGGTGTGCTGGAATTGCCGGCGACCCTGGCCATGGTGCTGGAAGCCCAGGAACGGCTCACCATTGATGCCCGCTATGACGGCTATGTGGTCCTGGGCACTGCCATTCGGGGCGAAAGTGAACATTTTCACCACGTCTGTACCGAATGCATGCGTGGCTGCAACGATCTGGCCATCAAACACCGTCTGGCCCTGGGCAGTGCGGTGCTGGCCGTCCATAATGAAGCTCAGGCCCTGCATCGGGCCGATCCCACCCGCAAGGACATCGGTGGTCAGGCCGGGCGTGCCTGTCTGCGCATGATGGAAACCAAACGCGCCCTGAAGTTGTTGTAATCCCATGACCACGCCCGCGCGCAAACCCAATCCCGGCGCCACCCGCCGGTCCACCGCCCGTCTGGTGGCGGTGCAGACGCTGTATTCCATGGAAATCACCGAAATCACACCCCAGCAGGCCCTGGCCGAACTGGCCGACCGCATGGACAGCGAACCCAAGGGCCGCATGGCCCAGCCCGATATGGATCTGGTGACCTTTCTGGTGACCGGCGCCGCCGCCGAAGGGGCCGACATGGATGACATGATCGGTCGCTGTTTGGCCAAGGATTGGACCGTCGATCGTCTGGAAGCGGTTTTGCGGGCCATCTTACGGGTTGGTTCCTTTGAACTGAAGGCGCGGCCGCAAACGCCGGTCCGGGTGGCGATTTCCGAATATGTGGATGTGGCCCATGCCTTTTATTCCGGTCCCGAACCGGGGTTGGTCAATGCGGTGATGGATAAGGTGGCCCGTCTGCTGCGTCCGGGCGATTTTTCTGCGTCCTGAGCCGTCTGGCGGTCATCTCCCATGTCTGGCGCTCCCGACGAATTCCGGCTGATCGCCGATTTGTTCGCCCCCCTGTCCCGGCGATGTCCGGGGGCGTTGGGACTGACCGATGATGCCGCTTTCCTGCCGCCGCCGCCGGGTGGGGCCGATCTGGTGCTGACCATGGATACCATGGTCGCGGGCGTTCATTTTTTGCCCGACGATCCCCCCGATCTGGTGGCCCGCAAGCTGGTCCGGGTTAATCTGTCCGATCTGGCGGCCAAGGGGGCCGTTCCCCAGGCGGTGATGATGTCCGCGGCCTTTCCCATCGGCACCGGCATGGATTGGCTGCGGGCTTTCGCCGATGGGTTGGCCCAGGATGTGGACCGGTTCCAACTGGCTCTGATCGGCGGCGATACCGTATCCACCCCTGGTCCCTTGACCTTAACCTTGACCGCCTTCGGACATGTGGCGGCGGGGCGGGGGATCGTGCGGTCCGGTGCCCGCGCCGGTGACCGGATTTGGGTGTCGGGAACCATCGGTGATGGGGTTGCCGGGCTGAAGGCAGTTCAGGGGCAATTGGCCGGGTTGGATCGTGCGGATCTGGATTATCTGGCCGGGCGCTACCGTTTGCCCACGCCACGGGTGGAATTGGGGGTGCGGCTGGTGGGGGTGGCCCATGCGGGTATGGATGTGTCCGACGGGCTGATACAGGATTTGGGGCATCTGGCCGCGGCTACGGTGGTGGGGGCGGTGATCCAGGCGGAACAGGTGCCGCTGTCCCCGGCGGCTCAGTCCGCCATGAAATGTCACCAAATGACGCTTGCCATACTTTTGTCAGGGGGTGATGATTACGAAGTGCTGTTCACGGCTCCGTGCGGTGCCGACCAGATCTTGCGTTCCTTGTCCGGTGAAATCGGGGTGACCCTGACGCCGATTGGGGTTATGGTCACGGGCGATAAAGTCATTGTTCATGACCACGCTGGACAACCGCTGAATTTGGGGCAGGGCGGGTGGCGGCATTTCAGCGCATCGGGTACGGGGGCCGGAGCGTGATTCGTTTAATTTTCATGGTAGTGGCTTTTCTGATGATGCTCAGCGCTGTTATCGGTGGCTTGTATTTCTGGGGATTTGATCCCCTAGCGAAATTTAATGAGCTGATCGGTAACATGCCGGGCGGATCGTCCCAGCATGCCCAGGCGGCTCCATCGCCCACTTATGTGGATTTCGGCCTGTTGGTGGTGCCGGTGGTGCAGGGGCGGGAAGTCCGCAAACAGGCGGAATTGATCCTGCGGCTGGATGTGACCCCGGATAAGCAGGATGTGGTCGTCCGCAATCTGCCTCGGCTGCAAAGCAGCTATTTGCAGGAAATGATGGCCTTTTTGCCGACACAGATGCGCGATGGGGTCACGGTGGATGAAATGGCGGTGCGCCGTCGTCTGACTGCGGTTTCTGAAAAGACCGTGGGGCCGGGCCTGATCCGGGATGTGGTGATCGAACAATCCAATCTACGCTGATCTTTGGATGGATGGCTTGCGTCAGGCGACGGCTTTGATGCGGGGGCTAGAATAGCCAGGATCAGGCCGATTTCGGGGTTTGTACCCCCAAATCCATGAAACAATCCGATTTCTGTTTCATTTCAGTTTTCTTTCGCCGCCCGTGTTGCACGGGCGGCTTTATTCTGTCACCCTTGCTGCTGACGGATACGTCCCCATCCCCCCTATGGTTCACCGGGGGACGAGGCGCAGACGCCGGAAAACGTCTTTGCGCAACCATCGCGGAAGCCTGAGCGTCGGCATCGCCAGCCCTGTTTCTTTCAGGGGGGTCCTGACAGAGAAACAGAGGCAGTGACCCTGCATCGGCTTACCCGCGTTACCGGGGAGCGAAACCAATGTCCATGGAAGTTTTTGTCATTGCCTGTGGCCTTGTTGCCCTGCTGTATGGCGGCTTGGCTGCCCGTGCGGTGATGGCTGCGCCCACTGGTACCGACCGCATGCGAGCCATTGCCCAAGCGGTGCAGGAGGGGGCTCGCGCCTATCTGAACCGCCAATACACCACCATCGCCGTGGCCGGGGTGGTGATTTTCATCCTGCTTTTCCTTCGGTTGGGACATTTGCAGGCTTTGGGCTTTCTGCTGGGGGCTCTGTGTTCTGGGGCCGCTGGCTATATCGGTATGAATGTATCGGTACGGGCCAATGTGCGGACGGCGGAAGCTGCCCGCGTCTCGGGGATGGATCGGGCCTTGTCCGTGGCATTCCGGTCCGGGGCGGTTACTGGCATGTTGGTTGTGGGGCTGGGCCTGACCGGCGTGGCTGGGTACTACACTTTTTTGAAGTGGTTGGGAACGGAACCACGGCATTTGATCGAGGCATTGGTGGCGCTGTCATTTGGCGCGTCGTTGATTTCCATTTTCGCCCGCCTGGGTGGGGGGATTTTCACCAAGGGCGCCGATGTGGGGGCCGATCTGGTGGGCAAGGTCGAAGCCGGAATCCCCGAGGATGATCCCCGCAATCCGGCGGTGATCGCCGATAATGTGGGGGATAATGTGGGCGATTGCGCTGGCATGGCCGCAGATCTGTTCGAAACTTATGCGGTCACCGTGGTCGGCACCATGTTGCTGGGGTCCATTTTTTTCCAAGGAACCGAACGCGATGCCATGATGACCTTTCCCCTGGTGATTGGTGGCGTGTGCATCCTGGCATCGGTGGTCGGAACTTTTTTTGTCCGCCTGGACGGATCGGGCCGGATCATGCGGGCTTTGTATAAGGGGCTGATCGTCACCGGCCTGCTGTCTGCGCTGTTGGTAGCGGGGGTTATTCAGTGGGGGATGGGGGGATTTTCTGCCCAATATCACCTTCCTGGCCGCGTACTGACCGGCACGGATTTGTACGTATGTGCCCTGATCGGTTTGGCCGTGACCGGACTGATGGTCTGGATCACTGAATATTATACCGGGACAGACTATCGTCCTGTCCGCAGCGTAGCCCAGGCATCGACCACCGGCCATGGCACCAATGTGATCCAGGGCTTGGCAGTTTCCATGGAATCGTGTGCCTTGCCGGTCCTGGTGATTTCCCTGGGGATTATCCTGGCGTTCCATCTGGGGGGATTGTTCGGCATATCGGTTGCGGCGACGACCATGCTGGCTCTGGCGGGCATGATCGTCGCGCTGGATGCCTATGGTCCGGTGACCGATAATGCTGGCGGTATCGCCGAAATGTCGGAATTGCCGAAGGATGTCCGCAAGGTGACGGATGCCCTGGATGCCGTGGGGAATACCACCAAGGCGGTGACCAAGGGTTATGCCATTGCGTCGGCTGGCTTGGCGGCTCTGGTTTTGTTCGCCGCCTATACCGAGGATTTGAAATACTATTTTCCCAAGCTGGTGGTGGAATTCCGCTTGGAAGACCCCTATGTGGTGGTCGGATTGTTCATCGGCGGGCTTCTGCCTTATTTATTCGGGTCCATGGGCATGATGGCGGTGGGGCGCGCCGCCGGGGCGGTGGTGGTGGAAGTCCGCCGCCAGTTCAAGGAAATCCCCGGCATCATGGACGGAACCGCCAAGCCGGATTATGGCCGGGCCGTGGATATGCTGACCCGAGCGGCCATTCGCGAAATGGTCTTGCCCAGCTTGCTGCCGGTTTTGTCCCCTTTGGTGCTGTTCGGGGTGGTGGCCCTGGCGGCGGGGCTGGAACCGGCCTTCACCGCCCTGGGGGCCATGCTGATGGGGACGATCGTCACCGGTCTGTTCGTAGCCATTTCCATGACGTCGGGCGGCGGTGCCTGGGACAACGCCAAGAAGTTTATTGAAGACGGTCATCATGGCGGGAAAGGGTCCGACGCCCACAAGGCAGCGGTGACCGGCGATACGGTCGGTGACCCCTATAAGGATACCGCCGGGCCGGCGGTCAATCCCATGATCAAGATTATCAATATCGTGGCCATTCTGATGCTGGCCATGGTCGCCGGATAAAGATGGTCATGCCGGACGGCCGCGAAGCCGTCCGGCATGACCTGCTTATTTTCCGTTTCCTGCCGCGTCCTTGGAGAAACGGCCCACATTGCCCAAGAGCTGCTCAAGAATGCTAAGCTCTTTCCCGGCGGTGGGGGTTTCGCGGCTGACCTGATCAATATCCTTGGCGTCCTGCAAGCCCAATTGACTTACCTTTTTGACCACGCCATTCCGGTCAAAGGTGATCCTGACGACCTTCCGGTCTTTTTCCTCGGGGGCGAAGAACGCTACGGTTTCCGTGCGCGAGGAAATATATTGCCAGCTTTCATCGCCAAAGGTCGATGTTGCCGACGGGGTGCCCAGCAATGCCTGAACATCGTCACGGGTGCTGACCCCTTCCTTGATCTGGGCCATCTGGTCCGGTTCAGGCAGGTTGCCGCGCAGGTCGACGGTGGGGGTGCAGCCGCCGATCAGCAGGGCGGCCAAAGCCAATCCCGCAAGGGCGGGGCGAGTGAGTGAGAGGTGAAGCAGGTTCTTCATCCCGACCATGGGCCAAGCATTGACGCGGGGCGGCTGTGAAGCCAAAGTGAGGCCGAACTTTGCACTTCATCGTGCAGGGTTGTCAACGCCATCGCGCCGCTTTCGGTTGACGACATGGCCGCGGCCGGGATCAACCACCGGGATCAAGAATGCTTTTTCATCGCTTTTTACAACGTCGTCGGGCGGAAAAGACGGCCTCTTCGGCTGCTTCCGCCCTATATCTGGCCCTGGTGAACCAGTCGCGCCAGCCGGTTTTCTATGTGGATCATGGCGTCCCCGACGTACTTGAAGGGCGCTATGACATGATTATCCTGCATGCATGGCTGGTCTTGCGCCGTCTGGGGGACCGGGTTCCCGATGCGCAAAAGGATCTTGCCGGGGCATTGTCCCAGGCCGTGTATGATCTGATGTTCGCCGATATGGACCGCAATTTGCGGGAAATGGGTGTCGGCGATCTGGGGGTGGGAAAACGCATCCGCCGCATGGCCGAGGCGTTCTATGGCCGGGTCAATGCCTATGACACTGCCTTGGCCGGGCAGGGGGATCTCAGCCAGGCTCTGGCCCGCAACCTTTATCAAAAGAACACTCCCGATGCGGCGCAACTGGCTTTGATGCAATCATACGTCCGGGCGCAGATCGACCATTTGCAAGGTCTTGCCCTAAGCGAGCTGTTGCAGGGACGGGTGTCCTTTGCTCCGGTTCCGGTGATGAGCGGGGGGGACGCGAAATGAGTGGGGCTGTACCGGAATTTTCCCGTCCGCAAAAAGCGGACCAGGTTTCCGCCGCGGGGCTAACCCGCGACATTGCCGCCACCGTGCCGGAATGTCGCGCGCTGGCCATGCGTCTTGGCGTGCTGGATGTCTCGGCTCTGTCCGCCAACCTGCGGCTGAAAAGCCTGGGGGGTGGCAAAAGGGTGCGGGTTGATGGTGTTCTGACCGCTCAGGTCATTCAGGCCTGTGTGGTGACACTGGACCCTGTTCCCGCCACGATAGAAGAACGCTTCACCCTGTTCTTCGCCGAGGAAGACCCCGGCGATGCCGGTGGGGATGTGGATATCTTCATGGATGAAGATGATCCGCCGGATCCGATTATCGACGGAATAATTGATCTGGGTGAATTGGTTACCGAACATCTGGCCCTGGCTCTTGATCCCTTTCCGCGCAAGGGCGGAATCCAGTTCGAAAGCGGCGATGACGAGCCGGAGCCAGTGGTGGAAAAGTCCAGTCCTTTCGCCGTTCTGGCATCCTTGCGTAAAAATAAAGGCTGATGCATCAGCATTTCCTTGATATGCGCCGGGTTTTTGGCTAAGAAACCACCCTTTCCCCGTTAGGGCCTCCGAGCAGAGAGATTACATTATGGCTGTTCCGAAGAAGAAGACCTCCCAATCCCGCCGCAACATGCGTCGCGCCCATCATGCGCTGACCAAGGTGACCGGGACCGAGTGCCCCAATTGCGGTGAACAGAAGCTGCCGCATCATGTCTGTGGGTCCTGTGGCCATTATGATGGCCGCGAAGTGGTCGCCCAAGGCGAAGAAACCACCACCGCCTAATTGTCAGGCGTCAACTTTTGGTGGAGCGTAATGCGGTGAGCGCACCCGTTACCATCTCCGTGGATGCCATGGGGGGCGATGACGCCCCCGACATGGTCGTGGAGGGTGTTCGGCTGGCCCAGGTGCGCCTGCCGCATGTGCGCTATCTGCTGTTCGGGGATGCTCAGCGTCTCGAACCCTTGGTGGCGCGCCATCCCGAGCTGAAGGGGGTTTGCCAGATCCGGCATACCCCGGACTCCGTCTCTAACGAGATGAAGCCCAGCCAAGTGCTGCGTACTGGTCGCCAGACCAGTATGTGGCTGGCGGTGGACGCCGTTGCCAAGGGCGAGGCCGCAGGCGTGGTGTCCGCGGGCAATACCGGCGCCCTGATGGCTGTGTCCAAATTCGTCTTGCGGACCTTGCCAGGCATCGACCGGCCTGCCATCGCAGGTCTGTTCCCTACCGAGCGTGGCGAAACCGTCATGCTGGATTTGGGTGCCAATGTGGATTGCAACGCTAATAACCTAGTCGAATTCGCGGTCATGGGCGAAGTGTTCGCCCGCGCCGTGCTGGGGCTGGAAAAGCCCACGGTCGGGTTGTTGAATGTGGGGGCGGAAGACCGCAAAGGTAATGACGCGGTGAAAACCGCCGCCAATGCCCTGCGTGAAACTCACTTGCCCTTGGCCTTCTATGGCTTTGTCGAAGGCAACGACATTTGCGCGGGTACGGTCGATGTGGTGGTGACCGATGGCTTTACCGGCAATATCGCGCTGAAAACGGCGGAAGGTACGGTCAAATTTTATTCCAGCTTCTTGCGGCGGGCTTTCAAAAGCTCGATTCTGGCATCGCTGGGGTATTTGTTGGCGAAATCCTCCCTCAACAAGCTCAAGGTACGGACCGATCCTCGCCGTTATAACGGCGCCATGTTCCTGGGTCTGAACGGGATCGCGGTGAAAAGCCACGGCGGCACCGATGCTTTCGGTTTCGCCAACGCCATCGGCGTTGCTGTCGATCTGGTGGCCCATGGCTATAATGATCGCATCCGCACCGAATTTGAGCGTTTCAAGGCCTCGGGCGAGGCTGATGCCTCGCTTGCTGCCGGTAACGGATAAGTTTTCTCATGATCCTGCGCTCTCATATCATTGGCAGCGGCTCCTATTTACCGGAGCGCGTGGTGACGAACAGTGAGCTGGCGGCCAGGGTCGATACCTCGGACGAATGGATCGTCGAACGCACGGGCATTCGCCAGCGTCATATTGCCGCCGATGGTGAAACCACCGCCGATTTGGCTGCGGCTGCCGTGCAAAAGGCGCTGGACCGGGCCGGGGTCAAGGCTGCCGATGTGGATTTGCTGGTGGTGGCGACCGCCACCCCGGACAATACCTTTCCCGCGACCGCGACGCGGGTGCAGCATCGCATCGGTATGACCGGCGGCGCGGCTTTTGACGTTCAGGCTGTGTGTTCCGGCTTCATCTATGCCTTGTCCATTGCCGATAATTTCCTGAAGGCCGGTCAGGCCCGGACCGCCGTGGTGGTGGGGGCGGAAACATTTTCCAGGATTCTGGATTGGAATGATCGGGGCACCTGTGTCCTGTTCGGTGACGGGGCTGGGGCCATGGTCCTGCGTGCCGCGCCTGGGGATGGCACCAATCAGGATCGGGGGATCTTGTCCACCCATCTGCATTCCGATGGTCGGCATTATGACTTGCTTTATGTGGATGGTGGTCCGTCTTCCACCCAGACCACTGGCCATCTGCGGATGGAAGGGCGGGAAGTTTTCCGTCATGCCGTGGTCAATTTGGCCCAGGTGGTGGGCGAGGCGCTGCGCGCCAATGATCTGACAGCCGCCGACATCAATTGGGTGGTACCCCACCAGGCCAATCGCCGCATTCTTGAAGGAACTGCGCGGAAATTGGGGTTCAGCATGGATCGTATGGTGGTGACCGTGGATCGGCACGCCAATACCTCGGCGGCATCCGTTCCGCTTGCCTTTGCCGAAGCGGCGGGCGATGGGCGCATCAAATCCGGCGATCTGGTGCTGTTGGAAGCCATGGGTGGTGGTTTCACCTGGGGGTCGGCCCTGGTTCGCATCTGATTTTTCTGTATGCGATCTGGCCTGTAGCCTATCTTAAAGACAAGCTGCATCCCTTTGATATTGACCCTTTTCCCGTAAGCGGATAGGGTCACACACGATTTTCATTGCTTTGACCCCTTGGGCGTTCTGTCATGTCGGACCAAACCATCACCCGCGCGCAACTTAGCGAAGCTGTCTACCAGGAAGTGGGGCTGTCCCGGAACGAATCCGCCGATTTGCTCGAAGCGGTTCTGGACGAGATTGCTCAGGCGCTGGTTCGTGACGAATCGGTCAAGATTTCCTCTTTCGGCAGTTTTGCTGTGCGTTCCAAGGGCGAACGCATCGGACGCAACCCCAAGACCGGAGAGGAAGTGCCCATTCTTCCCCGCCGGGTATTGGTGTTCCGTCCGTCGCAATTGCTGAAAAAGAAGATCAATGAAGGGCCGGTTGCCATGGCCCAGGCTGGCACCGAATGATGGATAATGACGGCGAGCTGTCGGCGGCGCGCCGGTCGGGAAAGTCAGAAATGGCGTTCCGCACCATCAGTGAAGTGGCTGATGAACTGGATGTTCCGCAACACGTCCTGCGGTTTTGGGAAAGCAAATTTCCCCAGGTTAAGCCGCTGAAGCGAGGCGGCGGGCGGCGCTATTACCGCCCCGAGGATGTGGCCCTGTTGCGCCGCATTCGTGATCTTCTGTACAGCGAAGGCTATACCATCAAGGGCGTGCAGAAATTGCTGCGCGAAGGTGGGCGTGGGGCCGACGCTTCCGGGGCTGCGCGTCCCCCGGAATTGGATTTGAATTTCCCTGCGGATGATGACGATGACGATGGCAGTGATGATGCCGTCGCCGTCCCAGCTCATCCATTCCAGCCTTCGCCCAAACCGGCGCCGACTATTTCGTCCGCCGCCATGACGCCGCAACCGGCCAGCGTGTCATTACGCCCGCAGCCGCCGCAGCCGCCATCCTCGGCAATTCCCACCGTGCAGGTTCCGCCGCAGGCTCTTCAGCCCCGCCCGCAACCCGCTCCGGCTCCCCCGGTCCCGCCTGCGCCAACACCCGCGCCTCAGCCGTGGCTCTCCCCCCCCTCTCCGGCGGCGGCCCCGCCGGTTTACGTGCCGCCACCATCCTCGGTCTTATCCCAGCCGCTGCCGACTCCGGCGCCGTTGCCGTCTGTGCTGCATTCTGCCCCGGATGATCTGCGGATTCCCGCCATGTCCGACGCCGTCCGCGCCGAAATTGGGGCCATTTTGCACGAGCTGGAAAAATTGAAGATTCTTTTGCACAAACATGAAAGTTAGGGCTTGCCAGCCCAGGGGATGCTGAGTATATTGCGCCCCTCTTCAGGCGGCACCCGCCACGAAGACAAAGATTTGAAGGACTTACGGGTCCTTCATCGGTCGGAGCGTAGCGCAGCCCGGTAGCGCATCAGTCTGGGGGACTGGGGGTCGTGGGTTCGAATCCCGCCGCTCCGACCATTCTAAAGCCCTGAAATCGCAAGGTTTCAGGGCTTTAGCATTTCTGGGCCTCGGATACGATAAAGCCCTTGGGGTAACATCCGGGGTAACGTGAAAGGCCGCCAGCCTCCAGATATACCGCAGCGGCTTTGCGCCATGGTATCGAGCGATCTTACCGGCCATGGGATGGCATATGCCAAAAAAACACCGGCCCTTTGTAGGGCCGGTGCCGACAAGGACGGTGGGCGGGGCGGGTTGTTACCGACCCAAGAGCTTCGGTGGAGGGGGCGAGGCCGGAAGGATCGCGGGGAGAAGTGCCGCCGCCGCCGGATCGCGGGCCTTCAGGTAGACCGGAGACTGCTTCGGCAGCCAGACGGTTTCCCAGAACTCCCGATAGAGGGGGTACATCTCCATGGGATATGCCCGTGCATCCGGAATTTCGCGGCCATCCAGGTAGATGTGGACGTAGGTAACAAAATTGTCAGCCCTGTCGGGGTGCAACTCGCGGAGCCACGTGGCGAACATCTTTCCGACGCTGATGTCCGGGCAAATGGCTTTACCATTTACGGCCTTGCTCGCCAGAATCCTCCCAGCATGCTCAAGCGGGCCATAGAGGTCCTGATACACGACGGCCAGGATCGAGAAATATCCTTTCGGCACCCGGCTGACATTGGCGCTGTACCGCTGAACGTAATCATGGGTGGCCTTGTGGGGATTTCCCCCATTCGACATCCACTCATAGACCCAGTCCGTAACCTGAACGGCAAAATCGCCTGAAATCCACATGGCGAGGCGGATGGCGAGTTGGGGGTGAACCCAGGTGCCGACGCCACTAACCGATTGAAAAAGATTGTTAGTTGGAATTCCAACTTTCGCCGAGAGCGCTGCAAGATACTCCTGCGTTTCCTTGTTTTGGACGAATTGCGCCCACTGCTTGCCTCCAGCCTTGCACATGGCTGTAGCATTTACGTAGCCATCCTTGGCGCGCTGCTTGATAACCTCTCCGTGGTACTCGTGCTCAATGAAGCGGAGGCCGTATTGGGCTGAGGATGCACCTGCCGACATATAACGGGTTCCTTATGAGATGCCGGAACCCCCTTGACCGCTGTTTCACAGCATGCATAAATGCATGCCATATTGCAGAGCGTCCACGGGGCTCCGGCCCGTTGTGGACAATGAAAGGCCGGGGCCGCAATCCCCGGCCTTTCCCATTTGTTCTCCGAGCATACCCGGAAACTCCGCCCGCAGCAAGTGCATGTCGCTATTTTTGCGTTTTAAGCCCGGTGGGGCGTTGTTTTCTGATTTTGGCTATCTTCGGGTAGGTTCTGCAAAAATGGCCTGTGCGAGCTTTAAAACGGCCGCATAGGCGCTTCCGCGCGGTGTGTCCCAACATATTGTGTTCGGCTCATTGCGGTCGGCCACTGATCAATGCGAAATCGCAACAAATGAGGGAGTTGCTGTGGCTGATCCGCTGATAGGCCACCTCTCGACAAGTTTTGGTGCCAGGGCTACCCTTTTCGGGCCTACCGGTGCGGCTTTTTCAAACCGAGGCATCGCGATGCTGGACTTGTCCTGAAAGAGTGGAGAGCGTGCCGTGATAAAACTGCATGAAGGACACTGCCATGACAGGCTCAGGAATGAAGACATTCACGGACGAGTTCAAACGGGAAGCGGTTCGACTGGTGCAAACCAGCGGTCGCACGGTTGGTGAGGTTGCTGGCGATCTTGGGATTGGCAAATCGACGTTGGGCAAATGGCTGACCCGGCATCGCGA
>JAYSBF010000055.1:0-24253 GCA_041915545.1 Magnetospirillum sp. | reverse complement strand
CCTCCAAGCCTCCAGTTTCTTTTTCTTTCAAAGAGTTAGAAATCTGGAGGGTTCGGGAGGCTGTGCCTCTCGATTGGGGGATCGGGGGCAAATGCCCCCGAAAGAGGGTTTTTCCGCACCCTGTTAGCGAGGAACCGAATAATCAGCCCCAGGGGCCACTGCGCGGCGGTTCATTGTCGCCACCGCCCCAAGGGCCACCCTGGCCGGAAGGACGGGACGGCGAGGGGGCCGTCTGGGCCTGGGCCGGGGCGCGGACACCCCAGGTCATGCCCATTTCGGCGGCCATGGACCGCAAGGCAGCCACTCGGTTGCTCATGGCCGGATGGGTGGAAAACAGATTGTCCATGGACCCGCCATGCAGCGGATTGACGATGAACAGATGGGCGGTGGCCGGGCTGCGTTCCGCCGCCGGGTTGGGGATAGCGTGGGCTGCCTGTTCCAGGCGCTCCAGGGCCGATGCCAGCCAAAGCGGGTTGCCGCAAATCCGGGCGCCCTGAGCGTCGGCGGCATATTCGCGGGTCCGGGAAATGGCCATCTGCACCAGACTGGCGGCCATGGGGGCCACCACCATCATCACCAACCCACCGACGATGCCCAATCCGCCGCCACCGCCTTCCTCGTTATCGCGGTTGCCGCCGAACATGGATGAAAAGGCGAACATGTTGGCCAGCATGCCGATGGCACCGGCCAGACTGGCCGTGATGGTCATGATCAGGGTATCCCGATTCATCACATGGGCCAGTTCATGGGCCATCACGCCTTCCACTTCTTCCGGGGACAGGTTGTCCAACAGACCGGTGGTGGCGGCGACTGATGCGTTTTCCGGGTTGCGCCCGGTGGCAAAGGCGTTGGGTTGGGCCGAATCGATAATGAAGACCTTGGGCATGGGCAAGCCGGCACGGGCAGCCAGCCGTTCGACAATGGTGTACAGGCCAGGGGCGGAATTTCGGTCAACCTGCTGGGCGCCATACATGGACAGGACCATCTTGTCCGAGTTCCAATAGGCGAACACATTCATACCCACGGCCATCACCAGGGCGATCATCATGCCCCCACGGCCACCGATCAACTGGCCGATCACCAGGAACAGGGCGGTCATGGCGGCAAGCAAAAGCGCGGTGCGGGCGTAACTCATGTCAATCTTCCCTTGGGCATTGTATCCCGTGACGGCGGTTTCAGGTGAAACCATCCTCAATGAATAAGGGGGTTTTCGGATACTTCAAGACCTGTGGGTGAACCAAGCCCCCATGCGGTCCAATCCTTGATCCAAGGTCAGGGGCGGGTGCCAGCCCAAATCGCGCAAAGGCTGGTCGTCCACTTGCAAGGACCCCAGAATCCGGCGGGCGGCTTCGCCTTTTCCCAACATCTTGGCGCCCAGATGCAGCAGGGCGGGGGGGACCATCGGCAGATGGGGGGAACAGCCGCAGGCCCGGCCCAGCCGACGGATCAAATCCGGGGTGGAAATATCCTGGCCGTCGCGGATCAGGAATGTTCCTTGATGGCGATGGGTGGCCAGGAATGCCAGGGCATGGGCCAGATTATCCACCCCCACCAACGACCGAAGATTGGCAACGGCCCCCAGGGGCAAGGGCACGCCACGGCGCAGCGCCGTCATCAGCGTGGCCAAATTCCCCCGCGCCCCCGGCCCATGCACCAGCGGCGGGCGGATGATGGCCAGGGACAGCCCGTGATCATGGGCCAATTGGGCCAGGGCGGTTTCGGCCATGGCCTTGGATTGGCCATAAGGATCGCGGGGATCAGCCGGGTCATCGGCCCGGAATGGCTGGCCCGGCCGGGTGCATTCGCCATTGACCTTGATGGTCGAGACGAAGATGAAACGCTGAACACCGTAATGGGCAGCCTGTTCGGCCAGGGTCAGGGTGCCATGGGTGTTGGCGGTGACGAATTGGGCCAGCGGATCGCGGGCGCGGTCTTTCATCACATGAACACGGGCTGCCAGATGGATGACGGTGTGTATTCCGTCCAGCGCGTGCCGCCATCGGGTCGCCGGTCCCAGATCATCAACCACCCGGATATCCACGCCCAGGGGCAAAAAGGCATCGGCCCGCCGCACGGCTGCCGCCACCTGGTATCCCTGATCCAGCAGGGCACGGCAGGCCGCCACCCCGACAAAGCCATTGGCTCCGGTCACCAAAATGGTCATGGCGGACAATCCTTTCCCCAGCGCGACAGCAGCCGCAGCACCGCCCCGGTGATCAGCACCGCCAGACCCAGCCCCGGCCAGACCCAGCCCAGGGCCGCCAGCACCGCCGCCGCCAGCAGGGCCAGATTGCCCAGGGCGATAATCCGGGCCACCTGATCGTGACGTTTCCCACCTCGGACCGCCCGCTGATAAAAATGTTGGCGGTGGGCCTGCCAGATTTTTTCCCCGCGCAAGGCCCGGCGGGTCAAGGTGATGGTAGCATCGGCCAGATAATAAGCGGGCAGGATAAAAGCCGCCGCCACTTGCCCGTGCAACGCCAAAAGAACCAGCAACCCGCCCAGCACGTAACCCAGCGGCACCGACCCGGAATCACCCAAGAACAACTTGGCCGGATGCCAGTTCCACAGCAAGAACCCCAGCCCCACCCCGGCCACGGCCAACCCGCCCGCCGCCAGCAGGTCATTTCCCCCGGTCAATGTCGCCACCATGGCAATCCCCAGGCCCAGGCTGGTGCTTTCCACCCCGGTGATTCCGTCAATGCCATCCATGAAATTGTACAAATTGACGAACCACAGCCAGCCAATGCCCACCATGACCCGGTCAGCCCAGACCGGCACGGCCAAAGGCAGGATGGGTCCTGACGGGATCGCCGCCAGGACCATGGCGATGACCAGCCCATGGGCCAGAAAGCGGGGCAGGGGGGGCAGCCCCCGGCGGTCGTCGATCCAGGAAATAGCCAGCAGGATTAAAGCGCCGACCGCCAGCAAGGCGGCCGGAACGCTGTCCAGCCGCCAACTGGGCACCAGCAGGGCCAGGGCCAGGACCGGCGTGACCGCCAACCCGCCCCCCCTGGGCACCGGCAGGCTGTGGCTGGACCGGCTGTTGGGCAGGTCCATAATCTGCCGTCGCCGCAAATAACCCAAAACCCGCCCGGTCAGCCAAAATGTGGCAGCCAGGGTAACCAGGGCCAAAAGCACAAGCTGGACGACCGGCATGATCCCTAATCTTCCCACACCAGATCAATCGCCCGGCCCAGGCGCAGGCTGTCCAGAATGGCGATGGTGGCCAAACTGGTTTCCAGCAATTCATCTTCATCCACCGGGGCCTGGCCCCGGGTCACGCCCTGGACAAAAGCGGCCAGTTCGGCGCGATGGCCCTTATCCTGGCCCATCTTGGCGCTTTCCGTATGGGTGCGCCCGGCTTCGGTATGGCTGAATGTCAGGAAATTATCGATGGCGATAACTGTTCCACCTGCAAAACATTCATACCGTTCCTTGGAAAACGCGGAATCGCCCAAGGCGGTATAGATGATGGTGGCCAGCGAGCCATCGGCGAAGCTTAGGGTGATGGTCAGGTCATCACAGCCGCCATGGGTGGCGTGGGCGGCGCGGGCTTCCACCGCGACGATTGGGCTTTGCGCCAGGAACCGGGCCAGATCAATGAAGTGGCAGCCTTCGCCCAGGATACGGCCACCGCCTTCCTCCGTCGCATTGACCCAGCTTTCCGCCGGCAATGCCCCGGCATTGACCCGGATCACCAGCATCTTGGGGCCGGCATGGCGGGCCAGGATGGATCGGGCCTTGACCATCATGGGGGCGAAACGGCGGTTGAAGCCGACGGTGAAAAAGCCCGCAGACCCCTGGCGGGCCGATCGGACCCGACCCAATTGCTCCCGGTCCAGGGCCAGGGGCTTTTCCACGATCACCGATTTTCCGGCAGCCAGCAAGCGGGCGGTCAGGTCGGCGTGGTTGGAATGACGGGTGGCCACCAGAACACCGTTGATGGCCGGATCGTCCAAAATATCGTCCAGCCGGGTGGTGGCATGGGCAAAGCCAAAGGCGTTGGCCCCGTGCTGAGCGGTCTGGCCGCGAGTGGTGCACAGGGATTTCAACGTGACGCCGGGAATGCGCTTCAGTTCCGGCAGCAAAACGGTCCGGGCGAAATTCCCGGCGCCGATCACGCCCATGACACAGGGGCCGGGCTTGGCGGATGATTTGGGCATCAGGGCCGGGGCGGCGGCGGTCTGGCCGTCATAATGCAAGATGACGCCCAAATGGGGTTCGCCACCGCCAGTGACCAGATCATAGGCTGCTTCCGCCCGGTCGAAGGCGAAGCGGTGGGTGATCAACGCCGCCACATCCAGGTGGCGGGGCAAGGCGGGGTCCATCAACCGGACGCATTCGCGCAAATTCTCGCTTTCGGTCCAGCGGACCCAACCGGGGGGATATTTCACCCCGCGTCCTTCGAAATCCTCGTCATAGCGTCCAGGTCCATAGGACCGGGACACCACAAGCTGCAATTCCTTTTTCATGAAGGCGGCATAGGGGAATTCGGTGCCGGTCTTACCCACCATCACCACGCGGGCGCGGTCGCGGGCCAGATCGGCGGCCATTTCCAGCGGTTCCGACGATTGGGTGGCGGCGGCGATGATGATACCGTCACACCCCAATCCGCCGGTCAGGGCGGCCACGGCTTCGGCCAGCCCGGCATCACCCAGCCGCCAGGTCAATTCGGTTCCGGTCCGATGGGCCAGATCCAGCCGCCCCTGATCCACATCGACGGCGATGACGCGCGCTCCGGCCAGGGCCAAAAGCTGACAGGTCAGTTGCCCGACCAACCCGACCCCCATCACCAGCACCACATCGCCCAATTGCGGTCCCAGATTGCGCAGCCCGGCCATGGCGATGGAGGCCAAGGTGCCAAAGGCGGCTTCTTCGTCGCTGACCCCATCGGGGATGGGGGCGATCAGATTGCGCGGGACCACATTCAGATCGGCATGATTGGCCAGACCAGCCCCGGCCATGGCCACACGCTGCCCCACCTGGAACTGGCCTTCCACGCCCGCTCCCAGCGCGGAAATCGTACCGGCAGCGGAATAGCCCAGGGGCAAGGGTTCATCCAGCCGGGCCATCACCGCCTTGAAGGTGGATAGCAGGCCGTCGCGCCGGGCCTTGTCCATGACCTTGCGCACCAGATCGGGCCGTTCCTTGGCCTTGCCAGCCAGGCTTTTACGGGCGAAATCAATGACCATGCGTTCCGTGCCCGCCGAAATCAGCGATGCCCGCGTGGTCACCAGAACCGACCCGGCGCGCACTTGGGGGGCGGGGACCTGTTGCAGGGAAAGCTTGCCCGACCGTGCGCTTTGAATGACTTGTTTCATCTGATTGCCCTTGGCTGCGACCAGGGGCTATATACGGTCAAGTTCCGTCCGGGGGAAAGCCCGTTATCGACGCGGAGTAGACATGAACGTGCGGCAAGCCTTGGCTCCGGCCTTGTGGGGCGGGTATCGTCTGACCCGTCTGGTCTGTCCGCCAGATCGGAATCAGTTCCGTATCCTGCTGTTCCACGACGTTCCAGACCATCAACGGCCCGTCTTTGCCCATCTGGTGGCGGGGCTGGCGCGGGCGCACCGATTGCTGACCCCGGATCAGGCCCAGGCCATGCTGGCCGGACAGATTTGGGACGGCGGGCGGTTGCCGTGCCTGATTAGCTTTGATGACGGCTTTGTCTCTAATTACCATTTGGCCCGGACTGTTCTGGCCGATCATGGGGCCAAGGCGCTGTTTTTTGTGTGTCCCGGTCTGACCGACATGAATGCCGATGCCCAATCCCAGGCCATCGGCCAAGCGATTTTCGATGGCGCCCGACCAGCGGACGGATTGCGGCTGATGGATTGGGATCAAATCGCCTGGTTGCATGGCCAGGGCCACGTCATCGGTAATCACACATGGGGGCACCGCCGCCTGACCGCGTTGGATGCTGCCCAGCGCGCCGATCAGATCGGCATGGCGGCGGACCGGCTGAAACAGCATTTGGGGGGATGCGGCTGGTTCGCCTTCACCTTCGGCGATGTGGGCAGCATCGACGCCGCGTCACTGGCGGAAATCGCCCGACATCATCACTGGTGCCGGTCGGGAATCCGCGGTGCCAACCATGCCGGACTGCACCCCATGGCCCTGCGGGCGGATCATGTGGAATTGGCTGGCGGCGATGCCTGGCGTCTTTTGGCCATGAATGGCGGGCTGGACCGGTTTTATGCCCAATCCCGCACCCGCCTGGATGCCATGACATCCCATTGCGGGCACGGGCAAGCCGCTATCATGCACCGCGCTTCGCCGGGCTGACTGGCCTGCGGCAACGCCCGGATGCCAGTCGATCCGACGCATCAAACCGGGTGAACAGCCTTGCCGCCAACAGGTGACAGCCCCGGCAGCGATAGAGTAGTCTCAATCATGGCGGGTCCTCCGCCTCCCTAAAGTTGAGGAGATAATACGATGCCTTCGCTGCGTGCTGTCCACGGAGCCTTCGTCAATACGGCAACTGCGCAGTGCAGCATCTACGAAAGTGGACGTATGGTGTATGAATGCATCGACATGATTCCAAAATCAAAGGGATTGTCGATTGATTACTTTTCGCTCGAAGAGATAAATATACAAGAAAGCGCACGTCGTAGAGATATCATTCTGAATGATGGTGTAAATAAAAATGTAAAAGAAAAATACGATTTCATCGTATTTAATTGGCATCACTTCACAATGAAAGGTGAAGTTCCGGCCGATATTGTAAGGTTATTTCCTCAAAAGAAGTTTGCGATAGTACTGGAAGTCGAGCCGAACGATCCGTTAGCATTTACCGACCCAGACCTTTTTGATGGTTATATTGTGCTTGATCCGACGGCGGGGGGCATGGGGCGAAATGTTTTCGCATTTCCCCGCCCATTGGAAGGCCGGATCATCCGGGGGGAACCGCGGCGGAACAAGATACCGCAAATCGGTTCATTCGGTTTTGGGACTCCCGGCAAGGGGTTCGAATTGATCGTCGACGCCGTCAATCGTGAATTCGACGAAGCTAAGGTGCGGATCAACATTCCGTTGTCCCCATACGCGGACGACGCCATGTTCAAGGTCCACAACCGTTCTTATGTCGAGTATCTGGAATCCTTGTGCCGGACGACGGCCAAGCCGGGCATCACTGTCGAGGTCACACAGGATTTCATGACCCCCGATGCTCTGATTGATTGGTGTGCCGACAACGATCTGAATTGTTTTTTGTATTCACGGCGCCAATCGGGGCTGTCGGCCACTACGGATCAGGCCATCGCCTCGGGGCAGCCACTGCTGGTGTCCACCAACGACACCTTCCGCCACATTCATCCCTACATCCCGCCTTATCCTCTGTGGGGCTTACGCGATGCCATCGAAAAATCGGCTCCGGCGGTTCGTCGGCTGCAGGATGATTGGTCGCGCGAAACTTTCGGCAAAACATTCTTATCCATGCTGGAATGCTATGGGTTATGCCCGGACGACGCCAAGCAGCCGTCAGCGGTGCAGGCGGTCGCTGAGACGCGCATTCCCTTGGTTCTGGTGGCGTGCGACCCCGCTTTCCGTCAGTACGCGACGCGGGTAGCGGATTGCCTGAAGCGGTCCGGTGCGTTCCAGGTGGAATGCGCCCCTTACGCGACCGACGGGGAATTTCAGAACCTTCTTGACACACACCAGCCCTCGGCGATCATCCTCATTCCGGCATCGGGTGATGGGAATTTAACGAAAATCCTGCGGGAGCAGGGTATCCCCAGTGTCATTTTGGATGATGAGCTTGTGCCCGGTGGCGCATCCGCTTCCGCCCTGGATCAGGGTGGTCTTATCCGTCGTCCCCGTCCCCCGGTCATTCCTTATTTCACATCCGTTGTTCCGCGTCCCGCCGGGCCGTTGCAAGCTTGGTTGGTCGGCTTCGCCAATCGGTTGGATCGGTTGTCCCCCATCCTGGATCAAATCCAGCGCGAAGCGCCGGATATGGATATCCGGGTGGACTATTCCTCTGTGATGCCGACGGATAAGCGGGCGGCGTTCCTGACTCGACTGGGGGAATTGTCCGCGGCTTATCCGGCTCTGACGATCAGTCCGTCGGAATCCACGCCCTTCCAGGTAGCCGAGGCGACTGTTTATACCGTGTCGCAAGCCAGTCTGGTCATCTTGGCCTATGACGAGGAACGGGGGGAGGAACTGAGGAATCTGGCTGATTTGGCCCTGACGTCCGAACGGGCCGTCATGTTCACGCGCCAAGCTCCCTTTCCCGCATATGCAGACAAAGCATCCTTCGTCGAGGATCACGCCATTCCCGCGCTTGTCCTCGGGGGGCGGGCCGGTCAGATGCCGGCGATTGCCGCCTTTGGTGAATGGATCTTGTTCGCTGAATTGGTCACTTTGTTGCGGCTTCCTCGGCAGCCCAGAATCGTCCCATTCTCTGGTGCCCTGAGGACGACCGGCGTCGAGCCAGTGACGGATTTGTCATCCTTGCTTCAGCTTGACAAGGCCATCTTCGTGCGACGCGCGTACCAGGCATTGCTGGGACGGCCTGCGGACTCCGCCGGGCTTGGCCATTATCTGGAACAAATGAGGCGAGGTGTGTCGCGCGCTTACATCGTCGCCGAATTGAGATGTTCGGCCGAAGGAGTGCGGCATGGTGCAAAAATACCTGGATTAACGGCTGAAATCTGGCGCTATCGACTGCAGCGGATGGGCCGCAAGATCATCTCGCTGAAAAGATTGTTTTAGCAGGGTGCAGAAAAACCCTCTTTCGGGGGCATTTGCCCCCGATCCCCCAATCGAGAGGCACAGCCTCCCGAACCCTCCAGATTTCTAACTCTTTCAAATAAAAACCACCGGGAGGCTTGGAGGCTGCGCCCCCACACGGGTCTGGGCGGTCGCCCAGCCGCGAAGCGGAGTTTTTCCGCACCCTGTTAGCGCTGTGTGCGGTCAGTAGGGTGCGGGGGGCTCATACCAAATCCCGGTGAGTGAAACTCATGGGGATTTGGTTAGGCCCAAGGGGCCGCGCGGCTTACGCCGCGGAAGGCAAGGGTTTCGGAGAAACCCGCCCGCCGCTGAGGGCGCCGGTGATCGGTTCCGATCACCGGGATATGGTATTATACCAACGACCGTAAGTTCTGGCTTACGACCGTTTGTATTACTGCTGGTCGAAACGAGAAAGCGCTTCGAGCAATTTTTCCGTCGATTGCCGCCACGTCGTGACCGAAGCATGAACGGGTTTTTCCACCGCCGACGATATGACCCATGCCGCGATGGCGTCAGCCAGTCCGTCATTGCTGGTCGCATCGAAATAGGTCACCCATGCCCCCCCGACCTCGCGGAAAACCGGCAGATCGCGGGCCAGGACCGGTTTTCCGTAAGCCTGAGCCTCGACGATAGGAAGGCCGAATCCCTCACCCCAAGAGGCCACGACCACGCCGCGGCAGGCCGCGTATAACCGCCGCAATGTCGTATCGGTGGCCCGGTCATACCAAACCAGTTTTTTCCCAGATTGTGGATGCGTGCGCAGGGCCGATTGTACGTCCTCGGTTTTCCATCCTGGCTGACCAACAATGACCAAGCCCAAGTTTTCATCCCGCGACCACAAAAGATTGAACGCCTCCAGCACATGTGCGTGCCCCTTGCGCGGTTCCAATGTTCCCACCATCAGCAAAAACGGCATGTTTTCTGCGAAGGGCAAGGGGGTATCCGCGGCACTTTCGCTGCTGGGTAAACTGGTATCAATATCGCAGCCCAGGGGAATGGCCGCCGTCTTTATCTGGTCACGTGTGAGTCCATGTCGGTTTTCCAGCCAAGCCAGTAAATCCTGGCGGACAGCTTCAGAGATGCACAGCGCCCCATCTGCGGTCATGGCAAGGCTGCTCAGCCATGCCCGGTAATGTTCGCCCCCGCGGTGGCTAAACCACTCAGGCCGCAATACCGGCAATAGATCGTAAACGACGTAATGGCAAGAAACCCCCTGACGGCGCCACCGGATCAATTGCCATCGGCATTGCGGCAAGACGTTGGAGGATAGATCAAGCCCCAGGAAAACATCCCCTCGGGCAACCGTTACCTCTTTCCCCAGATCGTCATCATGAAAAGGCAATCCCGCCGGATAGGGTGCATAACGATACCCTTGCTTGCGAGTGGCATAGATGGGACGGATACGAAACCCGGCCGGAGCCAAATCAATCAAATGGGCCAACCAAGCGCGCACGACCCGCTGAATGCCGGTCCGTGCATCCAATTGGGTCACCACGGATACATCCACCAACAACTGCCTGGCACCCGACGAATGGAATGGCCGCCCCCGACCATCGTTCCCGTTATGCGCCGACTTGACTTTCTTCCCCCCCACGGCCCTGATCAGCCGGGTGGGCAGAAGCTCAAGGCTGCGATTTATCAAGCTTCTGGTCATGCATGCATACTTGTCTGATAAAATTCGTAAGCTTTATCGATATCATCAAAGCAATGCATGATTCCGTTTACAATAACGCCAGCGCGACGACAATATGTCCGTATGAAATTCGCGTCGTGAGAAACCATGATCATGGCTCGGTCTTTGCGTCTCTCAAAAAGTTCGTAATGACATTTCTGGTGAAACCGGCTGTCACCGACCGCCGTTATTTCATCAATCAAGAAGCAGTCAAATTCCACCGCCATGGATAAGGCAAATGCCAACCTGGCCCGCATCCCCGACGAATAGCGTTTCAGCGGCTCACGCAAATAAGCACCAAGTTCGGAAAATTCTTCGACAAATGGGCGCACCCGGGCGTAATCGGCACCATAGACGCGACAGATAAACCGCAAATTATCCAACCCGGTCAATGTGCCCTGGAATCCGCCACTGAATGCCAGGGGCCATGAAATGGACATGGACCGGAACACCTCGCCACGGGTCGGCAATTCGACCCCACTGATAAGCCGGATCAGCGTCGACTTTCCCGCGCCGTTTCGTCCCAGAACGCCAAAATGTTCCCCCGGAGCAATTTCCAGCGAAAGATCCTGAAACACTGTCCGAGGTCCGCTGCGGGTATGATAGACCTTGGCAACCTTATCCAGACGAATCATTCCGGTTCGACCCTTCGTGCGGTTTCACGCACCAGCAAAAGCCCGACCAGCAGAAGGCCCAGACACCAAGCCCCCATGTACAGGGGATCTTCATAGGTTTTGACCGCCTGGCCAAAAAAGCCGTGTCGCAACATCTCGACGCCGTGAACCATGGGTAACCACAGCACGACTTTTTTAAAGCTGGCGGGAAGCCATTGCACCATGAACGCAGCCCCCGACATGGGGAAAAGCAGGTACGTCACCGGGTGCCAGATACGTTCAAATGTCTCGGACCGCTCGGTCAAGGCGCCAACACAAAGTCCCAATCCCGCCGCCAGGGCGATCAGCAGGAACCACGCGATCACAATCGTCAGCAAATCATTGGGCGGCTTCATCGCGCCGACGGATGTGAAGATGGTTGACAGCAATATGAATGAAATGGTCGCCCCAGCGATTTCGAGCAAAAGACGCGAGATGAAAACATCGATAACGCGAACATTGCGATGAAAGAGCAGGGAAAGATTCGGCTCTATTGCCTTACTGCATCGGCTTGTTGAATTGCGCCATATCAAGACGCTGGAGTAGCCGGTGATCGCGAAGGCCACGATGGAAATCCCCGAACCACCATGCGCTGTCTTGGCATAAGTCCACAGCGTCATGACGCCCAGAGTGAACAACATGGGTTCGAAAAACAGCCAGATGAAGCCGATATTATGCCGCCCGTAGCGAGTCAGAATCTCGCGCATCAACAGCGCAGCAATAACCCGTCCCTGCAAAGCAAGAGAACGGGAAAGCGGCGTCCGGGCCAAATTGATGGATGACGTCAATCCCGATGCTCCTTCACTCCCGCCAGCAGCAGGCTCAGAATGCCCCAGGAAACCAATCCCAAAATCAAGCTTACCAGAATGGCGCGCCCACGCCGGGGCTCCAGCGCAATATCCGGCTTATTGGGCTGCACCACCCGTTCCAGATATAATTGCTTGCGGTTGGCTTCGTTATTGGCGGTTTCCAGAGCGGCCAGCACTACGGACAATTGCCGTTCGGCGAAGCTGTTTTCCAAAACCAGCCGCTGATAATCTGCGGCCTTGCCCGCCAAAGACCGGCTTCCACCGGTGATTTTAGCGCTTTCTTCCTCGATATCAGTTTCCAAGGACCGAACACGCTGCTGCAGGACCGGAATCTGGGGATTGGTCGGAGAAACCGTCCGCAATTCCAACAATCGGGACCGCGTGGCAATCAGTTCATCCTGAAGCTTGGCGACGCTTTGCAACTGCAAGGATGACTGCCGTTCCGGGTCGATGACACCGCGCTGATTACGGAAGGACGACAATGCCAGGGCGGCCGCTTTGGCGCGGGCTTCGGCCTTGGCGACTTCGTCTTTGGACAGGCTGATCAAATCCTGCCTGGCGCGCTCGTTCAACTGGTTGACCAGCCCTTCGCCCAATTCCAGCAGTTTTTGATTGATGATCCACGCATCATCAGCCGAATAAGCCCGCACGGTCAGCACCGATATGCCGGATGTATCTTCCAACATTACTTCGACCCGGCTTTGATAATAACGGAACAGGGCTTCGAAGCTGTTATCCATGCCGAAGCCATTGAACCGGCTGAAGCGGTCGATATCATGGCCACTGAACGCCAAGGCAAGATCGAGCTGTGAATTCAATATCCGCAGGGCATCGCGGGATATCATGAAATCCTGCACGATGTAGGTGTCATCCTGGGCGCGGGTAAAGCCCGCGCTTTTGAAAATGGCACCAAGCGGTGAACTTCCCTGCTTGTCCGGGCTACGGACGACAAAACGCGATTCTGAGATGTATACGTCAGATGCAATAAGTCCGAAATAAAATACGGACCCAACGAACGGAATGACAACGCAAACAAAAAATATCCAATTTACCTTGGACAAAGCTAAATTGAAGATACTGCGAAATCGGCTTTCCCCGTCAAACGATGATTCATATTTCATGACTCACTCCCGATGACCAGGGATAATATTTTCGATATCTTTCACTAGGCTTAGGACAATATCCATACTCTCTTTACTTTCTACATTCAGGCGTAACAAGGGTTCGGTATTGGAACCGCGCAGATTAAAGCGCCAGTTCCCAAAACCCAAGCTGATGCCATCGGTCCGATCCACGGTTTCCGCCTGCGGCAAATAGCGCTCAGAAACCAAGGCGATGGCATCCGCGACGGACTCCACCCGATAATTGATTTCGCCACTGCATGGAAACGCGGCGATGCGTTGATCCACCAGTTCTGCTAGTCCCTTCTTGCTTCGCCCCATTAATTGGGCGATCAGCAACCAAGGAATCATTCCGCTATCGCAATAGGCGAAGTCGCGGAAGTAGTGATGGGCGCTCATTTCCCCGCCATAGACCGCATCTTCCTGGCGCATCCGTTCCTTGATGAAGGCATGACCGGTCTTGGATTGAACCGGAATTCCTCCAGCCGCCTGCACCTGATCAATGGTATTCCAGGTCAACCGGGGATCGTGGATGATCTTGCCGCCGGGATGGCGTGCCAGCAGCATTTCAGCGATCAATCCAACCAGATAATACCCCTCGATGAAGCGCCCCCGGCTGTCGAACAGGAAGCAGCGGTCGAAATCCCCATCCCAGGCGATCCCGAAATCGGCACCATGGTCAATCACCGCCTGGGCGGTGGCGTGGCGCATTTCCGGCAGAAGCGGGTTGGGAACGCCATTGGGGAAATTGCCGTCGGGCTGATCTTGGATCATCACCATGGAAAAGGGCAGTCGACTGGCCAGCAGATGCATGGCCGGTCCCGCGGCGCCATTGCCGGGATTGGCGACAATCTTCAGCGGGATCAGGGTGGACAGATCCACATATCCCAGAAGATGATCAATATAGGCCGTCTTGTCGAAATCCTGGCGGATGGTTCCGGTCCGTGCCGGTTTTCCGGCATCGTCCCCGGCCAACAATCGGGCGGCCAGATCACGGATGGCGTTCAAACCGCTATCGCCACTGATCGGCCGCGCGCCCTGGCGCACCAGCTTCATGCCGCAATAACCCTTGGGGTTATGACTGGCGGTGACCATAATGCCCCCGCCTACCCCTTGGCTTTCCCGGTGGAAGGACTGGAAATAGACTTCTTCGGTGCCGCACAGGCCGATGTCGATGACATCAACCCCCTCCTGGGCCAAACCATCCATTACCGCCTTGGCCAGAACCGGGCTTTCCAGCCGCACATCGTAGCCGACCACCACTTGACCCGGCCCGATTTCGCGGGCATAGGCCCGACCGATAGCCCGCGCCAGCGGAACATCCAGATCCTGAGGCACTCGCCCGCGGATGTCATAGGCCTTGAAGCAAGCCAGCGTGGAATTAGGCTCGGCCATAATTATCCTCGAACCGGACGATATCGTCCTCACCCAGATATTCACCGCTTTGCACTTCGATCATCACCAGATCGATGACGCCGGGATTGCGCAGACGATGACGATGCCCCGCAGGAATGAAAGTGGATTCATTGGTGTTGACCACGAGTTCTCGCTCACCATTGATCACCTTCGCCACACCGCTGACCACCACCCAATGCTCGCTGCGGTGATGGTGCATTTGCAGGCTTAATTCTCCACCGGGCTTCACCACGATCCGCTTGATCTTGAAGCTCGGCCCCTCTTCCAAGATGGTGTAGCTGCCCCAGGGACGGAAGACCGTCCGATGCAGACGCTGCGTCTCGTGCCCCAGTTCTTTCAACTGGGCGAAGATCTGTTTGACGTCCTGGGCCTTGCTCTTGTTGGCGACCAGCAAGGCATCGGAGGTATCGACGATGATCAGATCATCCACCCCCACCGCACCGACCAGCCGTCCCCGGCTTTGGATGAAGCAATTGTGGGAATCAACCAGGACCGCCTCGCCAACCACGCGGTTGCCGTCCTGATCTGCGGCGGTCAATTCACCCAACGCATTCCACGAGCCGATGTCACTCCAGCCGATGGAGCACGCAACGACCGCCACATTGGACGATTTCTCCAAAACCGCGTAGTCGATGGAGTTTTCGGGAACCTGAGCGAAAGCGTCGGCATCCAGATCAATCTTACGACCGGACCCAACCGCGACCACGGGTGAGCGTTCCACGGTGACGCGCATCGCCGCCAGAATGTCGGGGCAGAACTGCTCCATCTCCGCCAGCATGGTCTGGGCGGTGAAACAGAACATCCCCGCATTCCACAGGAACCGACCGGATTGGACATAATCGCGGGCGACCTCCAGGGTCGGCTTTTCCACGAAGCGGATGACTTGTTCGCCCTTGGCCTCGATATAGCCGAAGCCAGTTTCCGGGTGTTCCGGTTTAATGCCGAAAACCGCCAACTTGCCCGACTGAGCCAACGCAACAGCCCTGGTGACCGCATCGGCAAAGGCGGGCTGGTCGGTAATCAGATGGTCGGCGGCCAGAGCCAGCAAAATCGCATCCGGGCCATAGCGATCGGCGGCATACAGCACCGCGGCCGCCAAAGCCGCAGCGGTATTACGGCCCTCGGGCTCCAGGATGAACGTGGTCGGAATCTTGGCCTTGTTGACTTCCTGGTATTCGTCCTGGGTCTTGAACAGCAGGCCTTGATTGGTGATGGTCAGAATTTCCGCCGAATTCGGCAGGCTTGCACCGCGTATGAACGCCTTTTGCAGAAGGCTTTCACCATCACGGAGACGAATGAACGGTTTGGGATGTAGTTCTCGGGAAACCGGCCACAGCCTGGACCCTGCGCCGCCACACAAAATAGTAGGAATCAGATGCATGCCTAATCCTCATCAAACGGCACATCCCGGCGACGTATCATCGCGCCTTCTTCGTCGAAGGCCGGGTCCGAGGGATGGAAACCGCGACAGCTGGAAATACTCGTGACAACCAGCCCAGAAAATACATGGTGCAAGCTTGACGTCCTCGCCCCTAACAGTACGGCGCGATTTTCCCCACATATGTTGAAAGCATTTCCCCACTCCCCGATTAAGAAGACTTTTGCCCCTTAATTTCTACCGCAGATCAATCCCATAAAATGCCTGTGTAAGGCAAGGCTAATTCCCGGCAATACCGGCGCATGCGGACCGGTCAAAATCCAGCAACCGATTGACGGCATGCTGATAAATCGCCATGTCCCGCTGGTTCATATCCATGATCAAACGATAGGTTTCCCGACTTACAGCGGATAGGGGAACGCTTTCGGTCAAGGTATGCGTTGTGTTGCTCAGGCCGATATCCGGGATGCCCAACGTATCTTGCATCCAGCGAGTGGATATAAGCGGATATTCACAGACGAAATAAGATAATGCCGAATCAATGAACTCACACACGCTTTCAACTGTTTCCGTTGGCTCCTCATAAACCCATTGGCTTTTGGCGAGCTGCCGAAAATGATGATCGCTGATATAAGTCAGAATATAGGGGTGACCATCGCGGATGAACTCGTCGAAGCTCATGCTTTTTGTGGCTCTGACGCAGAAAAAGTCGACGTCGTTATTGTCGGTATTCGCACCCGAGGACGGAGCGACCAGCCGGAAGTAATTATAGAGCGATAGAACGCGGGCGACCGGATGACGGAAATTGGTAATATAAGCGTGCCCATCCCGCACGCCTTCGAAAGCTTCCCGCGAGTAATGGCCAAAGTAAACGTCGCTGCCGCGCACATCCTCGTACCGCCCCTGCCGTGCCTCGTGCTCGCGGATTGTGTGAGGCAGGTGCGGTTCGGCCTCGGTCGGCGGGAACATGGCGCGGATGGCCGACAGCAGCGACGTCCCTGCCGCTTTGGGATTGTGAAACATGAACAATTTCTTCGGGATTCCGGCCGGCATTTTTGTTCCCTCCTCTACAGCGGCTTTCCCGTCATCATCCGCGGCAATTCACCAACCACACCCATGGCGTGACGCATCAGCAGACGCTTTAGTCCCGGCATGGATTGCACCGCCGCCAATCCCAGATCACGGGCCAATTTCAGGGGGGGGATCCGGTTGCTGAACAGCCGGTTCAAAACGTCGGTCAATCCCAACATCAGCATGTTGTCGAATCGCCGCCATTGTTCATAGCGTTCCAGGACATCGGCCCCGCCGATATCCAGACCCAGCCGATGCGCATCCACCACCACTTCGGCCAAGGCGGCGACGTCGCGGATGCCCATGTTCATCCCCTGCCCGGCGATGGGGTGCATGCCATGAGAGGCATCGCCCACCAGAACAAGGCGCTGGTCGATGGAGCGTTCGGCGAATTGCAGCGACAAGGGATAATGGAAACGGGGACCGTCCAGCCGGACATCACCCAAAAAGTCACCGAAGCGGACCCGCAATTCGGCCAGGAAGGACGCATCGTCCTGATTAACGATGGCATCGGCCAGATGCAGCTTTTCCGTCCAAACGATGGATGACCGATTCCCCCGCATGGGCAGGATGGCGAATGGCCCCGACGGCAAAAAGCGTTCATGGGCGATGCCATGATGGGGCTTGTCATGGGCCACCGTGCAAACGATGCCCGATTGGTGATAGTCCCAGCGGGTCAACCCGATTCCCGCCATCTGGCGCAACGGTGACGGGCGGCCATCGGCGGCCACCACCAGAGCGGCACGAATTGTGCGGCCATCGGCCAAGGTGGCCACGGCCTGATGGGAATCCCGCGCTACGCCCACCACCTTGGCCGGCGCCACCACCACCGCCTGGGGCAGTTCCGCCAACCGACGGTGGACAGCGCGGCGGATCGTGGTGTTCTCCACGATCCAGCCAAAGGGATCATCGCCGATGGCGTCGTGATCGTAATGCAGGAACAGGGGGGATGCGCCATCGGTGACCCGGATTTCCAGGATGGGCTGAGCCTCGTCCTGCATGTAGTCCCACGCACCGGCGGCGGCAAAGACCCGTTGGGCCGACAAGGCGATGGCGATGGAACGGCCATCGGTGCCGGGGCGGGCCAAATCCGCGGGAGAGGCCGTCTCGGCCAAAGCGGTGCGAATCCCGGACTGAGCCAGAGCGCATGCGGTCAGGCCACCGGACGGACCGCCGCCGACAACCAGCACCTCGACATCCAGATCGGCCCGAGGCCGGGGGGGGCAGCTATTATCAGACATGGTGCATGGTGTGCCATCACTGCCCGGCGGATGCAAGAATGTCCTTTCCTGCCTGTTTTCTGGGCGCAGAGAAAAAGGCATTTTTTAGAAAAATAGCTTATAAACTAGGCAGGATTATGACGGAACCGCGTCGAAACCGGGGCGCTATTGATGAAAAATGGCGGAATCCGGTTTTCGGCACGACTCTTGAATATGAAGATCGACTGCGCAAGGATCGCAGGCATACTTGCGACCACTCAACTGGCGGATGCCACAGGGGTATCCGCCCTCTATCATGGGGACCAGAGATGAAGCTGATCATGGCCATCATCAAGCCCTTCAAACTCGATGAAGTGCGCGAAGCCCTGACGCCGCTGGGCGTGCAGGGGCTGACTGTCAGCGAGGTCAAGGGCTTCGGTCGGCAAAAGGGCCAGACCGAGATTTATCGCGGTGCCGAATACGTGGTCAATTTCCTGCCCAAGGTGAAGATCGAGGTGGCTGTCAATGACGACATCGCCGATCAGGTCATCGAGGCGATCCAGACCGCTGCCCGTACCGGCAAGATCGGTGACGGCAAGATTTTCGTCGTCGATCTTTCCCAGGCGTACCGTATCCGTACCGGGGAAGCCAACGCCGAAGCCTTGTGACCGGTGGTGGCGTTTGGGCGCGCCATGGACATGTTGCCTTGGGACGCGGGTGCGACTGCCCGCAATCAAAGCAATTTGACGCAGCGAATGCTTAAAATTACGCCATTTGTCCATCACGCTTTTCACGAAATCAGGTCAATGCCTCATGGTTTTCGCCCGTCCCGGATTGGCACGGATTTTGTTTGTCCGGGTCGGCGCCGCATTCATTCTCCGCCGGGCAGTGGCCCCGGAGATCGCTGGCGAAACCATAGTAGGCTGAGCCGTTTGGGGGTTACCCGATGAACCATCGTTTCAAAACTCTTATGGCCGGCGTGGCCCCGGCCGTGGTCGGCCTGCTGTCCGCCTCGGCCGCCATGGCCCAGGAAGCCGCCGCGGATGCCGCCGCTGCTGCTCCCGCCGCCGCCGCTCCGGTCCTTGATTCCGGCGCCACCGCCTGGATGCTCACCTCCACCGCCCTGGTGCTGATGATGACCATCCCCGGCCTGGCCCTGTTCTACGGCGGCATGGTGCGCAAGAAGAACGTGCTGGCGGTCATGATGCAGAGCTTCGCCATCACCTGCGTGGCCAGCGTGCTGTGGATGGTGATCGGCTATTCCCTGGCCTTCACCGGCACCAGCCCCTTCATCGGCGGCCTGGACCGCCTGTTCCTGGACGGCATCGAAAAGACCACCCTGTCGGGCGTGATTCCCGAATCGGTCTTCGCCATGTTCCAGATGACCTTCTTCATCATCACCCCGGCGCTGATCACCGGCGCCTTCGCCGACCGCATGAAGTTTTCGTCCATGCTGGTCTTCACCGTTCTGTGGCTGCTGGTCGTCTATGCCCCGGTCTGCCACTGGGTGTGGTCGCTGAATGCTGACGGCACCGCCCTGGGCTTCATCGGCGCCATGGGCGCCCTGGACTTCGCCGGCGGCACCGTGGTGCACATCAATGCCGGCATCGCCGGTCTGGTGGCCTGTATCGTCCTGGGCCCGCGCAAGGGCTACGGCACCGACAACATGGCTCCCCATAACCTGACCCTGTCGGTTATCGGCGCCTCGCTGCTGTGGGTTGGCTGGTTCGGCTTCAACGCCGGTTCCGCCGCTGCCGCCGATGGCCGTGCTGGCATGGCCATGCTGGTGACCCAGATCGCCACCGCCGCCGCCGCCCTGGCCTGGATGCTGGCCGAATGGGCTCTTCGCAAGAAGCCGTCGGTCCTGGGCATCATCTCGGGTGCCGTTGCCGGTCTGGTGGCCATCACCCCGGCGGCTGGCTTCGTCGGCCCCAAGGGCGCCCTGATCATCGGCCTGGTGGCCGGCGTGATCTGCTATTGGGGTGCCACTGGCCTGAAGCATGCCTTGAAGTATGACGACTCGCTGGACGCCTTTGGCGTGCACGGCATCGGCGGCATCGTCGGCGCCATCCTGACCGGCGTGTTCGCCGTCAGCGGCATCGGCGGCACCGCCGGTCTGCTGGAAGGCAATGCCGCCCAGGTGCTGATCCAGGTGAAGGCCGTGGTCATCACCTTGGTGTACACCGCCGTCGTCAGCTTCATCCTGCTGAAGATCATCGACGTGGTCATGGGTCTGCGCGTCACCCCGGAAGAGGAACGCGAAGGTCTGGACATCGCCTTGCACGGGGAAACCATCCACTAAGGATGGTCGCCTGATGGCAATGGACGGGGCGCGGCCTGCAAGGGCCGCGCCCTTTTCCTTTGGGGGCCGTGCGGCGACAATGCCAATCTGTTTGGGTCACCGCCCCGCTTTCGGTTAAAACGGGACAATGTTCGTTTTTCCGTTTGGGGAATGTCCGTGGTCAACCACCGTCTGGATCAGCTTGCCGATTATCCGTTTCAACGCCTGACCGCCCTGCTGGGTGGCGCAGCTTCCCCTGACAGCATCGTCATGTCCATCGGCGAACCGCAGCATGCCCCGCCTGCCATGGTGGCACGCATCTTGTCGGAAAACGCGGCCTTGTGGGGCAAATACCCTCCGGGACCGGGAACGGCGGGATTTCGTCAGGCGGTAGCCGGGTGGCTGACCCGGCGGTTCGGACTGCCCCAGGGCATGGTGGATGCGGACCGGGCGGTGGTGCCGGTGGCCGGCACCCGCGAGGCGCTGTACCTGTTCGCCCAAACGGTGGTGTCGCCCAAACATCCGCCACGGGCGGCGGTTCTGTTGCCCAATCCGTTTTATCAGGTCTATCTGGGCGGCGCGGTCATGGCCGGGGCCGAAGCGATTTTTGTCCCTGGTGCCCATGGCCCGGCGTCCCAGCCCGATTATTCCACCCTGCCGGAAGACGTTTTGTCCCGGACGCAACTGGCCTATCTGTGCAGCCCCGCCAATCCCCAAGGGGCCGTGGCCGATCTGGATTTGCTGAAGCGCACCATCCTGCTGGCCCGGCAATACGGGTTCGTGCTGGCGGTGGATGAATGCTATAGCGAAATCTGGGACCGCGAGGCGCCGGCCGGGGCGCTTCGGGCCTGCGCCGAATTGGGGGGCGGGCTGGACAATGTGGTGGTTTTCCATTCCCTGTCCAAACGCTCCAGCGTTCCGGGTCTGCGTTCTGGCTTTGCCGCCGGAGATGAAACCGTGATCGCCGCCTTTTCCCGGCTGCGGTCCTATGGCGGTGCCGCAACACCGCTGCCGATCTTGGCGGCAGCCACGGCCTTGTGGCAGGACGAGGCCCATGTGGATGAAAACCGCGCTCTGTATCGGGCCAAGCTGGATATCGCCCAGCAAGCCCTGGGCGGTCATCCCGGCTTTCATCGTCCGGCGGGCGGGTTCTTCCTGTGGCTGGATGTGGGCGATGGCGAGCAGACGGCCTTGCGCTTGTGGAAAGAGGCGAATATTCGGGTCCTGCCCGGCAAATATCTGGCCCGCGATGGGGCGGGCGACCGGTTCATCCGCGTCGCCTTGGTCCATGATCTGGATATCACGGCCCGCGCTCTGGGCCGGATGGCCCAATTGCTGTAACCTGCGGCATGCCCCCGATCAGAAAAGCCGTCGCCCGCGACAAATTCCTGCCCCCCGGCGCCATTGAGGCGTTGCGGCGGTTTGGTGCGCGCCTGGGTGGCGTGGTCCTGACCATCCTGGCCATCTTGTCGGGGGTGGCCCTGGCCACCAGCAACCCTCGTGACCCGTCGCTGAATTCAGTGGGGGCCGATGATGTGCACAACGCCCTGGGAACCGTGGGGGCGGTCGCGGCCGATCTGCTGTACCAGTTTTTCGGGCTGGGGGCGATTCTGGGGGTGGGCATCGCCGCCATTTGGGGATTGCGGGTGATGGTGCGGGCCTGTCCGCCCCGGCAATGGTTGGGACGCATCGCCCTGTTGCCGGTGGTGGTGGTGGTGGCCTGCATTGCCCTGGCCTACATGCCTGCCGGGCCGTGGTCGTCCTTGTCCACCGGGCCGGGCGGGGCGTTGGGAAAAGTCTCCGTGGCGGGTCTGGCCCTGCTGTTGCCGCCGGATCTGCTGTGGCTGGGGGGATTGGTCGCCGCCGTATTGGCGCTGGCCGGTTTGGTCTATGTGCTGGGCCTGACTTCGGCCGATTGGGCGGGAATGTCGCGATTGGGGCGGCGGTCGCTGGATGTGGCGGTGGCGACGGGCAGCGTGGCGGGCACCGCTGCCGGGGCCTTGGGCCGACAGGTCGGGGGCATGATGCCCAGCCGCCGCGAACCGGAAATGGGCGGCGACAGTGATGACCCCATGCCGGATGGTCGCCGCGAACCGGGATTTGACGGCGGCGCGGATATGGATGACGGAACCGCCTTGCGCGCCGAAGATCGGCCCAGCATGGTGGCCGACCCATCGGCCCGCCCGGCCCCGCAACACCCCCTGGTGGAACCACGGCGCCCCCCCCCGGCGGAAGGAAGACGGGAACGGGCCGCCCGTCAGGGACGGCTGGATCTGGGCGAGCCGGAAAATCCGTTGCCCCTGACCTATCTGCATCCGCCCTTGACCTTGTTGGCATTACCGCCCGATAGCGGCGTGCCCAAAATCAACCACGACGCATTGGCCCAAAATGCCAGGATGCTGGAAACCGTCTTGGAAGATTTCGGCGTCAACGGCAAGGTGGTCCGGGTCCGGCCCGGCCCGGTGGTCACCTTGTACGAATTGGAACCGGCACCGGGCACCAAAACCAGCCGGGTGATCGGTCTGGCCGACGACATCGCCCGGTCCATGAGCGCGCTGTCCGTGCGTATCGCCACGGTGCCGGGGCGCAGCGTCATCGGCATCGAATTGCCCAATACCCGGCGCGAAGTGGTTTATCTGCGCGAATTGCTGGCATCCGAACCGTTCGAAAATGCCCAGGCCCGCCTGACCCTGGTGTTGGGCAAGGATATTGGCGGCGCCCCGGTCATGGTGGATTTGGCCCGCATGCCCCATCTGCTGATCGCGGGCACCACCGGATCGGGTAAATCGGTGGCCGTCAACACCATGATTCTGTCGCTGCTGTATCGCCTGACCCCGCAGGAATGCCGACTGATCATGATTGATCCCAAGATGCTGGAATTGTCGGTCTATGACGGCATTCCCCATCTGCTGTCCCCGGTTGTCACCGAACCGGGCAAGGCGGTGGTTGCTCTGAAATGGGCCGTGCGGGAGATGGAAGACCGCTACCGGGCCATGAGCCAGTTGGGTGTGCGCAACATCGCCGGCTATAATCAACGTCTGGCCGAAGCCAAGGAAAAGGGCGAATCCCTGTCCCGCACGGTCCAGACCGGCTTTGACCCCGAAACCGGCAACCCCATTTACGAGGAACAGGGGCTGGAATTGCGGGCCTTGCCGTTCATCGTCATTATCGTCGATGAAATGGCCGATTTGATGATGGTGGCGGGCAAGGAGATCGAGGCCGCCGTGCAACGTCTGGCCCAGATGGCCCGTGCCGCCGGTATTCACTTGATCATGGCCACCCAACGGCCATCGGTGGACGTGATCACCGGCACCATCAAGGCCAATTTCCCCACCCGCATTTCCTTTCAGGTCACATCGAAAATCGACAGCCGTACCATTTTGGGCGAACAGGGAGCCGAACAATTATTGGGCCAGGGCGACATGCTGTACATGGCCCCCGGCGGCCGCATCGCCCGCGTCCACGGCCCGTTCGTATCTGATCGCGAAGTGGAAATGGTGGTCGATCATCTGCGGACCCAGGGCCAACCGGCCTATGTCAGCGCCGTGACCGAGGAAGAGGATGAACCTGCGGCCATGGGCGGCGGAGCGGGTGGCGGGTCCGGGGATGACCTGTACGATCAGGCGGTGGCCCTGGTAACCCGCGAGGGTAAGGTGTCCATCAGCTTCATCCAACGTCATTTGCAGATCGGCTATAACCGGTCGGCCCGACTGGTCGAACGCATGGAAGCCGAAAATGTGATCAGCAAACCCAATCATGTGGGCAAGCGCGACGTGCTGGTGCGCGGCGGCGGACGGGACGACGAGTATTAGCAGGGTGCGGAAAAACTCCGCTTCGCGGCTGGGCGACCGCCCAGACCCGTTTGGAGGCGCAGCCTCCAAGCCTCCAGTTTCTTTTTCTTTCAAAGAGTTAGAAAA
>JAYSBF010000054.1:4006-24642 GCA_041915545.1 Magnetospirillum sp. | reverse complement strand
GCGGAAAAACCCTCTTTCGGGGTAATTTGCCCCCGATTCCCCAATCGAGAGGCACAGCCTCCCGAACCCTCCAGATTTCTAACTCTTTTAAATAAAAAGAAACTGGTGGCTTGGTGGCTGCGCCTCCACACGGGTCTGGGCGGTCGCCCAGCCGCGAAGCGGAGTTTTTCCGCACCCTGCTAAAGGAAAGTTCCGACATAGGGTCGGAACTTTCTGAACCGGGAATGACATCCTATCGAGATAACATTGACGCCCTGCGCTTCGTAGAACGCAGGGCGTTTTTGTCCATCGCCGGGCGTAATTCTGCGGATTATCGGGCTGTGACCGCAGTAGACGCAAGTAACGGCCTGCCGCTGTTTTGGCACTGTCGACAGGATGGCTCACATGACGGTGGCGGTTAAATCACCGGCAAATTCAAAATTATTTTTCCCCTGCTTTTTCACCCGATACATGGCCTGATCTGCCAGCTCCATCAACTGCCCCGCATCATCGGCATCGCTGGGGAAGATGGAAATGCCGATGGAGCCGCGCACATGGGCTTCCTGACCTTCCAGATCGAACGGAGCGGCCAGACGGTCCAATATCTTGCCGGCGACGATGGCGGCATCTTCCCGTCCGTGAATGCCGGACAGAATGCAGGTGAACTCATCCCCCGCCAACCGGGCCACAGTATCGGATGCACGCATGCACTCGATCAGCCGGGCGGCAGTTTGTTGCAGCAGAATATCCCCCAAGGCATGCCCCAAGGTGTCATTGACATTTTTGAACCCATCCAGGTCAATGAACAGCAGGGCAAATCGCTTTTCTTCCCTACGGCCCTGGCGGACGGATTGGTTCAGTCGGTCAGAGAACAAAGCCCGGTTAGGCAAGCCGGTCAATGCATCGTAATTGGCCTGACGCCACACCCGTTCCTCATCTTCCTTGCGATGGGTAATGTCCGAGAAAATGGCAATGTGGTGGGTCAAAGCCCCTGCATTATCCCGGATCGCCACGATGGAAAGCCATTCCGCGAAAAACTCACCCGATTTCCGCCGGTTCCAGATTTCACCGCGCCAACGACCATTTTCCCGCAAGGATTCCCACATGGAACGATAGAAATCCTGATCGTGACGACCGGATTGCATCATCTTGGGGTTTTTTCCGACCACTTCGGCCGATGTGTATTCAGTAATAGCGGTAAAGGCCGGATTGACGAATTCGATTTCGTTTCGGGCATTGGTGATGACCACTGCTTCCGACGCACTTTCCACCACCTTGGCGGTCAGTTTCAATTTCTCTTCCGCCGCTTTGATGGCCGAAATATCGTAAATCCAGGCCAAATTGACCATCCCCCCCGATGACCGGGTGCTGCGCATGGTCAACAAACTCCAGAACGGCGTTCCGTCCCGACGGCGGAATTCCACCTCGCGGTCGTCGATTTGTCCTTTTTCCTTGAGGACTTGAATGACCCGGCGACGTTGGGCGTCATCCACGAAATGGTCACGGGCATTCCCACCCAGCACATCATCACGCCGGGCGCCGATAATGTCGCAAAAGCGGGTGTTGGCAAAAATCACCTTGCCATCTTCGCGCCGGGACACCGAAACACCAACCGGACTTTCCTCCAGAATGCGCCACAGCCGATCCTCGGATTCCCGCAGGCTTTGTTCGACTTTGCAGCGGTCGGCGATATCGGCTTTCAGCCGTGCAACCATCGGCTGGAAGACACCCGCCGCCGACACCACCAACAACCCAAGAATGGCGATCAAGGCCGCCCCATGCAAGGCGGACAGTCGAACCAGACGATCCGCATTTTCGCTGCGGTAACGCTCGCTCAGCGCTTCCAAATCGGTCAGAAGCGGCCCGTTGGCAGCCTGAACCAGGGCAATCACATCCGGGTCATCCCCCGCAATCGGGGACGAAAACCGCATTTCCAATGCACGGGCATGGGCGCTGAATTCGCGTATCCGCGTATCTACCGCGCCATCCGGACCGTAATAAAGGCTTTTCAGAGAATCCGACAGACCCAGCGTGGTCCGCAATTCCGGCATCCCCGCCAGCAAGCCGACATGGGTTGCCTCCAGCTTGGCCAGGGATTCACTGAACCCATGTTCAATTCCGGCCCGATCCGCCGTACCAATGGGGAAGTGTGACAAGCGGGTGGCGGCAAGCGCCATCTTTTCCACCAAGGTGCGCTGACCATCCGACGCGGCAAGCAGGCTCATGCCGCTTTCCGCCTCCATCAGGATGCGCGACAACCCCAAAAACGACGCGATCGCCAACCCACCCAAGACAGCCAGCACCGCCACATAGCGGATGGTCAATTCACGGGTGATTTTTTCGCCGAAGTCGGCCATGCCCCTTCCGTACCCGCCACGTCCGTTGGTTGCTATTTTTCAGAGTTGATAGCACGAATAGGCTGACAAAGCGACCAGACAAAAAGGTGTGTCCGGTCGCTTTACCGCCTATGGCGTCAGCAGGACGAAAGACGTTTCACCGCGTCTTGCAATTTTTCCTTCGCTTGCGTCCATTCTTCCCGACGTTCTCGATTTTCTTCCACCACTTCGGGAGCGGCCTTAGCCAGAAAATCCGGATTAGCGAATTTTTTATCCACTTTGATAATTTCGCTTTCCGCCTTGGCGATTTCCTTTTCCAGGCGCTGACGTTCCTTGGCCACATCGATCACGCCGCCCAGCGGCATCACCAAGGTGGCTTCGTCCACCACCATCTGTGCCGCACCGGAGGCAAAAGCCTCGCTCACCTGCTCGGCGCTGGCATCCGCCACCAACGATGACAAGCGGGCAAGACGGGCGATCAGATCGCCATGGGTCACGATCCATCCGCCGCGATCCGCCGCCAATCCCGTGATCAACAAGTCAAGCTGGGCGCCAGCCGGTACATTCATTTCGGAACGCACGCCACGGACAACGGACACCATCCGCACCACCCAATCCATCTCGGCTTCGGCCTGGGCGTCGGACACCCCATCCAAAGCAGGCCAGGGACGCAGCATCAAATCACCCGTCCTGCTGCCGGTCTGCCCCCACAATTCTTCGGTGATGAAGGGCATGAAGGGATGCAGCACATGCAAGATGGTGTCCAGCGTCCACGCGGCGGTCGCGCGGGTTTCCGACTTGTCCGCCTCAGTCCCGTTTTGGAAGATGGGCTTGGCGAATTCCAAATACCAATCGCAGAATGTTCCCCAAACGAATTGATACGCGGTACCAGCCGCGGCATCGAAACGATATCCGTCCAATGCCTGCCCCACCTTGGCGGCCATATCCGCAGCCTTGCCGACGATCCAACGGTTCAGAGTTCCCTTGACCGCCTTGGGATCGAAGCCATCGACGGGATGACATTCGTTCATCTGGCAGAAGCGCGCCGCATTCCACAACTTTGTAGAGAAATTGCGATACCCCTCGACCCGGCTTTCCGCCAGCTTGATATCGCGCCCCTGGGCCGCCAGAGCCGCGAGAGTGAAACGCAAGGCATCGCAGCCGAATTTGTCGATCAACACCAGGGGATCAATGATGTTGCCCTTGGATTTTGACATCTTCTGGCCCTTTTCGTCGCGGACCAGGGCATGAATATAGATGTCGCGGAAAGGCACATCCCCCATAAAATGCAGCCCCATCATCATCATCCGGGCAACCCAGAAAAAGATGATGTCAAAGCCGGTGACCAACACATCCGTCGGGTAATAACGGCTCAGTTCCGGGGTCTTTTCCGGCCATCCCAGGGTCGAGAACGGCCACAGTGCCGAAGAGAACCAAGTATCCAGCACGTCCTGGTCACGGGTTAGGGGTTCGTCCTTGCCGTAATGGGTGCGGGCGGCATCCTGAGCGGCCTGTTCGGTCATTTCGACGAAGACATGACCATCGGGACCGTACCAGGCCGGGACCTGATGCCCCCACCAGATTTGGCGGGAAATACACCAGGGCTGGATATTGCGCATCCACTCGTAATAGGTGTTTTCCCAGTGGCGGGGGACAAAACGGGTCTTGCCCGTTTCCACGGCTTCAATGGCGGGCTTGGCCAGAACCGGAGCATCCACGAACCACTGATCCGTCAGCCACGGTTCGATGACCACACCGGAACGATCACCATAAGGAACCGTGTGGACATGATTATCAATCTTGTCCAGCAGCCCCAGGGCTTCCATTTCGGCCACAATCTTCTTCCTGGCCTCGTAACGGTCCAGACCGCGATAGGCTTCGGGCACGTCATCGGTGATCCGGGCATCACGGTCCAGAATGTTGATCATGGGCAGGCCGTGACGTTTGCCCACTTCAAAGTCATTAAAATCATGGGCCGGGGTGATCTTCACCGCACCGGTCCCCTTGGTCGGGTCGGAATATTCATCGGCCACGATGGGAATCAGACGACCGACCAGGGGCAGCCGCACCATCCGGCCCACCAGATGGGTATAGCGCTCATCCTCGGGATGCACGGCCACGGCGGTATCGCCCAGCATGGTTTCCGGGCGGGTCGTAGCGACAGTGATGAAGGTGTCATCCAGCCCGTCAACGGGATATTTGAAATGCCACATATGGCTTTTCACTTCCCGCTGTTCCACTTCCAGATCGGAAATGGCGGTGTGCATCTTGGGGTCCCAATTGACCAGGCGCTTATCGCGGTAAATCAGCCCTTGCTTGTGCAGGGTGACAAAGACGGTCCGCACCGCCTCGCTCAACCCTTCATCCATGGTGAAGCGTTCCCGCTGCCAATCAGGAGACGCGCCCAAACGGCGAAGCTGACGGGTGATGGTCCCCCCCGATTCCGCCTTCCACTCCCACACACGGGAAATGAAGGCATCACGCCCCAGATCATGCCGGGTCTGCCCTTTCGCTTCCAACTGGCGTTCGACCACCATTTGAGTGGCGATCCCCGCATGATCGGTACCAGGCTGCCACAGAGCATCGCGACCGATCATGCGGTGATAGCGGATCAGAACGTCCTGAAGCGTGAAGGTCAGGGCATGCCCCATATGCAGGCTGCCGGTTACGTTGGGCGGCGGCATCATGATGGTATAGGGCACATTGGCGCTGTCCGCCTGGGAAGCGAACGCACCAGTCTGTTCCCAACGCTCATAATGCTTCGGTTCGACCTCTGACGGGCTATAGGTCTTTTCCAACATGACCGATCAATCCTGAATGTATGATTGGGGGGGGAGAAAAAAAGAAAGGCGGCTCGGTCCAGGCCAAGCCGCCTTTTTTCGCGGAACCGACCCGAGATTAAAGATTCTCGGCCCGGTTTACCATGTTTTCGATTTCCTTCTTGACCAGACGTTCGATCAAGGATGGCAGGTTTTGATCCAGCCATTGCTTAAGAACAGGGGTCAAAAGCTCGCGGACCATATCTTCCAGGGTAATGGAGCCATTCCCCAGATTGACAGGCTGACGCTGCCGGACGATCTCGCGGGCCAGATCGGAAAGGATCGAAGACCCACGCTCCGCCACTGGCTCGGAAATAATACGGGTATCCATATCCATGATCCTTGGTGCCGGCGGCGGCGGCGGCGGTGGAGGTGGCGGCGGTGTGAACACCGGCTCGGGCGGAGACAGGATCATGTCATCGGTCAATTCCAACACATCATCCTCCGGCTCCGGCTCGGGCATGAACATAGGTTCAAGCTCGGGTTCCGGCTCCGGTTCGGGCATGAACATAGGTTCAGGCTCCGGCTCGGGCAACGGCTCGGGTTCAGGCTCCTTCTCTTCGTCTTCCGAGAGAATACGCCGAATGGAAGCCAAAATGTCTTCCATTGATGGTTCTTGCTGGGCCTTATCGTCGCTCATGATGTGACTGTCCGATGGTCCCCAAAGGATGGATCGCCGGTTATAATGCCCGACGACCCCCTACAAATCATTAACACAATATCCGAAATGATCATTTCCCGCCACGGGGAGAAGACTTATCGGATAATCATTGCTCCGGCTCGTTCTCGACACCGGCCCCGATCCATTTATCACGGACGTCAAGATAATGCTTGGCGGGATCATAAAGATCCACCGTCAGGTTCAGCGTATCGGCGGTCATCTGCCCCAGGGCAGAACGCACCTGGAAAGCGGCAACCATTTCGTCATGCTTGGCCCGAACCATGTTGACCTTGGCTTCGAACAATTCCTGTTCCGCGTTCAACACGTCCAGCACGGTCCGCGACCCGACCTTGGCTTCTTCTTCCACGCCGTCCAAGCTCATTTTGGACGCGGTGACCTGGGCGTCATAGGAGCGGATGCTCGCCCGTGCGGCCTGCAAATCTTCCCACGAGCGGGTGGCGGTTTCCTGCACGTCGCGCCGAGCCTGATCGGCTTCGGTCCGACGTTGTCCATAGGTCAGCTTCTGCGCCCGCAACCGGGAATAGCTTTGCCCGCCTTCGTAAATCGGCACGCTGACTTCCAGCATGGCTTCGGCGGTGGTGCTTTCGCTGTCCAGGGTCGACGCATGCATATTGCGCCCATATTGGCCGGTCAGCGAAACGGTGGGCAGCAATTCGCCGCGCACCAGATCAATGCCTTCCTTGGCCACCGAGACATTCCAGTCTGCGGCGCCGACATTGGGATTCTTGGCCAGGCTGACCGTCTTCACTTCGTCGAAGCTGCCGGGAACATCAATGGCGCGCTCCGGCGACATCGGGGCTTCCGGTGCAACACCCACCACATTGATGAAATTGGCCCGGCTGTTCTGCAAGGTTCCTTCGGCGGCAATGCGGTCGGCGGTGGCGCGGGCCAGCCGGGCTTCGGCCTGGCTCACATCGGTCCGGGTGATTTCCCCGACGCGGAAGCGTTCCCGCGCGGCATCAAGCTGACGACGCAACACCTGTTCGTTATTGGTGTTCAAACCCAGCACATCCCGGTCGCGCACCACGTTCAGATAAGCGGTGGCCGCATTCAGCAAGATGGTCTGTTCGGTGGCACGCAGCATTTCACGTTCGTACTGAACGGTGGCTTCCGCCTGCTTGGTCTGAGCCACGGTGCGGCCGCCCCGGTACAAATCCTGGGTCACCACGATGGCGCCGTTGCGGGGCGTCCGCAACGCATCGCGGTTTTGTTCGTCCTGCTGATTATTGACGTACTCGCCACGGCCCACGCTGCTGGTGAGACGGACATTGGGGCGCCAGCCGGACAATGCCTGTGGCACGCCTTCATCGGCGGCCTGGACCCGAGTCCGCCGCGCCTTCAATGTGGGGTTATTGGCGTAGGTTGAGGCCAATACCTCTTCCAGCGTTTCGGCAGGCGATTCATCCGGCACCATCAAGCCGAAGCCGACAGCCGCGACGCCCAGCAGCAAACACGCTTTCTTCATCCCGCACCTTCTTCCATGCAGTTCCAGGGATTCCAAGCAGACCCACGCCTAGGAATGCCCTGGAACAATATCTCTGCGGAAAGAAAGATCAAGAAATATTCCCCCGCATCATTCGCGGCGCCAACGGCCTGCGGGATATAAGGCGCAAACATGAAAAATCCCAAAGGCATCCACCAGACGAATGAGAGCGCAATGCTGCGCCCTGCCCCCTCTTGGCATTCTGGGCGGCTATCACCCGTTTTTATGAAGAAGCCGCCCATTTCTTCCGGTCATTTAACCTATAGGACGAATTGGCCGGATGACTGAAACCCCGGCAATACCGGCAATGCCGCATCGAACGGCTGGGTTTGACTGAAAACATCCCCCTTGCGGACAACCACCACCCCGTGACCCGTCGATCCCGAACGGTTGGCCAGCACGGCCACCAGCCGCCCCCCATCACCCAATTGACGGGACACGTTACCGGGCAATTCCGGCACCGCGCCTGAGAAAATGATCACGTCATAGGGCGCCTGCGTCGGATAGCCATGCCCCAACGCCCCATGCACCACCGCCACATTGTCGATCCCCAATTCGGTCAGGGATTGGGTCGCCCGCCCCTCCCATTCGGGGCTGCATTCCAGCGCCACCACGGTCTGAGCCAAGCGGGAAATGACCGCGCTGGCATAGCCGGTGGCGCAGCCGATATTCAGCACCACATCGGTTGGCTTGATGTCGGCCCAGCGCAACAAACGGGCCAGGGCCAGGGGTTCCACCAGATGACGCCCGCCGCCGACGGCCAGATCCTCATCCACATAGGCGCAGGTCCGCAGGGGTTTCGGCACGAAAAGCTCACGGGGAATGGCCGCGAAGGCGCTTACCAGAAGCGGATCGGCGACCCCGTTGGTGCGAAGCTGATTTTCAACCATGTTGTGGCGGGCGGCGGCGTAGTCCATCTTGCGTCTTCCCCTACGGATAGCAGTGCCTTTTAGGTTTGGTTTTATAGGCTGGGCCGCGCGCAAACTCAATCGGCGACACTACATGAAACACCTGATAGCCGACCGCCCCGATGACAACGGCCATCACCCGGCCCGGAAAATGATAAAAAAAACGAACTCCCTAAAAACACCCGCTTGACCGGCAGCCAGACCCCGCGTATAAGCACGGACCTCACGACGGGCCGGGCTGACAAGCGCAACCCACTGTCGGCCGGGTGGCAGAGTGGTGATGCAGCGGACTGCAAATCCGCGTATATGGGTTCGATTCCCGTCCCGGCCTCCACTCGTGGAGGGTAGAAGTTTCGGTGCGCCCCGAGAGCGGGGTGCCCTGATCTGGAGTAGCTCAGCGGTAGAGCAGCCGGCTGTTAACCGGCTGGTCGGGGGTTCGAATCCCTCCTCCAGAGCCAAAAAAGGCCGATCATTTCAGGTGGTCGGCCTTTCCTTTTAAGTGTGTGACATGTGTTGCCTGCTGAATTAAGTGGCGCACGCGGCCCGCAAGAGAGCTTCCGGCGCACCCCGATGATGGGGCGCCCTGATCTGGAGTAGCTCAGCGGTAGAGCAGCCGGCTGTTAACCGGCTGGTCGGGGGTTCGAATCCCTCCTCCAGAGCCAAAAAAGGCCGACCATGAAGATGGTCGGCCTTTTTGTTTCCCTGCCCTTGCATTCATCCGCGTGTTGGCTGTAGGCTCTCTGGCCCTATTTCTTCCATTAACCTGCGGGAAATACCATCATGTTCAAGGGTTCCATCACCGCCCTCCTCACCCCTTTCCGGGATGGAAAGGTGGATGAAAAGGCGTTCCAGGACTTTGTTGCCTGGCAGATCGCCGAGGGAACGAATGCGGTGGTTCCCTGCGGGACCACCGGCGAATCGCCCACCTTGTCCCATCAGGAACACGACCGGGTCATCGAATTGTGCGTCGAAGTGGCGCGCGGCAAGGTGCCGGTGATCGCCGGTACCGGATCGAACAGCACGGCGGAAGCCATCGCCCTGACCAAGCATGCCAAGCAGGCTGGCGCCGATGCCGCCCTGGTGGTGGCCCCCTATTACAACAAGCCGACCCAGGAAGGCTTGTTCCGTCACTTCGAAGCCATCGCCACGTCGGTTGACATCCCGCTGATCATCTACAACATCCCCGGTCGGTCGGTGGTCAACATCAGCGTGGATACGTTTGTCCGCCTGGCCGCCCTGCCCAACGTGGTCGGGGTCAAGGATGCCACCGCCGATCTGGCCCGCCCCCTGCAAATACGGGCGGCCCTGGGGGATGGGTTCTGCCAATTATCGGGCGAAGATGCCACCGCGACCGCGTTCCTGGCCCAAGGTGGCGTGGGGTGCATCTCTGTCACCTCCAACGTCGCACCCGGCTTGTGCGCCCAGATGCAGGCGGCATGGGCCCAGGGTGACCTGAAGACCTGTTTCGCCCTGCGCGACCGCTTGGCGGCCCTGCATGACGCCATGTTCTGCGAAACCAATCCGGCACCGGCCAAGTACGGCGCCAGCCTGCTGGGCAAGATGCAGGACACGGTGCGTCTGCCTCTGGTGGAATTGTCTGCCGCGTCGAAGAAAAAGGTGGAAACCGCCATGGCCCAGGCCGGTCTGATCTGATCGGTCGCCACCATGTCGCTTCCAGCCCACATCGCCGCCCAAAACCGCAAGGCTCGTCACGAATATTCCATCATTGATACGGTGGAAGCCGGAATCATGCTGGTGGGAACCGAGGTGAAATCCCTGCGTGCGGGCAAGGGCAACATCAATGAAGCCTATGCCGGCCCCCGGGACGATGCCATTTGGCTTTACAATGCCTATATACCCGAATATCAGGCAAAAATGCCCTTTCCCCACGAAACCCGGCGGCCGCGTAAATTGCTGCTGCATAAACGGGAACTGCGCAAGCTGGCGGGGGCCGTGGCCAAGGAAGGCATGACCCTGGTGCCGTTGGACATTCATTTCACGGATCGAGGCATGGCCAAGGTCTTGTTGGGGTTGGCCAAGGGCAAAAAAGCCCATGACAAACGCGAGGCGGTCAAGCAGCGCGATTGGCAGCGGGAAAAGGCACGGGTGCTGCGCGACCGGGGATAAGGTCCGGCGTCGCATCCACCCGACGAGCCAAATCGGGAATGAAGGACGACGCCCCCATGGACAAGGATTCCGATGATGACCGCATCCCCCTGGACGGCCAGATCAGCGCAAAGCTGATCGAAGCCAAGGAACAGTGGGCGCGTGACGGACGCGGGCTCAGCACCCCCGAACCGGCATCACCCCATCGCCGCCTGCCACCGGGCCAGCATCTGACCCAGGATTGGCCGGTTCTGGATTTGGGGCTGACACCAGCCTTGGATCGGGCCGATTGGTCGCTTAGCGTGGCCGGGGCGGTGGCATCGCCGTTGCGCTGGTCATGGGACCAATTCATGGCCCAGCCCCAAAGCGACATGATCAGTGACATTCATTGCGTCACCACATGGTCCCGCTATGACAATCATTGGCAGGGCGTGGCCATGCGCCGCCTGCTGGATTTGGTCCAGCCACGCCCCAGTGCCGCTTTCGTCATGCTGCGCAGTTATGACGGCTATACTACCAACCTGCCCCTGTCCCATCTGCTGGATGACGATGTGATCCTGGCTCATAGCTGGGAAGGACAGCCCCTAAGCCGTGATCACGGCGGACCGGTGCGGCTGATTATTCCCAAGCTGTATCTGTGGAAAAGCGCGAAATGGCTGCGGGCTATCACCTTCATGGACAAGGATAGTCCTGGCTATTGGGAATTGCGCGGCTATCACGATTTGGGCGATCCGTGGAAAGAGCAACGCTATCGTTGATTGATCACGCAAGCACCGGGTTGCATTGCGTCCGGTCGGCGGTTAGGGTTGCCGCCCTAGTGGTGAGAATTTGACGGATGCCACCCATGCCATCCATTAAATTATTACTACGATTCAATGAGCTGGCGGCCAACCCCAAACGCCTTGCGAACCAAGCGTCTGGGGCGGACCACCAACCCCGACCGGAGCCATTCCCTTGTCCTCGCCATCCCTATCCATCTGGCATCCCGCCTTTTGGCTGTCCACATGGTTTGGCTCTGGCTGCCTGCCCAGAGCGCCGGGCACCTGGGGGTCCGCCGCCGCCCTGCCCTTTGCCTGGCTTATCAGCCGTTGGGGCGGCAGTGTGCTGTTGCTGGTCGCATCGGGGCTTTGCTTTCTGGTGGGATGCTGGGCCGCATCGGTCTATGTGCAGCGGACAGGAAAAAACGATCCGGGCGAGGTGGTCATCGACGAAGTCGCTGGCCAGTGGCTGGTTCTGGCCGCCGTGCCCGCCGACCCTATTCTTTACGTTATCGGCTTTGCCTTGTTCCGCCTGTTGGATATCTGGAAACCTTGGCCTGCCTCTTGGGCTGACCGTCATCTGAAAGGCGGGTTCGGGGTGATGGCTGATGATATATTGGCTGCGGGCTATGGCGCGGCGGCCTTGGCGATTCTGTCCTTATGGCTGGTCCTGCCATGATCACCGATCCCCAGTTGATCCAGACCGCCCAGACCTTCCTGACCCGCCTATCTGGAGCGGGATTGATGGTTGCCTGTGCCGAATCCTGCACGGGTGGCCTGATCAGTGCGGCACTGACAGCCATTGCCGGCAGTTCATCCGTGGTGGAACGCGGCTTCGTCACCTATTCCAACGACGCCAAAACCGACATGCTGGGCGTCCCCGCCCAATTGATCGCCACCCACGGGGCTGTCAGCGCGGAAGTCGCCATCGCCATGGCCCAAGGTGCCCTATCTCATTCCCGTGCCCATCTGGCCCTGTCGGTCACCGGCATCGCCGGACCAGGGGGGGGGAGCCCGGGAAAACCCGTGGGGTTGGTACATTTCGCGGCGATCCGGCAAGGCAGCCCCCCCCAAGGCGCCCAGCGGATTTTCAGTGGCGACCGGGATGAGGTGCGGCGGCAAGCTGCTCTGTTCGCCCTGACCTTTGGGTTAGAGCTATGCCCGCATTGAATAGGTTCCATTTGTACGCCCCGATCGCCTTCACCTATTGTATAAGGTCTTAAGGTAGGCTCTGATGCGAAAACCGGATCGACAGGTATAGCCGTGGATAATGGGATAATGGAAATATCCGCCAACAAGGAAAGCCTGCGTTTCTCGGCGGGCGAACGGATATTCAAACAGGGCGATCTGGGCGATTTCGCCTTTCTGCTGCTTGAGGGGCGGGTCAGCCTGTTCCAATATCACGACGGTCAACGCATCGAAGTCAATGAGATCGGACCGGGGGAAATTTTTGGTGAAATGGCGGTCATGGATGGCGGGTCGCGCAGTACCACTGCCGTTGCCATTGATGATTGCGCCGTCGCTATTCTGACGGCTCAGGATTTTTCCCGCCGCCTTGGCGAATCCGATCCGTTTGTGCGGGCCCTGGTCGATCAGTTCATCAAAAGCATTCGTAACTCGCCCCGTCTATTCTTGCGCCGCCCCCGCAGTTTCCGCGATCACGTCAAACAAATGACCGTGTTTTCCTGGAATTTGCGTCGCTTCGCCGGGCGCATGGACGATCCGGTCATGGCCGATGATGTGCTGGATGTCCTGGACCGCTTGGACATTGTCCTGACCGATTTGTCCAATGTGGCGGAACTGTGCCCGGATAACCGCCACGACCTGATCATCGAAGAAGAATTGAACGGCGTCGATTTTGCCGACGTGATTGGAACCGAAGGACAGCGGCAGCTTTAGCAGGGTGCGGAAAAACTCCGCTTCGCGGCTGGGCGACCGCCCAGACCCGTTTGGAGGCGCAGCCTCCAAGCCTCCAGTTTCTTTTTCTTCCAAAGAGTTAGAAATCTGGAGGGTTCGGGAGGCTGTGCCTCTCGATTGGGGGATCGGGGGCAAATGCCCCCGAAAGAGGGTTTTTCCGCACCCTGTTAGCAGGGGGCGGTCATTCCCGGTTGCCGGACACCCGGACAATAGTTGTAACCGGCACCAGGACCAACCCCTTGGCCTCCAACCCCGGCAGCCATTGGGACAAAGCCTCGATGGTGGCGTCGTGGGGATGGCCGATGGCGATGGCCATGCCGTGCTTGCGGGCATAGCTTTCCGCCTTGCTCAATTGGGCTAGAACCGCCTGCACGCTTTGTTCGTTGTCGATAAACACCTGGCGGGCGGCAAAAGGAACACCTTCAGCCTTGGCCAGATCGGCCCCGACGCTTTTGTCGGTGGTCAACGAATCCAAAAACAGCAATCCCCGTTTCTTCAGTTCCGCCATCACCACCCGCATGCCGTCGCGGTCGGCAGTGAACCGTGACCCCATGTGATTATTGATGCCTACGAACCCTTCGAACCGGTCAAGCCCCCAAATCAGGCGGCGGCGGTTTTCTTCCGGCGATGCAGTGATGCTCAACACATCCGGGCCGGGGTTGAAGCTGTCACTCATGGGCTGCATGGGCACATGCAGCATCAATTCATGCCCACGCGCCCGCGCCTGACGGGTCATTTTGGGCAAATCCTCGGCATAGGTCATCCAGGCCAGGGTCAGCGGCCCCTTAAGCTGGGTAACTTTTTCACTGCGTTTCCGGTCCAGGCCCAGATCGTCAATGACAATGGCGATCATCGGCTTGCCGCCGGTCTTCGGCGTGGGGACCGCATAGCGCACCCAAGCGGGCGGGCCGGATATCTGTTTGGGGACAGGGGGCATGGGCTGAACCACCGCCGCCAAATCCTGCCCCGGCGATACCGACGGTGCCGACGGTTGGGGCGGTGCAGCGGGAATGGCCGACCCGTCCACGATCTTGCTTTCCTCGCGCGGGGCTGACATGGCGGTGGCGGCCGCATCATGGTCATCATCAGGGGATGGCGCGGCATCTTCGCCATTACCGGGCAAGGCCGGGATAGCCGCCGACATGGCTGTCTCTGGCGGGGGCAGGGAATCTTCGGCGAAATCGGGACGGGTCACCGCCATTTCCGAAATTTCCCATTGCGCCTGAGCCTTGGTGTCATCATGTCCACCAAACCAGCGGATACCGGTGCTGATTCCAACCCCCAGCACCGCCCCCAGGCTCAGCATGCCCACCATGAGCACCGGCACCAGCCAAACCCCGAACCTTCGCCGCTTTGGCTTGGTCAGCATCATCCGGATTTCGTGACGCGACACCCAAACACCTCCGTTAAGCCGATGCTTTGGCGGATTTTGCTTATTAATCCGTTGCAAAGCCCGGCACAGCTCTTGCGCCTGCGGTTATAGCCGCCGCAACTTGTCCACGCAAAGAAAACAACTGCCATCATCATGACGCCAAAGCATAATGGCATCCGGCTTTTGGTTGGAAACGCACTCTTTACCGCACCATCGTCCGGCAAGAGCAACTAAAGGGGGATGACCATGATTTCGGCCGCCGCTGCTTTCGCCACCGCGGCCCATGCGTCCATCGGGCAGGTACGCAAATATACCGGGGAACCCTATATCGTGCATCCCCGCGCCGTCGCGGCTTTGGTGGCACAGGCTGGTGGGGATGACGGCATGGTGGCCGCCGCATGGCTGCATGACGTGGTCGAAGACACCCCGGTAACCTTGGAGGATATCCGGGACCAGTTTGGCGACGATATCGGCGATCTGGTCTTTTGGCTGACCGATATTTCCCGCCCTGCTGACGGCAACCGGTCTGCACGTAAGGCACTTGACCGGGCGCATAACGGACAGGCTCCAGCACGGGCCAAGGCCGTCAAACTGGCCGATCTGATTGATAACAGCATCAGCATCCTGGCCTGCGATCCGCATTTCGCCACAATCTACCTGAAAGAAAAGGCGGCCCTGCTGGAAGTTCTGTCCGATGCCACGGCAACTCTGCCGGCGGCGGCGATCTTGTTCGAACGGGCGCAATCCATATTGCGCAGCGGTCAGGAAGCCTTGTTCCAGGCCCACCTTGCCAGGATGGGGCCGTAACCATGGGCGGCAATGCGTTGAAAACATGCATTACCCGCCGCTATCGGGCTGGTGAGTTTTTCGCCCTGGCGGATGAAATGCTATCCGCCTTGCGGCGGGACTTTCCCCGCTCCCGGTCCGCGCTGCTGCCCGCCTATCGGACCAAGCCGGATTTCGGCGATATGGATATCCTGATGGAAAATGCCCCTGTCGATGATTTGGGCCGCTGGATCACGGATATCTGGTCATCGGCGCAAACAGTCGTCAATGGTCGAACAATCAGCTTTGAATGCAGGCAGTTACAGGTCGATCTGATCGGCCAGGATGCGGATTGCTTTGATACCGCCCTGGCTTATTACAGCTGGAATGATCTGGGCAATTTCATGGGGCGGATCGCTCACAAACTGGGGGTCCGCTTCGGCCATGATGGGCTGTCGGTCATTTTCCGCGATGGCACACATCAATTCGGAGAACGCATTGTCAGCAAGGACATCAAGCGTATTCTTGGTTTTTTAGGATATGACGCAACTCGTTGGCGGGCCGGGTTCGACACGCTGGATGACATTTACCGCTTTGCCGCAAGTTCCCCCTATTTCAACCCGGCCATCTTCGCCTATGAAAACCGTAATCACACCGCGCGGGTCCGCGACCGCAAGCGGGCGGTTTATCGCGGTTTTCTGGAATGGATGGCGGATAGACCGGATTTGCCCGCCTATCCCTGGCCATCGGTCCAGGAATGTGGGGGCCGATACCTTGCCCCCCCAGCGCTTGAGCGGCTGATAGATTTTTTCCCTGATTTTTCCGTTACTTACCGGGATGTGATGGACGAGTTCGCCCTGTGGCGACAGGCGAAGACCCTGTTTAATGGCGAGGTACTCTCGGCCTTGACCGGGCTGAATGGTCACGCATTGGGGCGGTTCATGCAGCATCTCAGGCAGTCGCACGGGAATGGGACAGATTTCCACCGCTGGCTGGTACAGTCGGGCGCCGACGGCATCCAGCGTTGGGTCATGGCGGAATTGTCAGCCCTCCCGACAGGGCAATAAAGCAAGGTACATGCGGGGACTGGCATAGCCGGTTGATGGCGTGTAAAGTCCGATCGCCGTCCCACGCTGTCCTGTCCACGCCCGAACCGAACCGGGTAAAAAATCGGGCAAGATGGGACGCAGCCCAGCAGGAAATGCTGTAAAATCAAATCGCTAAGGTGCACCTGGTTTCTTCTGATCGACACTTACGACAGCTTCACCTACAACCTTTGGCACTATCTGGGTGAACTGGGTGCCCAAGTCCAGGTTGTGCGCAACGATGCCATCAGCGTGGATGAGGCACTGGCTATGGGGGCAGAGGGGATTGTGATCTCTCCCGGCCCTTGCGATCCCGACCGCGCTGGTATCTGTCTGGAATTGATTGATCGTGCCGCCGGGCGCATCCCGCTTTTCGGCGTCTGTCTGGGGGAACAATCCATGGGACAGGCATTTGGCGGCCGGGTGATCCGGGCGCCACAGCCCATGCATGGTAAGGTGGACAGCATTCATCACGACGGGACCGGCATTTTCGCGGGCCTGCCCTCGCCTTTTCGGGCGACGCGCTATCATTCCTTGGTCGTGGAACGGGCTAGCCTGCCTGACTGCCTGACCGTGACCGCCTGGACTGCCGATGGGCTGATCATGGGGCTGGCCCACCGGACCATGCCGGTCTGGGGGGTACAGTTCCACCCGGAAAGCATCGAAACCGAACACGGTCACCAGATGTTGAATAATTTCATTGGCCTGTGCCGCCGCCATAAGGAAGCTTCCTGATGAATGCCCCTGCCACATCCGCACCGGCGACCCTGGCCCTGGTGAAAGAAGTCCTGGGCCGTCTGGCCACCGGGCACAGCATGTCCGAGGATCAGGCCGAGGAAGTGTTTGAAGTGATCATGTCCGGCGATGCCACCCCCGTCCAGATCGGCGCCTTGCTGATGGCGTTGCGGGTGCGCGGCGAAACGGTCGAGGAAATCACCGGCGCCGCCCGCATCATGCGGGCCAAGGCAATGACCGTCGAGGCCCCGCCCAACGCCATGGATATTGTCGGAACCGGCGGCGATGGCGCCGGCACCTATAACATTTCCACGGCATCGTCTTTTGTGGTGGCCGGTGCCGGGGTGCCGGTGGCCAAGCATGGCAACCGTGCGGTATCGTCCAAATCGGGGGCATCGGACGTGTTGACCGCCTTGGGCATCGACGTGAACGCCGATATGGCCCTGATCCGCGAAAGCCTGTGGGACAACAAGGTGGGCTTTCTGATGGCGCCCCGCCATCACAGCGCCATGCGGCATGTGGCGGGCGCCCGTGCGGAATTGGGAACCCGGACCATTTTCAACCTCCTTGGCCCCTTGGCCAATCCGGCCCAGGTCACCCGGATGGTGGTTGGGGTTTATGCCAGCCAATGGGTGGAACCCGTGGCCCATGTTCTGGGCCGTCTGGGGGCCGAACGGGCATGGGTGGTCCATGGTTCGGACGGCTTGGATGAATTGACCACCACCGGCCCCACCCTGGTGGCTGAATGGAAGGATGGCAAGGTTCATTCCTTCCAGGTCCGGCCGGAAGATGTCGGGGTGGCTCGTGCCCATGCCGCCGATCTGCAAGGCGGGGATGCCGCCACCAATGCCCAAGCCTTGCGCGATCTGCTGGGCGGCAAGACCGGTCCCTACCGTGATATCGTCATCCTGAATTCCGCCGCGGCCCTGGTGGTGGCGGAGAAGGCCCCCGATCTGGCCATTGCCGCCCAATTGGCGGCTCAATCCATCGACAGCGGTGCGGCCTTGGCAGCGCTGGACCGTATGGTTGCCATCACCAACCGAAAGGTTTGATCCCATGACCGGCACCATTTTGGACCGCATTTGCGATGAAAAACGCAAGGATGTGGCGGAACACAAAAGCCGCCGCCCCATTCAGGAATTACTGAAACGGGCCAAGGATCAGGCCCCTCCCCGTGGTTTCGCCAACGCCCTGACCCGCGATGTGGCGGAAAAAGGCGTGGGGCTGATTGCTGAAATCAAAAAGGCATCGCCATCCGCCGGCCTGATCCGCCCTCATTTCGAACCGGCGCAATTGGCCCGTGCCTATGCCCATGGCGGGGCGTCGTGCCTGTCGGTTCTGACCGATACCAAATTCTTCCAAGGAACCGATGCCCATCTGGGCGAGGCCCGTTCGGCCTGCGATTTACCGGTGATCCGCAAAGACTTCATGGTCGATGCGTATCAGGTGGTGGAAGCCCGCGCCCTGGGGGCCGATTGCATTTTGCTGATCGTCGGCGCCCTGAACGATGCGGACATGGCCAACATGGAAACCGTAGCCATGGATTACGGCATGGATGTCTTGCTGGAAGTCCATGACGAAGCCGAATTGGATCGCGCGCTTAAGCTGAAATCTCCCCTGATCGGCATCAACAACCGCGATCTGCGCGTGATGAAAACCGATCTTGGGACCACGGAACGGCTGGCCCCCCTGGTCCCGGCGGATCGCCATGTGGTGTGCGAAAGCGGCATCCACAGCCCGGTCGATATCCGCCGCATGGTGGCTGCGGGGGCGCGGCGCTTCCTGATCGGCGAATCCCTGATGAAGCACGAGGATGTGGAAATGGCCACCAAGGTCTTGTTGGCTGGCGCTCACCAGGAATGACCAAGGCGGATCTGACCCATTTCGACGCCCAGGGAAACGCCCATATGGTGGATGTGGGCGGCAAGGCCGGGACCGAGCGGGTGGCCACCGCCAAAGGGAGTGTGCTGATGGCCCCGGAAACCGTGGCCCTGATTCTGGGGCGCGGGGTGAAAAAAGGGGATGTCCTGGCGGTGGCACAACTGGCGGGGATCATGGGGGCGAAACGCACTCCTGATCTGATCCCGCTTTGCCATCCCCTGGCTCTGACCGCGGTTACAGTGGACCTGTCCATCGACGCGGATCGCCATGCCATCGACATCACTGCCACCTGTCGTCTGACCGGGCAGACCGGCGTGGAAATGGAAGCCCTGACAGCCGTTTCCATCGCGGCCTTGACCGTTTACGACATGGTGAAGGCCGTGGATCGGAGCATACGGATCACCGACATCCGGCTTACGCATAAGTCTGGTGGGAAATCAGGAACTTATAACGAGGTCTTACCGGAATGATCGCTGTCGAGGTCGCGCGTCAACGGGTGTTGGATGGGCTGTCCCCCCTGTCTGCGGAAATTGTGCCGCTGCCGCAGGCCTTGGGCCGGGTTCTGGCTCAGGACCAATCGGCACGGGTATCCCATCCGCCTTGCGATGTGTCTTCCATGGACGGGTATGCCCTGGCCATGCCCGACGGCAAGAACACGGCTTTTCCCCTGACCTTGCCCATCATCGGCGAATCCGCCGCAGGGCACCCCTTTGCCGGGCGGTTACAGGCGGGGCAGGCCGTGCGCATTTTCACCGGCGCCCGCATCCCGGACGGGGCTGACCGGGTGGTCATTCAAGAAGATGTCCTGCGCCAGGATGGTCAGGTGACCATGGCGCATTCATGCCCGGCCAAGGCCAATATCCGCCCTGTTGGCCATGATTTCACCGCAGGTGAGGTGCTGCTGCGGGCCGGAACCCGAATGGGGCCACGGCAAATTGCGTTGGCCGCCGCCATGAACATTCCCTGGTTGCCGGTCCGCCGTCGGCCGCGTGTGGCGATCCTGTCTACCGGGGATGAAATTGTCCTGCCGGGCGAGGCGGTCAATCTGGGACAGATTCCGTCCTCCAACGGCTTGGCGCTGGAAGCCTTGATCCAGCGTGCCGGGGGGGAACCGGTTCAATTGGGGATCGCACGGGATAGCCGCGAATCCCTGACCACCATGATCAGTGCCGCCTATGGCTGCGATCTCTTGGTCACCTCGGGCGGTGCGTCCGTGGGGGATTATGATCTGGTCCAAGACGTTCTGGCCGCCCACGGGCTGAAGCTGGATTTCTGGAAAATCGCCATGCGTCCGGGAAAGCCCCTGATGTCAGGCACCTTGCGCGGCGTTCCGGTCCTTGGGGTTTCCGGCAACCCCGTGGCCGCTGTCGTCTGCGGCTATCTGTTTCTGGTTCCCATGATCAATCGGCTTTTGGGGCTACCGGAATCTCCCCGATCGGTTCGGGCCATTCTGGGGACGGATGTGGCGGGGAATGACGTGCGCGAAGACTATCTGCGGGGAACCCTGTCTTATGACGACAACGGGCAATTGGTGGCCACGCCTTTCGACCGTCAGGATTCCGCCATGGCAGCCGGGCTGGCCGCCGCTGATTGCCTGATCATCCGCCCGCCCCACGCCCTGCCCGCATCTGCGGGCGATGCCGTGACAATTATTCCCCTGCCTGCGGGCGAATAATACCTCATCAGAAATTTACGACCTTCGAAAAGATCCGTTCAGACCGCTGGCAAGCCCACGCGGTATTGCGCGGCGCTGTCTCGACGTGAACTGATCCGCGTCTTTCAGGGCGGGGGGGGGGGGGGGGGGGGGGGG
>JAYSBF010000054.1:0-3996 GCA_041915545.1 Magnetospirillum sp. | reverse complement strand
CGGGGTATTGCGGGGCGGTGTATCTCGTTGAACTGACCCGCGTCTTTACGGGGGAGCCCCCCCCCCCCCCTCTCTTCGCCGCTGCGACTGCCACCCCCAAAACGTCAATATATTGATTAAAAAATGATATTTTTATCTAAACATTGATAGCAAATTTCTCTTATCAAAATCCTTGACGGGATATGGGAACGGGAATAGAACAAGAAGCGAAGTTTAGCATTTGTTCCATCCACCATTCCAACCGCCGGGGGTCAGATATGCTGACACGCAAGCAATATGAATTGCTCATGTTCATCGATCAGCGTTTGCGCGACACCGGGATTTCGCCCTCCTTCGATGAGATGAAGGAAGCGTTGGATCTGAAATCCAAATCGGGCATTCATCGCCTGATCACCGGGTTGGAAGAACGGGGGTTCATTCGCCGTCTGGCCCACCGTGCCCGCGCATTGGAAGTGGTGAAATTGCCTGAAAACCGGATCGAGGCGATTGCTGCGGCTGCGTCGGTTTCACGGTTTGCCCCAACCCTGATCCGGGGCAGCTTCATCCCCTTGTCGGGTGGTGCTCAGGTGGCATCCAATGCCGATGCGGTGTCCCTGCCTCTGTACGGCAAGATCGCCGCTGGCACTCCCATCGAGGCGTTGCGCGATCAAAACACGACGGTCGAAGTCCCGGCATCCTTGCTGGGAAGTGGTGATCACTACGCCTTGCTGGTCGAGGGCGATTCCATGATCGAGGCGGGAATTTTTGATGGCGATACCGTCCTGATCCGCAGTTGCGACACAGCCGAGGCCGGCACCATTGTCGTTGCCTTGGTTGATGAACAGGAAGCGACCTTGAAACGTCTGCGCCGTAAGGGAGGGTCGATCGCCCTGGAACCGGCCAATAAGAAATACGAAACCCGGATTTTCCCGCCGGATCGGGTCAAGGTGCAGGGCCGTTTGGTTGGTTTGTTGCGGGCGTACTGATCCCGCCCGCCCAGACTCTCTAATTTTTCCTTATGCCTGTCGCGCTGATGGAGGTCACCATGCCCCTTTCCGCATCGCTTCGCTTTGCCTTTTTGCAAGATGGCCGCCTGGCCGACCACCAGCCACCGGATATGAGCGTGACCTATATTGGTCGGATCAGCCGCAAGCAGGCCGAAGCCGATGCCCGCCGTCGGTTCGAGGAATGGCGATCCCAACCCAACGCCTTGGCCCGGCGATGGTCCAGCGATCAAATCGTCCTGGGCTGACAGGCTGCCCCCCGCTTCGTGATTGGATTCTTCCCCAAACCCATTCAGCGGCATAGCCCCCAAACCACAAGTCTTATCGATTATCAATGAGATGGATGGTTTTAGGGGCTCGCCTCCCAAAATGCTATGATCCTTGCGGCGATGTCCGCGAAAAAGCCTTCGGTCGTAAATTCCAAGGACCATGCCGTAGCCGTGCATCATCCCCGCGATAAAAAAGGTTGACGGAAGCCCTGGCCACCGTGCGACAAAACCCCCCCCGGTTTTTCCGTTCCGCCTGAGTTTGCTTCCCCATAAGTGCACCCGAAGCGGAATGCGAATAATGAGATTCCGCCCGAAGGGAGTATGCGGTGTCGCTGCTGCTGCGCATAAGCGGCCTGATCGACCGAATGAATTCGGTGATCGGCCGGTGGTCCTATTGGCTGATCCTGATCATGGTCCTGATCAGTGCGGGTAACGCATTGGTCCGCTATGGTTTGAACACCAGTTCCAATGCCTGGCTTGAAATTCAATGGTATCTGTTTTCGGCGGTGTTTTTACTGTGCGCCGGGCAGACCCTGTTGCGCAACGACCATATCCGCATCGACGTGATCTCTGCCCGCTTCAGTCGCCGCACCCAAGCTTGGATCGATATCATTGGCGGGATTATGTTTCTGATGCCCATGGCATGGCTGATTCTCAGCCTGTCCTGGCCGGTTTTTCTGTCGGCCCTGGCATCGGGAGAAACGTCGTCGGATGCGGGGGGATTGATCCGCTGGCCCGCCCGCCTGTTGATTCCCGCAGGCTTTCTTTTGCTTTTGCTTCAAGGCTTTTCCGAAACCGTCAAACGGGCCGCCTTTTTAATGGGGCTGGCCCCCGACCCGTTGGACGGATATCAGGGCAATCATGGGGAGCAAGCCCATGGTTGAGCTGATCACCGCCAATATGGCCCCACTGATGTTCATGATGTTGGTGGTCTTCTTGCTGTCCGGCTATCCGGTCGCCTTTGCCCTGGCCGCCAATGGGTTACTCTTCGGCCTCATCGGCATCGAATTCGGGCTGTTACAGCCGCAGCTTTTGCAGGCATTGCCGGAACGTGTGTTCGGCATCATGCGCAATGACACCTTGCTGGCCATTCCCTTTTTCACCTTTATGGGGCTTATCCTGGAACGCAGCGGCATGGCCGAGGATTTGCTGGACACAATCGGCCAGCTTTTCGGACCATTGCGCGGCGGCTTGGCCTATGCCGTGATTTTCGTCGGTGCCTTGCTGGCCGCAACCACGGGGGTGGTGGCTGCCAGTGTTATTTCCATGGGGTTGATTTCCCTGCCCATCATGCTGCGTTACGGCTATGACCGTCGGCTGGCGGCGGGGGTGATCGCCGCCTCGGGCACCCTGGCCCAAATTATTCCCCCGTCTTTGGTCCTGATCGTCATGGCCGATCAATTGGGCCGTTCGGTCGGGGATATGTACGAAGGTGCCTTGATCCCCGGTCTGGTGCTGACGGGGCTTTATGCCGGCTATGTGCTGCTGGTTTCCCTGGTCAAGAAAGATGCGGCTCCGGCCTTGCCCAAAGAAGCCCGCACCCTGACCGGCCTGCCCTTGATCCGTCGGGTCCTGTTTTCCCTGGCCCCGCCCCTGGTGCTGATTTTCCTGGTGTTGGGCACCATTTTCGTCGGCATCGCCACCCCGACGGAAGGCGGCGCCATGGGTGCCGCCGGTGCGTTGCTGCTGGCCCTGGCGCGGCGCAAACTTTCCCTGGACCTGCTGAAGCAATCCATGGAAAGCACAGCCAAGCTGTCATCCTTTGTGATTTTCATCCTGATCGGCTCCACCGTTTTCGGCTTGGTCTTCCGGGCGGTGAATGGCGATTTGTGGGTGGAACACCTGTTGACCGCCCTACCCGGCGGTCAAGTCGGCTTCCTGATCGCGGTCAATGTGCTGATCTTCGTCCTGGCCTTTTTCCTGGATTTCTTTGAACTGGCGTTCATCATCGTGCCCCTGGTCGGACCGGTGGCGGAAAAGCTGGGGATTGATCTGGTGTGGTTCGGGGTTTTGCTGGGGGTGAATATGCAGACGTCCTTCATGCATCCGCCCTTTGGCTTTGCCCTGTTTTTCCTGCGTAGCGTCGCCCCCAAGACCGATTACACCGACAGGATTACCGGCAAACGGATCAAGGGCATCAGCACATCGGACATTTATTGGGGGGCCATTCCCTTTGTCTGCATTCAAATCATCATGGTCGCCCTGGTCATCGCGTTCCCAGGCATGGTTGGCAACCACCAGCAAAAGGTGGAAGACACCGGCGCCATCCAGATGAATATCGAAACCCCCATCTATGGTGACACCCCCATCCTGCCCGGACAGGAACCCCAGGACGAAGATCCGGCAGCGGCATTGCAGCGGCAATTGGACCGTCAATTGCAGCAGCAATAGAGCTTCGCGCCCGGCAGGGGACAGAAGTATCCTGACAGGCTGCGGAAAAACGACTTTTCCGCAGCCTGTTTATACTAATACCAAATCCCGGTGAGTGAAACTCATGGGGGTTTGATTAGGCCCAAGGGGGCGCGCGGCTTATGCCGGGAAGGCAAGGGTTTCGGAGAAACCCGCCCGCCGCTGAGGGCGCCGGTGATCGGTTCCGATCACCGGGATATGGTATAACCAGCCAATGAATTGATGGGGTGGACGGCCCCTGCTCATCGGCGTCGCAATGCGCCAAGATGGTGGTTGTCGAAACACACCATTCGAGGGGGCCGTCCATGACCGAGATTAGCACGATTGGGTTGGAT
>JAYSBF010000053.1:0-24750 GCA_041915545.1 Magnetospirillum sp. | reverse complement strand
CGCGTAGGTCCTGGGAAAGAGATCTCGGCATACAGGCTGGCCTCCGTCTCCAGCCTGTATCTTGAATCAGATTTCACACCTCATGGGAATCCCTAACCGATTCCGGCAGAGCGAAAAGTGCTCTAGCTCCATCCCCATGCCGCCAGAAACGAATTCGGCCATGCGGACGACCGCGCAGGTGTGCTGGCAATCGTGGGGCGTCACCTTGTCGGTATGGAGGCGGTTGCACAGTTCTCCGTCCTAGCCGCAGGGGTAAGCGCACCGGAAAGAGCATCAAACGTGAGGTTCACCGTGGGTAGCGCCAAAAGGTCGGTGCCGATTAGAGACGATCATGAAAGTGTGGTTTTGCCTTCCACGGTAGTTGTCCACGTAACGCTGCACGATGTCGGCAACCCTGTCCGCAATCGGGATCTGGCGTCGAGAGGGCAGAATGAGGGCTTCGCCACGCCGCTAGGATAAGTCGCATAATGCATATTATGGCGTCATAGCCATGAGCGTTCCGGGACACGGACATGTCCGCCTTGGCAAGCCTGCACGCTTGGTTTTACTCTTGCCCAATTCCCGCCGCCAATCTCTCCCATGACAGCCAGGTGCGATCTCCATGTCATTTCTTAGTCACCGCCATCTGCGCTATTCAACCGCTCTTTGGGGTCGGCGGATTTTGTTCAGTGGCGGCGCGGTGTTGGTCGCGTTGGTGGTGATCGGTTTCGCCGCCATGGCCCAATGGGCGGACCGGGCCATGCAATGGCTTATCGGTATTCATCCTGTGATCTTGCTGATTGCGACGCCCATGGGGTTTTGGCTGGCCATGACGCTGACGCGCCGTTTTTTTCCTGGTGCCGAAGGCAGCGGCATTCCCCAGACCATCGCGGCCTTGCAGATGTCGGCCAACGATCAACGGCGTTCAACGGTTTTATCCCTGCGTCTGGCTTTAGGAAAATTGCTGATGACGTGTTTGGCCTTGACCGTTGGGGCGTCCATCGGACGTGAAGGTCCCAGTGTCCAGATCGGCGCGTCGATCTTGCATGGTTTGGGCCAGGGCTTGCGAATGTCGGGATTGCAAATGCAACGGACGTTGATCCTGGCTGGCGGCGCTTGTGGCGTGGCGGCGGCGTTCAATACACCTTTGGCCGGGCTGGTTTTCGCCATTGAGGAGCTAAGCCGTTCTTTCGAAGCCAAAACCAGCATGTCGGTTCTGGGCGCGGTCATTCTGGCCGGGATCGTGACCTTGGCGATTTTGGGGAACTATCATTATTTCGGCCATAGCGGCGCCACTTTGGATCTGGGGCGGGCGTGGAGTGCCATTTTGGTGTGCGGGATCGGTGGTGGGGTATTGGGGGGTGGTTTCAGCCAGATCTTGATCCTGGTAGCCAGAAAGGGTCTTCCTGGTCGGACAGGATTTTTCCAATTTCGCCACCCTGCCCTTTTTGCCGGTCTATGCGGTTTGATTATTGCCTTGATCGGATTGGCCAGCGGTGGCAGCACCTATGGAACCGGCTATGAACAAGCTCGTGATTTGGTTCTGGATGGCAGCACGCCGCCGGTCCTGTTCACGGTTTTGAAGTTGCTGGCTACGATCGTCTCTTATATCAGTGGGATTCCCGGTGGTATTTTTTCGCCATCCCTGGCCATTGGCGCGGGATTAGGCGCTGATATTGCTGAATTCTTTCCGTCATTCCCAGTGGCGGCCCTGGTCTTGCTGGGAATGGTCGGTTATTTTTCCGGGGTAGTTCAGGCCCCCATTACCGCCGTGATTATCGTCCTGGAAATGACAGATAACAGCGCCATGACCATCCCGTTGATGGCGACGGCCCTGCTGGCGTTCATGGTATCGCGTCTGATCTGTCCCGTGGCGTTTTACAAAGCCATGGCTGAGAACTTTCTGCGCCGTCCCCGCCCTGCCCTGTCAACCACCCTGTGATCGGGCTCTTATTCTTGCCTGTGGCCAGCCCCGTTCCGGTCACGCCCCGATGCGGTCGAAAAATACGCTCTATTCTTCGATGATCATGCCGTCATGGGCGGGAACGACGCCTGATGGCAAATCCTGGCGCAAACGCCCGTAATCCAGACAGGCGGTCATGTGTGTCAGAATTGCCTGGCGGGGATTGACCCGCTTGATCCAGCCCAGAACCTTGTCCAGATGGGCATGGGTGGGATGGGGATTATGGGTCAGGCAGCCGACAACCCAGATATCAATATCCGCGAGTTGAGCAAACGTCTCTTCCGGCATATCGGAAACATCGGTGGAATAGGCAATCCGGCCAAAGCGAAAACCCAGGGATTGAATATGCCCGTGGCTCTGTTCCATGGGCAGGATGCTGATGTCGCCGACCTGAAAACGGCCATCAATGACCTTGGGCAGCAGCATCGGACGATAGATCGAACTTTTCGCCACATCGGCGATTTCCCCCAGCACATAGGGAAACCGGACGCGGATATCATCCAAAACCTCTTGCGTGCCATAAATGGGCAAGGCCCGTTTCATGGCGCGGTTGACTTCCCGCAGATCATCAATGCCGTGCAGATGATCCGCATGGGCATGGGTATAAAGAACCGCATCCAGGGCGCTGACCCTGGCGCTCAGCAATTGGTGACGGCAATCGGGTGAGGTATCAACCAGCACCGTGGTGCCGCCCTCCTGCACCAGGATCGAGGGGCGCAGCCGGTAATTCCGAGGTTCGGCAGGGTCGCAATCGCCCCATCCCCGCGACAAGCTGGGAACCCCCCCGGCCGGACCACACCCCAGGATGGTGATTTTCATCGCCCTACCCCGGTCGGCACCTTATTGAACAGGCGCAAGAAATTATCGGTGCTGGCCTGGGCCAGAACATCCGGGGCCACGCCTTGCAATTCGGCGACCTTGGCCGCCGTATGGGCGACATAAGCAGGTTCGTTACGTTTTCCCCGATAAGGGATCGGGGCCAGATAGGGACAATCGGTTTCCACCAACAGCCGATCCAACGGTAATGTCCGCACGATCTCTTGCAGGGCATCGGCTTTCTTGAAGGTGACGATACCTGACAAGGACAGGTAGAACCCCATATCCACGGATTGTCTGGCCAAATCCGCCCCCGAACTGAAGCAATGGATCAGGCCGGAAAACCGGCCTTTATCCAATTCCTCAGCCAAAATCGTCACCGTGTCGGCATCGGCATCACGGGTGTGAACGATAATCGGCAAGCCGGTTTCACGGGCCGCGGCGATATGGGTGCGGAAGGATTGCTGCTGCTGGGCGCGGGGACTTTTATCGTAAAAATAGTCCAAACCGGTTTCACCAAATCCCACCACCTTGGGATGGCGCGCCAAATCCACCAGAGTTTCCACACTGGCTTCCGGTTCGTTTCCAGCTTCATGCGGGTGAATTCCCACCGTGCAATAGACGTCGTCGAACCGTTCCGCCACTGCCAAAACTTGGGGAAAGCGGGACAAATGGGTGCAGATGGTCAGCATCAACCCCACACCCTGTGCCCGCGCCCGCTCAACCACCTGATCCAATTCCGGGGTAAAGTCGGGAAAATCCAGATGGCAGTGGCTATCAACCAGCATTATTTCCCTCCCTCGTCGGCCTCGACGAAACGCGGGAATACGCCTTGGGGCGTGGGCAAAGCCACGCCGGATGCCCATGGGGCCGCGGCTCCGGCATGGTCAAAGCCACGCTGGTCTGCCGGGATGGCCAATTGATCCAGCAATTTCCCCGAACTGGCGGGCATGAAAGGCTGGGTCAGCAGGGCCAGATTACGGATGGTTTCCGCCAAAACCCAAAGCACGGTGCCCATCCGGGCCGGATCGGTCTTTTTCAAACCCCACGGCGCTTGGCGATCGACATAGCCATTGGCGGCACGGATCACCACCCAAATGGCTTCCAGCGCTTCGTGATAAAGCTGGCGGTCCATGATGTCGCGCAAACGGGGCAGCAGGCCGTAAGCCGCATCCAGCATGGCCGTATCGTCATCGGTCAAAGGACCATGATCCGGCGATTGTCCAGCGCAATTCTTGCCGATCATCGACAAAACGCGCTGGGCCAGATTACCGTAATCATTCGCCAATTCGCTGTTCATCCGGCCAACCATGGCCCGGTGGCTGAAGTCGCCATCATTGCCAAAAGGGACTTCGCGCAGCAGGAAATAACGGACCTGATCCAAGCCGTATTGGTCGATCAACCCCAAGGGGTCGATCACATTGCCCAAGGATTTGGAAATTTTCTGCCCTTCATTGGTCCACCAGCCATGGGCGAAAACGCGCTTTGGCGGCTGAAGCCCGGCGGCCATCAGCAGGGCGGGCCAATAAACGGTGTGGAAGCGCAGGATATCCTTACCCACCATGTGCAAATCGGCGGGCCAGAATTTGGCATAATCGCCGGTCTGGTCGGGATAGCCCAGGGCGGTGATGTAATTGGTCAGCGCGTCCAGCCAGACATACATCACATGGGCTTCGTTACCGGGGACCGGAATGCCCCAGGTGAAGCTGGTCCGGGACACCGACAAATCCTGTAACCCGCCCTTGACGAAGCTGATCACTTCATTCCGGCGGGATTGCGGGGCGATGCAATCGGGATTGGCGTCATAGAAAGCCAGCAACCGATCCTGCCAAGCGGACAGACGAAAGAAATAGCTGGGTTCCTTGACCCATTCCACCGGGGCGCCGGTGGGGGCCAGACGGGCGCCGTCAGCCCCCTTGACCAGTTCATCCTCGGCATAAAAGGCTTCATCCCGGACGGAATACCAACCTTCATAATGCCCCAGATAAATCTCGCCCTTTTCAATCAGGACATTCCACAGATGTTGGCACGCCTTTACATGGCGATCTTCGGTGGTGCGGATGAAATCGTCATGTGATGCGCCGATACGGGTCGCCAAATCGCGGAAATTGGCGGAATTCATATCGGCCAAGGCTTGAGGGGTCATGCCAAAGGTCTGGGCGGATTTTTCCACCTTCTGGCCGTGTTCGTCGGTCCCGGTCAGCAGCTTGACGTCAAACCCATCCAGACGTTTGAAGCGGGCCAGCACATCACACGCCAATGTCGTATAGGCATGGCCGATATGGGGCTTGTCGTTGACGTAATAGATGGGGGTGGTGAGATAGAAGGGCTTGGCCCCGCTCATGGTTCTCTCCTCGAAATGCATGCTGCCGGGGGAAAGGCATGCTGCCGACATGCGCGCCCGGCCATTCTTGATCAGGCGCGGGACAGCCGCTCCACCGCCAGGAACGCGGTCAAAAGCGCCTGTTTGCGATCCAGATTGACCGCGTCGGTTCGGGCAAAAAGGGCGGTTACTTTGTCCCACACATCCAGCCAGTGTTCAAGGGTAGCCGCGTCAAGTAATCTTGCGATTACTTTTGATTCTCCGGCGACCACCTCAGCCATCATGGGGGTGTTGCCTCCGCCGGTTTCCTCGTGACCGATCCGCCCGCCGATACGGATCAGGCGGGCCAGCCACCAACCCAATAAATCCGTCAAGGTCCGCCACGACGCATCCGCGTCTGGCCGGGCCATGCGGTCGGCAAAAGCATGAAGTGCCGCCACATCCAATTTGGGCAGGGCCGATAGCAGGGTGATCATTTCCCGATACAGATCCAGCCCGCCCTCTTCCGCCAAAGCCAAGGCTTTTCCGATACTTCCCTCGCCCAGATGAGACAGGGATTGAGCATCGCCGCTGGTCACCAGATCGGGTCTGGCCCGTCCCAATAAATCCGCGACCAGGGGCTGGGGCAACGGGTTCAGGCTAAGCCTGCGGCATCGCGACCGGATGGTCGGCAACAGCCGTCCAGGGCTATGAGAAAGAAGCAACATCAATGCATTACGCGGCGGCTCTTCCAGAACTTTCAACACCGCATTGGCGGCATTGCGGTTCATGTCGTCGGCGGCATCAATGATTACCACCCGCCACCCCCCCTCGGCCGGGGTCAGGGACATGAAGGCGCCGATGCCGCGCACATCGTCGATGACGATTTCGGTTTTCAGCCGGGTTTTCTTATCGTCGGTATAGCCCCGTTCCACCACCTTCAGATCGGCATGGCCACCAGCCGCGATACGGCGAAACACCGGGTGATCGGGGGAAATGTCCAAACTTTCCGGCGGACCGCCGAACAGCCCGCCACCCTCGCCGCCTCCGGCCAGGACGAAGCGGGCGATGCGATAGGCCAAGGTGGCCTTGCCAACCCCCTTGGGGCCGCTCAACAACCAAGCATGGGCTAAGCGCCCGGATGTCCAGGCATCCAGAAAGGCGCGCTCGGCCGCTTCATGCCCCTGTAACACCGGGTTCGAGCGAGGGGACAGGCTGTCGGTCATGATCCGTCATAGCCCAGGCGGGCGCGGATCTCGGCAGCAATATCGGCGCGGACGGCATCCACGCTCTGAACCGCATCAATGACGGCGCAGCGCGCCGGGTCAGTGGCGGCAATCTCCAGAAAGCCATCCCGCAGGCGTTGATGGAACGCCCCCCCCATGCGTTCATAGCGGTCTTCCCCGCCGCCGCGTTTCACCGCACGAGCCAATCCTTCCGCCGCAGGCATGTCCAGGATCAAGGTCAGATCCGGCGCAAACTCCCCCAGTGTCAGGCGGGTTAAATCCGTAATCCAATCCATGGGCAAACCGTGGCCATACCCCTGATAGGCCAAGGTGGAATCGGCGAACCGGTCACAAAGCACCCAGGCCCCCCGGTCCAGGGCAGGCCAAATCGTCCGGCGCAAATGGTCGCGGCGGGCGGCAGAATGCAGCAGGGCTTCGGAATATCCGTCCCAGCGATCCACGTCCCCGGTGACCAGCAAGGATCGAATGGCTTCGGCCCCGTCCGACCCACCTGGCTCGCGGGTGGTGATCACCTCGCGGCCAGTTTGGGCCAAGTCCTGGGCCAGCAGGCGAAGCTGGGTGGATTTTCCCGCGCCCTCGCCACCTTCAAAGGTAATAAAACGGCCCCGGCCGTTCATGTGCGTTCCTTACAGATAATGCTTTAGCGCGGCCCACAGACGACCGCCAAAACCCAGCCGTTCCACATCGGCGCCCGCCACCAGGGGCAATTCCACCGTCGGCACATCGGGGGCCGAGATCACCAGCTTGCCCACTTGTTGCCCCTTGGTGATGGGGGTCGCGATCGGGCCGTCATAGACCGCGGTGACCTTCATGTCGCGGCGGGATTTGCGGGGCATGGCGGCTTCCAGATTGTCGCCGGCCACCAGGGGAACCGTGGCCGATTTGCCCAGCCAGACTTCGGCATCGGTCACCACATCCCCGGCCTTGAACAGGGAATAATTGTCAAATTCGCGGAAGGCCCATTCGATCAGCCGTTGGCTTTCATCAGCCCGGTTCTTCAAGCCCCGCGCCCCCTGCCCTTCAATGCCGTTGATCACCATGATCACCCGGCGATCACCGCGCTTGACCGTCCCCACCAAGCCATAGCCTGCTGCTTCCGTATGGCCGGTTTTCAGGCCGTCGGCCCCCGACACGCTGTACAGCAGCGGATTGCGGTTCCCCTGCTTGATGTTGTTGAAGGAAAATTCCCGTTGAGAATAAATGGGGAAATATTCCGGGTACTCGCTGATCAGATGACGGGCCAGAATGGACAAATCCCGCGCGGTGGTCAGATGGTCAGGGGCGGGAATACCCGATGCATTGCGAAAAGTGGTGTTCAGCATGCCCATTCCACGGGCGCGGCGCGTGGCCTCTTCGGCGAAGGCTTCTTCGCTGCCGGAATAGGCTTCGGCCAGAACCGAACAGGCATCGTTGCCCGATTGAATGATCATGCCATGGATCAGATCGTCCACCGATGCCGTGGAATTCAGCGGCAGGAACATCAGCGACCCACCGGATTTATAATGGCGCTTCCATGCGATTTCCGACACGGGAAGCTGGTCGCTCAATTTCCAGGCGCCCTGCTTCAGTTTTTCGAAAACCAGATAGGCCGTCATCAGCTTGGTCATGGATGACGGGACCATCAACTGATCCGCGTTCTTTTCCATCAAGACCGTGCCGGTCTTGTAATCAATGATGATCGCCTGTTTGGCCATGGTGTCGATGGCGAACGGGCTTTGCTGGGTGGTCGTGGCGGCAGTCATCGCCACGGGTTGTACCGTCTGGGCAAAGGCAACGCCGGGGGCGCTGGCCAGCACGGCCAGCGCACAGGCAGTCATCAACGAGCGGCGAAAATTAATGAGCGGCATAATCGGCCTGACCTTTGGCAATTCATACGACACAGCGCCCACGGTAAGGCGCGATTAAGTCCGAAACGGGGCGATGTTCAGTCCACCACCACCTTGGCGTCTTGTTGACCGGTGGCGATCACCGCATCCAACAGCCGATCGGCTTCGTCCACACTGGCCAGCGGGCCGAAGCGGACGCGGTAAACGGTTTGCCCCTTGATGCTTGCCTGCTGAATTTGCGGCTTGCCCACACCGGACAACCGGGCCTGCAAGCGGGACGCGTTGTCATGGCGAGAGAACGAGCCAGCCTGCACGTAAATGGCCGTCGATTTCACCGGCAGATTTTCCACCTGCTGCGATGCCATTTCCTGCTGAGCCCGCTCATAAGCGTTATCCACCCGCTGGGCCGATGCCGAAACCGGCGTCTGCCCGGATGATACAGTACGCGACTGTTCCTTGCTGCCCGGCGGCGGCAGGGTTTCCGCCTGGACCGATTCACGCGGTGCGGCGGCGACCTGGGCGCCATCGGCACCATCGGGCTTCAACTTACCGGCCAAGGCCCGGCTTTCATCCCCCATGACCTGCACCCGGACCTTGGCGGTCCCGGCATTCTCAAACCCCAGCAATTGGGCGCCACGGCGGGACAGATCAATCAGGCGGCCATTGGCAAAGGGGCCACGGTCATTGACACGCACGACGATGGAGCGCCCATTTTCCAGATTGGTCACCCGGACAACCGACGGCATGGGCAGGGTTTTATGGGCGGCGGTCACCGCATTTTGATCGAAAATCTCGCCATTGGCCGTTTGCTTGGCGTGGAAGTCTGGGCCATACCAGGACGCGATGCCGGTTTCGTCGTAATCGAAATCCTCACGCGGGTAGTACCAGACGCCGCCGACCTGATAAGGCTTTCCCACCTTATAGGTGCTGCTGCCCGCCGCTTGCGGAACATCGCTGCCAGAGGATGCTTTCTTGGCGTAATGACCAAACAGATTGGCTTCGGCGCAGCCGGATAACAGCGCCGTCGACAGCAAGAGCGCGGCCATCCGTTTTGTCCGCATCATGTCGCAATCCCCCTGCGTTCGCCCCACAAATCAAGGGGCAGATTACTTGCCACCGATGGCGTCCGCAAGATGCCCCGCCGCCAAGGCGAAAAAGTAGGAGCGGTTCCACTTCATGATGGTGCGGAAATTATCATAGACCAGAAAAGCCGCACCGCCCCCGTTATCGGGGCGGATGACGTAACCTTCCAGGGCCGTCGTCGGCAATGGCTTGCCGCCTTGGGCCTTTACCCCCAACTTGGACCATTCATGCAGGCTGCGTTTTTGGTCGAACCCGATCAGCCGCTCGGAAAAATTGGCGGGCAAAAGCACGGGACGCCCCCAAGTCTGGTCCCCCTTCCAACCGGATTGGGACAGATAATTGGCGGCAGAGGCCAACACGTCGCCGCGTGTGGTCCAGATATCCCGGCGTCCATCGCCATCCCAATCCTGGGCAAAGCGCAAAAAGGACGACGGCATGAACTGGCACTGTCCCATGGCACCGGCCCAGGATCCGCGCATTTCATCGGGGCGGATATGTCCGTCATCGGCGATTTTCAGGGCATTCATCAATTCCCCCCGGAAATACGATGACCGGCGGCCATCGTATGCCAAGGTGGACAAGGACGACATGATGGAATAGCCGCCGGTGACCCGGCCATAATCGGTTTCGATCCCCCATAAGGCGACGAAATATTTGGCGGGCACACCGTAGCGGGCCTGGATCTGGGCCAGCAATTCCCGGTTTTCGGCCATCATCCGGCGGCCCCGCTCGATCTTTTGCGGGCTGACCACACGGGACAGATATTGCTGCAAGGTCATGGTGAATTCGGGCTGTTTGCGGTCCAGCTCGATCACCTTGTCCAGATGCTCGACCCCGGTCAGGGCCAAGTCAGCGGTTTGCGGGGAAATTCCACGGGATACGGCGTCAGCCTTCAATTCCTCGATGAAAGACTGAAAGCTTCGCGGTGACGCGTCTTGGGCGGAAACCGGGACGGCCCACCCTGCCAGGATCAGCCCGGCTATACCGGCCATCCACGCATTTTTGAAGCCCATCGCTGTCTCCTGCCGGATCATGTGGTCGCGGGTCGGTGTTGTGCCACATATGTACTGGTGTTCGCAACCATGCCAAACGTCTTTTCCCGCTTATGGCGCAGGAAACAAAGCAGAACTCCACCCCCGTATCCGGTAATACAGCAAACCGCCCCATTCGTGCTGTGCCGTTGAAAGAGCCGATAACCCATTGGACAAGCTCACACCTCCGCCGGTATCACCATGACCAGTGGTCAGATAATCCACCGGATAGGCGGTCACCTGCCAGCCAATGGCACGAAAGGCGCCGACCGATCGCGGCATATGGTTCGCCGACGTGATCAAAACCCAGACTTCACCGGATTGCGGTTTCACGATCTGCTGGGTCAGCACGGCATTCTCTCGTGTGGTTCTTGATTGATCCTCGACAATCAGCCGATCGACATCCATGCCAATTGATTTAAGAAAATCAACGGCTATGGGTCCTTCTTTAACATCCTGAGACACCAGGGAACCCGATCCGCCGGTAAAGATCACCTTGGCCATTGGATAATGGCGGGACAATTCCGCCAAGCTGGTCAACCGCTCCAGCGCGGTATTGCCACTGGGCTGCCCGCGCGCGCTGCTGATGGTCGGCGACAGTGCCCCCCCCAAAGCGATGATGCCATCCACATGGGATGGCAAATCCGGGATGGCGAAGCGGTTTTCCAATGGGGTAATCAGCCAATCATCCAGCGGCAAGCCGGCGATTGCCGCCAGGGACATGACCACCATGACCACCATCCGGCGCCCCCAGATGGCCAGCGCCCGGCTGAACAGCAAACAGGTGCCGATCAACAGGACCAGCACCAGGAAATTCCCTGCCTGCAAGGTGATTTCCGCCAGCTTTGACAGAAGGAACATAAATGCCACAACCTTTATGAGGATGCATGTTCGAACGGAACATGATACAGGAAAGCATGGGATAACCAGGGAAGAGAAGGAAAATGGAACAACTGATCGAAGGTTTCCGTCGCTTCCGCAACGACTATTTCGAACAACACAAAGCCCTGTTCGAAGCTTTGGCTCAACGGGGCCAGACCCCCAAGGTACTGTTGATCGGATGCTGCGATTCCCGTGTCGATCCGGCGATTATTTTCGACGCTCAACCCGGTGAGATGTTCGTTCTGCGCAACGTCGCCAACCTTGTCCCCCCCTATACCCCCGACCAGGGGCACCACGGCACATCGGCCGCGCTGGAATTCGCGGTTCGCGGCCTGAATGTGGAACACATCGTCATTCTGGGACATGCCCGATGCGGCGGTGTCCGTGCCTTGCTGGACTCGCCCGATCCGCCGGATCAGACCGACTTCATCCGGGGATGGATGCAAATCGCCATCTCGGCACGTAACCGCGCGCTGGCCCTGACCTTATCCGCCGGTCAGCCGCTGGATGCCGCCCGTCGCCTGTGCGAACAGGAAACCGTGGCCATTTCCTTGGGCAATCTGATGACTTTTCCTTGGGTCCGCGAACGGGTCGAACAAGGAACACTCATGCTGCATGGCTGGTTCTTTGATCTGGATGGCGGGGAATTGTTCCGCCTGGACCCGCTGACAAACACCTATCAAAAGGTGTAGTGAGAGACGTGCGTAACCTTGCTGGCCCCCTTACAGATTGCTGTCCATACTGAGGGTTTCCAGCGGGTTATGCACGATTACCGTCAGCCCGGGGACGGGGATGTGGGCGATAAAGCCATCCTGCCCCAGGGCCTTGCGTGCCGCACTCAGCCGCAATTGGGCTGACAATAGGGCCGCCGCGTCCAGAATAAACAGAACCGCCGCCACGGTCATAGCCTCTTGCGCCAAAGCCGCCATCAACGGGATGGCAAACATTAGCGGCAGCAAAGCGAATAAGGCGGCATCCCGCCAGCGCCGGATTTTGAACGTCGCCACAGAGCGGGCGGCCATCGGCGACAACAAGACCAAATCCACCCCAGCCCCGCGAATCAATTCCTCCGCCAAATTGGCGGCCTTTTTCGGCAGATACTCTCCGAATCGAGCTTCAAGCCATAATCCATCGCGAGCCGAATGAAACGGGATTTGCATATCACCATTTTCCGGCCAATCCCCACGGGGAATGCGGGACCGCAACAATTGGAAGACTGCCGCGGAAAACGGCGAATGCGGGGGAAGAGATGTAATGCTCATGCCTGAAACTATGTAACCTTGTGCGGGGAAATTCCAGTGACGAAAATGGCTCATGACGTAGTTTTCCCCTTTGCTGCCTTTGTTTGCATTGCGCTTGGCAGGTAAAACGGCTATCAAGCCAGTTCCCTGCGTCCAGCAGGCCCAAAAGGCACGGCGTATGGAAGGGTGGCCGAGTGGTTTAAGGCAGCGGTCTTGAAAACCGCCGTGGGTGCAAGCTCACCGTGGGTTCGAATCCCACCTCTTCCGCCATTTCGATCCCATTATGCGGACATGGCTCTCCCCGACTTCGACGCGCTGCGCGAACACGCGCAGATGGACTTGCTCGGAAAGAGTGGGGAGCGTGCTGGGATAAAACCGCACGAAGGACGCGGTTATGGCTGGTTCCAAGATGAAAAGATTTACCGAAGAATTCCGGATCGAGGCGATCCGGCTGGCTTAAGCCAGCGGTCGCGCCATCGGCGAAATTGCTGAGCAACAACCCAACGAAAAATGGGGTGCTGACATTTCTTACATCTGGACGGCCGAAGGATGGCTGTATCTGGCTATCGTCGTCGATCTGTTTTCCCGGCGCATTGTCGGCTGGGCGACCAACGTAATCCCGTCAGGCGCCATTCCGCCCTGGGACATCGAAGCCCATGCCGCTTCGAGGCCGAAGCCGTGTAACCGGAAAAACGCTCTTCACTCTTTCCGGGCAAGTCCAGTCAAAGGGTGGCCGGTGTTAATCCCCTAAACGGACGGAAAGACGACTTTTTCGCAGCCTGTCAAAAGCCGCCTTTCGCCTTTGGTCGGGCGCGGATTGCGCTGCGTTTACCCGATGCATCCACCAATCGCCGAAAGGTCGGACAGTCCATATGTGTTGGTGCCCGGCAATCGGCGACATGGCGAAGCGTGTCGCGCAGCGCAACCAATTCGCGGATTTGCCGGTCGATTTCATCCGCCCGTTTATGAAGAACGTCGCGCGGCAGGTCCGGCATGCCGTTCCGGCCAAACATGCCGACGATTTCAGCCAGCGAGAATCCTGCTGTTTTGCCCATGGAAATCAGCTTGAGTTGCAACAGCACCTCGGGCGGAAATTGTCTGCGCAATCCGTGTCGTGACACCGATGTAATCAGCCCGACCTCTTCATAGTAGCGCAAAGCCGACGGCTTGACCCCGCTTCGTGCCGCCACCTCTCCGATATCCAGAAATTTCATGCTTGACCTCAAGTCGGCTTGAAGTGGCAAGCCTGCTCTTGACGCGAATATCACGCAAGAGGGCAAGAGGATGAAGCCGACGAAATCAGGTATGGGAACCAGGACACCGCCGACAGTGACCATCACGCTAGCCTTGGCCTCACTGCTGGCCTCGCTTGGCACCAGCATAGCCAATATTGCATTGCCAACGCTGGCTGATGCCTTTTCGGCACCATTTTTTCGAGTGCAGGCGGTTGTTGTCGCCTATCTCGCCGGGTTGACGGTTTCAGCCGTCATCGCTGGGCGGCTGGGTGATCGCTATGGGTTGAAAACAATGCTTGCCGCCGGTCTGACCATCTTCGCCGCCGCATCGCTGCTGTGCGCGGCCTCGACCAGCCTATGGTTGTTGACCGTTGCACGGACGCTGCAAGGCATCGGCGCGGCCTTTTTGATGACGCTGTCCATGGCATTGATGCGGCAGCACATGGCCGATAATAATGGTAATGGGCGCATCGGGCGGGCCATGGGCTTGCTTGGCACGGTATCGGCGCTGGGTACTGCGTTAGGCCCCTCTCTCGGTGGCCTGTTGATCCCGCTGGCCGGATGGCGCGGAATTTTCTGGATGCAAGTCCCGCTGGCGGTCCTGGCCCTGATCCTGACCGTCACGGTGCTGCCTGCGGATATGCGGGCAAAGCCGCGGGTCCGGTCCAAGGACCCGAAGACAAAGATGGACCGAATACTCGCCTCGCATCTTATCGCCAACATCGTGGTCGCCGCCGTAATGATGTCCACGCTGGTGGTTGGCCCATTCTATCTTACCCTCGGTCTTGGGCTGGAAGCGCGGCAAGCCGGTTTCATCATGGCGGTCGGTCCGGTGATTTCCATCGTCAGCGGGGTACCATCCGGTCGGCTTGTCGATGCCTGGGGAAGCCGATATGTCCTCGCCATCGGCCTGATCCTGTTGATGGTCGGTGCTTTCCTTCTCGCCTTCGTGCCGGGGGTGGGCGGCTATCTGCTGTCCATCGCCATATTGACACCGGGGTATCAGCTTTTTCAGGCGGCGAACAACACGGCCACATTGGCCGATGTGCCCACAGATCGGCGCGGTACGGTTTCCGGCACCCTTGCCCTGTCGCGCTATATGGGGCTGATCACTGGTGCGTCACTTATGGGGGCCATCTTCACCATTGGGGCCGGGACCGGGGACTTCGCTACGACCACCGCCACCGGACCGGACGTTGCGGCGGGCATGATGCTGACGTTTATGTTTGCCGGTGGAATGATTTTGGCCGTCATCGGCATCATGTACGGATGGTCTGCAACCAAAATTTCCAACGGCGGAACAGGTCACCCTTGATATATAATAATGACTATCATTATCATAATGACCATTGAGCACGGCCCAGCGAGGATGACATGGGGTTCATCGATATTTCCCGCCCACGGCCCGAACAGCGCCAAATGGATGCCCGCGATTTCATCTGGCTGGCGATCCTGGGCACTGCCGCCCGCAATGATGCCACACTGACGGATGTGGCGGATGCCATTGACGCCATCACATCCGGGCAATGGATGCCGGTAAGTGATCTTATCGCCGCCAGCATGGATGAAATGACCCGTGGCGGCCATTTGGTTATATGCCAGAGCGGACCGGAAGACCGCTACGCTTTGACACCGTGCGGTCGACAGATATTATTGTTCCTACTTGCCCTTCCCCTTGGCCGTCCTGGCAGCTTGGTCGGCCAAGTGGGATTGAAATTGAAATTGGCTTTTCTGGATTTGGCCGGGGCGGAAGACCGTCGGCAGCATCTTCAGGCCGTTATCATTTTGTATGAAGACGAGGTCGATATCCGGCTGCGGCTGCGGGCGCATAGTCTGGCCGATGGTGGATATGGGGAATTGTGGAATACCCACGATATGGAGCGGCTGCGCCGCGATCTGGCCTTGCTGCGCAGCATGGCCGGCATGGCGCTTCCCCCGGCCTGATCCTGATCGATTTTTGACCGATGGGCCATCCACTGACATTATACTAATTAAAGTATAACCGCCGCCCACCCAGCCCCATGTCTTCTTGGGATTTGGTGGTTATTGCGTATCAACCCTTCGCGGAAGGTACATTTTGTGTCATATGTACGACATATGCACCGTCACGAACATTTATCGGTCATGGCATCTTATCAAAATCCAGCGTTTCCGCGACTTTCGCTATTGGCACAGATCATGCATGTGATCCCGATGCATGGAGATAGCAAATCGGCTATATCCAACCAGGATCGGAACAGGTCATGATGGAACCGACGAAAGCACCATGGATTCACCCCGGCGTGGTGGTCCACGAACCCAAGGCGGCGGTGGACCATCTGCTGGGCGATTTTGCCCTGGCCATGCGTGATCGCGGCTTTGCCGTCGCGGGCTTTGTCCGCAGCCAAGGCAGCAACGACCTGTACGATATCGGCACCGATCAGAGCATTCCGTTCGAGCCCTTGCCCGGCGGGGCCGAGGCTGCGGGCATGGCGGTTGCCGCCCGATCCCTGCGCAAGGCCATGCGTGATGATGCTGATCTGGTGGTGCTGAGCGGCTTTCCCGCTTTTGAGAATGCGGCCAAGGACGTGCAGGCCACGGTGGAACAGGGTTTGTCCCACGGCATGCCGGTCCTGACATCCATTCCCGCCTGTAACATGCAGCGGTGGCACGATTTTGTCGGCAAGGGTGGCGCCATGATGGCCCCCGATCCCAAGGCGCTGTGGCGCTGGTGGGGGCCGGAGCGTTTGTACCGTGATCTGGCCCTGGGCGTGGCCAATGACGAGGTGCGGCAATTGGTTTGCGGCCCCCGCTGGATCATGATCGAAGGACCGGCCGGGGCCGGGCTGGCCTATTTCCCCCGCAACCCCAAGGAATTGCTCCCGCGCCTGCCACGGTTCCGGCGCATGGGATTGCGGCAATTGGCCCATCTGGTCCAATCCTGGGACCCGCTGGAAATGTCCTTGGGCATCGCCGCCATCAACGCGCATTACAACCGCCGTGATTTGGATGCCGATCCCGGCGACGGGCTGAGCCGCCTGACCAATGCATCGGGCCGGGTGGTCGTGATCGGGGCCGTGCCGGGCCTACGCGAACTGGTTCCCAACCTTCAGGTGATCGAAGCCGACCCCAAGCCCGGCGATTACCCCATGATGGCCATGGATGATCTGCTGCCCGGCGCCCAGGCGGCGGTGATCACCTCCTCTACCCTGATCAACCGCACCTTGCCTCGTATCCTGCGGCTTAGCGGCGGACGGGCCACCATGATCGGGCCGTCCACTCCTCTGACCCCCCGGCTGCATGATTACGGGGCCGAGATCCTGGGCGGCTTGATTGTCACCAACCCCAGCGGGCTGGCTCAAGCTGTGCGGGATGGCGCCGCCCCTCGCGATTTCACCCAATTCGGCCGTTATGTTCATCTGGCATCACCCGCCGCCATGGCCCGCCCCCAGCGCCCGGCCCTGCGGCTGGTCGGCAGCCGTTCCTAGGAGAGATAGGGATGCAGCAGGATCCGGCTCAGATCGCCGTCATCTTCGACGCCCTGCCCTTTCCATCCGCCGCCTTTACCAGTGGCGGGGTGCTGGTTTATGCGAATCCGACATTCAACCAGCTATGGACCCGATTGATGCAGTCGGATGGCCTGTCCGCCTGCACCCATATGGATCAGGTCTTGGCTGCCGTCGATTTGCCGATGGACAATGCTGGCAGCGGCCAATTTCACGACTATTGTTCGGCCACCGGCATCATCGCCAGCTTCGCCATCAACCCCACCGCCGATGGCGGCTGGATCATTTCAGCCCAGGACGTCACCAAGCAGCGTAATAATGAACGCCGTGCCGTGCGGACCCAGAAAATCGCCCTGGTTGCCCTGGCCGATCTGGCGGAACACCGCGACACGGAAACCGGCGAACATGTGTTGCGCGTTGCCCGCCTGACCCACGAGATTGCCCGTAAATTGCGGGCCATGGGGCATTATCCCGAGATTATTGATGATGATTTCCTGCGTCATGTGGGCGTCGCCAGCATCTTGCACGATGTGGGCAAGGTCAGCATTCCTGACAGTGTCTTGCTGAAGCCGGGCAAGTTGACGCCAGAGGAACGGGCGGTCATGGAACGTCACGCCGCCAATGGCGGCAGTATTCTGCGCAAGGCGGCAACCATGCTGACCGGCAGCACCCAGTTCAATCTGGCTGCCGAGATCGCCGAATACCATCATGAACGCTGGGAAGGTGGTGGCTATCCCCATGGGTTGTCGGGCCACGCCATTCCGTTATCGGCCCGTATCGTCAGCGCGGCGGATGTGTTCGACGCCCTGATGTCCAACCGCCCCTATAAAACGCCCTGGCCGCAGGAAGCGGTTTTGGCCCATTTACGCGACCATGCCGGGCGGATGTTCGATCCGCTGGTCGTTGATGCCTTGGTGGAAGTGATCGAATCCCGGTCGCGGGCCAAGACCATCGAATGGACCCCGGAAATGACCGTGCGCGAGGAATCGCTGGATCACGATCACCGCATCTTGCTGGCACTGGTCAATCAGATTTCCATCCCCGAGAACAAGGGCGACCCGACAGCGGTGGAATTCGTGTTGGATGAATTGCTGGGCTATACCATCCAGCACTTCACCCGCGAGGAAAAGCTGATGGAAGAAGCCGGGTATAACGACCTGGCCGAACATAAACGCATCCATACCGCCATGATCGACCAAGTGCGTGATTTGCAGCGGCGCATGGCCGCCTTTACCCCTCGCCTGGGGGATGAATTGCACCGGTTCCTGGGGAATTGGCTGACCGACCATATTTTGGGCGAAGATCAGTGTTATATTCCCAGCATGGTCGCCCATTTTGGCCAGCGGGAGGAAGAGGAACACCAACCCATCCCTTTTCCCCAGCGGCGGCGCCTGACCCAGTGAGCTTGTTGTGACACCAGGACGACCGGCCATGCCACACCCCACATTGACCGACTACACCACCTTGTTCGACGCCTATGGAGATCGGTTGAGCACGGCCTATATGGAAACCGGACAAGACCGCTATCGCCTGTTGTTCGAGCAGATCTGTCACATGCTGATCCAGCAATCCCGTTTTAATCAGACGTTGCCCCAACCTTTTTGCCGGACAGCCCGCGATTATCTAAGCGGCGTTCCTGAAGTGGTGGCTCATATGTCGTCGGATGAACCACGCAACTTCATGCTGAGCGACCTTTACGATTACATCAGCCTCCAAAGGCGGGCGATTGACAGGTCCGAGCAGGACGCAGCAGGTTGACCCGCATGGGCTGGTCAAAGCACCAGCCATTTTCGCCGCGAATGCCTGTGGCGGCGAATTGCACCCGCAAATCCTCTTCCAGCGTTTTGAACCGATCCTCACGCTCGACATTGGCGGACACGATCCGCTCCCGGAATGCATCGAAGGACCGCATTTCCACGCTATGGACGTAATGGAATTGATCCACCATCTCCAGCGCCGGGGTTTCGCTCATGGCCGCCAGGGCCAGAGCGCGGACATAGGTTTCGTCATCCACCGGACGGCATAATTCGAAAAACGCTCCCTGGGCCATGGGCTCGGAGACATAAACCAGCCCATCGGGGGATAGGACCCGTGCGGCCTCAGCCAAGGCTTTTTCCATTAGCGCCGAAGGAATGTGGTGTAGTGAATTGAAAAACACCACATAATCCATATTACCGCTTTCCAGCGGCAGGTCTTGGCCCAATCCGGCGACGATCATTTCATCCCCCACGGGGGGCTGGGCGCGGGCGCGGGCCAATTGGCGGGGGCTGCACTCCACCCCCACCACTTGGGCGCCATGGCGGGTCATTAGCCGAGTCAGGTGACCATCGCCGCACCCCACATCCACCACTCGCTTGCCTTTAAGCGCCAGTGTCTCCACGATGACCTGCGAATTGCGCCGCCGTTCCATGTCGCCTCCTAAATTCATTATCACTTATATACGATGCCAGCCGATCCCTCATATCCCTTTTCCGTCGCCATCATCTTGGGTGCCAAGGCCCAGGCCGATGGCACACCGTCCCCAGCCATGGCCAGGCGTGTCGGGCTGGGAGTAAAGTTATGGCATGATAAACAGGTGCCCGCCTTGTTGTTCAGCGGCGGCACCACCACGCCAAACCACCCCAGCGAAGCCAGGGTCATGGCGGATTTGGCCCAGGCCCAAGGCGTGCCCCCCCATTGTCTTTATCTTGAGGAACAGGCCGTCAATACCATCGGCAACGCCCGGTTATGCGCCCCCATCCTGGCACGCCATGGCTGGGACCGAATCATGGTAGTCAGCGATCGCTTTCATATCCCCCGCAGCGCCTATATTTTCCGCCGCCACGGCATCCGCGCCAATTTTCAAGGCGCGGTTCCAGACCAGCCGGGACGCCATTGGTGGCTGGCGCATCTGCGGGAGGTATCGGCCCTGCCTTGGACCATCTTGCGAGTGGAATGGGAATGGCTGCGGGGATGATTTTATACCAAATCCCGGTGAGTGGAACTCATGGGGATTTGGTTAGGCCCAAGGGGCCGCGCGGCTTATGCCGCGGAAGGCAAGGGTTTCCGAGAAACCCGCCCGCCGCTGAGGGCGCCGGTGATCGGTTCCGATCACCGGGATATGATTTTACCGGGCGTCACAAAAACAACCAGGCCCAACCAATGAACCCAAATACCCCAATCGCCCACAGCCACAAAGGGATGCAAATAAGACCAGGCCACCAGTACAGGCCATAATCACGATGTAGCAAACGGTCGGTCATGCTGGGCAATGGCGGATGAACCCGGACCCGATCAGGCCGCCAGGATAGCCGCATCACCAAATCAATGACAGCCAAAGGCACCAGGGGGAGCAAAAAGACCGCCGCCGCCATGGGACCGGAAATTTTGTTGTCCAAAGCCCCGGCCGCCATCAGCGCCCACAGCCAAAGACAATATACCAGCACTGCGGCCAGCATAACGAAGATGGTGCGCTGAAAATGATTGATTCCGTGAAGATAGGTGATGAATGTCATCGTCGCCAACACCCGTCATAATGGGCGGACATCGACCAGAGCAGACCAGATGCCGAGCCGCGATATACATATGTAAATCAAATCACTAACGAAAAATATTGATACCATCTGCGAACAATGGTCAGTGCAATATCCTGCTGATCATTTGCTGTTCCAGGCGGACCACCCGCACATAAAGACGATAACTGCGATCCAGCAGGCTGCGCAGGCCGCCAGGAAGGTTTTCATCCTGGGCAAAGCTTTCATCCATACAGACGTCACCACCTGACAGCCGATTGGCTTCAGCCAAGGCATCTTCGACCGGAATTTCCCCATCATGCACGGCGCGCTGAACCATCAGCCAAGCCATCACCTGCGTAAGACGCGAGGTGACACGCATGGCTTCGCAAGACATACGCAAGCCGACCACCACCCCGGCCCGTTCCCGCTCGCGCCGTTCCACATAGGCCATGTAGTTCCTGGCCTCGACCATCAGGTCCATGGTTTCGTCGTATGTCCTGCTGAAATACGCCGGACTTTTCGCTGCCGTCGGCTCCAAGCTCCCACATCCTTCTGTCGGGCGCCCTGTGAATGATTCTACGCCTAATTTTTCTATGGCGCGAAACATTCATTTTCATCAAGTGGTGGGCGCCGAAGGGCGCGTCAATGGATACCCCGCAGGCCGATATGTAAAAATGGCCCGCCCCTCTTGACCCCCTGCTCTTCCCCATTACCTCAATCACACGCAAGCCGCTTCGGTGGTTGCGTGGTGAGTATAAGGGCCGTCAGTCCATGAATGGATGGCAATGCTCTATAGATGTCACCAATGAAATTCGGTTGCTTCGAAAAGGAGAACTGTCCATGCGTACTTTTGACCTTTCCCCCCTCTTCCGCTCCACGGTTGGATTTGACCACATTTCCCGCATGATTGATGCGGCGACCCGCGTGGACGAGCAAAGTTTTTCCTATCCGCCTTATAATATTGAAAAGCTGGGTGACGACCTGTACCGCATTACCATGGCGGTTGCGGGCTTTGCCGAAACCGACCTGGATGTGTCGATCCATGATCACACTCTGGTGATCGCCGGGCGGACCCAGCAGGCGGAAACCAAGGCGCAATACTTACACCGGGGAATTGCCGGACGCCCGTTCGAACGCCGGTTTGAATTGGCCGACCACATCCGCGTCGAGGGCGCATCCTTGGTGAACGGTCTGCTGCATGTGGAATTGAAGCGCGAGGTTCCCGAGGCCATGAAGCCCCGCACCATCAAGGTGGAAAGCGTAACCGCCGCCCCGGCGCCAAAGGCCATTGAAACCGCGATCCCGGCCAACCGAGCCGCCTGATCCACCTATTGCGCCAGAGACGATGCTAACAATACCCACTTCCACACTGTGGAAGTGGGTATTTATTTATGGACGACACGGCGCGAGAATCGTCAACGCTGCGTGAGCACGGAGTTTTTTGGCAAGCTATCCCGCGCATGCGGGCTGCGGAAGAAGTTGTCTTTCCTTCCATTTGGGGGCTTTGACACCCAAATCCCGCACCGAGAAACAAGCCAGGAAAGTCATATATATTATTGATAATAATAAAATTTGTAGTCTGGAGGCTGTGCCTTCGAATGGGTTTGGGTGAGAACCCAACCGCGAAGCGGAGTTTTTCCGTTCTTTGCTAAATCACCTTGAAGTGCGGATTATTGATCTGATACCCTTCATTCTTAGTGTAGATATAGACGGAAAGAACATTTCCATGATCGACATCCGCGATGGCTTCCTGGCCACCATCGGCAATACCCCGCTGATCAAGCTGAAGGCCGCGTCTGAATTGACCGGCTGCACCATTCTGGGGAAGGCGGAATTTCTGAACCCCGGCGGATCGGTCAAGGACCGCGCCGCCGCCGCCATCATTCTGGATGCCGAAGAAAAGGGCCTGCTGAAGCCGGGGGGGGTGATCGTGGAAGGCACCGCCGGCAATACCGGCATCGGCCTGACCCTGGTGGGCAACGCCTTGGGCTATCGCAGCGTCATCGTCATGCCTGAAACCCAAAGCCAGGAAAAAAAGGACATGCTGCGGCTGATCGGCGCGGATTTGCGTCTGGTTCCCGCTGTCCCCTATTCCGATCCTGGCAATTACGTCCGTTATTCCGAAACCCTGGCCGGCGAACTGACTCTGACTGAACCGAACGGGGTTCTGTGGGCCAATCAATTCGACAATGTGGCCAACCGTCAGGGGCATTATCGCACGACCGGACAGGAAATCTGGAAGCAGACCGGTGGCAAGGTGGATGCCTTTACCTGTGCCGTGGGCACTGGCGGCACCCTGGCCGGGATTGCCATGGCGCTGAAGGATCACCGGTCGGATGTGAAGATCGTCCTGGCCGATCCCCTGGGCTCCGCTTTGTATAGTTACTTCGCCAATGGTGAGCTGAAGGCTGACGGCACCTCCATCACCGAAGGGATCGGCCAGGGGCGCATCACCAAAAACCTGTCGGGCGCCCCCATTGACGACCAGGTGCAGGTCACCGACGAAGAAGCCCTGCCGGTGATTTTCGATCTGGTCAAGAATGAAGGTCTGGTTCTGGGCGGATCGTCGGGCATCAACGTGGCCGCCGCCATCAAGGTGGCGCAAAAATTGGGTCCGGGCCATACCGTGGTGACAGTGCTGTGCGATTATGGTACCCGCTATCAAAGCAAGCTGTTCAACCCGGCCTTCCTGCGTGAACGGAATCTTCCCGTCCCGTCCTGGCTGGAGTAAAAAGCAGCACAACAACAGGGAGGGTTCCATGAGCTACGCTAACCCCGAGGCACTGGTCAGCACCGAATGGCTGGCCTCTCATTTGACCGCTCCCGATGTCCGGGTGGTGGATGGCAGTTGGTTCCTGCCATCCGCTGGCCGTGATGCCCGCGCCGAATATCAGGCCGAACACATTCCCGGCGCCGTCTATTTCGATATCGACGAAATCGCCGACACTACCAATCCCCTGCCCCATATGCTGCCGCCGCCGGAAAAATTCGCCAGCCGGGTGCGCAAGCTGGGTCTGGGCAATGGCAATAAGGTAGTGGTTTACGATTCCAACGGCTTTACCGGCGCGGCCGCCCGCGTGTGGTGGATGTTCCGCCATTTCGGTCACCGCGACGTGGCGATCCTGGATGGCGGCTTGCCCAAGTGGAAAGCGGAAGGCCGCCCGCTGGAAGATTTGCCCCCCATGCCCCGCGACCGCCATTTCCTGCCCCATGTGAACACCACCCTGGTCCGCAGCTTTGATCAGGTCAAAGCCGGGCTGGGTCTGGGCAAGGAACAGGTGATTGATGCCCGTGCCGCCATCCGTTACGCCGGTGGCGGAACCGAGCCCTGGCCGACCTTGCATAAGGGCCATATTCCAGGCGCCTTGAACGTACCCTTTGGCGATCTGGTGGATGAAACCACCCGCACCATGAAGCCCGCTGCGGAATTGAAGGCCCGCTTTGATCAAGCCGGTGTCGATTTGTCCAAGCCCATCGTGGTGTCATGCGGATCGGGGGTCACCGCCTGTACGGTTGCCCTGGCCCTGTATCTGAGCGGTCATACCGACGCCGCCATCTATGATGGGTCCTGGGCGGAATGGAGCAATCGCGAAGATGCGCCCGTAGAAATCTGACGTGGAAATCTGATTTTCCGCAAGCCCCCCGTGCCCGGCCCAAGGGATGACATCCCTTGGGCCTTTTCGTTGTTGCCCTGGGGCAAAAATAGGGCATTTCCCCGTCGGGGGATGTGCTCGCCGCCTCTACCGCCCATATGACCAGAATGCAACGTGGATCAATCATTACAGGAGGCGGTTTTGACCCAATCGAACCAAGTCCCCCACGCCCTCTCTTCTGTCCGCACGGCCTTGCGCCTGGGATTGGCAGCGTTGTTCATGGCCGGTGTTTTGTCGATCAGCGGATGCAATACGGTTTCCGGGATGGGACAGGATTTGTCTGCTGCGGGCCAAGCCATTGATAAGACATCGGAAGAAACCAAACATAAGCTGGACGGATCAGAATCCCCGCCCCCACAATGATCATGCCCGTGTCGGACCAAAGTTTAGAGCATTTTCCGCTCAATTGCAGTCGTATCCGGCAGCAGCAAAATAGTTCTGGCAGTCTGTGGTGGTGAGGAGATCGATGCCGCGACCGATTGCGGCCCAGAGTTCGTCTTTGGTCCTGGCGGC
>JAYSBF010000052.1:0-24884 GCA_041915545.1 Magnetospirillum sp. | reverse complement strand
GTTTCTATTTTTCTTTGCCTGTTCCGGTCGCGTATTCCCCCCCCCCCGGGTCTAAACCCGCGACCAAGCCCGCGCGGCGCTTGAGCGGCCCCGGCACGGGGCGGCCACAGGCAAGAATAAGAGCTGATTTCGATTGGTCGAAATCAGCTCTAATCGAAAATTTTATTAAAATATGGAGTTCGACATGAAGCGGCCTAAGAATTTAGATGATCATTATAATAAGTTTAGTATTGGTCTAAATGCTTATTTTGCCGCTTATTCGGTTTATAGCCTGAACGGACAGTATGTTTCTCTCGATGCGGCTGCGGTCTATTTGCAGATAGCGGCGACGCTAGCATCCATGCGGGTGAGACGTGGAAATTCTGTAGATATGGCGCTTGCCTTGCAGTCAATCGAGGCTGCGATGGCTGTGCAAACCGCTGTCCTTGCCCGTGATGCAAGAAAGGGTGACGGATATAAGGTCGCGGCATCGTGTGCGACGCTTATCAGTAATGGGCTTCAGATCGCAGGGGCGTTTGTTGCATTTATAGGAACAAAGAAAGGACTTGGAACTATAATAAACATGCTTGGCGATTCTTCCTCTATGGTTGCGTACATAATGTCGCATCAGGATGGATCGGAAAGCCTCGCATCGAGGGTCCTGAGTGGACAGATGGAAAAAATATCTGGATATATTTCTGATATAGATATTGATGGTATGTTTGATGGACTTTTTAAATATAAGGTAGATTCTTCTAAAGATATTGATTGGTATGAAACTGTGAAAGGCATTTTGGATTTTGTATCTGATTTTTGTCCTGCTGCTGCTGTTGCTAAAGCATTTTCAGAGATGTTTTTCCGTCCCGAAATTAATTCCAGTTTTCTGCTGTCTTATATGTCCAAGCCAGGGGTCATAATCGACGCCATTTCAGAAAATATGGGGCACATCCACGATGATGTCGCTCAGATGGGGGAAGCTTTAGCGCGAATTGGCGCGCATTGCGTCAAGGCCGTGGAAGTCTTGTCCCACGGTATGGGGGAAGGCGACTCCGACGCGGCCTCGGGAGAGGTCGAGGATGATGGTGTTGAAGAGGGCGGTGTCAGGGCGGATGCCGAGCCGACTGTAAAACAGGACATGGGCCCGACCGGGAATTCTTTGGCCGCGCCCGATAAGATCAAGCCCGATTTTGGGGCGGGCGTTCCTGAGCAATCGCCAAAGGTTGATGTGCCGAAACTGCCTTTGGGTCCAACTGGGGCGGCGAATGGAAGCAAGGCCAAGCCGCGTTCCGCTGAAAATAAACAGAACAGCCAGTCGAGTGCAAAAAAGCAAAATCCACAGGGCAAAACCAAAGACGGGCATCGTGGGGCCGGGAATGCGCTGGTTCCATCCCCCCCGAGCTCTGCTCCTTCCGGTTCGGCCTCGCCCGGTTTCACTCCTGATGGCTTGGGTCCTTCTGGCTCTGCCCCTATCGATCCGCGCCGCTCTGTCCCTGGCCGGGGTGGAAAGGGGGCCGCACCTGCGTCGCCGCTAGGGGATTATCCCCAGCCTGTGACGACGGTGGCGGATGCCTCTGGGGCTTTGTCCGCGTCGCCGCATCCTCTGTACGCCATGATGGGGGAAGGTGGGGACGATGTGCAAGCCCTGGTCGGGCAGGCTAATCAGGTGATGGGGGATGCCGATTCCGTACCGGCGATGATGTCGATGGCGGAAGTGACTGCCGGGTCTGCCGCGCCGCGACAGGGGGCGTCCCGGTCTGTGGGATCTGGATCTCGGGTCGGGGGGGGATCTCGGGCTGGGACGGGGGGGGGGTGATGGGGCGGCGGCTGGTTTCGCCTCGGCTGCGGATGACGGCGCCATCCGCCAGGCCGTGGCCGAGGTGCTGCGGGATCAGCTGCGGCAAACGGCGGATAATTTCGACGACGGGGTGGCGATTTGATGCCTGCCCTGGCCGGATTTCGCCACGACCGATCCACCCATGCGGGCATTTGCCCGCATGAGTGATCACATTTCGTGCAGACGGGTCAGGTAATTGTCCACTTCGGCCCGCATATGGGCGGCCTTGGCCGCCAGGGCATCGGCGGAACGGTTCAATTCGCCCGCGGCTGACGACGAAACGCCCAAGGCTTCGATGGCGCTGTTGACCGAACTGGTCACGGCCTTGGCGCCGGAAGCGGCTTCGCCCACATGGGCGGCGATGGTGTTGGTGGCGCCGGTCTGGGCCTCCACCGCCACCCGCACATCGGTCGCCACCTTGTTGATGGCGCCCACGGCCCCCACGGTGTGGTGGATGGTATCCACGGCGGTGTTGGTGGCGCTTAGGGCTTCCTGCACCGATGCGGCGATGTCGTGGGTGGCGCGGCTGGTCTGTTCCGACAGCTTTTTGATTTCCTGGGCAACCACGGCAAAGCCGCGCCCGGCGGCGCCGGCGCGGGCAGCTTCGATGGTGGCGTTCAGTGACAGCATGCGGGTCTGGCGGGCGATGCCGTCGATGGTTTCGCCGATCTTGCCGATGCGGGACGCCACATCCTGAAGGCCGCGCATGGCGTCATCGGTGGCTTGGGCCGCCTGGGCTGCCTGTTCCGCCGCCTGGGCGGTGCGCACCACATTGTCACGGATATCGCCGATGGAGGTGGCCAAATTCGATGTGTTCTGCGAAATGTTGTCGACGCTATAGGCCGCTTCCTCGGCGGCGGCGGCCATGTTGACCGTTTCGTAATCCATATGGGACAGGCGCGACAGCATTTCGTCGGAATGGGTTTTCAAGGTGACGGCCATGGCCCCCACCTCGTCCACCACCCCCTTGATCGAGCGTTCAAAGCCCAGGGCCAGATCGGTGACCATCTTGGCGCGGGTCTGTTTGGCGGCTTCGAAATAATCGTGGGTGACCAGAGACACGTCCAACTGGGCGGCGCGGCCCAGGGCCATGGCCGCGGCCTCGAACCGGCGATTGCCCTTCAGCATGGCCAGGGCGCCCGAGACGCCGGCGGCGGCCATGGCCTGATACCAGGACGCCCCCAAATCCAAATAGGCCAGCATGAAGCCCAATTGCTGGGCGGTGGCGATATAATCGGCGGTGAACTCGGCCCGGTAAAGATGGCTCCAATGTTCTTCCAGTACGCCTTTCAGCGTGGCGGCGGCGTCGCCTGACAGCTTTGCATTGAAGGGGGGGAAACGGTTGACCTGCCGGGATGCCTGATCCACCAATCCCGGGGCGGCATCGGACAGTTGCTTGCCCAGATCACGGATCACCGCCTGCTGGCCGTCATCCACGGCGAACATGTCCAGGTACAGGGCGACCCGGTCCTTCATGCTCATGGCCGGGGGGGTGGCGGCTGCGGCTTGGGTGGTGGTGGGTGCCGGGTCATCATCATCGAAGAACAGGCCATCATCATCTGCTGCGGATGATGACGCGGCAGGCGCGGACGCAACGGGCGCAGGTGCCGCGGATGCGGCCGGAGCAGGATCGTCAAAAAGTTCGAAATCGTCATTCATGGTGAACTATTGAACCATCCCTGGCGTTGCAGAGGTGCACGACTACTCTCGTGATGCGGTCGGATACGTCGAAAGGATAGGTGGGTGACGATGCGCTAACTGATTGACCATAGCGGTTATCCGCCGGAAAGGAAAGGCTCTGTTGCCTTTTCATCATGCTTTAGTGGCAGACAGATTACCTGTGCCTCGTGGTACTGATGGCGGTATGGTTTTTCTGGACGCGTAAGTAAATCCACCCGAGCGTTCGTATATTCTTTTATATGAGCAAAGTGTCTATTGTCCCTACCCGGATGGGCGGGACACGGTGCCGTCCTTGCCGTTCCTGGTCGGGTTAGTGAGGGGCTGAGCATTCGTTGTCGCGTTTTTCTTGGCGTTGGGCTGTTAATGCCGTATGAAGTCAGCTTCGCTTCGGACGGGATGTCGAAGCGTCCACGCGGATGTGTGGGCGTGGTGCTCCGGTCCGCCCAGAAAACTCGCAAAGTGAGGCAGGCGGCTGCCGCCGTCGGCGCACAAGGGGATACCGGGTATTCAGATGAGTGGCTTGCCTGAAACGCAGGGTTTATACGACCCCACCTATGAACACGACGCTTGCGGCGTTGGCTTCATTGCCGACATCAAGAACCGCAAATCCCACGAGATCGTTCAGCAGGGTCTGGAAATCCTGAAAAACCTGACCCATCGCGGTGCGGTGGGGGCCGATCCCCTGGCGGGCGACGGCGCCGGCATTCTCATCCAATTGCCTGACGGCTTCCTGCGGGAAGAGGCGGCGCGGCTGGGCATCGCCTTGCCTGCGTTCGGCTCTTACGCCGCCGCCACGGTGTTCCTGCCCCAGGATGCCAGCCTGCGCCATGCCTGCGAAGGCATGATGGAACGGCTGATCAAGGCCGAGGGTCAGGTGCTGCTGGGCTGGCGCGATGTCCCCACCGACGGGTCTTGCCTGGGCGAGACGGTGAAGCCCACCGAACCCAAGGTGCGGATGGTGTTCGTGGGCAAGGGCGCCAATTGCGCCGACCAGGATGCCTTTGAACGCAAGCTGTTCGTCATCCGCAAGGAAGCGGAAAACGGCGTTCCCGTCGGCGCGGAAAAGGATTTCTACCTGCCGTCGCTGTCGTCGCGCACCATCGTCTATAAGGGAATGCTGCTGGCCGATCAGGTGGGCGTCTATTACCGCGACCTGGAAGACCCCCGCATGGTGTCGGCCCTGGCCCTGGTGCACCAGCGCTTTTCCACCAATACCTTCCCCAGCTGGCGGCTGGCCCATCCCTTCCGCATGATCAGCCATAACGGCGAAATCAATACGTTGCGCGGCAACGTCAACTGGATGAACGCGCGCCGTCGGGCCATGAGCTCACCGGTGCTGGGTGACGATCTGGCCAAGCTGTTCCCGCTGATCGCCGAAGGCCAAAGCGATACCGCCTGTTTTGACAACGCGCTGGAATTGCTGACCATGGGCGGCTATTCGCTGCCCCACGCCATGATGATGCTGGTGCCCGAAGCCTGGGCCGGCAATCCGCTGATGGATGAAAAGCGTCGTGCCTTCTATGAATATCATGCGGCCCTGATGGAACCCTGGGATGGCCCGGCGGCCATCTGTTTCACCGATGGCCGGATGATCGGCGCCACCTTGGACCGCAATGGTCTGCGTCCTGCCCGCTATCTGATCACCGATGACGATAAGCTGATGTTGGCTTCGGAAATGGGCGTGCTGCCCTTCGCCGAAGACAAGATCGTCAAGAAGTGGCGTTTGCAGCCGGGCAAGATGCTGCTGATCGACCTGGAGGCCGGCCGTCTGATCGACGATGCCGAGATCAAGGCCAGTCTGGCCGGGGCCAAGCCCTATCAAAGCTGGCTGGATGAAGCCCAGATCCAGGTGGAAGACCTTAAGATCGACGTGGAACCCAAGGGTGTGGATCAGGCCACCTTGCTGGATCGTCAGCAGGTGTTCGGCTATACCCAGGAAGAATTGAAGTTCCTGATGCAGCCCATGGCCGCCACCGGCCAGGAAGCCATCGGGTCCATGGGCACCGACACCCCCATCGCCGTGCTGTCGGACAAGCCCAAGGTGCTGTTCAGTTATTTCAAGCAGTGCTTTGCCCAGGTGACCAATCCGCCCATCGATTCCATCCGCGAGGAATCGGTGATGAGCCTGGTCAGCCTGATCGGCCCGCGCCCCAATCTGCTGGAACTGAACGACGATGCCCCCGAAGGCAAGCGTCTGGAAGTCAAGCAGCCGATCTTGACCAATGAAGACCTGGAAAAGATCCGTCGCATCGAACAGGTGCCGGGGGCCGGGTTCCGTTCGGTCACCTTGGATATCACTTGGCCCGCCAGCACCGGCGCCGCCGGGATGGAAAAGGCTATCGAGGCTTTGTGCCGCGATGCTCAGGCACGGGTGGGCGAAGGCTATAACATTCTGATCCTGTCTGATCGCAAGGTCAGCGACAGCCGCATTCCGGTCCCGTCGCTTCTGGCGGTGTCGGCAGTGCATCACCACCTGATCCGCGAAGGCTTGCGGACCCAGGTGGGTCTGGTGATGGAAACCGGCGAAGCCCGCGAAATCCATCATATCTGCTGTCTGGCCGGGTATGGTGCCGAAGCCATCAACCCCTATCTGGCCTTTGAAACCCTGGAATCCATGCGGCCCGGCCTGCCGGAGCAGCCCAGCGCCACCGATGTGCAAAAGCGCTTCATCAAGGCGGTGGATAAAGCCATCTTGAAGGTGATGGCCAAGATGGGGATTTCCACCTATCAATCCTATTGCGGTGCTCAGATTTTCGACGCGGTCGGCCTGGCCCAGTCCTTTGTCGATCGTTTCTTCGCCGGTACGGCCAGCCGCATCGGCGGGGTGGATCTGGCCGAAGTGGCGGAAGAATCGGTGCGGCGGCACAAGCTGGCTTATTCCGATGCCCCCATTTACCGCAATGCCTTGGATGTGGGCGGCGAATATGCCTGGCGCCAGCGTGGCGAAGAACACGCCTGGACTAGCGAAAGCATCGCGGCCATGCAGCATGCGGTGCGCACCAATTCCTATGCCACCTTCAAGGAATTTTCCCGTCTGATCGACGAAAATTCCAAGCGGGTGCTGAACCTGCGGTCCTTGTTCGAAATCAAGGTTCCGGGCAATGGCATTCCGCTGGACGAGGTGGAGCCGGCATCGTCCATCGTCAAGCGCTTCGCCACCGGCGCCATGTCGTTCGGGTCCATTTCGTTCGAGGCGCATTCGACCCTGGCCATCGCCATGAACCGGATCGGCGGCAAGTCCAATACCGGCGAAGGCGGGGAAGAGGCGGAACGGTTCAAGCCGCTGCCCAATGGCGATTCCATGCGTTCGGCCATCAAGCAAGTGGCATCGGGCCGCTTTGGTGTCACCGCCGACTATCTGGTCAATGCCGATGACATCCAGATCAAGATGGCTCAGGGCGCCAAGCCGGGCGAAGGCGGCCAGTTGCCCGGTCACAAGGTCAATGACACCATCGCCAAGGTGCGTCATTCCACGCCGGGCGTGGGTCTGATCAGCCCGCCGCCGCACCATGACATCTATTCCATCGAAGATTTGGCCCAGTTGATCTTCGATCTGAAGAACGTCAATCCCGCCGCCCGCATTTCCGTCAAACTGGTGTCGGAAGTGGGTGTGGGGACCGTGGCCGCCGGCGTGGCCAAGGCCAAGGCCGACCATGTGACTGTTTCCGGTTTCGATGGCGGCACGGGCGCATCGCCCCTGACCTCGATCAAGCATGCGGGCAGCCCGTGGGAAATCGGTTTGGCCGAAACCCACCAGACCTTGGTGCTGAACAACCTGCGCAAGCGTGTCGCGGTCCAGGTGGATGGTGCCTTGCGCACCGGTCGCGATGTGGTGGTGGGCGCCTTGTTGGGGGCCGATGAATTCGGCTTTGCCACCGCGCCCCTGATCGCGGCGGGCTGTCTGATGATGCGCAAATGTCATCTGAACACCTGCCCGGTGGGCGTGGCCACCCAAGATCCCGATCTGCGCAAGCGGTTCAAGGGACAGCCCGAACATGTCATCAATTACTTCTTCTTCGTGGCCGAGGAAGTGCGGGAATGGATGGCACGCCTGGGCTTCCGCACCTTGGAAGAAATGATTGGCCGCGTCGATCTGCTGGGCACCGATAAGGCGGTCGCTCATTGGAAGGCCGACGGTCTGGATTTGTCGCGCCTGTTCCATCAGGTGGATGCCAAGGGCGAAAAGGTCTTCAACTGCGAAGGTCAGGAACACGATATCGACGCCGTGTTGGACCGCCAGTTGATTGCCGAAGCTCAACCGGCCATCACCGGAAAAACCCCGGTGAAGATCGCCAAGACCGTGCACAATTACGACCGCACCGTCGGCGCCATGCTGGGCGGCGCGGTGGCCAAGGTCTGGGGACAAGCCGGTCTGCCCGAAGATTGCATCCAGGTCAAATTGACCGGCACTGCGGGTCAGTCTTTTGGCGCTTTTGCCACCCGTGGCATGACGCTGGAGCTGGAAGGCGAAGGCAATGACTATGTGGGCAAGGGGCTGTCGGGCGGCAAGCTGATCATCTATCCGCCCAAGGTGTCCAAGCTGGTGGCGGAAGATAACATCATCGTCGGCAACACCGTCCTGTACGGCGCCACCGAAGGTGAATGCTATTTCCGTGGTGTGGGCGGCGAACGCTTCGCCGTGCGCAATTCCGGTGCCATCGCCGTGGTGGAAGGCGTGGGTGACCACGGTTGCGAATACATGACCGGCGGCTGCGTTCTGGTCATCGGCGCCACTGGCCGCAATTTCGCCGCCGGCATGTCGGGCGGCGTGGCCTATGTGCTGGATGAAACCGGTGATTTCGCCAAGCGCTGCAATCTGGCCATGGTGGAATTGGAACCGGTGGCGGCGGAAGAGGACGCCATGCAGCAAGAAGGGCAAAGCCTGGATCTGGAAGCCCATGGTCTGGTGGATGTCATGGCCGACATGACCCGCGACGACGTGGCCCGCATCCAAGCTTTGCTGCGGAATCATCAGCATTATACGGGGTCCAAGCGCGCCCACGATATCCTGCTGAATTGGGAGTTCTATATGCCCAAATTCGTCAAGGTGATGCCGGTAGAATATCGGCGTGCCCTGTTGGAAATGCAAAAGAAGACCGGAGGTTGCTGAGATGGGAAAGCCGACGGGATTCAAGGAATTCACCCGCCGCACCCCCGGCTATCAGCCGGTGGAACAGCGTCTTGGCCATTATGGTGAATTCACCATCGGGCTGTCCGATGACGAGTTGAAGCAGCAAGGTGCCCGTTGCATGGATTGCGGCGTGCCCTTCTGCCATCAGGGTTGCCCCATCAACAACATCATCCCCGATTGGAACGATCTGGTTTACAAGGGCCGGTGGAAGGATGCGGCGGCGGTGCTGCATTCCACCAACAACTTCCCGGAATTCACCGGTCGTGTCTGCCCGGCGCCGTGCGAAGCGTCGTGCACCCTGAACCTGGAAGACACCCCGGTGGCCATCAAGACCATCGAGCAATCCATTGTCGAACGGGCTTGGGCCGAAGGTTGGCTGGTTCCCGATACCAGCAAGCCGCGCAGCGGGAAAAAGGTGGCGGTCATCGGCGCCGGTCCCGCCGGTCTGGCCGCCGCCCAGCAATTGACCCGTGCCGGCCACCATGTGGTGGTGTTCGAAAAGAATGCCCAGGTGGGTGGTTTGCTGCGCTATGGCATTCCTGATTTCAAGCTGGAAAAGACCGTGATCGAACGGCGTGCCGCCCAATTGGCCGCCGAAGGGGTGGAATTCCGCACCAATGCCCATGTGGGCGTGACCGTGCCGGTTTCCGAACTGGATGGTTTCGATGCGGTCCTGGTCACCACGGGATCGGAAAAGCCCCGCGATCTGCCGGTTCCGGGCCGCGATTTGGCCGGTGTCCATTACGCCATGGATTTCCTGACCCAGCAAAACCGCCGCGTCTCGGGCGAGGCGGTGGTGGGCGCCGACATTCTGGCCACCGGCAAAAAGGTGGTGGTGATCGGCGGCGGCGATACCGGTTCGGATTGTGTGGGAACATCCAACCGCCAAGGTGCGGCTTCGGTCACCCAGATCGAAATCATGCCGCGTCCGCCGGAACAGGAAGACAAGCTGGTGACTTGGCCCAATTGGCCGTTGCGCCTGCGGACCTCGTCCAGCCATGACGAAGGCTGCGATCGCCGCTGGTCGGTGGCGACCCAGGCATTCATCGGCGAAAACGGTCAGGTCACGCGTTTGGAATGCGTACAGGTGGATGACAAGTTCCAGCCGGTGCCGGGCAGCAATTTCAGCCTGGATGCCGATCTGGTGCTGTTGGCCATGGGGTTTGTCCACCCGGTTCACGACGGTCTGGTGGATGGCCTGGGGCTGGCCAAGGATGGCCGTGGCAATGTGGCCGCCGACACTGAAACCTACCGCACATCGAACCCCAAGGTGTTTGCCGCCGGCGACGTGCGCCGGGGGCAATCCCTGGTGGTGTGGGCCATCCGCGAAGGCCGTCAGGCCGCCCGCGCGGTGGATGAATATCTGATGGGGAGCAGCGAATTACCGCGCTGATCCGTTGTTTCTGACCGCCCGTCGGCATCCCACCGACGGGCGGTTTGCTTTTGATCGGTATTTTCCCGACGGCAATCCTGCCGGGTTCAGCTCTCCTCTCACCCGGCGAGGGCAAACATCCCCCCGCCCTGCGGAGCAGGGCAGGACATAACCGGAAAAGGTGAGCCATGGCGCCTCGTGCCCTGCTGTTCGATATGGATGGAACCTTGGTTGACAGTGACACGGTTCACTTCCAGACGTTTCAGGTGGTGGCCCAGCGTTGGGGGATACAATTCGACCGGGCGTTTTTCCATGCCCAGATGTCGGGACACAGTAACGATGTGGTGTGCCGCAATCTGTTCCCGGATCTGAGCGTCGGCCAGCACCAGCAGATCATCCAGGAAAAGGAAGACCTGTTCCGCGCACGCGTGGCCGAGGTGCCGGTGATTTCCGGCCTGATGCCGCTGCTGGATTGGGCGCGAGGGCAGGGGATTGGGATGGCGGTGGTCAGTAATGCGCCTAAGACCAATATTCTGGCACTGACTCGTGCCTTGGGATTGGACGGATATTTCCAAACCCTGGTTTCCGGCGAGGATGTGGCCAGGGGCAAGCCCGACCCGCTGCCATATCAAACCGCCCTGGATCATCTTGGGGTGTCCGCTGAACAGGCGGTCGCCTTTGAAGACGCGCCCCCCGGTCTGCGCGCCGCCGTGGCGGCGGGCATTCCCACTGTGGGGGTGCTGACGTCACAAGCCGCCGACACCTTGACCCAGGCCGGGGCCGCGCTGTGCGTGGCCGATTTCGCCGATGCCGGATTGATGGCATTTTTGGAACAGCGGGGGTAGGGCGCATCGGCATTGGCCCCGGATGTGCCCGTGGCCGACTTTGGCTTTCCTTGTCCCCTCTTTCCGCTCAACCCTGACCGGCAAGAGAAGGTGACGGGAACATCTGGTGAAATCACCAGCTCAATGTATAATGCGCGCCGGAATTCTTCTGGAGGCTTTGATGGGTCGGCGAGTATGGGCCGCGGGGGTCGTCGTCGCGTTCATGGGGGCAAGCGCGGCGGTGGCTGGGCCTGCGGAACTGGTTCCGCATCGGGCCGTCTACTCCATGGGGTTGGCCAGTATGAAGTCGGGGGCCGGCATTGCCGGAGCCACCGGTACCATGAGCTACGATTTCGATGATACCTGCGATGGCTGGGTGGTGGAAAACCGGATCGCCATCACTTACGCCTATACCGAAGGCGGACAGGTTCTTTCCACCACGGATTTCATCACCTGGGAGTCCAAGGACGGGCTGCACTACAAATTCCGCATGCGCAACACCCGCGACGGCCAGGTGACCGAGGATGTGGAAGGCAGCGCGGATTTGAAGGGCAAGGGCCAGGGCGGCATCGCTCGCTATGATCGTCCCGAACCGATGACCATCCCCCTGCCCAAGGGCACGTTATTTCCCACGGAACACACGTTGCGGCTGCTGGAAACCGCCCAGGCGGGCAAGCGGTCACTGTTGCGGGTGGTGTTCGACGGGTCGGATACGGACGGCCCCTATCAGGTCAATGCGTTGATCGGGCCGCAGCCCAAGAAAAATTCAACCTTTCTGGACTCTGCCTTGCTGGCCGATCCGGCCTGGGCGATGCGGCTGGCTTTTTTCCCCTTGGAAGGGCAAGACCCGCTCCCCAATTATGAGATGGCGGTGTCTTATCACCCCAATGGGGTGTCACAGGACATCTTGCAAAGTTTCAAGAATTTCACGCTGAAGGGGACGCTCAAAAGCATTGAACCCCTTCCGCGCAAGCGCTGCTGATCCAATCCGCGCAAGCGGTGTTGAAACCGGGCCGCCCCTGCGGCCGCATACAAGGATTCCCATGACCGAAGCCAATAATGGCGCGGATTTCGCCCGCCTGACCCAGACCGTCGCCGAGTACCGGGCCAAGCTGGCCCAGGAACCGGACGCGGCCTTTCCCGCTTTTGCCGATGCTTTGGTGGGTTTGGCTGCCCAATTGGCCGATCAGGGCAAGCCGACCGAGGCTTTGGCCCTGTCCCAGGAAGGGGTGGATCATTTCCGTCTGCTGTTAGAGGCGGACCGTCCCAATTTCACCGTGCCGTTGGCATCGGCGTTGAACAATCTGTCCAACCGCCTGTCCGATCTGGGACAGGATGACGAAGCGCGCAAGGCGGGTGACGAAGCCCTGGCCCTGGCCAAGTCGGCGGTTGATGCCTTTCCCCAGCAGGCCCGCTTTGTCATCGTATCCACCTTGATGAATCAATCGGGCCGGTCCTGGCGGGCCGGGCAATCCCTGCGTGCCATCGAAGAGATCGGTACGGCGGTGGAGACATTCCGCGAAGGTGGCGAGGGGCTTTATTCCTTTTTGGGAATGATGGTGGATGTCCTGCATCGCAACGCCATGTCCCTGTCTGAAGCCGGTCGCTGGCATGAAGCACTGGAAGTGCGCCGGATGACGGTCAAGCTGTTTCCCGACGATTCGGTGCCCGCCCCGGTTTATCACCTGCTGGCTCTGACCCTGCAACAAACCGCCTATGCCCTTAGCCGGGATGGTCAGCCGGGTGAATCCCTGCCCCTGGCCGAGGAAGCCGCCGATCTGGCCCAAGGTCTGGCCGAAATAGCGCCGGATAATTACCGCCTGTTCCTGGCCCAATCCCTGGCCAATCTGGCCAGCCGCCAGCACGAGGCCCAGGCGGATGAAGAAGCCCTGGAAAGCGCCGCCGAAGCGGTGGAGGTGTTCCAGGATGTCGCCCAGAACGACCCGCAGGCGGTCATTCCATCCCTGGCGGCCACGCTGGAAACCTTTGCCGCCATTTTGTCCACCCTGGGCCATGATTCCCAGGCGACCAATGTGCTGGCCCAACGGGAACAATTGCTGGCAGCCATGCCCGAATAGGGCCGCCGGAATGGGGCTGATATAGTGGGGGCGGCTGCCCCCAAGCTGAAGTGTCATGCGATAAGCCCCCGCAGCAAAAGAGGCGTTGATCTGAACGATCAACGCCTCTTTTGCTGCGGGGACATTCCGGCCGTGGATCGGCCGGAACGCCCTGGCAGGGATTACTTTTTCTTGGTTTCCAAGGTCAGGGCCACATAGCGGGGCGCCTGCGGGGTTTCGATGCGCAGAAGCAGGAACTTCTGGCCCGCTGTCTTGGCCTGTTCGATCAGCTTGGTCAAATCCTGGACCGCGCGGACCGGCTTGTGGCCGGCTTCGGTGATCACGTCACCGGGCTTCAGACCTTTTTCCGAAGCGGGGCCGTCCTTGACGTCGGTGATGACCACACCCTTGGTTTCTTCGTCGATGCCGAAGCGTTCACGCAAGGCGGGGCTGATGGCCGACACGGTCAGGCCGGTTCCGGCAACGGCCTGGCCGGGCTGTTCCTGCTGGGGCTTTTCCGCTTCCTTGGCCGGGGTTTCGGCGGGTTCGTCGGCCATTTCGCCGACAGTGACGCTTAGCTGTATTTTCTTGCCATCGCGCCACAATTCCACCGGCACGCTTTTGTTCACGGCGGCTTCGGCAACGACGCGCGGCAATTTGCGCATTTCGTTGACGTCCTTGCCGTCGAACTTGGTGATCACATCGCCGGGCTTGATTCCGGCCTTGGCCGCCGGGCTGCCGTCATTGACCGAGGCGACCAAGGCGCCATGGGTTTCAGGCAGGTTCATGGTTTCGGCCAATTCCTGGTCCAGGGATTGGATGCGCACGCCCAGCCAGCCCCGGCGGGTCTTGCCGAATTTGCGCAGATCATCCACCACCGATTTGGCCAGCGAGGACGGAATGGCGAAGCCGATCCCGATGGAGCCGCCCGACGGCGAGAAGATGGCGGTGTTGATCCCGATCACTTCGCCATTGATGTTGAACATCGGGCCACCGGAATTGCCCCGGTTGATGGACGCATCGGTTTGCAGGAAGTCGTCATAGGGACCGGCATTGATGTCGCGGGCGCGGGCCGAAACGATACCGGCGGTCACGGTGCCGCCCAGGCCAAAGGGGTTGCCGATGGCCAGGACCCAATCGCCCACGCGGGCAGTGTCGGAATTGCCAAAGGGAACGGCCACCAGGGTCTTTTTGCCCGGGTCGATTTTCAGCAACGCCAGATCGGTCTTGGTATCACGGCCAACCAAGGTGGCGGTGTAAACGGAATCATCGTGCAAGGTGACGGTGATTTCGTCGGCATCGGCGATGACGTGGTTGTTGGTGACCACATAGCCGGCTGCGTCGATGATGAAGCCGGACCCCAGGGACGTGGCCCGCTTGGGCGCCGAATCCGGGCGCATCTGGCGTTCCATGAATTCCTTGAAGAATTCCTCGAACGGTGAACCCGGCGGGAATTGCGGCATCTCGGGGATGCGATCAGAATTCTTGATGGTTTGGGTGGTGGAAATATTCACCACCGCCGGCAGCAGTCTTTCCGCCAGATCGGCGAAGCTGGCCGGAGTTTCGCGGGCATGGGCCGCCATGGATTGCATCAGCACGGCCAGCATGGCGAGTGCGGCTAAAGCCATGGTGAGCAGGCGGCTGTTATCCGGCATCCGGCGCACGGCGGCGCGGATGGATTTGTTATTGACTGTTGTTGGGCTAAGCACCGACCGGGCCCTCCTTGGGAATTACCCGGCGAATGGGCCGGGCGTCTTCGATTTGGGCGCCCCTGACGTTATCGTCAAGCGAAAAAGGGGCATAAGGCACCTTTGGTGAAAAGTATGGCGGCATAAGGGCAAACCCATAGGCTTACCGATCTTTCATCTTGCTCCGCCACCGGACCGGCCCGCCGGGCGGTATCGTGCGGGGGATTGGTCTGGCGGATTGATCCGATGGGGGCAATCCGCCAGACATGATCATGCCGGGTCAGCGGGCGTTGGGGCCTTGACCGAAGTAGCGGAAATAGGGGCTGTCGGGCGACAGCACCAGCGCGGTTTCGCCATCGCCCAAGGTCTTGCGATAGGATTCCAAAGACCGGTAAAAGTCATAGAACTTGGGATCGCGGCCATAGGCGTCGTTATAGATACGCGACGATTCGGTATCGCCTTCGGCCCGCAGCACATTGGCCTGACGCTGGGCTTCGGCCAGGATGACGGTGCGTTCGCGGTCGGCGCGCGCCCGGATCTGCTGGCTCCATTCATAGCCCTGGGCGCGCAATTCCTTTGCCTGGCGTTCGCGTTCCGACTTCATGCGGTCATAGACGGCCTGGCTGGTTTCTTCCGGCAGGTCGGCGCGGCGGATACGCACGTCGGCCAGAGAAATACCATAGGACGCGGCCCGTTCGCTGACTTCATCCTTGATGTCGGCCATGATGCGGGTGCGTTCGTCGGACAGGATCGACGGCAACATGACTTGCCCCATCACCCGGCGCATGGCCGATGACACCACCTGATTAAGCTGGTTGCGGGCATTGGTTTCGGTGCGCAATGCCTGATAGAATTTCAGCGGGTCGTCGATGCGGTAGCGGGCGAAAGTGTCCACCACGATGCGCTTTTGGTCGCCCAGGATGATCTCTTCCGCCGGGGGTTCCAGCGGCAACAGGCGTTGGTCATAACGCACCACTTCCTCGATCATCGGCCATTTGACGTGCAGGCCCGGTTCCTTGATGGTGGCGCGGTGGGCGCCGAAGCGCAGCACCAATGCCTGTTCGGCCTGATTGACCACGAACAGGGATGACGTTCCCAAGATCAGCAGAGCCAGGGCGGCGATGCCGATAATAGCCCATGGCGTGCGGTTCATCGGCTGTCTCCCTGGGACTGTTGGGTGGTGGGTTGCTGGCGCCGTTTCAATTCCGGCAAGGACAGATAGGGCACGACGCCCTGGCCGCCTTTGGCCGACGGATCAAGGATGATCTTTGGGGTGCGGGTCAGCACGGTTTCCATGGTTTCCAGGTACAGGCGCCGTTCGGTGACGTCCTGGGATTGGCGATAGGCGTTATACAGGGCCATGAAGCGCTTGGTTTCGCCCTGGGCCTGATTGACCACCTGTTCCTTATAGGCTTCGGCTTCCTGCACCAGCCGTTCCACTTCACCACGGGCGCGGGGCAGAATGTCGTTGCGATAGGCTTCGGCTTCGTTGCGGGCGCGTTCCTGATCGGCGCGGGCGCGCTGAACGTCGTTGAAGGCGTCGATGACCGCTGATGGCGGTTCCACCTTTTGCAACTGAACCTGGGTGATCAGGATGCCGGCATCATAGGAATCCAGCAGGCGTTGCAATTCGGCCTTGGCCGCATCGGCGATGGGCTGGCGCTTGTCCGACAGGGCGGCCAGGATGGGATTGCGCCCGATCACGTCGCGCACCGCCGATTCTGCGGCCACCTTGACCGTGCTTTCCGGGTCGCGGACGTTGAACAGGAACTTGCCCGCGTCCTTGATCACCCAAAAGACGGTGAAATCGGTTTCCACCAGATTTTCGTCACCGGTCAGCATGCGGCTTTCTTCGGGGACATCGCGCCCGCCGGCGCTGCGTTCGAAGCGGCTGTCGGATGGCGGACGGAAACCCAAATTCAACTGGTTGACCTTGGTGACCTTGGGCAACAGCACGGTTTCGATGGGATAGGGCAGGTGGTAGTGCAGCCCCGGTTCGGTGGTGTCCTTCCACTTGCCAAAGCGCATGACCACGCCTTGTTCATCGGGTTCCACCTTGTAGATGCCGGTGCCAAGCCAAGCCAGCGCGGCCAAGGTGGCGATGACGATGATCCCGCGCAAGCTGCCGCCCGGACCGCCGGGCAGCACGCGGCGCAGCTTTTCCTGGCTGCGGCGGATCAGATCGTCGATATCGGGATTCTGGTTATTGCCGCCCCGGCCCCAAGGCCCGTTGCCGCCGCCACCATTGCCCCAGGGGCCACCGCCGCCCCCTTGAGGATTCCAAGACATTCGGTCGCGTTCCTTTACTGTTTTGGCCACGGCCCCCACCTCCAGCCTTATAGGCCAGGATGCGGTGATGGGCAATCAATGTGGGCCATATCTGCCGGACTTGGGCGGATATGGATAAATGGGAACGGTTTTCAAGCCTCTTGTCGTCCCCAAGATGGCATGCCTATATCCAGGCCTGGACTTTCGTACTTTCCCGAACAGCGGAGATTTTCATGCCCGAGATCACCCAAGAACAGATTTTGTCGGCTCTGTCCGCCGTGGTCGAACCCGGCCGTGGGGCCGACATCGTATCCCTGGGGATGGTGTCGGGCATGGCCGTTCGTGATGGCCATGTGGCATTCGCCATCGAAGCCGGCGATGCCGCCCGCGCCCAGACGTTGGAACCGGTGCGCAAAGCGGCGGAAGACGCCGTGCACAAGCTGCCGGGGGTCTTGACCGTATCGGCGGTGTTGACCGCGCACAAGTCCGCGCCCCAGCAGCCCCAGGGACAAAAGCCCGGCCAGCCGGCCCAACCGTTGCTGCCCGGTGTCAAAGCCATTATCGCCGTGGCGTCGGGCAAGGGCGGGGTGGGGAAATCCACCACCTCGGTCAATCTGGCATTGGCCCTGGCCGGTCAGGGGCTGAAGGTCGGGGTGTTCGATGCCGATATCTACGGCCCCAGCATCCCGCGTATGCTGGGATTGTCCGGCCAGCCGGAAAGCCCCGATGGCCAAACCCTGAACCCCATGGAAAATTATGGGGTCAAGTGCATGTCCATCGGCTTTCTGGTGCCCGAGGACAGCCCGGTGATCTGGCGCGGCCCCATGGTGATGGGGGCCATCCAGCAATTGCTGCGCGATGTGCATTGGGGCGATCTGGACGTGATGGTCATCGACATGCCGCCGGGCACCGGCGACACCCAATTGTCCATTACCCAAAATCTGCCGCTGACCGGGGCGGTGATCGTTTCCACCCCCCAGGACATAGCGCTTCTGGATGCCCGCAAGGGTCTGAACATGTTCCGCCAGGTGGATGTGCCGGTCCTGGGCGTGATCGAGAACATGAGCTATTACGTCTGCCCCAAATGCGGGGATGAGGCCCATATTTTCGGTCATGGCGGCGCCCGGACCGAGGCGGCGCGGCTGTCTTGCGAATTCCTGGGCGAAGTGCCGCTGGACATCGCCATCCGCGAAACCGCCGATGCCGGCCAGCCCATCGTGGTGTCTCGTCCCGACAGTCCCCATGCCAAGGCCTATGCCGATCTGGCCGCCAAGATCTGGGCCAAGGTCGGGCTGTTGCAGGGCGGGCGGAAAACGCCGAAAATCAGCTTCGAATAATGCTCGTTTCAGAAAGTTCCGGCCCAAGGCCGGAACTTTCCCTTGGTCCCTCGCCGGGCTATATCATCGCCGTGCGGTCCAGGATGGTGAAGTCCACCCGGTCGCCGGATTGGCGCCAGCTTTCAGCCCATTCGCTTCGGTCAAAGGGGGGGAAGACGGTGTCTCCCCGGGCGTCGGCATGGACTTCCGACAGGTAAAAACGCTGGGCCAGGGGCAGGGCCAGGGCATAGATTTGTGCCCCGCCGATGACCGTGATTTCGTCGGCCATGGGCATCAGTCCCAAGGACAGGCGGACGGCGTCGTCCAGGCTGGTGGCAGGAATCGCCCCCGCCGCCCGCCAGGATGAATCGCGGGTCAACACCACACTGGCCCGACCGGGCAGGGGGCGCCCGATACCATCCCAGGTGCGGCGGCCCATGATCATGGCCTTGCCCATGGTGATCCGGCGGAACCAATCCATATCTTCGGGCAAGGACCAGGGCAGGGCGCCAGCCTGTCCGATAACGCCATTCGTCGCGATGGCGGCCACCAGGGCCAAGGGACGGAACATGGCGTTCCTCCATGAAAAAACGGCAGCCTGTCCGGTGCGGTATCCAAAAGGGGGATAGGGCCCCTGATGCTGTTGTGCTGCCTGGGTTATACCGCCTGGATGGATCACCCCAAAGAGCAACCGATACACCCCAAGACCACGGACGATAGCACACTCTGTCCCAACAGGTGAATGGGCGCACGCATCTGGCGAGAGCACGGTGACAGCGTCACCACAATCGTCAACGCCTTCGACGCGGCGTTTCTCCGTGATCATGTGGGCGAGGTGTTTCCGCTGGATGCCCAGGAACGCGAATGCCTGCTGTGGTTGGCGGCTGGGTTGGAGCGCAAGCAGATCGCCGACGGCCTGAACCTTACCGACAAGCAGGTGGAAAAGCGGTCATTGGGTATCGGTGCCCGGCGTCGACCATGAAAGCGGCTGGACTGCACGCTGGCGAGAATTGCTGAACACGCCGCCAACTTGCGGGCTGATGTTTCTCAGCCGTCGTCGCTCAAGCTCTGCGGCAGCAGGGCGCTCGCGAGGGGAAATAGAAATCCTAACAGGGTGCGGAAAAACCCTCTTTCGGGGGCATTTGCCCCCGATCCCCCAATCGAGAGGCACAGCCTCCCGAACCCTCCAGATTTCTAACTCTTTGAAAGAAAAAGAAACTGGAGGTTTGGCGGCTGCGCCTCCAAACGGGTCTGGGCGGTCGCCCAGCCGCGAAGCGGAGTTTTTCCGCACCCTGCTAAATCATCGTGCGTTCGATTGACCGCATGATGATTTTAGAACCAGGACTTATTTCCCAGAACGTAGGTCCGTTCGAATTCATCATCGGATTTGGTCAGATAGATGATCGCCTCGATGAACGCGATCAGGGAGATGATCAATGACGGAATTGCGAACGCGATCACTCCAAGCAGGAACACGGCCAGCATGATGATGCCAGCCTTCTTTTTGCCGAGATAGAATTTGTGGAACCCGAAGGACCCGAGGAAAAATGCCAGCAAAGCGGCGACCAGCTTATTTTTTTCACCGGAATTAGAGGCTGATTGAACGTAAATCTGGGTGGCCACGTCGCCCGAGGCAGCGAAATCAACGTCACGGCCCGCAACCACGGGCCTGTCGGACTTCCATTCCCCCCGCTTGAAAGAATAGCGCTTGCCGTCGTCACCGCTGATGACGCCTTCGCCCGTGCCTTCATCAAAACCGAGAATCTTCCCCTTCATAATCTTCCCCTATGCTATGAGCGGACTACTGATATTTCTTTCCAGTCATAGCTGATCAAGCCATATCTGAATGCGGGACACCCTAGCTCAACCAAGGCGGAGTGGAAAGCGCCAATGCCCCAGGCCAGCCCGCGCGGCGTCTCACCGTCTCGGAAGGCACGCATTCCAGAGGAATGCGCCCGGCCGCCACGGGCGTCGGTGATCGGTTCCGATCACCGGAATATGGTATGAAAGGGAAAAGATCAGTCTTTGTCATCAAGGGGTATGGCGTCCCTGAAGTTGGTGCACTATATTGACGCCGTCGGGTTCGCCCGACTATGGCGCTAAACGCCTTGTGGAATAGGCCTTGCGGACCCGGGGGCGGTACCCGGCGCCTCCACCATATTCCAGCCTTACCGCTGGCTTCATGGGGGCGAAACAGGATCGACGCGGGTAGTAAAGACTTGGTTTGCGCTCGGCATGGTACCACCGTTATCGGGCTAAACTTCTCAAGTGCCAACGACAACGTTGAACTTGCCGCTGCGGCTTAACCCGTAAGCGCGGTCCGGGGGGAACCGGGCAACAGAATCCCCCCACTTCGCCGCCCGGTCGGGCGGCCCAGGAATAACCCAAGTCAAGGGGGTCCCGCCGGACGATGTCGGAAGATACGCTGCGTTACGACAAGATGGTTGAAAATGCCCTGCGCGGTGTGGTCCGCCAAGCATTGGAAGTCACGGTGCGAAACGGCCTGTTCGGCGATCACCATTTCTACATCACGTTTCGGACCCATGCGGCCGGGGTGCAAATCCCCCCCGATGTGCTGGCCCGTCACCCGGACGAAATGACCATCGTGCTTCAACACCAGTTCTGGGATCTGGAAGTGGATGAGCACGGGTTTTCCGTCACCTTGTCATTCTCGGGCGCGTCCAAGCGTCTGAATGTTCCCTATGCCGCCATCACCGGCTTTGCCGATCCGTCGGCCAAATTCGGGTTGCAGTTCCAGGTGGACGGCGACGATGCCGATGCGGATGAGGGTAGTCTGGCCGTCGAAGTGGCCGAGGCGGAGGAACCCGCCGCCGCCGAACCAGCCCCCGCCACCGATACCAGCGGCAAGGTGGTGGCCTTGGACGCTTTCCGCAAGAAATAGCGGGGCAGGGTGGTCGGATGCAGGGGCGGGGATTGATCCGCCCTTCTTCTTTTTGTGTGGATGCAAGGACGCGGCCGTTGGGAAAGCTTGCACTTGTGTCATAAAACTGTCACATAACGCCCCCTTGGAATCATTCAGGGCGCTGTGGTCGCAGGATTTATGCCGGCGAAAAGCAAACAGAAAACAGCCTTTCAATACGCGGCGCTTCCGTATCGCATCGTTGATGGGCAGCCCATGGTTTTGCTGGTGACATCCCGCGAAACCAAAAGGTGGATTCTGCCCAAAGGCCAGCCGGAACGGAAGCTGACCCCCTATCAGGTGGCCGAGCAGGAAGCCTATGAAGAGGCGGGGCTGATCGGCACCGTGTTCAAGACCGCCTTTGGCAGTTTTCGCGGCATCAAAAAGTTGAAAACCGGCAAGGAAGTGGTGTGCGAGGTGTTGGTCTTCCTGCTGGAGGTCAGCCATCAGTTGGGCGCCTGGCCGGAGCAAAATCAGCGCGAGCGCCGGTGGGTCACCCCCGAAATTGCGGCCGATATGGTCAGCGAGCCGGAATTGTCGCAGATTCTCAAGAACTTCAGCGGACGTTTCGAATAGGTCCGGCGAAGAAATTCCCCCCGGGGGAACCCTTCGCTTCCGTGGTCCCCCCTTTCCGTGTTATGACACTTTTGTTTCAAGGATGGGGTCCCATGGCTTTGAGGTTCATTCGCTCCCTGATGCCCAAGGAGGAGCGGTTCATCGGCTTTTTCTCGGATCATGCCGATCAGTTGGTTGCCGCCGCCGAGGCGTTGACCGCCATGATGCAGGCCGATGCCGACACGCGCGAAGCCCGCTTCCGCGAGGTTTGCACCATTGAGGGACGGGCCGATTCCATCGCCCGCGAAACCATGGTGGCGCTGCACAAGGCCTTTATCACGCCCTTTGACCGTTCTGACATTCACGCGCTGAGCACGGCGCTGGATGACACCATTGATCTGATCGAGGATGTGGGGCAGCAGGCCATGCTGTATTCCATCCACAGCTTCAGTCCGCGCATGCTGGAACTGGCCGCCATGATCGAAGACGGCGCCCGCCTGATGGCCGAGGTCATCCCGTTGTTGCGCGATGTCAGCCGCAATGCCGAACGCATCAATTCCTTGTGCGAAAAGATCGGGCGGATCGAAAATGATGGCGACCGGGTGTTACGTCTGGCGCTGTCGGAACTGATCGCCCAGCGTCCCGAACCCATCGAGTTCCTGGGGCGCAAGGAAGTGTATGAATTGCTGGAAACGGTCACTGATCGCTGCGATGACGTGGCCGACCTGATCGAAGGCATCCTGCTGGACCACGTGTGACCGCCCCATGGACGCCATCGCCATCGGCCTTCCGGCCCTGATCGCCATTATCGCTGTCGCCTTGATCTTTGATTTCATCAATGGTCTGCACGACGCGGCCAATTCCATCGCAACGGTGGTGTCCACCCGCGTTCTTCCTCCCAGTTGGGCGGTGGCGTGGGCGGCGTTCTTCAACTTTATCGCCTTTTTGTTCTTCGGCCTGCATGTGGCCAAGACCATTGGCACCGGCATTGTCGAAACCTCGGTCATGGACCCCATGGTTATTCTGGCGGCCCTGATGGGGGCCATCGGCTGGAATATTTTTACCTGGTGGCTGGGCTTTCCGTCGTCATCGTCCCATGCGCTGATCGGCGGCATCGCCGGGGCCGGGATCGCCAAGGCGGGGCCGGGGGCCTTGGTGGCTGATGGTTTCATCAAGACCACCGTGGCCATCATCGCTTCGCCGGTGACCGGCTTTATCCTGGCCATCTTGCTGATGGTGCTGGTGTCGTGGCTGCTGCGCCGGGCGACTCCGTTTCTGGTGGATCGCCGTTTCCGTCATCTTCAGTTGTTGTCTGCGGCGCTTTATTCCCTGGGCCATGGCGGCAATGACGCGCAAAAGACCATGGGGATCATTGCGGTCCTGCTTTATACCCAAGGCTATCTGTCTGGTGATTTTCATGTGCCGCTATGGGTGATTTTGGCATCCCAGGCGGCCATGGGGGCGGGCACGCTGATGGGCGGGTGGCGGATTGTCCGCACCATGGGGTCAAAGATCACCGATTTGCGCCCGTTCCAGGGATTTTGCGCCGAAACCGCCGGGGCGGTGACCCTGTTCGGCGCCACCGCCATGGGAATTCCGGTGTCCACCACCCATACCATCACTGGCGCCATTGTCGGGGTGGGGTCGGCCCGGCGGGCATCGGCAGTGCGATGGGGATTGGCGGCCAACATTGTGTGGGCGTGGATTTTCACCATTCCGGCAGCCGGGGCCATCGGCTATGGTGCTTACTGGCTGACCACGCTGGTCCACTGACCCGCTTTCCCAAAGGACCTTGTTCGCATGTTCGCCGGTATTGATTTCGGCACCAGCAACAGCGCGATCGCGCTGGCCGGTGCCGATGGCGCCGCCCATGTGGTGGATTTGGTGTTCGGTGACGGCACCCCCCATCGTCAAGTGTCGGGCACGGCCCGGTCCATGCTGGCTTTTGATCATGATGTGCGCGACGCTGCCAGGCGGCTGATCCCCCAGGTGGGGCTGGATGCCATCCATACCTATCTGGAAGGCGGCGGTGAATGCCGTCTGTTGCAATCTTTCAAGAGCTATCTGACCAGCCGCAGTTTTACCAGTGCCGCCATTTTTAATACGGTCTATTCGCTGGAAGAGATGATTGCCCTGGTGGTTGGGCGCCTGCGTGCCCAGGCCCAGGCCCAAGGTGGAGGCGAGATCAGCCAGGTGGTGGCCGGGCGTCCCGTGCGGTTCGTGGCCGAAGATGGGCAGGCGGATGAAGGCTTTGCCCTGGACCGGCTGCGTCAGGCTTTCGCCAAGGCCGGGATTTCCCATGTGGAATTCGAATATGAACCCATTGCCGCCGCTTATTATCACGAACAGGGGCTGACCCGCGACGAAGTGGTGTTGGTGGCCGATTTCGGCGGCGGGACCAGTGATTTTTGTCTGATGCGTTTGGGGCCAGGGCGGCGGCGATTGGCCCATCCCCAGGATGCCATCATCGCCACGGGCGGTGTGGGCAATGCCGGCGACGCCTTGGATCGCCGCATCGTGGATCGTGCCGTGGCCGAATTTTTCGGCAAGAATGCCACCTATCGCAGTCATGGCAAAACCTTGCCGGTTCCCGCCTGGATCTACGGTAAATTTTCCCGCTGGCACCATATCGGCTTTCTGGATACCCGCCAGACCCGTGCCATGTTAGATGATATTGCCCGCCATACTGATCAGGCCCAGCAAATCCACTGGCTGTTGGCTCTGATCGAGTACAATCTGGGATTTCACCTGTATCGGGCGGTGGAGCGGGTCAAGCTGGATCTGTCCAGCCAGCCGGAAACCGTGTTCCGCTTCGATCATGATCCAATCGACATCAGCCGTCCGGTAACCCGTGCCGAATTCGAAGAATGGATCAGCCCGGAACTGGCCGAGATCGAAACCTGTGTCGATGACGTGTTGGCCAAGGCGGGAATGGGACCGGATCAGGTGGATCGGGTGTTCATGACCGGCGGCACCTCGCTGGTTCCGGCGGTGCGGCGGATTTTTGCCAATCGCTTCGGTGACGGCAAGCTGAGCGCTGGCGGCGAATTCGTTTCGGTGGCCACCGGCTTGGCCTATCGCGCCCGGGAAATGTTCGGCGGAACGTGATCCCCATGTCTGTCGGCGCCCCGTTGGGGCCGCTTAACAGGGTGCGGAAAAACCCTCTTTCGGGGGCATTTGCCCCCGATCCCCCGATCGAGAGGCACAGCCTCCCGAACCCTCCAGACTTCTAACTCTTTGAAAAAAAAGAAACTGGAGGC
>JAYSBF010000051.1:0-25063 GCA_041915545.1 Magnetospirillum sp. | reverse complement strand
CAGCAGCACGGCGTTCGACGATCAAAGCTCGACCGCTCGGGGTGAGTTTGGCATTCTTATGGACGTTCATGGGATCTCCTTGATGGGGTGTGGCTTTTCGCAAAACTCACATACCTCAAGGGACTCCCATGAACAACCTATTGAGAGGCGACAGCTAGTCCCCGAAGAGGAGCGCCAGAAAAGAAGAGGCCGGAACCCAAAGATTCCGGCCCAAGTCAAACAGGGAGGCTTCACGTCTAGGAGACGTTGGATCCGAAGACCCAGTAACACCCAGGCACTGCCTGGGAAATGACGGAACCTGGTTCCGCCAGATCAGCTTGGATCGTATGAACGACCCGACCCGGTTTATTTACGGCAACTCCCCCCCGACAACCATTTGAAAAATTGGGATAGGGGCATGCGATTGCCGCATGGCGAAAAAAAGCCCGGCAGGTGGATGCCTGCCGGGCAGAATTTAAGCATGGATTGTTTATGTCTCTCGCCGGGGGAAAGCGTGCGTCCGGTGAACGCACGCCGCGCCAAACGGGATCAGCGATTCTTGAAGCTGGGCGCCCGCTTTTCACCAAAGGCGGCCATGCCTTCCTTTTGGTCTTCGGTGGCGAAGGTGGATTGGAACAGACGGCGTTCGTACTTGATGCCCTGGGTCAGGGTGGTTTCAAAGGCGGCATTCACCGCTTCCTTGGCCATCAGCACCAGCGGGCGGCTCATCCCGGCGATGCGGTCGGCCACTTTCACCGCTTCTTCCACCAGATCGGCCACCGGGACGACCCGGCTGACCAAGCCAGCGCGTTCGGCTTCGGCAGCATCCATCATACGACCGGTCAGCACCATTTCCATAGCCTTGGCCTTACCCACGGCGCGGGTCAGGCGCTGAGTGCCGCCAGCACCAGGGATGGTGCCGATGGTGATTTCCGGCTGGCCGAACTTGGCATTATCCGCGGCCAGAATGAAATCACACATCATGGACACTTCGCACCCGCCGCCCAGGGCATAACCGGCCACGGCGGCGATGATGGGCTTGCGGCACTTGGTGATCTGTTCCCAGCCATTGGTGATGAAATCTTCCAGATAGGCATCCATATAGGATTTGGACGCCATTTCCTTGATATCGGCACCGGCGGCGAACGCCTTTTCCGATCCGGTCACGACCACCGCGCCAACATCGCCATCGGCTTCAAAGGCGTCCAGGGCCTGGCCCAATTCGCTGATCAAGGCCGCGCACAGGGCGTTCATCGCCTTGGGGCGGTTCAGGGTGATCAGACCCACATGACCGCGGGTTTCGACGATGATGTTCTCGTACGCCATTCTTTCCGCTCCCTGATGAATTGAGGTTACTCGGGGGAAATACTGAAATGCACCACCACGGCCCGACCATCAGCTTCGGTTTCCAGCTTCAGGACTTCGTCATCGCGGCGATAGGTGGTGTCGGATTGGCGGCTCCACCCCAATTGGGGCAAGGTGGCCGCATAAAACTTAAGAACGTCCGCCGCCGGAACCACGCCCTTGGCATAGCTTTCGACGATGCGGCCCGCAGGCGTGTCGAACGACATGCCCGCCCCGGCCATTTCCTTCAGTCCTGGCGCCAGGGGCAAATCCTCGTAATCGGACAGGAAACCATCCGCCCAGGCCGGGCCAAGGGCCAGGAGCAACATCAGGGCGGCGGCGCCAAAGGGTTGAGCAATCTTGCGCATGTCCATCAGGGCTATACCATCAACGCTGTTTCGTCGCACAGTAGAAAGTTGAACGGCCTGACTGCACGATGCGCCTGATTCCCCCATCCGACCCGGTTTCCCGGCCCTGACAGGTGCAACCGGGACAGGGCTGGCCTTCGCGGTCGTAAACGGCGAAGGCATGCTGGAAATAGCCCAATTCCCCATCGGGACGCACGTGATCCTTGAGTGACGATCCCCCCGCCTGGATCGCTTCGGTCAAGACCGACCGGATCGCCGGGACAAGCCGGGCCACATCCTCCCCGTCCAGCGACCCGGCGGGACGCAGGGGGGAAATGCCCGCCCGGAACAGGCTTTCGCTGACATAGATATTCCCCAACCCGGCCACCACCGCTTGGTCCAGCAATGCCGCCTTGATGCTGGCGCCTTTGCCATCCAGCGCCGCCGCCAGGGCATCTTGGCCGAAACCGGCCCCCAACGGCTCTGGTCCCAGCCCGGTCAGCAGGGGGTGGGCATCCAGCCGTGCCGTTTCCCCCATATCCAGCAAACCAAATCGGCGCGGATCGCAAAAAGTCACCAGCACACCTTGGCCAGTGACGAATTCCACATGATCGTGGGGACCGGGCGGGGTATTGCGCCCAGCCGGTGAAATCACCATGCGCCCCGACATGCCCAAATGGCCGATCAGGGTTTGGCCGTCATCCAGATGCACCAGCAGATATTTGGCCCGCCGCCCCAAAGCCAGCACCCGCCGCCCGGTCAACCGCCCGGCCAGATTGGCGGGAAAGGGACGGCGCAGGCCGTCGCGGTGACAGCGAACGGTAACGAATGTCTGGTTTTCCCAGACCGCCGCCAGACCACGGGCAACGGTTTCAACTTCGGGCAATTCCGGCATGGGCTTCAACATTGGCGCAAACAGAAGGGCAAGTCAAAGATTTGCGGCCATGGGCGGGGTGCTTTTCCACTGCCAAAGCGGGTTGCTCGAAACCACCCCAGTCTGGTAGGGTGCGGCCAGGAACAGGAAGGAGCAGGAAATGCCGGTTCGTATCTATCGTCCCGCCAAGACCGCCATGCAGTCGGGCAAGGCCAAGACCCACGCCTGGGTGTTGGAATACGAACCCGCCGAGCCGAAAAAGGCCGACCCGCTGATGGGATGGCTGGGGTCTGCCGACACCACCCAGCAAATCCGTCTAAGCTTTGCCAGCCGCGACGAAGCTGTCGCTTATGCCGAACGCAAGGGCCTGGAATACGAAGTGTTCGGCGAATCGGTGAAAAAACCCACCGCGCCCAAGAATTACGCCGACAATTTCCGCTTCGACAAGCTGGAATTCGGTCGCTTCTGATCCGACATCGGATGACGGGGCGATTAACCGCCCCGCCCTTTTGCGCGCCCTTAGCTCAGTTGGATAGAGCACTCGCCTTCTAAGCGAGCGGTCGCTGGTTCGAATCCAGCAGGGCGCGCCATTTTCAGCCCAAATGGCTGATTTTACTGCGCAAACTGGTCGTTTCTGGCGCCTCGACACCCCAATGTGCTACAAATGGGGCGCCGGATGACCTACGTGCAGAAACGCGAGAAGACGGGTGGGTACTACCACCGGCGCCCGATAGCTCCCCGCCTTCGCCCGTTCATGGCGGCGCCGTACACGGGCAAGACCGAGGTCTACTTCTCCCTCAAAACCAAGAATCTGGCTGAAGCCGAACACCGCGCCAAGATCGAGGGTATCCAGATCGACCGGATGCTCTTTGACGCCGAACGGGCGGCAAAGACCCACGGCAAATGGGCGTTGTCCGATACCTCGCGCATGGGATCGTGGCTGACCATGGCGTGGGCGAACACCGGCGCTGTGATCGAGGATGGTGGGGTGCCGATACCGCCCATGCCTTCCATCGAGCAGCCTCTACATTCGCCCCACGCCCCGAAGAGGGCGACAGGACATCGTTTTGAGGACGTGGCGAAAGAGTACCTGCGTGGCCGCAAGCTGCCGGGCAAGACCGAGCATGACTGGCGCCGGTCGTGGCGGCTGTTTTCCGAACTGACTGGGTTCGATCTCTCGGGTGACATCGGGGCGGTTCAGTAAATTATCATCGACCAGCTTTGAGCGGAATGCAATAATCAGCCATTATCTGCTCGATTATTCCGCCAAAAATACAATATTTTACACGTTAAATCAAAGAACTATATAAATACTGAATATGAAAAGACCTACTATCTGGGGCACGTGAGCCGATGGACACTGAGGCAAGCCGGAGATGATCGTTTTCGACAACGGCACCGAGCTGACCGCGAATGCCGTGCTGAAGTGGGCGCAGGGCAATTGCATGCAATGTCACCACATCGCCCTTGGCAGGCCCATTCAGCCAAACTCAAGGCAATGGAGTCGGCCCCATTGCCCAGACCGCGCCATACGGCGTAACTTCGCCAAAGGCTCTACTTACGATCGGATGAAACTTCCAGGGCTAGTCAGTATTTTCATCCGCGCGGCCCCACGTGACTTGCCGATGCTTCTTCGACTACGGGCCTTGTTTTCAGGGCAATGCGCAATACGCGATGGGGCGCGGTTGCCGCCGCCTCCCCCTCTGGTTTCGCATATTGCCGAGACTGCCCTTGACGTCGAGGAAACGTTCCCGCCGTCAAATCCTAGGGTCGGGGCAAGGTGGTGGAACGCAAGGCGTATTCCGAACTTCTCCGTCTCGGTGGGGCCATTGGAAGTCAATGGCTTACTGGGGTGGTTCGGAAGGGGTTGGGGGTGTTGGTGTCCGCGGCGTGTTCGTTAGCGGCACAGATTGTTCAATATCTGCAACAAGGCTGCCTCTGATGGCAGTGGATTGCCATGTCCCCAAAAGCCGGCGGTGGGGAGGTCGCCGCCGCACCATCCATCGGGAAAAGCGGATTGCAGCGCCTGAACGGCGACGCCGCGGCCAAAGAAGTTCACTTCGTCAGGCGAAAGGATCAGGACTTCGGCCATGTCCTCATCGATCCGGTCCATCACCGTCGCGGTTCGGCCATGCGGGAGGCGCACAAGGGTCAGGGTGCCATTCAATCGCTTTTCGGCGGCGGCCAGGGCGTCGACGCCTTGACGCTCTTCGTCCTCGGTAATTCCCTGCGCACGACGGTCGGCGGCGCGGATTGCCGAGATTTCCTCGGGGGTCGCCCCGATTTTGCGCATGGCGGCCCGATGGCCGCGGTCGTTGGCGGCGACCAACGCCAAGTGGCGGGTCCAATGTTCGGCCGGCAAGTCCAGCAGGTGAAACACCTGTTCGAGCGAGGTCGGCGTGTGGGGGGCGATGGCGGGGCCGTGGTGATCCACGATCACCGCCCGTTCGGGCACGGGCGCATCCAGTGTCAGTTCCACCAGAACCGGCACCTGGCTAGGGGACAGATGCCGCAATTGTGGGCCATACTCCGACAGGCGCGCCCCCCAGCCCAGGCCCTTGTCGCGCACCGCATCCGCGCCCAGGTGCTGTTCGACCAGGGTGCTGATGGTCTGCATCTCAAGGTCGTGACCACCAAGGAAGAAGACGAATTTCTTCATTGCAGTCCCCGTAGCAGCAATCCCACTGCACCAAAACCGACAGCCGCACACAGCAGCCCGCCGCCCAACACACGAAGTGGCGATTTGCGGACTCCGCCGGATCGAGGGTGATCGGTGCGGGTCAAAAGTAGCAGTCCTGCCCCCGCCAGGCCCCCAAAAACTGCGATGGTCAAAAACACCGTGCCAAACCCGTTCCGGCTCCAATCCCCGACCAGAACGTTCATGCCCAAAAATCCGGTCGCCACCGACAGGACCAATCCAACGGCGGCGATCATGTTCAGCCGCCCGGCCTCGCGGGCTGAATCCCTACCTGCGCAGGCATTGAGGAAAGCGTCCATGTCCTGGGCTTCCCGCAGGACCTGCTGGTACAGCCGGTCTGTGCCCAGGAAATCTCGCCAGCGGCTGAAAAGCTCTCGGCCTTGAATGTGGTTCGATACATCGGGAAACCAATAGCGTTGGGTGAATTCCAAGGCGTTTCGCTGCAGGTCTTCGGACTGTTCCGCCGATAGTTCCGCCGATAGTTCCGCCGAATGGGACAGCCGTTCCGACAGGGTTTGCAAGGCTGCTGCCTGGAAATGGGCGATCAACCCCATCTGGAAATAGTGGCGACGCATGTGCTTGTGGATAACGCTCGTAAAGAAACCGTCGGCGCAGTCGCCAACGGCCACGAAGCCATAGCCCGATAGCAAATAGCGTGTGGTCTTGCCGGCTTTGGGCTGCCAGAACGCGTCATAGCAATGACGTTCGTCGAAGTTGCGGAGAAATGCCTCGGCATAGGGGTATTCCGCTTCGCCGGGTCCATCTTGCATGGCCAGGCGGACCCAATCGCCAGGGCGGATGGCGGCGGCGCCGTCAACGGCGATCCATGCCATCAGGGGGATGCGTTCGTCCACCACTTGGGTCCAACGGTCTTGGCCATGGGCAAAGCACAGGGGAAGAGCCGCCTGCCAATGGGCCGCCACCGGCGAGCTTTTGTGTTGGTTGATCCAAGCGGCAGACGAAGCCGGGGTCAAGGCATCGGGTTGAGCCAGCCAGTCGCCCGTCTTGGTTTTCCAGCGGACCACCAGCGGCGACAGGCCCGGACAGGCATTCTGATCCCAATAGGGGGGATAGGCCCGGCGCAGCTTTTCCAGAATTTCCTGCACGTGGGACAGCATAAGGGGATGGGATTGTCCACCCCGTTGTACAATCGGCCCGGCCGAGCCCAGTTCCAGGGCGACCACGGCATTCCCGGTGGCGGGGAACAGATACAGGTTCAGGCGTTCCACCGACAGGCTGATGCTGAAATCACCGAACTCAACCTCCAGTGCGGCCAAATCCTCGCGGCGGTACAAGTGCAATGCATTCGGATCATGATAGAGGAAGGTCTGAATACAGGGCTGGAAATAGACGCATTCGGCATAGGCGTCCGAACTCGGCGCCCCGGCGCCGGGGTCCAAATGATTGAGAGGCGCGGTTTCGCGCCGCCAGTGGGGCGGAAGTCCGTCCGCCACCCGCAAGACGGCTGCCCGGATGGTGGCGCTGGATGCCGTCTTGGACAGGTTCAACCGAAACGGCCAGATCAGGATTTCACGGAAATCCTGCACCCGAACCATCGACGCATCGCGCGTGTCGCTCATGCCCTTCCCCCCGTGGCGATTTGCCGGGAAGTTTGGCTGATGCGACCCGTCCCGGCAAGCCGCCCCATGGAGCGATCTGCTGCCAATGGTTTCAATGAATGTCGAGGCTTCCTGTCAGCGGAGACGATCCAGCCTCAGAATCCTGAGAGGGATTTTCTCCATCATAAGTCTCAATCCGCTCCCGTCAGCGGAGACGGTCTAGCCCCCCCCCTTCTCAGCCCCGTGTCAAGGCTGGACCAATTTCGCCACCTTCCACGGGGTGTTAGGCATTTGTTTGCCGCAATGAACAACTAAAGCTAGTTTTTTGTAAATTTGCACCTTCATTGGACGGTGTTCTTCGGTTAGCATGTGCCTCGCGGAAGATGGGGGGAAAGGGCATGGCGTCGTTTCTAATCCGGGTCGAGGGCGTCAATTTCGATGCCTCCATTTTCGATACCGCCGATCTGTCCACCATCCGCGGCGCCTCGCTGGCATTGCTGCGCATGGATGCGGCGGTCGAGGCGGCCTTGCGGGAGCTTGGCTTGGCCGCAACCAAGGTTTTTTCGGGGGCATCGCAATGCGCCTTTACCTTCGAGGGCGATGATCCTGCACCCGTCCTTGAGGCGGTTGCCGCCCGCATGGCCCAGCCGGGGCCGCGGGGCGAGCCGTTTCCGCAGGTCACCGTGGTGGCCGACGCCGTTGCCGTTGTCGGCAGCGGCAAGGACGCCATCAAGGATGCCCTGGCGCGGGCCGAGGCCCGCAACCGGACCCGGCAGTTCCGCCAATGGACCACGACCGGCATTTCGCCCCATGTCGCGGCCGATGATGCCGACAAACTGGATCGCATCCGCCCCGCTACCGAAAGCGCGGGGCGGCCGGGGCGGGTGCTGACCCAACCCGACCGGATGTCGCGGCCGGCGAAGCTTTCTGCGGCGGTGTTGCACCGCCGGGCCTATGGCCGCACCGCCCGCCAGAAATTCTATGAAGACGAACTTGGGGTGGGCACGGCGGGGGCGATCCTGGGAGATCTGTCCTTCACCAACAGTCTCGACGACATGGTGCACTCGCCGCCTGTGGGCTTGCCCCTGTCGTTGCAAAGCAAGGTTGCCGTGGTCTATGCCGATGGCAACGGCTTCGGCGCCATCCGCGATCTGGTGGGCATCAACGAATTCTCGGACCAGCTTGCCGTTCTGCGGCGGGCCTTGTTGGCCGATGTGCTGCGCTGGCTGGTCCGGGGGCAAAAGGGTGATGACGCGGTTCGTGAGGACATCCCCTGGCAGGCCTTCGCCATCCAAGACCAAGACGCCCTGGGTCTGCGATTCGAGACGCTGTTGTGGGGTGGCGACGAATTCATCATGGTCATGCCGGCCTGGCTGGCCTTTGCCTTCGTCTCCGGCTTTTGTGCCGCCACCAAAGCGTGGGAGATAAAGGGAAATCCGCTGACCCACGCGGTGGGGGTGGCCATCGCCCACCACAAAACTCCCATCCGCCAGTTGAAGACCATCGCCAAGGGCGCGGCCGACATGGCCAAGGACGCCGGGTTGAAGGATCGCAACTCGGTCAGCTTCGAGATCTATGAAAGCCTGTCTCCGCCCGATCTGGACCTGAGGCAGGCGCGCGCACGGCTTTACCGCGCGACGGACCACGATCATCTGGCGCGCCTGCTGGCCATACCGGGCGAGGAGATGGTGTCCCTGGGCGAGCGGCTTTTCCATCTGACCGGCCGCGACGGCGACGAACCGTTTCCCCGATCCCAACTGTACGCGGCCCTGCGGAACATCCGCGACCGGGGGTTGGACCTGACCGGGGCGGACGCCACCAAGGCCGCCACCGACCATCTGAAGGAATACGCCCGCCGGGCCGGCGGCAAGGCCAAGGCCGAGGACGTGCTGCGCAACCCGCTACCCTGCTGCGATGGCGAGCGCCCGACGGCCTTGGATCTGGCGCTGATCTGCCAGCTTTGGGACTACACGTATCCCTTCGGCACCCCTCTCGCCACCTTTGCGGAGGGTGGAATATGAACCAGCGACTTGTTTTTACCCTGCGGCTGACGGTGCGAAGCCCGTTCCTGTTCCGTGGCCTGGATGGTGGCATGGTGGGGGTGGATGCCGCCCAATTGCGAAACGAATTGGGCCGCCCGATCATTCCCGCCGATCAGGTCCGGGGCGTGCTGCGCGAGGCGTTGGGCGATCTGGCCGAAGCAAGCCCTGTGGTAAGCGTCGCGGATATTGGCGCCCTGTTCGGCGGCGAAAGCCGTAACGAGGGGGAAAGCGGGACTTCCAACGATCCGTCGCGCGGCACCATCAGCTTTTCGGACCTTGCGCCCGAGCGGGACCTGCCTTGCCCGAAGGAGACGACGCGCATCGAGGTGGACGATGCCACCGGCGCCGTCAAACGGGGCCATCTTCAAATTCTGGAACTGGTCGCCCCCTTTGGGGAAAAGGTGACCTTCATTGGCAACATCGTTGTCTACGCCCCCGTCGGACAGGCTCGCCGCCTGGAAGACCTGCTGGGAAAGGCGTTGCGGCTGGTTTCCGGCATTGGCGCCTTCAAAAGCGCCGGATTTGGCGAGATCGTTCACACGCATTCCGGGATCAGCCTCAAATCGGAACGGTCCTTGTCATTGCCGGCGGAGGCGGGGGCCGGCCCCGGTCGATTGAACCTTCGGGTAAGCTTCGACCGGCCGATCCTGGTGGATGCGGAGCGCATCGCCGACAACGCTTTTCTTGGCAGCTGGATCATCCCCGGCGCGGTGTTCAAGGGTGCCCTGGCCGAACGTCTGGCTCAGGCGGGGCTGAATCCCGGCGAGGCCTCGTTGGGCGAAGCCTTGTCACAGCTTTACATCTCCCACGCTTTCCCTGAAAGCGTGGTTGCCGGAAAGGCATGGGGCCTTCCGCTGCCGCTGTCGCTGGTGGCGGCCAAGGTGGGTGCCACGGGCGAACTGGCATACGGCGATGTTCTTGATGTCCCATCCGGCTGGGGGGGCATGCTGCAGGGGCACCCCGCCCAGTTCGCCGGGGATTGGAAGGATGCCTGGTTCGGCGGAGCTTATTCCCTGCTTGGCTGCCCGGACGGCGAGGAACCCCCCGCCTTGGCCAGAACCCGGACCAGTATCTCGGCGGAAACCGGCACGGCAAAGGACGGGGCTTTGTTCACCGCCATCGCCCGCTCGGTCGTCAGGCCCGATGGCTCGCCCCGCACCTGGCTGGTGGAGGTGGATTTCGGCAAGGTCGCGGACAAAGCCCTTGCTCGTCAATTCGCCTCGATCCTGCGCAATGAAGGGCTCGACAGGATCGGCAAGACCGAGGCTCATGCCGTATTCACCGACGCTGCCGAAGCTTCGTTCGCCGAACCAAGGCCTATCCTGGGGACCGCCAATCGCTTCGCCATCGTCCTGACCACGCCCGCCTTGATGCTGGACGCGGCCGTGCTGTGTGACGACATGGGCCGCTGGATTTCCTCTCCCGAAACCGCTTATGGGGAATACTGGCAAAGCGTGTTGCCGGGTGCGACATTGCACTCCTTTTTCGCCGCCCAGAGATTCACCGGCGGATATCTGGCACGGCGCCGGCGCCCCTATGGGCCTGACCGCTATTTCCCCTTCCTGCTGACCGACGCCGGGTCTGTCTTCGATCTCGAGGTCAAGGACATGGGCGTGCTGGCCGAATTGCTGCGGTACGGCCTAAGGCCGCCCCTCATTAACGGCAAGGCGGTGACCTGGCGCACCTGCCCCTATATGCCCGAGAACGGCTATGGCCGGGTGAGCGCCGATTACCTGTCGCGAACCGATTTGCGAAAGGGCGTCACCCATGGCTAAGACCCGCTACGAAATCACCGGCGAGCTGGAGAGCCTGACTCCTCTGCATGTGGGCAACGGCAATTTCCGCGACTTGGCCTCGGCCGCCCGGGACGGAGAATGCCCTGGAGTGGCGGAAATCATCCGCGATGTCTCTGGCGCGCCTTATCTGTCGGGGACCACCCTCAAGGGCCTGCTCCGACGTCTGGCCGAGGCGTTGCCGAACAATCAGGATCAGGTTGACCGGCTGTTCGGCGAGATCAAGGATGACGGTCAGGGGCGCATGGGGGCCGTGCTGGTGCGTGGCGCGCCACGGACTGGCGTGGTGTCCGACACAAGCGCCGCTCCCTATGCCCGGGATGCGGGAGCAGGAATCTTCGTCGCCGCCCGGACCTCCATCGATCCGGCCAGTGGCACGGCCAAGGACAGCACCCTGTTCTTCCAGGAGATGGTGGCCGCCCGCACCCGCTTCGAATTCCGCACCCTGATCGAGAGCCGCGACGAGAACGGCGCCGATGATTTGGCCCTTGGGCTTATCGCAATTCTTAACCGGCTGACCGCCGCCGATGGGCAGGCGGTGGGCAAGGGGCAGGCGGATGGATTTGGGCGGTTGCGCCTTGATCCCGACAAAGTGCGGATCACCCGCCATGTGCTTGGCAGCCAGGGTGAGTTCGTCAGTACCGACCGGACCGCCTTATGGACGGGGCGGCAGCCGATTCCGGGCGGAAAGGAATGGTCGTCCGACCTGACCTTACGCTGTGACGGCCCCTTCGTGATCATGGACGCGTCGGCCAAGCCGCAACGCGGCGAGGGCGAGGGGAAAGACGGCAAACCCCAGCTTGCCAGCCAGCGTCTTGGCGAAAAGCTGCCGCTGGTTCTGGGAACCAGTATTTCCGGCGCGTTGCGGGCAAGGGCCGGCTGGTTGGCCGCGCTTGCCGGCACATCAGAGCTGATCCCGTCGGTGTTTGGCACCACCGGCCAGCGGGGCCGGCTGGCCATCGACCGCCTGAACGTCGCCGAGGCCGAGCCGTGGGAGGTGACGTCGGTCAAGCTGGATCGCCATTCCGGCGCCCCCGTGGACAATGCCCTGTTCACCACGGCCACCTTCCTGGGCGTGAGCATGGAGTTGCGCCTGCGCTTCGATCTGCGCGACCAGCAAGCCCCGTCGGCGCCGGAGTTGGCACTGCTGGCAACGCTGGTGGAAGACATTCGCCTCAACGGTTTGCAATTGGGGCATGGCGGGAACAAGGGATTCGGCTGGTTCGTCGCCGAGGAGGTCCGAAATGGCTTTGTCTGAAGAGATCGTCCAGCAGGCCGTCAACGTCCTTGCCGCCCTGGAGACTCGGCCGACAGACATCGACGCTACCGCCGACTATCTGTCGGAAAGGGATGAATTCGCAGACCTGTACGCAGATGCGCTTAAGGAATTGGCGCAGCGGGCGCTTGCCCAAATAGCCCCGCCAGAGCCGTCAAATCCCCGCTCCTCTGGTCGGGGCGCCTCCAACGGCCAGCAATCGGCGGCACAGCGAAGCTATAACGGGCGGGCACCCTCTGCCCCCTATCGCTTCGTCGTCCTGCCCGATCAGGTGGTGATGCCGGAACCCGAGGCCGGTCCGTTGGATCAGCCTCTCGCCGATGGTCTTTGCGCCGAGATCGTGGTGGATTGGGCGGCGGAAACCCCGCTGCTGATCGGTGTGAAACAAGGGGGAATCGTCCAACCCATGCGCCTGGGGCAACGGGGCGGCTATGTAATTCCCGGTGCGACCCTGCGCGGCATGCTGCGCTCGGCCACGGAAATCGTCGCCCATGGGCGCCTGGGGGGCGCCAATTTGCATCATCGCTATGGTCTGCGCGATTTCACCCATCCGGCCTATAAATCCGACTCGCCGGTTTCCAAGGTTGCGGAGGTGAAGGCCGGCTGGCTGACGTTGGCCGACGACAAGCAATGGCGGATCCAGCCGTGCGACTGGGCGCATGTGCAGGTCACGGACTTGCTCGGGTCCAGCATGGCCCGGCGGGGCACGACGACGCGGGCTGTTTGGATCGGCAAATCCCTGGAAGACAAGTATGGCCTGGTCGGCATGAGGACCGGTAATTGCTTCGACTTCACCAAGAATTTTGGATTCTCCGACTCCTTCGTTGAGCAGAACCTCACCCGCGTGCGCCCCGGCGGCACCCGCAAAGGCACCTTGGTATTTGCCAACAAATTGCCCGGCAAGGATGGCAACAAGCAGCTTGAATACGTCTTTTTCGACCGGCCGAGCGCCACGGCGGTTGCCCTGAAGCCCGCTATGATCGACACCTTCAATCGGCTGTATTGCAAGCCGTCCAAGAACAAGCCGGTGCCGAATGGATCGTGGAAGGTCCTGCACCCGACCTTCGAAAAGAACATGCGGCTTCCTGTCTTCTACGTGGGCGACCTTGACGAGCAGGACAAAGGCTTCTTCTTTGGCCTGACACGCCTGTTCAAGATCCCGCACAAGCGATCGATAGGGGATGTGCTGCGCGAGACCCAGCCGCAACACCTGCCCGAACCCATCCGCGAGGGGGGCGAGGTCACCGGATACCGCGCCGATTTCGTGGAGAACCTGTTCGGCTATGTGGTCGAGGCCGATGCCTTGGGCCTGGGGGCCGAGGATCGCATTGCCCCCGATGCCGCCGGTCACAAGGGGCGCATCGCCTTTTCCTTCGCCCATTTGCGGACCGAGGAAGCTCAGACCACCCTGTCCAATACGGTCAGCACGGTGATGATGGCGCCCCGCGCGTCCTTTGCGCCGTTCTATCTGAAAAGCAATGCCGAGTTGGATTACAGCGCCCAGGTGTCCCCGCGTCTTGCCGGGCGAAAGCGCTATCTTCCCCGCTATCCTGGTTCTGCGCACGAAAGCGCCATGAAAGCCATTCACGCTGGGGCGAATGCCGGGGATAACCAGGACGTGGCGACGGATATGCGCTTCCTGATGCCCAAGCACGCACAGGATTTGCGTTTCGACAGCCGTATCCGTCTCCACAATGTGACGCCGGCCGAACTTGGGGCGGTGCTGTTCGCCCTGACCCATGGCGGCAAGGTGGGCGGGGCGTACCGGCACATGATCGGTCGCGCCAAGCCCCAAGGTGCCGGCCAGATGCGGGTCGCCGGCCTGACCCTGACGGTCACTCCCAACCGTACCGGCCGGCGCGAGGATTCTGGGGACCTGCGGCCCTATCTGGATGCCTTCATCGCCTTCATGCGTCGGCAGCCGGATCTGCAATCATTCCCCGCCGTCCCCGCCGTCGAGGAATTTCTTGGCGCCTGCGATTCGCGGCAGCCTCCGCGAGATATGGAGTCCATGCCGCTGAAGGATTTCAAGCCGATCCGCGAAGCGGTGAAGCCCCTCCAGCGTGGAAACGCCCCGCCGTCTCGGCCCGCGACCATGCCCAACCAGCGTGACGGCCGTCTGTTGGCCGCCCCCAAACGCGTGGCCGACGATTGACCGCTGCCGCCAAGGGGTTCGCCCGAATCCAGGATGAGCAGAATCCCCTTCGGTTGCGCCTGGCCCAGCCCTGGCGGCGCTGGTGTCTGGCCGATGCGGTCGAGGATTGGCACCATGTCCGCATTACCGCACGCTGCGATGGCGGGGCGGAGCTGGCGCGGGATTCCGCCATGGCCGCCCGGCTGCGCGGTGCCTTGGGGCGGCAATTGACCATGTCGGCGTCGCCCCAGGCCTTGGCCGGAGCCCCCTGTCCATGGCAGCCGCCCTGCGCCCTGGACGTTTTATTCGGCCAGCATGGCAAGGTCACCGGCGGCCTGGAGGTGCCCAAGCCCTATGTGGTTGCGGTGTCGGCCGTGGGCAACGATTTGGTGGCTGAAGTGACGCTGTTCGGCTTTGCCGGCGATCTGGCCGAAGCGGCGGCCGAGGCATTGGTGAACGGCCTGCGGCATGGCCTGAACCAAGGCGAAATGGACCGGGTGCGCTATCGTCCGCTTAGTGTGGTGGACCGATCCATCGCCAGTTTCGACAATGTGGCCCTGGCTGAACCGCCATCGGGCGCCATCGTCATGCTCAGCATGCGGACACCGCTGTCCATCCGTTCCGGCGACACGGTCAAGAATCCGGCTTTTGGCGATCTGGTCTCGTCGCTGACGGCGCGGGTACAGGGTTTGGCCCGCTGGCAGGACGCGGCGCTGGACGCCGATTGGCGCGCACTGATCGCCGAAGGCCGCACCCTGCGCCACCATGCGATCCCCGGTGCGGCTCCCCAGCACTGGCGCCGGGGCTCCACCCGTCAGGATCGCAGCTTCCAGATCGGCGGCGCCACCGTCCAATGGCTGTTGGACAATCCCTCGGCCGAACTGCTCCATCTGCTCGCCCTGGGCCAAACCACCGGCGCCGGCGGGCGAACCGCCCTTGGATTGGGCCGCTTCCAACTGGATTTCCTCTCCGCCTGCGGCTGAGCGGAAAGGGGCGCGTCCGGTCAGCGGAACCGGTTTAGCCAGACGCCCTTCCTGAAGTGATGCGCCACAACCAGTCTCAATCCGCTCCCGTCAGCGGAATCGGCTTAGCCTCGAGATTTTTCTTCTACCATCACTCAAGTATACACGTCTCAATCCGCTCCCGTCAGCGGAATCGGCTTAGCCCAACGCTTCAGTATTGGGCAGCGGCAACAGGCTGTCTCAATCCGCTCCCGTCAGCGGAATCGGCTTAGCCCCGCCTGCATTTACGACAATAACAAATGATGAGGTCTCAATCCGCTCCCGTCAGCGGAATCGGCTTAGCCAAAATTATGCGAGGTATGGTACTACCAATCTTGCGTCTCAATCCGCTCCCGTCAGCGGAATCGGCTTAGCCACAGGCGCGGGCCTATCTGAACAGTGTCCCCGAGTCTCAATCCGCTCCCGTCAGCGGAATCGGCTTAGCCTCCCCCCTCTACAGCCTGCTGTCAAGACCTGTAGAATTGCACCACTTTCCACGGACTCTGTGGATAATTCCTCAAGACACGATCGTCGCCATGTCGCGGAACTTAAAAAATCTTGATATATTCATTCTATAACAGATAGATAGAAAATATCCACGGGGTGTGTTGTGCCGTTGTTCGAGGAAATCACTGCGCTGGCCACCCTGGAAGCGGCATGGGGGCGGGTCTGGGACAATGCCGGGGCGGCCGGTGGTGACGGGGTGACGGTGGCGGAGTTCGAGTCGCAAGCGCCGTCACAATTGCTGGCGCTGCATCGGGCCTTGTGCTAGGGGCGTTATCATCCCGGCGCCAACCGGGTGGTGCCGATCCCCAAGCCTTCGGGCGGCATGCGACCGTTGTCCATTCCGTGCGTGGCCGACCGGATTGTTCACACCGCCATCGCCATGATCCTGACCCCGCTTCTGGACGGCCAGATGGCCGAGGGCAGTTTCGGCTATCGTCCCGGCCGCTCTGTCCGCCAGGCGGTGGCGCGCATCGAACGCTTCCGCGATGCCGGCTTCGGGTGGGTGGTCGATGCCGATATCGAACGCTATTTCGAAACCGTGCCCCATGACGGGCTGATGACCCGGCTGGGTAATCTGATCGACGACACGGCCACCTTGGACTTGATCGAGCAATCCTTGGTCGCCGGTTCGGACAGCGGGCGGGGGCTGGCCCAGGGGTCTCCGCTGTCGCCGCTTTTGTCCAACCTTTACCTGGACGGCTTTGACGACGACATCGAACAGGGCGCGGTGCGGCTGGTGCGCTTCGCCGACGATTTCGTCTTGCTATGCAAGTCCGAGGACAAGGCCCGCGCCGAGATGCCCCGGATCGCCGCCTTGCTGGAGCAGCGCTGGCGGGCATGAGCCGTGCCGGTCGCAAGACCCTCAAGCCCGATTTGGACACCGCCAGCCTGCTGGGAGTCGAAGGCGAGGCGGCGGCTCTGTTCTGGCCGGCCCTGGGCAAGATGCTGAAACATGGCTGGAGCTTTCCAAAGCGGGTCCGCCGCCCACCCACCGATCCGGTCAATGCCGTTTTGTCGCTGACCGCCGCCATGCTAGAGCTGATTTCGACCAATCGAAATCAGCTCTAATTCTTGCCTGCGGCCGCCACGTCCCGTGGCCGCTCAACGCCGCGCAGGCTTGATCGCGTATTTTCGACCCGATGCGGTCGAAATACGCTCTAACCCGCGACGTAGAGGCCTTGGCCCTGCGGCATGGCCTGCATCCCGGCTTCGGCATCCTGCATGGCAGCCGCGACGGGCATTCCGGCTGTGCTTATGATCTGGTCGAGGAATTCCGCGCCCCCCTGGCCGAAGGGCTGAGCGTCTATCTGCTGAACAACCGCATCCTCAAGCGCGAGGATTTCATGGCCGGCCACACGGCGGATCACCCCGTGCGCCTGGGCGGCGATGCCCGCCGTCAAGTCATCCGCACCTATGAACAATGGCTGGATCGCCCGGTGAAAAGCCCCCGCAACGGCCGCAAGGTGGTATGGCGCCGCCTGATCGAAGAACAGGTTCTGGCCTATGCCGCCCATTGCCGGGGCGAGGCCACCTATGCCCCCTATCGCATGGATTACTGAAAGACCATCATGGCCGACGCCGAAATGCTGACCGTCTTCGTCTATGACGTCACCAGCGCCAGTACCCGCCGACGGCTATCGGCCTTTTTCGAGGACTTCGCCGTTCGGGTGCAAAAAAGCGTCTTCGAGGCCCGACTGACCGCCGCCCGCACCCGCATCCTGACCGCCCAAGCCAGTGACTTGTTGCTGCCAGGCGATTCCTTGCGCGTCTACGCCATCGCTGCCGACGGCCGCCCCCGCTGCCACAGCGTGGGGGGAACCCCCATGCTGGAAAACGAACCCTATTATCTGCTTTAACCGCCGGCAATCCCCGTGGAAAAATCATAGTGCACAGTATTCATTGTCTATTTTATGGAAAATATGTGTCCGAGAATGTGGCTTCCTCGACAATCGCGAGAATTATCCACAGGCCCCGTGGAAAGTGGCCGATTTTGCCCGACCTTGACAACGAGATGTGGAGGGGGGAGGCTGAGCCCATACCGCTGTCGGGAGCGGATTGAGACTTATGCCAGCCGACCTCGTCGTCAATTTTGGCCCGGGCTGAGCCCATACCGCTGTCGGGAGCGGATTGAGACATTCATTTGTTGCGATATTCGTCCGTGGTCATGTGGCTGAGCCCGTACAGAGGTGGCCCCGGAAAATCGGACAGGATGTTAAGCTATTCCCCAGCCTGAGAAGGACTGGGACCGATGGGTAAAGTGACGAGGAAGCGCTACGGCGCGGATTTCAAGGCGAAGGTGGCGTTGGAGGCGATTAAGGGCGATCTGACCCTTGCGGAACTTGCCGCCAAGCACGGCGTCCACCAGACGATGATTGCGGCGTGGAAGCGTCAGGCCGTCGAGGGGATGGCGGCGACGTTCTCGGGTAAGTCCGAGGCGGCCAAGGCGGCCAGCGAGGCGGAGCTCGCCAAGTTGCATGCAAAGATCGGCCAGTTGGTCGTGGAGCGGGATTTTTTGTCCAAAGCCTTCGGTCGATGAGCGTCGAGCGGAGGCGGCAGATGATCGAACCGAGCCACCCCCGGCTGTCGGTGGCGAGCCAGTGCGCACTGGTGTCCATCAGCCGGTCGGCGTTCTATTACAGCCCGACCGGCGAGAGCCCGCCATCTCCGGCGCCAGGGCTACGCGGTGGGGCGCAAGCGCACGGCCCGGCTAATGGCCAAGATGGGGCTGTCACCCATCGACCAGAGGCCGCGCACCAGCGAGCCGCATCCCCAGCACCCGGTGTACCCGTACATGCTGAAGGGGCTGGCCATCGACCGCCCCAATCAGGTGTGGTGCGCCGACATCACCTACATTCCGATGCGGCGGGGATTCCTGTACCTGGTGGCGATCATGGACTGGGCGACCGGGAAGGTGCTGGCCTGGCGGCTGTCCAATACCATGAAAGCCGATTTCTGCATCGAGGCGCTGGAGGAGGCTCTGATCCGTTTCGGCAGGCCGGAGATCTTCAACACCGACCAGGGCAGCCAAGTTCACCAGCCCGCGCTTCACCGGCGTGCTGAAGGACGCAGGCGTGCGCATCAGCATGGACGGGCGCGGCCGCTGGATGGACAACGTCTTCATCGAACGCCTGTGGCGGTCCCTGAAGTACGAGTGCGTCTACCGTCACGCATTCGAGACCGGATCGGAACTGCGGACCGGCCGAACGGCCGTCAGCATGGCCACCCATAGTCCAATCGGACTATATTTTCGCAAAAGTAGCCGATACGTTGATTATCAACAATCAAAAGTATACGATATATTTTGCACTTTAACGCACCAGGACGGGCACCCTGCGTACCTGAAAATGAAGATTTATATTACACATATGTTTCAATACCCCCATATTTATCATTGAAAACAATATGTTACATATTCAGTGCATATCCAACAAACAGCTTACACTCAATAGCTGAAGCGTATCCGAAAGTATTGTATGGTGGCCGCGTTCAAAAGTATTGTATGGTGCGCGCCGAGGGGTAAACGGCGACGCGCCAGCTTTGCTGTGAGGGGGGGATGGAAAGCGGGAAAGAGCAGAATTATTGGCCGGGGTTCGTCGATGCGCTCAGCAACGTCGTCCTAACCCTGGTGTTCGTCCTGGTGGTCTTCGTGTTCGCTTTGGTGATGGCATCCAGCAAGGTCAGCCAGAAAGTCCAGGAACTGGCGGTCGAGGCCGAGAAAAAAGCCGCGAGCCAAACACAAAACAGCCAGGAAGTCATTGAATTAAAACGTGAGTTGCACGACACCCAGGTGAAGCTGGACGATGTTCAGCAGGCCAATGTCAGGTTGCAAAACGAAATTGTCCAACTGAAGCGCCAACAGCCGATCCCGATTCCCGAGGAACAAAAGCCACACCCCCCTGTTGTGGACGTTCCGGCGGCGGAAGAACGCAACGCGCTGACGGAAAAGGTCCAGGTCACTGTGGACAAGGCGCCGGACCGGGTTCCCAACCCGGACCGTGACGATAATCCCCTGATTGATGGGGGGACCGGGGTGATTATCGTGACGTTCCCGCGCGGGATATTCGAGGTCACCGATCAGGCACGGGCCGAATTGACGAAAGTGTTGGGGCCGCAAAAGGGGCGGTTGAGCGGAATGACCATCTCGCTGAAATCGGTCATGGGGGTCGAAACCTATAGCGAGGCGCGCAGGCTGGCCTATTTCCGTGGATTGGGTATCCGTAACTATTTGATGGAAAATGGTTTTGGCCGCGGACAAAACATCAAGGTCGTGATCGAGGAGGCAAAGGAGGTGGATGATGGCCGGGTCGAAATCCGCTTCAACAGCCACTGATCCGTCCATCCGTGGACCGGTGCGCGGTCGCGCCTGGTGGGTCCGGGGGCTAGAGGCGCCCCGGACGTTTTTGCTGGGGATTCTGCTGCTGCTGGTCCTGCTGGCCATTTGGGCGCGGCTGGCCGTGGTGGATAAGGTGGTCCGGGTGGAAGGCCGCATCGTGCCCGCCGGACGCAGCCAGCAAATCCAACATCTGGAAGGCGGCATCGTCGCCACGATCAACACCCAGGAAGGGGCGTTGGTCCACAGGGGCGATCTGCTGCTGACCATCGACGCCACCTCGGTCGGCGCCACCTTGAGCGAGACAGCGGTAAAGCTGGCGGGGCAACAGGCACGGGCCGCCCGGCTGGAGGCGGAAGGACGCGGCAGCGGGGCCATCGCCTTTCCCCCCGACCTGGAAAAAAGCGACGTGGCGGCGGAAGAACGCCGCCTGTTCCAGATCCGCCGCCAGCAATTGGCCCAGGAAGTCCGGGTTTTCGAGGAACAATATCGCCAGCGCGACGCGGAATTGCGGGAATTGGACAGTCGGCGGACTCAATTGAGCGCCGAATTGGCCACCGCGACCGAACGCTCTGCCCTGCTGGCGGGGCTGGCATCCCGCAATGCCGCGTCCCGTCTGGAAATCATCGACGCATCCAGCCGTGAAAAGCGGCTGGAAACCGAATTGGCCAGCGCCACCGCCTCGATCCCCAAGGTCCGTGCCGCCATTGCCGAAGCCCGCGCCCGGATCGACGAAGCCCAGACCCGGTTTCAATCCCAAACCCAGGCTGATCTGGTGGCAACCCGTGTGGAGGTGGACCGGTTGCAACAGATCATGACTGCCCAGACCGACCGGGTTTCACGTACGGATGTGCGCGCCCCCACCGATGGGGTGATCAACCGCATTCAGGTCAACACCGTGGGCGGGGTGATCCGTCCGGGGGATGTGATCGTGGAACTGACCCCCACCTCGGGACGGCTTCAGATCGAAGCCCAGGCCATGCCGCGCGATCGTGGCGATCTACGCCCCGGATTGGATGTCAGAGTCCGTCTGTCCGCCTATGACGCCGGCCTGTTGGGGCCATTGGATGGCCGCGTTTCGGAAATCAGCGCCGATACGGTGCCCGATGGCAAGAAAGACCCGTTTTACCGGGTTGGCATTTTCGTTGACAGCCTTCCTCCGGCCTATGCCGACAAATTGATCACTCCGGGTATGACGGTGACCGGTGATGTGGTGACCGGTCAGCGGACGGTGTGGCAGTACATTCTATCTCCCCTTACCAATTTCACCGACAACGCCTTCCGGGACGCACGTTGATGGCACGCCTGCTCGCACTCTTTTCGCAATACCGGCTTCAGATCGTGATCTTCGTGCAGGCATTGCTGCCGTTGCTCATGGTCATCGTCACTGGGATTTCTTTCCACACCTTCGTCTGGACGGCGGTGGCCGGAAACGTGATCCTGAACAGCATCATCATCCTGGCAGGCTTGTTCGGCGCCAGCCTGATGCTGTACCGATTGTTTGAACTGCAGCGCGAACACCGTGTGATGCTGCGCTTCAATACCGAAGCCAAGGCCGGCGCCAACATGAAAGGGCTGCTGGATCAGCCCTGGCTGATCAACCGGAGCGTGTGGCGCTATCTGGACCATATCGCCCAGATGAACGGTAAGCTGTCATCCCAATTGGATCAGGATGCGGTCGAAAACGAGATGCACGCCATCTCGACCGATTTCGACGCCAAGTTGGAACTGCCCAACTTCCTGGTCGGCTTCATGATCGCCCTGGGGCTGTTGGGCACCTTCATCGGTCTGCTGGAAACGCTGACCGGGATTTCCGGCATGCTGGACGGCATGTCCGGCGGGTCCGGCGGGGCGATTGAAGAAGAATTCATGAAGCTGGTCGGCGAATTGCGCAAACCGCTGGCCGGTATGGGGATCGCCTTTTCCGCCTCGATGTTCGGGCTGGTCGGCAGCCTGATGCTGGGCATGATCCTGCTGGCGGTGCGGCGGTATGTCCGCAAGATCATGGCGGATGCCCGCACGGTCTTTCACGATCTGACCGAACGTATCCGCGGCCCGGTGCAGGCGACCACCATGTCGAACGCGGCCATGGTGGCGCGGGGCGGCGGTGTCTCGGATGCGTTCCTGACTGATTTCATGGCGGAACTGACCGGCAATATCAATGACTTGCAGGATTTGTTCCACCGGTCCCAGGATGCATCGCTGCAATTGTCCAATCGTGTCGATACCTTGGCCCAACGGCTGGAAATGGTGTCGCAAGCCATCGAAAACAACGTGGCCGCCGTCAAGAAAACCAATGATCTGCTGGGCTTTGGTCCCCGTATGAAGGAAACCAACGAACAGATGTTGGCGGAATTGCAGACCATGCAGCAATCGTCGTCCAATCATCAGCGCATATCCAACCGTCTGGTGGATGTGCTGAATGCCATTGATCAGAAATTGGGCGTGGGAAACGACGCCCAGCGCTTGTATCAGGACGCCCAGGCCACGGTCAGCCGCGACATGATCACCCGTCTGGACGAAGCCGTTGGATTGTTGCATTCGGTCAACGACCGTGGGGCGGATTCGGAATCCAAACTGGACCGCAAGATCCAAGGGTTGGTCAGCGGCAGCAACAACATGGCCGGCAGCCTGCAAACCCTGAGCGCCAAGATGGGCGAAGTGGCCATGATCAATCAAAGCCAATTGCAATCGGCGGGGTCGTCCCAACAGATCATGCGCGACGCCACCAGCGAGTTCCTGGGCGCCTTCAAGGATCTGGGCGACCGGATCAAGAAGCTGGAAGACGTGGATATCGGCGCCAATCGCCATCTGTTCGAAATCAAGGAAAACATCAACGGCATGGGGTCGGCGGTCGAGGCGCTGGAACAGATATCCCAGGGCGTCAACCGTCAAAGCACCTTGCTGGAAGTGACCTTGGAAGAAATGCGGACCAGCCAGCGGAACATGTCTCGCGATTTGCAAAAGCAATTGCGTGAAGTGGCCCGCGACACGGCCCGCGAAGTCATGGCCGCAACAGCGGCGCACAATGTCCCGGTAGGCTGATCCGTTTCAACGAATTGGTGAGGTAAGGTCATGGCCGACGCAACGCAGATCATCCAGGCGAATGATAAGGGCGCCTTTCAGATTCCCGTTGCCCGGTCGCAGATCCAACGCATCGACGTCATCGATGTGGATCTGGTCTTGCAGACGCAAAGTGGTCAACGGCTGATTTTGCCCGGCGCCGCCATTGACGGCATGGGGTCCACCCCGCCGGCCATATCATTTTCCGATGGCGCGTCCAATGCGGGCGAATTGCTGCTGCAAGTGGGCAAGGTGGAAACCCCCACCGTTTCCATTCCGGCCATGACCAGCCTGACCCAGTTCGATCAAAAACTGACACAGGGCAAGAAAAACCTGACCCCCGACAAAGCCCAGGGGGAAAGCCAGCCGGAACAGCAAAACCAAAACCAAAGCCAGGCAGACATCCCCTCTGAAGGGGCGGAAAGCGCGGTGGACCGGCTGGTCAGTCAGGTGGAAAAGCTGAATGACGAAATCGCGTCCAGGGCCTATGAACCCCGACCGATTCAGCCCTATGAACCGCCATCCATGAACCCGTCTTCGGTGGGAACGCAGCCGATGACGGCTCATATCCCGCTTTATGTGGATCTGTCACAAGGCAACGTAACCGAGACCGTCATTCAGAACGGCACAGTGGCAATCACCGTCGGCGGCGTGACCCGCACCTATACCCAGGTGGTATCGGGAGCCGGTGGACCGGAATACTCGTCGGTCGCCGATGACATCCTGACCAACAGCCCCCTGCAATATGGAACGGAAACGCTGACCGGAACATCCGGGAATGACGCCATCTATGCCGACGGATTCGGCACCCTGGCCCAGTACGGCTTCAGCAACACGCAAAGCACCTACAATAATTTGAACACGGAAACCGGGATGCCGAACACTAGCGGCACCCCGGTATATTATGCCAAGGAATTTGCCTTGGGCCTGGCGGGCTATATTCGGACCATCACCAGCGTCACCATGTCCGGTCTGCCCGATGGCGTGGTGGCGGTTGTTGTCCGCGGGGCCAGTTACGCCGTGGTGGATGGCCAGGTTTCCATTCCGACCACGGCGGTCATCCCAACCGCGTCCATCGTCACCATGATTTACGATGCCGCCTCGGTCCCACGCGGGGAAGTCACCGTTTCGATCAATATCAAAGGGGTGGGAACGGGAACCATCAACACCACCCGGACGTTTCATTTCGATTTTACCGATGTGGATTCCGTTACGGACATCACCAACACATCCGGCACCAATAACATCTACACCATGGAAACCGCCAGCGCCCCCCATCTCATCAATGCCGGGGAAGGCGACAATCTGGTCTATGGCGCCAACAGCGCCGATACGGTGACAGCCGGTGCCGGTGCCGACATTATCTTCACCTATGCCGGTGACGACATTATCTCGGCGGGTGGCGGCGACAACACCATCTGGGCCGGGAACGGCAATGACACGGTCACCACCGGCAGCGGCAATGACATCGTGTCCTTGGGGACCAGTTCGGTAGCGGCCGAGGCCGGGCATAATTATGCGGATGTCGGCGACGGCAACAATACGGTGACCGCCGGTGCGGGCGACGACACGGTGATCGCAGGCAGCGGTAACGACATCATTTCGGTAGGGGAAGGCAATAATTCCGTGGCGGCGGGCGACGGAAACAACACCGTCACGGTGGGAAGCGGCAATGACACCGTAACCGGCGGCAGCGGCGTGGATATCGTTACGGCGGGGGAAGGGGTGAACGTCATCTCGGTTGGGGATGGCGACAACACCGTGACCGCCGGCAGTGGCAGCGACACGGTCACCACCGGTGCCGGTAACGACACCATTTCCGTGGGCGACGGCAACAATATCGTTACCGCTGGCGACGGCCTTAATTGGGTGACCACCGGCAGCGGTGACGACACCATCACCGCCGGCAGCGGCAAGGATGTGATCACCGCAGGCGATGGCGTCAACATCATCTCGATCGGGGATGGGGACAACACGGTCACCGCCGGCGGCGGCAGCGACACGGTCACCACCGGTGCCGGTAACGACACCATTTCCGTGGGCGACGGCAACAATATCGTTACCGCTGGCGACGGCCTTAATTGGGTGACCACCGGCAGCGGTGACGACACCATCA
>JAYSBF010000050.1:0-25641 GCA_041915545.1 Magnetospirillum sp. | reverse complement strand
GGAGGCGCAGCCTCCAAGCCTCCAGTTTCTTTTTCTTTCAAAGAGTTAGAAGTCTGGAGGGTTCGGGAGGCTGTGCCTCTCGATTGGGGGATCGGGGGCAAATGCCCCCGAAAGAGGGTTTTTCCGCACCCTGTTAGCCCCTCGCCAAGCGCAGGCATCCGCCGCGCCTTGCTTGGCCGCATACCGGCTCCTCCGTACGTCGGAAATTCATGGAACCGGTATCAGACGCTTGGGAGCCTGCGTCATGTGATCGGCTTGACCCATATTATACCATGTCCCGGTGATCGGAACCAATCACCGGCGCCCTCAGCGGCGGGCGGGTTTCTCCGAAACCCTTGCCTTCCGCGGCATAAGCCGCGCGGCCCCTTGGGCCTAACCAAATCCCTATGAGTTTCACTCACCGGGATTTGGTATTAGACCGCGCAACGGTGTGGGTTTTTTTGCCTGTACGGTTAGCATTTCGCCCGGTTGGGGGCTTTCGGGGCGACATCCGCCGGCTTTGCCCGTGTCGGTCCCTTATGTTGGACCCCACCGGTCATCATGATGTTTTCGATCAAACGCTGAACGGCCTTGCGGTAATCTTCATCCGCACCCAGCGAGCATGCCTTGGAAAAGTAACGCCGTCCTTCGCCCAATTTGCGTGACCGCTCTACCATGTTTTCGGCGGCGGCCAGACGCAGGGCTGTGTGCAGGGCCGCATCAGCGGCGCGCATATTGGCGTTGCACTCGTACAAGCGGGCACGTTCCAGCAGCTTTTGCTTGAAATCAAGGGCAAGGAGCTTGTCTTCCTTGCAACGCTCTTTCAGCTGTTTGTTAATCCGTTCCGCATCTTCCGGCGACGCCGAATGCATCTTCCGCAATTCGTCCCGACAATATTGCATGGACCGTTCGCGTGCCTGGCGTTCTGCTTCTTGCTTTTCCGCCAGGGCTTCCTTGCTCAGAATGGCCGGCATGGCGTAATCCCCCAAAACTATCCGAACCTAGGCTCTCCCGTTCCTATTGTGCACATCCAAGTAGTATATGCAACAACAGAGATGATGCAGGTTGCGGTGCAAAACAGAATATTCGCCAACGCCTTATTTATCTGGTTGGTCTTAAGGAGGAAGCACTGCTTTCAGTTTAAAAATTGTATCGAATTATGGATATTGCATCCTCTCTAATGTAAAGGCCCCGCCGAAATACGACGGGGCCTGGCACAGTGAAACTTTCGCCGATCAGAACGGGATTTCATCATCCAGATCAGCCGGCGGTTCCCAGCCCGATCCCGATCCGCCGCCCGAACGGCCACCGCCGCCGCCCGAACGTTGCGGAGCGCCGCCGTAGCCGCCACCGCCCGAGGACGGTCCGCCATCATCATAGCCGCCGCCGCCCATATCGTTGCGGCCACCCAGCAAGGTCAGTTCACCTTTGAACCGGCCGATCACCACTTCGGTGCTATAGCGTTCCGCGCCGCTTTGATCAGTCCATTTGCGGGTCTGAAGCGCCCCTTCCACATAAACGGAGCTGCCCTTTTTCAAAAAGCGTTCTGCCACATCCGCCAGATTGGGATTGAAGATCACCACCCGGTGCCACTCGGTCTTTTCCTTGCGTTCTCCGGTACCCCGGTCCTTCCAGGTTTCCGAGGTGGCGATGGACAGATTGACGATCTTGGAGCCATCCTGCGAGGTGCGGATTTCGGGGTCGCGCCCCAGATTGCCAACCAAAATCACCTTATTGACCGAACCGGCCATAGTCTCGCACTCCTTGTACCCGAATTAGGCGGGGAGAATAGCCGAAGCCTCGCCCACATGCCAGAAGCCAGGGGAGGGGAGGCGGACAGCCCCTTGGAGTTGTCGCACTGCACGATATCTGTTAGCGTGCGCCACCGTGGCCGCCAAGCCGTGGCGAAACCCTGGTTTTCCAAGACCAAATGGGAAATATCTCTTGACCACACCTACGTCGCCGTCACAACTCGATATCACCCCCGTCACCATCGAAGAGGAGATGCGGCGCTCGTATCTCGATTACGCCATGAGCGTGATCGTCAGCCGCGCCTTGCCCGATGTCCGTGATGGTTTGAAACCCGTGCATCGCCGCATCCTGTATGCCATGCAGGAAAGTGGGTACGAGTATAATAAGCCTTTCCGTAAATCCGCCCGCATCGTCGGCGATGTCATGGGTAAATATCACCCCCATGGCGATGCCTCGATCTATGATGCCTTGGTGCGTATGGCGCAGGATTTTTCCATGCGCCTGACCCTGGTTGACGGACAAGGCAATTTCGGTTCCATGGATGGCGATCCGGCGGCTGCCATGCGCTATACCGAGGCCCGCATGGCCCGGTCCGCCCACTTCCTGATCCAGGATATTGACAAGGAAACCGTCGATTTCCAGCCGAACTATGACGATTCCACCGTCGAGCCGTCGGTTTTGCCCGCCCGCTTCCCCAATCTGCTGGTTAATGGCGCCGGTGGTATCGCCGTGGGTATGGCCACCAATATTCCGCCCCATAATCTGGGCGAGGTGATTGACGCCTGCTGTGCCTATATCGACAACCCGGACATCACCCCGGAACAATTGATGGAGCTGGTTCCCGGCCCCGATTTCCCCACCGGCGGTATCATTCTGGGGCGTGCGGGTATCCGCGCCGCCTATATGACCGGGCGCGGATCAGTGATCATGCGCGGGCGCTGCCAGATCGAGGAAATCCGCAAGGACCGCGATGCCATTGTCGTTACGGAAGTGCCTTATCAGGTCAATAAGGCGCGCATGCTTGAGCAGATCGCCGAGTTGGTGCGCGACAAAAAGATCGAAGGTGTGTCCGACCTGCGTGACGAATCCGACCGCGAAGGCGTGCGGATGGTGATCGAGGTCAAGCGCGATGCCGTAGCCGATGTGGTGCTGGCCCAGCTTTACAAATTCACTCCGCTCCAGACCAGTTTCGGCGTGAATGCCCTGGCGCTGAATGGCGGACGGCCCGAGATGATGCCGCTGAAGGACATCATCCGCGCATTCGTGGCCTTCCGCGAGGAAGTGATCACCCGACGCACTATCTATGAATTGGGCAAAGCCCGTGACCGGGCCCATGTGTTGGTGGGTCTGTCCATCGCCGTGGCCAATATTGACGACATCATCGCCCTGATCCGCAATGCCCCCGATCCAGGCACGGCACGGCTGCAATTGACCAGCCGCGATTGGCCCGCAACCGGGGTCGAATCCCTGATCGAGCTGATCGCCGAGCCTGGCCGCACCATCGTGGACGGCAAATACCGGCTGTCCGATGTGCAGGCCAAGGCCATCCTGGATTTGCGCCTGCATCGCCTGACCGGGTTGGAGCGGGATAAGATCGGGGATGAATTGCGCGAAATCGGCGCGCAGATCGAGGAATTCTTGCACATCCTGTCGTCGCGCCCCAAATTGCTGGAAGTGATGCGTGCCGAATTCCTGGAAGTGCGGAACCAATTCGCCACCCCACGGCGGACCACCATCGAAGATGCCGAATTCGAAGCGGATATCGAAGATCTGATCGCCCGCGAGGATATGGTGGTGACGGTGACCAACACCGGCTACATCAAGCGGGTGCCTCTGTCCACCTATCGCGCTCAAAAGCGCGGGGGGAAAGGGCGGTCAGGGATGACCATCAAGGAAGAGGATTTCGTTGATCAGGTCTTCGTTACCAGCACCCATACCCCGGTGTTGTTCTTCTCGTCCATCGGCCGGGTCTACAAGCTGAAGGTCTATCGCCTGCCGCTGGGGTCACCCCAGGCCAAGGGCAAGGCGATGGTCAATCTGCTGCCCTTGGAAGACGGGGAAACCATCTCTACCGTCATGCCGTTGCCGGAAGATGAAAGCACCTGGGGCAATCTGCATGTGATGTTCGCCACCTCCATCGGCGATGTGCGGCGGAACCTGCTGTCTGATTTCACCGATATCCGCACCAATGGCAAAATCGCCATGAAACTGGGCGAGGATGAGCGCCTGATCGCGGTTCAGCCCTGTTCTGAAAACAACGATATCCTGTTGGCGACCCGTGCCGGCAAGGCCATCCGGTTCCAGGTCGGCGACGTGCGCGTGTTCAAGGGCCGCGACTCCACCGGTGTGCGCGGCATCCGGCTGGAAAGCGAGGATCGGGTGATTTCCATGTCGGTGTTGCGCCATGTGGATTTCAACATGGAATCTCGTGATGCCTATCTGCGTGGCGATCTGTCCGGGCCGGAAGCGGAACGGATGTCGGCGGATGAGGAAATGATCCTGACCGTCACCGAAAATGGTTTCGGCAAGCGGACCAGCGCCTATGAATACCGCATTACCGGTCGGGGCGGGCAGGGCATCGCCAATATTGATCTGACCGAAAAAAATGGGCCGGTGGTGGCCTCTTTCCCCATCGCCCATGAAGATGAAATCATGCTGGTTACCGATGGCGGCAAACTGATCCGCATGCCGGTGGACGACATCCGCATTGCCGGGCGTAAGACCCAGGGCGTGATTGTTTTGCGCACCGCCGAAGGCGAGCGCATGGTGTCAGCGGCTCGGTTGTGCGATCTGGGCGGTGCCGCGGACGAAGATGGCGAGGATGGCGAGGACGCCAACATATCATCCGATGGAGGCGGGGATGAATGACAGGGTCGGTCTGTATCCGGGAACCTTCGATCCCATAACCAACGGGCATCTGGACATCGTGACCAGAGCGGCCCAGGTGGTGGACAAGCTGATCGTCGCGGTGGCGGTCAATGCCGGCAAGGGACCGCTGTTTTCCTTGGACGAGCGAGTTGCCCTGGTGAAGGAGGAATTGGCCGATGTGGCCAAAAGCCGGAATCTCTGCAATATCGAGGTTCGCTCCTTTGACACCTTGCTGGTGGATTTTGCCCGTGATTGTGGGGCACGGATCATCGTGCGTGGTTTGCGCGCCGTTTCGGATTTCGAATATGAATTCCAGATGGCGGGCATGAACGCGCGATTGTCGCCCACTATTGAAACCCTGTTCCTGATGGCGTCTGAACGCTGTCAGTTCATTTCCTCGCGCTTCGTCAAGGAAATCGGGCGGTTGAATGGTGATATCTCATCCTTTGTCAGCCCCAGGGTGCGGGAAGAGCTGTTGAAAAAATTCAAGGGAAGCTGAAAGCTGTCCTATTCAGCCAGGAGAAACCGTGGTGGATCGCGAAAATACGCTGTATCTGGATTTGAAGGGTGGCCGGGTTGTCATCGAGCTGCTGCCCGATCTGGCCCCGAACCATGTGGCCCGGATCAAGGAATTGGTGCGGCAGGAATATTATGACGGCCTGAAATTCCATCGGGTGATCCCTGGATTCATGGCGCAGACCGGCTGTCCCCAAGGCACCGGCACCGGCGGGTCCGGGGTCAAGCTGAAGGCAGAATTCAGCCGCGAACGCCATGTGCGGGGAACCTGTTCCATGGCGCGGGCCGCCAGCCCGGATTCCGCCGATTCCCAGTTTTTCATCATGTTCGAGCCGTCCCCGCATCTGGATGGAAAATACACCGTCTGGGGCCGGGTCACCGATGGCATGGACCATGTGGACGCCATCAAGAAGGGCAGCTCGCTGAACAATGGCGCGGTGGAAGATCCCGACCAGATCGTCCGTCTGCGCGTCGCCGCCGACGTTGAGGAATAATCATGAAGCTTGTGAAATCGCTGGCTTTTTTTCTGTTCGCCCTGATGCTTTCCTCTTGGCGCCCGGCCATGGCCGCCGATTTGGAAAACACCTTGTATCTGGAACTGCCGTGGGGACGGGTCGTCATTGAAATGCGCCCGGATCTGGCCCCGAACCATGTGGCCCGGATCAAGGAATTGGTGCGTAAGGGCTTTTATGACGGCACGCCGTTCCATCGGGTGATTGACGGGTTCATGGCCCAGGGCGGCGATCCCAGCGGCACCGGAACCGGCGGGTCCGGCATCAAATTGCAGGCCGAATTCTCGGGCGAACATTTCACCCGTGGTGTGGTGGGCATGGCCCGCTCCGGTTCCCCCAACAGTGCGGATTCCCAGTTTTTCATCATGCTGGGCACCACTCCCAGCCTTGACTACAAATACACCATTTGGGGCAAGGTCACGGAAGGCATGGAATTCGTCGATAAGATCACCAAAGGGGCCGCCAGTGAAAACGGTATTGTCAGCAAGCCTGACCGCATTGTCCGCATGCGCGTAGCCGCTGACGTCCGTCAGTAATCGGTTCCAGGGGGGGCTATCCAAAAATTTGGGAAATGCGAAAAGAGGCGGTTGACCTATCCTTCGCATCCCCCTATGGTGTGCGCCCTGCGACGGTGAGAGCCCGTAGCTCAGTCGGTAGAGCACGTGACTTTTAATCATGGGGTCCCGGGTTCGAATCCCGGCGGGCTCACCAAGATTTCCCTTGGAAATCAAGGGGATGAAAATAGGCTGGTGTCCCAAGACACTGGCCTTTTTCATGTCTGGGACACCAATAGGACACCAAAGTCCGTCCTGGCCTTCTCGGGGACCCAAATCCAAGGGATTTGGGCGGAAGGTCCATGGACGGGTTCCCCCCGCCGAACAGCCTTGCCCCAGGGTGCATGAGACCTCATGCACCTCTGCCCAGCGGCGAGCGCCTGAATCCCATCGAGCCGAAGGCGAGCCAGGCTCCCCCTGGGGGGAGCCGTGTGCATGGAGAGGGGGGCATGGAGACCGAGTCCGGTGCGGTCGCCCTGGGGGTCGCAGGGGCGTAGCCCCCGTCTCCGAAGGACCGACGCTTATGAGCCAGCGAAGCGGTCCCACGCAGTGGGAGGCGAATAAGCATAGTCGGTCACTATGCTTGATTTGCAGGCTTCGAAACATTACTGCAGACTTTCCCCAATGGTGGGGAGGTTGTCGCATGTCTGGGTTCCAGTTCGTCCATGTCGAATGTTACGGCAGGACTGCGGGGAAGGGGAAGGCAGGGGGGAGGACTTTGCGGTCTGTGGTCGAGGAAGCCGAACGCGAACCGCAAGCCTGCCCGCATGTGGACGAGCCACAGCCGCCCAACCTGTTGCACGGGATGATGCCCAGCGAGGCGGCGGAGGTCGCGGAGCGGCGGGCGGCTGAGGCGGTCGACGCCAGCGGCAGGAAGCTCAGGAAGGACGCTCTGGTGATGGTCGCCGGCGTGGCTTCCTTCCCCGACACCATGGACGAAATCCGAGCCGATCCCGCCCGCATGGCTGCATACGAGGCATGGCGGGCGGATGCGGTCGCATGGGCGAAAGCCGAATACGGCGAGTCCCTGCTGTCGGTGGTCGAGCATGTGGATGAGCGGCATCCGCACATCCACTGGTATGCCGTGCCCGAATTGGACGCGGACACCAAGCGGATGTCGGTCGATGCCATCCACGACGGGCGGCGGAAGGCGGCTGAGTGCAAGGCGAACGGCGGGTTGAAGGGCGAACAAAACCGAGTCTACAAACAGGCGATGCGTGAGTTCCAGAACAGTTACTTCACTGCGGTCGGAATGCATCACGGGCAGACGCGGCTTGGTCCGGGTCGTCGTCGGTTGTCGCGGGAACAGTGGAAGGCTGAACAGGAGCAGGCAGGCTCGCTTGCCGCCGTCCAGTCGGCTGCCGTCGAATGGCGCGACGGACAGGTGAAGAAGGTTCGTGCCCAGGGGCAAGCCCACCTCCAGCAAGCTCGCGAGAAGGCTCAGGCACAGGCGGCGACGATCCTGGCAGATGCCAATGCCAAGGCAAAGGAGGATGCCTCTAGGATCATCGTGGAGGCACGGAAAGAGGCTTCAGGCATCACCGCCCAGGCGAGGCGGTTCGGCGGATGGATACAGGCGACCTTGGACGGCATGCTGGGCACGCGGAAGAGGTTGGAGAAGGAAGCCAAAGCCGAGGTCGAGGCGGTGCGCGAGGAAGCCAAGGCGAAGGAGTCGAGGCTCTGGGGAAAGATCGATCATCTTCGCGATGACGTGAAAGCACACGCCGCGAAGGCGGCACGGGTTGATCGCCTGGAGGATCAGTCCAAAGAACTCGCCCAGGCGCGCGCCGAGGTGGCCAGGCTGACGAACCTGTTGAACCCACCCAAGGCACCCACGCCCAAACCACCCTCGGAGTCCATGCCGGCGGCTTCCAGCCCTCGGATGTAATCGGGATAGGGAAGACCCATCCCGACCGCTTACCCCCACTCAAATCGGCTCTAAAGGGCTGATGCGTGCCAACGCCATGCTGACCAGCGGCGAAAAGTGTCAGAAAAGAAGAAAGCGGCCGTAGCCGCTTCCCTCTCCACATCTAGCGAACTCGGTTAACTGTTTCTTCCATTCAGATGGCGATTAACGGTTGGCTGACTTTTGCCAGTGATCCGCTCTATCCGGTTCGGCTTAACGTCTTGTTTCTCCAACGATTGGCAGAAGACGTCGCGCTGCGGCATGGTCAGTGCATCAAAAAGTGCCTTGTTGATCTTGGATTGTTCGGTTTCGAGAACGGCAAAACCTTTGTCGATGAATGAAGCCATCTCCTGCTTGATCTCGTCGAAGAGGCCGCCAGCTCCGCTTCCTGTAACTTCTGCACCCATGTTGGGTCTCCTATGAATTGAAATTTTGCATTATCCTATTCACGATCAAGGGCGCTGTCAACGATGTGGTCGTACATAAAACGGTCGTTTTCCTGACAACGCGGTGCTGGCCAGCGGCAAATCCCTCCCCCAGACCCCGACCCAGGCTCGCCCGCCTGGGTCGGCGGGCTTGAGCCCATGACCTGCGGGCGTGGTCGGAGAGCTTTGTAATAAGCTCCCGCCCCAGCGGTGGTCGCACAGAGTGCGACGCACCTCGTGGCTCCTGCTTCGCCGCTGTTGGCTGTTGGGTGCTGAAAAACACCAGCCCCGGTGTAATACCTGATGTCCGAAAAATGGGAAGCGTTGACAACGGCAGTATGCGGCAGGCGAAGCAGAGCCTGCCGTCAACAAATCATAGCGTCTGCTGGATGCGGCTGACGGTGTTCCTGGGGATGCCCGTGATCGCCACGATCATGTCGATGGTCGGACGCTGACCCGATGCCCTGATGCTCGCCTCGGCAGCCAGGATGGCGGCGGACTTCGCTTGCCGTGTCTGCTCGCGTTTGACCGCTGGCTTGGGCGTGCCCGTGTACTCGGTCTCCATGAAGCGGCAGACGGACTTGGCGACGCCGTTCACCTCGGGTGTCTTGAGCGGGTCGGCGAACATCTCGTTGAACGCATGCGCGACGGCGTAGACCTGCTCGCGGTCGCCGTCCCACCGCTTGTACGCCCAATGGCGCACGTGGTCGAATAGGTCGACGTTCCGCCCGTATCCGCGTGCCTCCGATGCCTTGGGCTTGGCGTTGCCGTTGGCGGCGATCAGCTTCACGCCCTTGGGCAACAGCCAGTCGCTGAAGTCCATCAGATCGACGTCGGCACCGTTCCACCAGATGGTTGACCAGTTCTCCGACCACGGGTTCTTGGTCAGAACGTTGTTGAAGCATGGGTCGCCGTCCAGGTGGTGGGTCAAGCCCGTCTGGACAGCTGCAAGCAGAGCCATGGGCTTTCGCCTGGCTTGCTCGCCCATCAGCACAGGTGTCTTGAGCCGCCATACATGGTGGTGCCTGCCTGTGTCGCGGGTGATCGCCGTCCACTTGGGCTTCGGCAGGCTTCCAGGGAAGCCGTCGTAGTCCCCATGGTCGCAGTCGATGGCGAGCCATCCGACCTTCTCTACGGTCGGATCGTTCAACGATATGTAGGGGTGGTGGACGGCGTAGGATGACCACTCGATCCAGCTTCGCCCGCGTTCGCCCAGGGCGGCGGCGACTCGCTGGCGCTTGGGGAGCAAATCTCGCGGCCGCGGGGCCTTGTAAGTTGCGAGCTGGGGCGATATCTGTAAAGACGGTTCTGGCGTCATAGCCGGACTCCTACTTCGGGCTTCCTCTCCGATTCGCCGGCAAGCTGATCTCGGAGTGGTCGCCAGGACCACCAAAGTACCCGCCTCACAGCGGGTACTTTTGTTTTAGTGGTCTCCGATGCAAAAGTCCGGTCACATCTGAAGGAACTTCGGCAAGGTCTCCTGGGCGGGCTTCCGTGCACTGATTTGCTCCAGAACCCATGTCTCCCATTGCTTCATCAGGCGCCACTTGAAATGGGTGCCGTCGTGCAACGCGTAGTGCATGGCGGTGACGTCCCCCGACAGCCCTTCGGCGTGGTCGAGGATCGCCTTGGTGTCGGACTTGCCGAACCCCAGCAGACGCTCGCCGTGGGTGGCGAACGCCCTACGGCAGACGTGGGGACGGATGGGCGATCCCGCGACGCCCATGGCTTCCCCGAGTTCCTTGCCGCTCATGTGCCCGTCGCCAGTGTCGCCCGCCCGACGCAGACGCAGTTGCGGGAACAGCCACGGGCTGTCCGACCGACCGACCGCCATCGCTTGCTTGACGATGCCCCAAGCCAGCGGCGGTAGGGGGATGACGTGTTGGCGCTTGGACTTCATGTGGGCGGGGGCGATGGTCCATATCGCACCGTCGGCGGTCTCCTCGAATCCGGCCTTCAGCGCCGAGACGATGGTCTCCCGCCGCTGGGCGGTCAGCAGGACCAGCATGGCGGCGAGCCGCGAGACGGGGTTGACGCGGGCGACGTCCAGAAGCCACGGGAGGTCGCCCACGGCTTCGGGCGTCGGGACGTGCTTCTCGCTGGTGTCCTTGCCCAGGACGAGCGGCTTCACGGTGGTAGCGGGGGACTCCTCCAGACCGCTGCCGCCACGCTGCGCCACCCACGACAGGCACGCCTTGACGATCCTCAGGGTGTGCGTCGCCTGCGTCCGAGCGCCACGCGCGTAGATGTCGTCCTGGAGACGCTGAACATGCCCCTTGCTGATGTCCTTGACCAGCATGTCCCCCGACCACTTGACGTCGGGCCCCCTGAGCGTCCGCTGGTAGTCGGCGTAGGTCGCCTTCGCCCGTTCCGCCTTCACGAAGTCGAGGAAGCGTTCGCGAGCTTGCTCCCACGTCCATCCGTCGCGCTCGGGGTCGAAATGGCGGACGACGCCTCCGCCCAACGCCTGCTCTTTCAGCCATTCGGCGGGGTCGATGCCGCGCTTGAGCATCCGCCTTGCCTCTCCAGCCCGGTCCCTGATCTCGGCGGGGTCGTCGCCTGGCTGGACGGGGGCGATCGTCCAAGTCGTCTGCTTCTGCCCGAGCCTCCCCCTCAACGCCCATGTCGCCGACCTCGCCCGAACGCGGATGCTCAGCCCTGGGCACTTCTCGTCGCCCAGCTCGTAGGGTTCCGTCCCTTCCTTGCCTGCCGCCGAGATGGCGGCGGCGACCTCCCGTCGCGTGATGCTGACCGTCCTGCGCTGTTTGCGTTCCTGTTCCATGCCGATCCCCCCCCCATGTTGGTGTCCCGTGTTATTGCCTTGTATCATATTGGGACACCAGTGGGACACCAAAATAGGACGATCAAAATCACCTGACGCCATCAGCATCGGTCCACTGTTTTCATGTCAACATGTTGAAAAGTTGGCATTTTAACGTTTTTTTGGCAAGGTGGCGTCGTGAGGAGAGGGTATTTGTTCGATTACTTTTAATCATGGGGTCCCGGGTTCGAATCCCGGCGGGCTCACCAAGAAAAACCCCTGCCAAGTCAAGCGCTTGGCAGGGGTTTTTCTTTGCCGTAACCATGCGTAATCCTGTTGATTGCGCATGGCGGGCGTCAGGGTTTTCCTGAACACCCCGCCTTTGCTCGGTCCTATTCCTGCCGATGAACCGCCAGACCGGCGGGGCCTTGGCAGGTGGGCATCATCTCGATCCGGTTGATATTCACATGGGCGGGCAGCGAGGTTGCCCACACCACCGCCTCGGCCACATCTTCGGATGTCAGGGGCGAAGTGCCGGCATAGACCTTGGCGGCAGCGTCCTCATTCCCCTTGAATCGCACCAGGGAAAACTCGGACCCACCACACATGCCCGGTTCGATATTGGTGACCTTGACCTGTGTCTTGATCAAATCGCTGATCAGATTCAGGGAAAACTGGGTCACCGCCGCCTTGGTGGCGCCATAGGCATTGCCGCCGGGATAGGGGTAGGTGCCAGCAATGGATGACATATTGACCACATGGCCGCGATTGCGGGCGACCATGCCCGGCAGAACCGTGCGGGTCATGTACATCAGTCCCTTCAGATTGGTATCCACCATGGTGTCCCAATCGTCCAGATTGACCTTGTCCGCGCCTTCCAGCCCCAGGGCCAGACCGGCATTATTGACCAGGATGTCAATTTCGGCGAAGGGGGCGGGCAGGGCGGCAATGGCTTGCTCCACCGCCTGGCGGTCACGGACGTCGAGCACCAGCGGGTAGACCGGAACATCCTTGAATTCGGCCTTCAATTCCTCCAGCCGCTCTTTGCGCCGACCTGCCAGGATCAATCGGGCTCCCAAGGCGGCATAGCGGCGGGCGATTGCCGCGCCAAAGCCAGCCGTGGCACCGGTGATCAGGACAGTACGGGCGTTCCAGTCAGTCATGCGTTTACACTCCACTGAGTAAAATAACTTTTAGCCCTCGCCAAGCGCAGAGGCTCTCGCAACAAGCCTTGTGCATGCATCACTTGGCCAGGGATGGCGCGCTTAGCGGACGGGATGGGTCGGGATCACGCAGCATCACCAGTTGCGGGGGCGGGGAAAGTGGGTTTTCGATCCGCCAGACATAGACCGTGTATTGGCCGAAGGTACGGACGCTGGTGGCGTTGTGACGGATGACGTTGGCATCGGTGGTGATACGGAACTCACCTTTCATGGTCACGCCGCGTTCGGCCATTTGCTGGGCATCGGCGGCCTTGACCGAGTTGCCCGCGACAACAATGGTGCCGTCCTTATTGGCTTTCATGGACAAAATGCGCGAATCGCGGCGCAGCAGCGATGTCAGTTGCACCAGATCCAGCCGTCCCTCGCGTTCATATTTGACGGCGAAACGCCCTTTTCCCGACCGTTTCAAATCCTTGATTGCAGGATCACGAACCAAGTCATTGTATATGTTGTCATTTTTCTCCGTTTCATTATCCGGGGTGATCTTCCCATCGGCATAATCGTACAAAATGGGGACATAGATCAGGTCCCCCTCATAGGAAATGGCGTAATCACCATAGCGGGACAGCCGCAATTCGCTTCGGAATTTGTCGGGGACATAGCACGATGACAAAGCCAGCGTCAGCGCGGCGATAGCGGCAAGCCGGACGGCCAGGGTCTTGATCATTTCGTATTCTCCCCTTTGCGTTCAAGCCGTTTGGCTGCGGTCCACAGCTCTTCCATTTCCGCCAGTCCTGACTGTTCAGGCGCCCGCCCCTGCGCCTTCAACTGGCTTTCCACATACCGGAAACGGCGTTCAAATTTCGCGTTGGCATGCTTGAGCGCATGCTCGGGATCGATTTTGAGCTTGCGGGCAAGGTTGACGCAAGCAAAGAGAAGGTCGCCCATTTCGTCATCCAGACGTTCTTGTGGTGACGAGGCGTTGATTTCCACCTCCAATTCGCCAATTTCTTCCCGGATCTTGTCCACGACCTGGGCCGCGTCCGGCCAGTCAAAACCGACGCGGGCGGCCCTGGCTTGCAGCTTCGATGCCCGCAAGGTGCCGGGCAGGGCGCGGGCTACGCCATCCAACACGCTGTCTTGTCCCTTGGCCCGGCGCTCCTGATCCTTGCCATCTTCCCATGCCTGGGGCAAATCCGCGCCCTTGGCATCCTGACTGTCCGCCACATCCTGCACGGCAAAGACATGGGGGTGGCGGCGGATCATTTTCTCGCTGATGCCATCCACCACGTCAGCGAAACAAAACAATCCCTGGTCATCGGCCATTTGTGCATGAAAAACAACCTGAAGCAGCAGATCGCCCAATTCTTCCTTCAGGGCCGCCATGTCACCATGATCAATGGCGTCGGCGACCTCATAGGCTTCTTCCACCGTATAGGGGGCAATGGTGGCGAATGTTTGTTGAAGGTCCCAGGGGCATCCGCCAACGGGATCGCGCAATGCCTTCATGATCCCAAGCAATCGGTCGATTTTATCCAAGGCGGGGTGCTCCGGCAGATTTTCGCCAATGCGAAATAATGCCCCCATGTGGTATAAGTGGACGGTCCACGTCAAGGGAAGACCACCATGGCCATGCGGACGACCGTGACGACGGTTACCTTTCATCATTCCTTCAAATTATCAGCTTTCGAGACGGCTCAGCCGCCGGGAACCTATAAGCTCGTCTGCGATGACGAGGAAATCGAGGGCATTTCCTTTCCGGCATTTCGCCGAATAAGCACTTGGCTTCAAACGCCCGCCATCGATATCCAAGACCCGCCCCTGGCCCAAACATTCATGGTCGATCACCGGGAATTGGAAGCAGCTCTCGATGCTGACAGTGCAAAGACCTAAGCATCGAGATCTTGTTGATGCGGGAAGCGGGACAGGGAAGGGCGAATGAATTCATATCATCGTGCGTCTGATTTGACGCACGATGATATGGTCACCAAGCCGTGGTCTTACCAGGGCAGGGGACCTTGGTCGTTAACGAAAGTTCCGGTTGGACAATCTGCCCGCAATGCCAGATCAATGGCGATGGTCGCGGCCTGTTCCGTGGTCCGGGTACCCATGAAGTTGGTGGCATCGGTCGCCGTATAGCCAGGGCAGATAGCATTGACCTTGATGCCCTTGCCGCTTAGCGATTCGGCATAGCTGACGGTCAGGGAGTTGACCGCTGCCTTGGATGCCTGATAGGTCGGCATCTTCGTTTCGCGGTAGGTCCAAGCCGGATCGTGGCGCAATCCGAACGATGCCAGCTCTGACGACAAGTTGACAATGCGTGGGCTTGTGGACAGGGCCAGCAGGGGAACCATCGCTTCAGTCAGGCGTATGGTGCCGACAATATTGACGGCCACGGTCTGTTGTATCTTGTCCATGACCGACAATGCGGGATTGTAATCAAGACCAATTCCGGCATTGTTGATCAAGACATCCAGACGACCATATTCCCGTTCAATCACCGCTGCGGCAGCCGCCACACTGGCATCGCTGGTGGTGTCCAATTGTAACGGCCAGACTTGCAGTCCTGCCGATCGCAGTGGGGCGGCTGCCGCTTCACCCTGTGACAGGTTTCGGCAGCCCAGCAAAACATGGCATCCCTTACGCGCTAACCCGGTGGCAATGGCAAGGCCGATACCGCGATTGGCGCCGCTGATCAAAGCGAGCGTGGAATTGATACCCATTCTCATTCACGTCCTGTCCAAGCTTGGTGATCGCGCCCCTGGTCACAATGGGTGGGGCAGGTATCCCAAGCAGATTGTCCTGGCCACGCATAGCCAGAAGACTTGCACCGACAAGCCGACGAACTTTATAAAACCTTAAGCGAGGTTGAGGTCAAGGGGGGATTTTCATGGATTCAAACAACAAGCTTCCATCGGTGCTGACGGTCGGCGAAGTCGCCCGCCGCGCTGGCGTCGCCATCTCAACGCTTCATTTCTACGAAACCAAGGGGCTGATTTCCTCATTGCGCACCAGAGGCAACCAGCGGCGCTATTCCCGCGATATTCTGAGACGGATCGCCATCATCAGAACAGCCCAACGGTTGGGAATTTCTCTTGAGGAAATTTGCGGCTTCGTCACTCCGATTCCCGCCGGAAAACAGCCCACGGCCGCCCAGGTCCAGAACATGATCGCCACATGGCGCAATGTGATCCAGCAGCGCATCGACGGATTAACCCAATTGCGCGACCACCTGGACGGATGTATCGGCTGTGGCTGCTTATCCTTGGAGGATTGTCCGCTTCGCAATCCAGATGACGAACTTGGCGCCTCAGGCGCTGGTGCGGTTCTGCTGGATGAGTGAGAGCGGTTTTCACGAATTTCCGACCACACGTCAAAAATTTCGGAGGCGAGAATGCCCTGTAGCTACCAGCGTGACGATGCAGCCCAAGCCCGCCAAGACGCCATAGCAGGCAGCGACTTGGAACAGGCTGAATGTTCCCGACAATTGCCCGGCGATAAACGAGGGGAGTGCCGCGCCGGTGTATGATGTCGCGTAGATGGCAGAGAAAAGTCCGGCTCTCTCATGCGTCTCGGCTCCGTCCAGCAATGCCCGGATACTGCCGGTCAACGTGGCTCCCTGGGCCGCACCTGCCAGAGCGCTTGCAGCCAGGAAGGGAAGCACCGCGCCTGCTTTCAGGGAAGCCAGGACGCCCAGGACGGACAAGAAGAACACCAGCATTCCGCCTCGTTGCGCCCCGGATGGGGTGAAGCGTCCAGCCAGGGAGCCGCCGACGATGCTCGGCGCCATCACCGAGGCGAAAACGGCGGCGATCACCAAGGCATTTTTACTGCCCAATTGGTCGGTTGCCATGGCTGGCCCGAACGCCTGATAGAATCCGCCAAAGGCCCAGGTAGCGATGAAGGTGCAACTGGCGACGGGGAAACGCTTACGGGCGGTTCTGGTCAGGGCGATGCGCGGACGTAACGAGGCCAAGGCCCCGGGCTGGCGGCCCATGGTCTCGGAGCTGAAAGCCACGAGCAGGCCACACAGGACCAACAGAGCGATAACGGTGAGGAACGGCTGTGTCCTTGGGGCGCTGCCGTATTCGACCAGCGCCCCCGAGCCGAGCGCGCCCAGGGTCAGGCCGACCATGGGCGCGCCGCTGGCCACGATTGCCGCCAGCCATGGTGGGTTGGTGGGGGCAGTGTCGACAACGTAGGAGGCGATGGCGCTGGACGCCAGGCCACAGGCCAAGCCTTGCAGAATCCGCCCGGCGATCAGCGGTGTGGCGCTGTGAATGTCGAGCATGATGCCGCAGGCGACGGCAGACAGGGCAAGCGCCAGAAACGCCACGGGCTTGCGCCCGAGGTGATTGGACAAACGGCCCAGAACCAGCAGTGCGGTCACCGCGCCAGCGAAATAGCCGACGGCGGTGAGCGCGAGATCGTTGTAACTCAGCCCCTCGGCCTGCCGATACAGGCTGTAAAGCGGGATCGGCGCAGCCGAAGAGGCAAAGAGTGCCACCAGGGAAAGGCTGGCGGCGACGAATCCTATCGGGCTGGCGGGGCGTCCCATGGCGACGTGTCAGATGCTCGGCAAGGGGCGGTTGGGCGCGTTGACGGCAAGACGTAGCCCTCGTTCCGAGGATTCCTCGATGGCGGCGATCAGGCGATGAAGCGCAACAGCATCCTCGAAGCTGGGTGCCGTCCGGGTGCCGGTGCGCAGATCGGCTGCCATACGGGCATAAAGGCGGGCGACGTTGCCGGGAATGGGCTCGGGGGGCAGGCTTTCGTAATAGGAGACCGGCACCGTCAGCGTTTGAAGGGCAGGTTCGTTACCGCGTCCGCCAGCGAGGGAAAGCTGAACCATTTGGGAATGGCCGATGGCGCCTGTCACCCGGATGTCGCCCTCTGTTCCGTTGATCTCCCACATCAGGCCGGTTTCGCCGCGCGGTGCGCCGCCGCGGTAGTGGATGGAAACCGGCGCTCCGCCGGTCAGCAGGCCGTTGACCAAAACCTGATCGGGGGCGGTCATGGGCAATGTGCCTTTACCATCCAGCTCGGCAATGCGGTTCCGGCGAGTGGTTGTGATGGCGGACAGGTCGGTGATATCACCCAGAACGTCGCGGAGTGCCGCCAGCGTATGCCCCATGGGAATGGTCAGCATGGTGGCGCCGTTGGTTTTGTCCAGCAGATAAGCATGGGCGGGATTGCTCAGAACCGGCCCCCAATTGCCGCCCCAGGCAGTCAGGGTGGTGGATAAGACCTGGCCAACAAACCCTTCGGCAATCAACTGGCGCAGATACAGGATTTCGGGAGCCACCCGAGCCTGGGTGCCGACCATGCCCAGCACGTTGCGGTCGCGGGCAAGCGCGGCAAGTTCCTCGGCCTCGGCCAAGCCATTGCCCAGCGGCCATTCGCAAAACACATGCTTGCCTGCCGCGATAGCGGCTTTGACGATTTCCAGGTGGTAAGGAACCTTCACCGTAACCGTCACCACGTCGATGTCGGGCGAGGACACCAGTTCGGACATGCTGCCGAAGGCCTGAGGAATATTACATGCGGCAGCGGCGGTTTCGGCACTGGCCTTGCTGGTGTTGGCTACGCCGACGATTTCGTAAGTATGAGACAAGGCGCGTAAGGCCGGTACATGTGTCACTCCAGCCCAACTGCGATTGGCATTCAGGCCGACGATTCCCACGCGGATTTTCTGCTCGGACATGGTAATTTCCTTACTTATTCGGTGGCGAGTTGAAGGGTGGCTTTTAGGGGGCCACGCTTTTTCAGGCTTTCGATGCCCGTTTCAATCCGGCCCAGTTTCACCAAACCATCGGAATAACGGAAATCGCCGGTGAAGATGGCCAAATTGCCCCACGGGGCATAGTAGGTGACATCACCGATCGCCGGTGCCATACCCCGGGGCGCGTCGGCGGTGGACAACTTCTTCGGCAGGTCGCTGATTTTTTCCACCTTGCCGTAATCGTCCAGCATCAACGTCAGCGGCAGAAGCGCGGCGAAGTCCTGGGCGGTCTTGGAATTGCCCAAGGTGATGGGAAGGACGGTGCCGTCCACGTTCATGGTGATCTTCATGGCAGGGCTTTCCTGTTGGGTGGCGCTTCGCCACCATCGGGGCAGGGGGGCGGGCAGCGCGCTCAACGCCAGCGGCTGGCCTATGATGGGCGTCACCAGTTCATAGGGATGTCCGACGGTGGCTGCTGCCACCCGCTCCAGCGGCTCGTCCCAGCTGTGTTTGGAGATGGCGAACTTGCCCACATGGGCGGGCAGCAGGGCACGGGCACCCAGATCCTGGGCCGCTTGCGCCGCCTCTTCTGGATTCATGTGGATATGAGGCCAGCGCCGGTTGTATTGTCCGCTATCCAGGGCGACCAGATCGAAGCCGCCGAATTTCGCGCCGATCTCGGCGAAGTGCGGGCCATAGCCGCTGTCGCCGCTGAAGAACAGCCGGTGCGAGGGCGAGGTGATGGCGAACGACAGCCACAGGGTTTGGTTGGTTTCCATCAACCTACGGGTGTAGTGGCGGGCGGGCAGGGCGTGGATGCCCAGGCCGCTGCTGATTTCCACGCTGTCGTTCCAATCGGCCTCGGTGATCTTGGCCTCGGCATAGCCCCATTGGGCGAGATAGGCGCCGATCCCCAGCGGAACCACGGCCCGCTTGGTCTTCGGCTCCAGCGCGGTGATGCTGTCGTAATCCAGGTGATCCCAGTGGGAATGGGTGATCAGCAGGACGTCTATTTCGGGCATGTCGGCGGCGCTGTAAGGGGTGGCGCCGTCAAATGCCTTGTTGACGAAGGGAAAAGGCGCTGCATAGGTGCTGAATACCGGGTCGATCAAGATGCGCCGCCCGGCGATCTGCACGAAGAACGACGAATGGCCAAGCCACACCACCCAATCCTGCGCCGGGTCCAGCGACCGCAGCTCGGTCTTGACCGCCGGGACCGGGGCGGGGGGGCGCAAACCGTCGGGCTTGGCTTCCGTCAGATTGGCCCGCAACACCGAGAAGAAGGTGGAATCGTCGGAAAACAGCGGCGTTGGCAGTTGGTTGCGGAATGCGCCCTTCACATAATTGGGCGATGCCAGCACCCGGCCGTTACGGATGGCGCCAAGCGACGGGCCGAATTTCGGCTGCTGCAGATAGGCCCAGCCGGCGATGCCCAGCAGGGCGACCAACACCAACAGAACCACGCCCAGTTTCACCATCCCCCCACTCCGTCAATAGGGGCGACGCCGCCGCCGCCCCCTCTGCGCATTGACCTACTTGGCTGCCCGCAGGACGCCGACGATATCGGCTTCCGACATTGGCGGCCGGGCGGTCAGATTGCCGTTGCCGTCACCGATGACGCGCAGGGTTTCCTTGGCATAGGTTTCGAACAGGCTGTCACCGATGCCCAGATCCGAGAACCGGGTGGGGCAGCCGATGGACTTAAGAAAGTTTTCGAAGCAATCGATTCCGGCCAGGGCGCAGTCCAGATCGTCCGGGGTCTTGGCCTTCAGGCCGAAAACGCGCTGGGCGAACTGGACGAACTTGGCCGGGCGGGCCTTGGCGGCGAAACGCATCCAGGCCGGGTTGATGATGGCCAGGCCGGCTGCGTGGGTGATGTCGTGATAGGCGGATACGGTGTGTTCGATCATATGCACCGGATAGCCGCCGCTGGCCCCCGAGTTGACCCAGCCGTTCAAGGCCACGGTGGCAGCCCATTGGATGTGGGTGCGGGCATCCAGATCGTTGCCGTTTTCGATGGCTTTGGGGCCGTATTCAATGGCGGTCAGGATGACGCCTTCGGCAAAGCGGTCCTGTAGCGGCGTGTTGTCGGGACCGTTGAAATAGGCTTCGGTCACATGGGTGATCAGGTCGCAGACACCGAAGGCCGTCTGATCCTTGGGCACGCTCAGCGTCAGTTCCGGGTCCATCAATGCCACCTTGGGATAGACGCAAGGGGCGTGCATGAAAGACTTTTCCGTAGTCTCGGTGTTGGAGATCACGGCGCCGCAATTCATTTCCGATCCGGTGGCCGCCAGGGTCGGCACGGTGACGATGGGCAAGGCCTGGGTGGGGACGTGCACGTTGGGCTGACCGTGATAGATCATATCCCACGGATCACCGTCATACAGGGCGCCTGCGGCCATGACCTTGGACGCGTCCATGGCGCTGCCGCCACCCAAGGCGACGATTACGTCGCACTTATTTTCCCGCGCGACGGCCACGCCGCGCCGGACCGAGGTGATGCGCGGGTTCGGTTCAACTCCATCACACTCGAACACCGCCACGCCGGCCGCGGTCAGGCTTTTCACTGCCTTATCGAAAATGCCGCTACGCTTGACGCTGCCGCCGCCGGTGACCAGCAAGGCGCGATGTCCGTAGCGGCGCACGATTTCGCCCAGGCGGGGCAGGGCGCCAGCACCGAACACCACCTGGGTCGGGTTGTTATATTCGAATTGCATCATCATGCTCCTTATGGAAGGGGATGGCGGCGTTTAGCCGCGTGTGGCCAGGATTTCGTTCAGCAGCTTGGATGCGCTCTCGGCTTCCGCCTCGCCCACATGCGCCTTCAGAACGGCGATGAAATCCATCATCTGTGTTTGGGTCAGTCCGGTATTCATGGCCGCGACCATATGTGCGCGAAGCTGGGCGGCCGTGCCCGACATGGCTGCCAGGGCGGCGATGGTGGCCAGTTCCCGGCTTTGAAAATCCAGCACGTCGCGGACGAAGATGTCCGCGAACAGGTGTTGCTTGAGGAAGGTATCGGCGGTGGGGGCGAAAAGCTGCCATGGTGCTGGCGGCGGGATATCGTCCATGCCCCACAGTTTGGCCCGCACCTTTGCACCGTATGAATCACGGTCCAGATCGGTGGGGATGGGCGAGGCTTCCTTGCCCACCGGGTCGATGATGCCCTTGGCCTTGCGCTCATCCACCACCGAGGCGAACACGGCCAAGCCGTTCAGGCTGCGCGGAAAGCCCGCATAGGCATACATCTGGGTCAGGATTTCCTTGACCTCGTTCACCGTCAGGCCAGCCTCCAGGCTGGCTTCCAAAGCCGGTTTCAGCTTGCCCAGGTCGCCGCTGGCGGTGAAGGCGGCGACGGGAATGATGGCTTGTTGTCTGGCATTGAGCGTCATGGCCTGTGCCTTTGAAAACGATGTTGCTCCCAGTATCAGCAAGATTGCCGCAAGGACACGCAGACGGAGCATCCGCACCTCCCTCAATGGCCGTGGTATTGCTCGTCGCTGACCTTCTCCAGCCATTCGACGTTCTTGCCATCGCGAGAGGCGGTGACGACAAAGTGGGTCATGGCCGAATTGGGCGCAGCGCCGTGCCAGTGCTTGACCCCAGGGGGGCACCACAGCGCATCGCCGGCCTTTACCTCGACCACCGTGCCGTCCTCGGTGCCGGTCAGGCCGATCCCCGAAGTCACGATGATGTGCTGGCCCGCCGGATGGCGGTGCCAAGCGGTGCGGGCGCCCGGCGCGAACGTCACATACGCGCCGGAATAATGGGCCGTGTCGTTTTCGGGAAATACCGGCTGAACCCGCACCGTGCCGGTGAAGAATTTCTCCGGCCCGTCAAAGGATGCCTGAACCCCAGCAGGGTAGATAATCTGTTCACCAGCCAGTGCCTGGCCGGCGCAAAGTCCAGCCAGGGCGATGAGGCCGATCAGGCGAAGAGCCCGCATGGTCGCCTCCGTTAGAACGAACCGGCGTTGATGACGTAACGATAGCGGGCCTTTTTGTTCACCACGTCTTCCCAAGCTTGGTTGATCTGGTCGGCGCTGATGATCTGGATCTGCGGTCGGATGCCGTGTTCCGCGCAGAAATTGACCATCTCCTGGGTTTCCTTCATGTCGCCGATCAGCGAGGCATTGAAGTTCACCCGGCTGAACGCCAGTCCCAGATTGTTCAGCAGCAGCGAGAAGTTCTCGGGCATGCCCACCTGGGTGTAATAGCCGAACGGCTTCACCACCGAGGCATAGGCGGCCACATCGTATTGATAGGGGATGGTGGCGATCATGGCGTCCAGCGTGCCGCGATAGGGGGCCAGCGTCTTGATGTCGTCCACCACGACCACATCCTTGGCACCAAAGCTGCGGATATCATCCACCTTGGACGCCGTGGTGGTAAAGGCGGTGACGTCCGCCCCTTTGGCCACGGCCAGCTTGATCGCCATGTGGCCCAGGCCGCCGATGCCGGCGACGCCCACCTTGTAGCCCGGCTTCAGGTCGAATTTCATCAGCGGGGAATAGGTGGTGATGCCGGCACACATCAGCGGCGCCGCCGCTTCGAAGGCCAAGGTGTCGGGGATATGGACGGCGAAATGGTCGCGCACCACGATGTTGTTGGAATAGCCACCCTGGGAAATGCCGCTGGGTGAGCTTTTGTCTGGATAGCCATAAGTGAAAACGGTGTCGGGATGGTACTGCTCGCCCTCGCGGGCGGTGCCGTCCACCATGCAGCCCACGCCAGCGCGGTCACCCACCTTGAACTTGGTGACCTTCTTGCCCACCGCTTTGACGATGCCGACGATTTCGTGGCCGGGGACCTGTGGGTATTTTTGCGGTCCCCAATGCCCCTTCATCTGGTGGATGTCGGAATGGCAGATGCTGGCGTACCTGATCTCGATCAAGATGTCGTCGTCGCCCACCGGGCGCCGCTCGAACGTCCACGGCACCAATTTGCCCGAGGAATCCATGGCAGCGTAGCCCTTGGATTGGACGTTGCCCGTCTTGGCCGGGGCCGCCAGCGCGCCAGTGGAATTGGCCAGCAACAGGCTGCCGCCCAGCGCGGCGGTGCCACGGGCAAAGTCTCGTCTGGTCAGATTGTCGTTCTTGGCCATTTTCTGCTCCTTAGCGGGAATATTGCTCATCGGTGACATGGTCAAACCAATCGACGGCCTTGCCATTCTCAGCTTCCTGGATGGCGATATGCGTCATCGCGGTATCCGCTCCGGCACCGTGCCAATGACGTTCCCCCGGCGCGATGCGGACCACATCGCCGGGCCGAATGATCTCGACGGCTTGGCCTTCCCGTTGCACACGTCCCACGCCAGCGGTAACGATCAGAATCTGTCCCAAAGGATGCCGGTGCCATGCGGTGCGCGCGCCCGGCTCGAAGGTAACGCTGCCCCCGGAAGCCCGGGCGGCTTCGGTGGTGTCGAACAGCGGGTCGATACGAACCGCACCAGTGAACCAGTCGGCTGGTCCGGGGAAGGAAGGCTGAGTGCCGTTCCGTTTGATTTCCATGGTGTCACCTTTTTGGCGAGAGGGACAGAACTGCCCCTGACTGCGGTGATCATAGGGGAGGGGGCGATCTGGCCGTTAGACCGATCCTTTCTAATTCTTGCCTGATTCTATTTCATGGTGGAGGATGGGATTGCCCATCCCAGCGGCTTGGTGCCCGTGGGCTAATGGCTGAATCTTTGCAATGGAGTGGCGGACGGCATGCCCCTACCCACATCGCCCTTGGTGGACGAAATTGCCCGATGGACCGCAGGGAAAAACTCTCTGGATGGCGTCATTCCCGGACTGACCCTGCATCGCTGGGAAAATCCGACCGAACCCACCAGCTACATGATGGGGCCCAGCCTGTGCCTGATCGCCCAAGGACGCAAACGGGTGATTTTGGGCGAAGAAACATTCTTCTATGACGCCCACCATTTTCTCATCACCTCGGTGGACTTGCCGATCGTGGCGAACATCGTCGAGGCCAGTCCAGATGCGCCCTATCTGGGGTTGAGCCTGCTTTTGGACCTTCCGGCGATCGCCCAACTGATGGTCAGCAACGCGATGCCGATGGCCAAACCGGCTGCGGACCGTCTGGGCATCGCGGTTGAAGCGCTTTCCGAACCCATGCTGGACGCCTTTGTCCGCTTGGTTGGCTTGCACGCCAATCCCCAGGATATTCCCGTCCTGGCCCCACTGATCACGCAGGAGATATTGTATCGTCTGCTCGGCAGTAATCAGGGGCCTCGCCTTCGCCGCATGGTTTCCGCCGACACTCAGGGATATCAAATCGCCCGTGCCATCGACTGGCTTAAGGACAATTTCATGGCTCCCCTCAAGGTCGAGGATTTGGCCGGTCGGGCAGGCATGAGCGCGTCAGCGTTCCACAGTCACTTTCGTGCGATGACAGCCATGAGTCCACTGCAATACCAAAAACGCATGCGGCTGAGTGAAGCACGGCGTCTGATGCTGATGGAACGGGTGGACGCTTCCACCGCCGCCTTCGAGGTGGGTTATGAAAGTCCGTCCCAGTTCAGCCGCGAATACAGTCGGATGTTTGGTGCGCCGCCGCTGCGTGACATCAAAACGCTGATGCAGGTGGCGGATTCGTAAGAACCCGCCCCAAATCCTGACGCCTTTACCTGGGCAACGGACCTTTAGCAGGGGGCGGAAAAACTCCGCTTCGCGGGGCTGGGCGACCGACCGCCCAGACCCGTTTGGAGGCGCAGCCTCCAAGCCTACAATTTCTTTTTATTTCAAATAGTTAGAAATCTTGGGGGTTCTGGTGGCTGTGCCCCTAGATTGGGGGATCGGGGGCAAATGCCCCCGAAAGAGGGTTTTTCCGCACCCTGCTAGACTTGCCCTGAAAGAGTGGAGAGCGTGCCGTGATAAAGTTGCTGGCGATCTTTGGATTGGCAAATCGACATTTGACAAATGGCTGACCAGGCTGTGCAATGAAAAAGAAATCATGACGGCAGAGCGCGACCTGTTAAATCCGCTGGAAATCAAGACTTATAGTTATTGTATCTGCCTCGATTGCCCGGAAATTATTATCGTCTGGATGGTTATTATCATCCACTCGTCCTCGTATTCATCCAAATAGCGGATATGGGATGGCAACGAGGGCAGGGCGGTTATGGCATTTCTCGCCACTGCATGCGCCTGGAATTGCCAGCGTTTGCCCGGAGTTTGCTCATTACCGATCCGGCTGAATCATCGCTTCTGGGTTCACTTCTGTGAAACGGATGGTGCGGAGAACATCCACGCGGTCATCGAACTTCTTGTCCCAGACGGAGATCAACTGATCCTCGAAATAGGCCCGTGCGTAATGGCGGGGCATCTCGGAATCCTTGGCCCACCCGAAGAAAACTCGCAGGTTTTGGAGTGCTAGAGCATTTTCCGCTCAATTGCAGTCGTATCCGGCAGCAGCAAAATAGTTCTGGCAGTCTGTGGTGGTGAGGAGATCGATGCCGCGACCGATTGCGGCCCAGA
>JAYSBF010000049.1:0-25743 GCA_041915545.1 Magnetospirillum sp. | reverse complement strand
GATTTCGACCAATCGAAATCAGCTCTTATTCTTGCCTGTGGCCGCCCCGTGCCGGGGCCGCTCAAGCGCCGCGCGGGCTTGGTCGCGGATTTCGACCCGGTGTGGTCGAAATCCGCTCTAAAGGAAAGTTCCGACCTCGGGTCGGAACTTTCTGAAACGAGTATGACCCCAGATCATCGTGCATCTGATTCAACGCACGATGATCTGGACGCGCGCCGGGTAATGGCTATTTCGGTGCGTAGATCTTGTCGAACACGCCGCCATCGGCGAAGTGGGTGGCTTGGGCCTTGGTCCAGCCGCCAAAAACATCGTCGATGGTGAACAGCTTGGCGTTGCCAAACTGACCCTGAACCTTTTTCCACACGTCGGGGTCACGGGGGCGATAGTGGTTCTTGGCGATGATGGCCTGAGCCTCCGGGGTATAAAGGAAGTTCAGATAGGCTTCGGCCAGCGGTCTGGTGCCACGGCGGTCAACCACCTTATCCACCACCGCGACCGGAGGCTCGGCCAGAATGGACAAGGGCGGAACGACGATTTCATAATTATTGCCGAATTCCTCGATCGCCAAATAGGCTTCATTTTCCCAAGCCAGCAGCACATCCCCCAGACCCCGCTGGGCAAAGGTGATGGTAGCGCCACGGGCGCCGGAATCCAGAACCGGCACGTTCTTGAACAACTGGCCGACAAAATCCTGGGCCTTGGCCTGATCGTTGTTCCACTTGTCCAAGGCATAGCCCCAGGCGGCCAGATAATTCCACCGCGCCCCCCCTGATGTTTTGGGATTGGGGGTGATCACCGACACGCCCGGCTTTACCAGATCATCCCAATCCTTGATGTTCTTGGGATTTCCCTTGCGGGTCAGGAACACGATGGTCGACGTATAGGGGGCGCTGTTTTGGCTCAGGCGCTTTTGCCAATCCTTGGCCAGCAGCCCCTTTTCCGCGATGGCATCAATGTCGTAAGCCAAGGCCAAGGTGACCACATCGGCTTCCAGCCCATCAATCACCGACCGCCCTTGCTTGCCCGATCCGCCATGGGACTGATTGATCTTCAGATCATCGCCGGTCTTGGCCTTCCATTGCTTGGCAAAGGCGGCATTGACTTCCTGGTACAATTCCCGCGTGGGATCATAGGAAACATTCAGCAAGGTTTGTTCGGCAGCCTTGGCGACCGGGGCGACGCCCACACTGACGGTCAGCGCCAGGGCCAGCAAAGTCGGACCAAGGGAGGGACGCTTGAACAGGCTGAGGGTCATGGTTCGCTCTCCGAGATATAATCTACTTGCTAGTAGATTATATCCACCCAGAGCTGTCAAATACAATAATTCTACACTGGATTTGTGGTTTTAACCAGCGCCCTCGCCGGGTGGACTTCCTTGAGCCCCCCTTGGGATCATTCCTCGGATGACGGAACGCTCATCGCCGCCAGCCGCTTGATCAACTCATACACTCCCCGCCGCACTTCCTGGTCTGAAATGGCGCGGTAATTGCGGGTCAATTCCAACAATTCACGATCCGGCTCAAAGGCGGGGCGGGGCGATTCCGCCAATTCCCCTTCGCGGGGCATCCCGTCGAAAAAGAACCCGACCGGCACATCCAGGGCCTCAGCCAAATAATAAAGTCGGCTGGCACCGATGCGGTTGGCCCCGCTTTCGTATTTCTGCACCTGCTGAAACGTCAGATTGACCCGGTTGGCCAAGCCGGTCTGGCTTAGCCCCATCAGGCTGCGGCGCAACCGCAACCGGGTCCCCACATAGATATCGACGGGATCGGGATCGCCGCTTTCCGTTCTGGCCCGATACTTATTTTTTCCCTTAGTTGTATCGGCTGCGGCATAGTTACCCGCTTCCGTATGATCCGTAAGATCATCACCGTCATTAGTTGTCATATTTTTTCATCGTGATGCCATTTTGATTGCATAGCTTAGCCTTGGCCCAGTCTGTATGCAACCTATCCCCACGAATAAGGGGGGCATTGTGACTAAATGTGCGGTCCGGTATCGGACCGCGCCGCGTTACAATGGCTGGGCATCGCCAGACCACCCGCATTGGCTTAAAATCTCGCGCATATGGTCGGGGACCGGAGCGGTCACCTGCACCGGCGGTTTGCTGGGTGACAGGGGAATGGAAATGGCGCGGGCATGCAGGTGCAGATGGGGCGACACCAAATCGGCAGTGCCGCGCCCATAGGTGGAATCGCCAATAATGGGCCAGCCCTGGGATGCCAGATGCACCCGGATCTGGTGGGTCCGACCGGTCAGGGGGCTGGCTTCGATCCAGGTGATGCGCCCGGCCCGGCCCAAAACCCGCCACCGGGTTTGCGACGGCTGGCCACCGGGATCAACCACCATGCGCCAGCCATGGCGGCGTTCCAATTTTTTCAACGGCTGGTCGATCAGCCCGTCATCCGTGGCCGGCTCTCCCACCACAGCCGCCCAATAGGTCTTGGTCACCTGACTTTTGGCGAACAAATCCCCCAGCCGGGCCAATGCCTTGCGATGCCGCCCCAGCACCAGACATCCCGACGTGTCGCGATCCAGCCGGTGGGCCAGTTCGGGGGCGCGGGGCAGACCGAATCGCAGGCCATCCAGAAAATCCATCAACGAGACAGCCCGCTGCCCGCCGGGGGCCTGCCCACCGGAATGAACGGCAATGCCCGCAGGCTTGTCGATGACCAGCATCATGCCGTCACGATACAGCAGACGGGCGGCCAAATCCTCGGGTGTCATTGCGCCGGGGCCGGGGTGGGCGAAACAGGGGTGGCCGAAACGGGGGGCGACGCCGGGGCTGTCAGCGCGGTTGGCGTCGCCGCTGCCGGGGCAGCCGCCGGTTGCCCGGCGGTGGGGAACGGCGTGGTGGCGCAGGTCTGCGACCGCTGCCGCAGCGCATCGCAGATTTTTTGTGCTTGGTCCCGATCCACCGGACCGGCGACCAACCGATAAGTCACCCCCAAATCCCCCAGATCGGCCCGCACGACTGTATGGCCCAGGGACGCCAGTTCCGGGTTTTCAGCCTTCAGGGTTTCCCATGCCTTATCCCCATGGACGGATGACGCCATGGACAGAATATGCACCCCCACCGGCCCTTTATCCTTATCCGTCAGCTTGGGGGCATCCACACCGGGCGGGGACGGGATGACGACCAATTTGCCGGACACCCCGCCGGGCATGCGCTGTCCCGACCCGCCACCGGACGGCGTCTTAGCGGGTCCGGTTTTTTTCTCCGGGGCGGGCTTTTTCGCCGGAGCTGCGGGCTTGGCGGCATCCTGGGCGGCCATCTGGCTCGGCATGACCCCACCGGCGATCAAGCCATCCAACGCCTGTTGTTCCGCGTCCTGTTCCTGGCGGCTGATCAGCCCGGCCCGGCGCAGCCGGTCCAGCCGGGCCTGAACCTGACGGGCGGCATCAATGCTGGTTGGCGCCAACATTTGGCGTTTGCCGGGGGCCTGGGGCAGCAGGTGATCCAACAGATACGTCCGTTCCCCGGTCGAGGCCGGAGCCTGCAATTGGCCCAACCGGGCCTGGATATCGGCCAGGGCCGGAATGGGACGATCCAGACCGGCGGCCGGGGCCAGGGGGGTGGTCATGGGCAGCAAGGCCCCCATATTGGCAAATTTGCGGCCGCTGACTTCGGCCGGGCGCAGCAATCCCCGGTCCAGGGCATCGCGCAGGGCCAGAAAACGCAGGGCCATGGGATCTTCGGCCAGCAATTGCTCGGCCTCGGCCGTGCTGATATCGGCGGGCGGGAAAACGGCGGCGGCGCGGCTTTCGCCCATGGGCCGGGATTGGCCGGGGGATAAGGCATCGGGCGTGACGAAGGGGGCGTCCATCGGCCCCTGCTGGGGGGCGCAAGCGGTCACCAGGGACAGGGCGGAAACCGCCATCAACAGGGAAGAACGCATGATCATGGACGGCCTCGGCTCCGGTTCTCGGGGCTTTCCCCACGGGGATTTGCGCAACGGGTCAGCCCGCCCGCCGACGCGTCACGGGCTGCCCGCAGACAGGGATGCGGGTTGTTTTACCCGGCAACAGGTAAAAGAGAGGTAACCCACCCTATCATTCCCGCTTTCAAGATGCAAAAATCGGGACATCATGGATCATTCCTTATCATGACTGACAGCCTGAACAAGTTCGCGGCCCTGGCCGGGGCCGGGCGCTTTGACGCGGCCTTGCGTGCGGTTATCGCTCTGGAACCGGGGGGGGGGCGGACCCCGGTGGCCCTGTTCCGCCAAGGGGCGCTGGCGCTGAAGCGCAACGATGCCTTTCAGGCGGTGGCCCTGTTCCAGCAAGTGGCCGCCCTGGACCCGGATTTTCCCGCCCTGACCGATGCCCTGGCCAGCGCCTATCGCCGTGATGCCCGGTACGAAGAGTGTTTGGCCACGGCCCATGGCGGACAGGGCAGCCGCCAAGCCGCCTATGAAGCCGGGCTGTCGCTGATCGCCCTGGGCCGGGGGCGGGACGCCCTGGCCTGCTTTGATGCCATTTTAGCCGATGATCCGGGCCATGCCGCATCCTGGTTTGCCAGCCACGCCCCCGCCTTGGCCGTTCACGGTCTGGCGGCGGCGGAAGACCGTCTGATCCGTGCCGTGGGCTGTCCGGGAGCCAATGGCCGGTATCACGCCTTTTTGGCGGCCTATGCCCTGCTGGATGGGCGCGACGATCAGGCCGGACGGATCATCGACCGTCATATTGCCGCCCATCCCGCCCGCCGGGCCTTGGTGGATGGGATCTTGGCGATCCGGCCCCATTGCCGGGCGGGGATGCCGGTGCTGGGACTGTCGGCGGATATGCTGCGTCTGGCCGTGGATCGGGCAATCTTGCCGGGCTTGGTGTTGGAGTTCGGCGTCCGGCGCGGCACATCCATCCGGGTTCTGGCCGCCCATGCCGGGCAAGACGTGCACGGCTTTGATTCCTTCGAAGGTCTGCCTCTGGATTGGGGGGATCAGCCCGCCGGATTGCTGACCACCGGGGCCTGCCTGCCCGACGTGCCGGACAGCGTCACCTTGCATGCAGGCTGGTTTCAAGACACCTTGCCGCCCTTTTTGTCGGCGCGGGAGGGGGATGTGCGACTGGTCAATATCGACAGCGACATCTATGCCTCGGCCCGCTTTGTGCTGTCCCATCTGGCCGGGCGGCTGAAGCCGGGCAGCATCGTCATCTTCGATGAATTCATCGGCAATCAGGGCTGGGCCGAAGACGAATATAAGGCCTTCATGGATCATGTGGCAGAAACCGGCACCGGCTTTTCCATCCTGGCGGTCGCGCCTTATACCAAACAGGTGGTGATCCGCATTGACGCTCATGATGCTTGACTCGGCGCCCGTGGTGGTGACAGTTCCCCCCTTCGGCAAAAGGAGAAGGCGTTGAGCGTCGCCATCGACATGGGCACCACCAAGACCGGTGGCGCCGCGTCATTGGATCTAGAGGAATTGCTGGCCACCCGACTGCTGGTGCAGGGAAATTCCGGGTCGGGCAAATCCCACCTGCTGCGCCGCCTGATGGAACAAAGCGCACAATGGGTGCAACAGGCGGTGATCGACCCCGAAGGCGATTTCGTCACCCTGGCCGATCGCTTCGGCCATGTGGTGGTGGATGCCGCCGCCCATGGCGAAGCTCAGCTTCAGCAGGTGGCCGCCCGCGTCCGCCAGCACCGGGTGTCGGTGGTGTTGAACCTGGAGAATCTGGAAGCCGAACGGCAGATGCGCCACACCGCCGCCTTTTTGGGTGGTCTGTTCGATGTGGATCGGGAATTCTGGTTTCCCATGCTGGTGGTGGTGGACGAAGCCCAGCTTTTCGCCCCGGCGGCGGCGGGCGAAGTGTCGGACGAAGCCCGCAAATCATCGCTGGGCGCCATGACCAATCTGATGTGCCGGGGGCGCAAACGCGGATTGGCCGGGATCATCGCCACCCAACGCCTGGCTAAACTGGCCAAGAATGTGGCGGCCGAGGCATCCAATTTCCTGATGGGTCGCACCTTCTTGGATATCGATATGGCCCGTGCCGCCGATCTGTTGGGGATGGAACGGCGGCAGGCGGAAATGTTCCGCGATTTGGAGCGGGGGCATTTCATCGCCCTGGGGCCGGCCCTGGCCCGCCGCCCCCTGCCGATTCGGATCGGCGATGTGGAAACCTATGGCCGGGCTGGCAATGCCCGGCTGATGCCCCTGCCGTCCACCGCCCCCGAAGATGCCCGCGACCTGATCATGACGCCGGGGGAAAACGAACCTCAGCGGGCTAGCCGTCCAGCCCCAACCACGGCGGAAGTACTGGCCCAACTGGCTGCGGGTCAATTGCCGCAACCGCCCGCCCTGTCCCTGATCAGCGAAATGGCGGCCTTGCCCCCCCGCCCGGCCCCGCCGCCAAAAGCCGGGCTGGACGAGGTGTTGCGCGAGGTGCTGGCCGACCCGGACGGCCTGTTCCGTTCGGTGGCGCAGGTGTATCAGGATTTCCTGGTCCGCTGCCGCCAACATGGAATCAATGGCCGGGTGCTGGATATGGCCGCCTTCCGCCGCAAATTGGCCACAGCCCGCGCTGGCGTCGCCGCCGACACCGCCGACACCCCGGAATGGGAACAGGCACTAAGCCTGTCGGCAGCCCTGCCCGAAGATATTCAGGCGGTGTTCCTGATGCTGGCCCGCGCCGCCCATGACGGACAGCCTTGCCCGTCCAATGCCCAAATCGCCCGCGCCCGGGGATCCCGCTCGCCCCGCCGGGCCTTGGGGTTGTTGGAATATATGGAAAATAGCGGATTGATCGTGCTGACCACCGACGCTTTCGGCAACCGCGATGCCGCCATTCCATCCCTGGGCTGGAAAACCGCACCGGGCAACCCGGATGCGGGAGAGGAATAAGCAAGAGCACGGCCAAGCCGCCCCCAGGCGGCGCCCGGCGAGGGACAAACAAAGACTCCCAGCGCCCATTGCGGGCGCGGCCAAGCCGCCCCCAGGCGGCGCCCGGCGAGGGACAAACAAAGACTCCCAGCGCCCAGTGAGGGCGCGGCCAAGCCGCCCCCAGGCGGCGCCCGGCGAGGGACAAACAAAGACTCCCAGCGCCCATTGCGGGCGCGGCCAAGCCGCCCCCAGGCGGCGCCCGGCGAGGGACAAACATAAATCCCAGCCTGGCATGCGTCACCCCTGACGCATGCCAGGCTGGGCCATGAACAGTCGGGCCAGGGGGGTAGCCAGGGCCGTGGTGGCCAACGCCATCAGGACCATGCCCGAAAATCCAGTATCCGACAAAATGCCGCGCTGCCGCAGCAAATCCAGGACCACCAATTCCATCAATCCCTTGCAGGCGACCAATGACCCCAGGGCCAGGGACGGGCGCCAGGACCAGTTGGCCCCCCGCATCAGCGGCCATGGTGTTGACAGCATCTTGGTCAGCACGGCGATGGGGGTGGCGATGACAAAGACAGTCCAGGCGCCAGAGGCCGCATCCAATCGGGTGGACAGGCCGGTGGTCATGAAAAAGAAAGGCAGCAGCACCACCAACAAAAAGGGTTCCAGCCGGGCCAGCACATGGTGGGCCACCGTCTTGGGGATGATGGCGCCAAAGACAAAAGCGCCGACCACCGCATGCACTCCCATGGCTTCGGTGGCCAGAGCGGACAGGAATATCCCCACGCTCAACACCACCAGATGGCGTTCGGTCACGGCGCCTTGCCCCAGCCAGCGGGACAGGGCCGGACGGACCAGGCCCAGCATGACCGCGCCATAGGCCAAGGCCAGGACCGCGATGCTTGCCGCCACCCAGCCCGGCCCCATGGACATGGCATCGCCATGAAGGGCGCCGCCATGGGGGATCAGGGCCAGCAAGACCGCGACCATCAGCCACAAGGCGGCATCATTGACCGCCGCCAATCCCAGGGCCATGCCGCCCAGGGGGGTGCCCAGCAATCCCATATCGCGAACGATGGCCGCCAGAACCGGCAGGGCGGTCACCCCCAGGGCGATGCCGATGCCCGCGGCGAAAATCCATGGGTTCACCCCCGGCCCTGCCGCCTGGGGCAGAACGGTCCAGATCAGCCAGCCCCCCCCAAATCCGGCCAGGGTGGGCACGGCGACGGTGCTTAGCCCGGCCCAGGCGAATGCCCGGCCCCGGCCCTTGAATTCGGTCACATCGAAATGCAGGCCGGTGGCAAATGCAAAAAAACTGACCGCCAGCCAGACCAAGCCGCCCAGGGCGCCCAAGGATGCGGGCGGGAACAGCCACGCCGCCAGAGCCGGCATGAGTGTCCCCAGGCCGCTGGGACCCAGGGCCAGCCCCACGGCGATCTGCATGACCGCCAAAGGCACCCAATGGCGCAGGCCGGTCAGGCGCCAGAGTGCATAAGGCAAGCCGATAATCACGGCGGCTTGCAAAAGAAACGCCATCGAGGCAGACATGGAAAGCCCTGCAAGATTTTTCCAACATCTGCCATCGTCATCTGGGCATGTTCAAATGGAAAAGCTGCCATGGGGATTAAATCGTATTAATAACACAATCATTTTGTTGTATTGACGAATTGGTTTCTTGATCTGGAAGGTGCCATGGCCCTGCGCGGATATGATTTGACCCGCCATGATGACGGAACCGCCGCCCATCTGCTGGCGCGCTGGATCAGGCGTCAGGTGGCGCGCGGGGCAGCCAATGAACGGGGGCGGCTGGGGGTACGGATCTTGGCGGGCACCCTGGTCCTGGCATCGGGCGGGGCAATGCTGGGGGCGGCGCTGCCATCCCTGACGGCCATGGACCCCATGCTGGCCCGTGTCCCCAGTTGGGTTTTTGCCGCCATGCTGGCATTTTTGGCATCAGGATTGACCGGGGCGGGGCTTTATTCCTTTTTGCACCGTCGCGACCGGATTTTGCTGGGGCTGATCGAACATATCGCCCTGGGCAATCTGGATTTGTTGCAGGTCTTGGCCCGCGTCAGCGCCTTGCACGACCGCGATACCGAACCCCACAGCCTGCGGGTGGCCTATGTGGCCCTGAAATTCGGGGAACGATTGGGCTGGGGCGGGGATGAATTGCTGGCCTTGGCCAAAGGTGCCTTGGTTCATGATGTGGGCAAATTGGCGGTGCCTGATGCGGTGCTGACCAAGCCCGGTCCGCTGACCCCGGAAGAGCGTCAGGAAATGAACAGCCATGTGGTCCGTGGACTGGCCATTGTCGGCCAATCGGCGTTTCTGGGGGATACGGCGGCCATTGTTGGCGGCCATCACGAACATTATGACGGCAGCGGCTATCCTGCCGGGCTGAAGGGGACGGATATTCCCTCTGCGGCCCGGTTGTTCGCCTTGGTGGATGTGTATGATGCCCTGACCAGCCCGCGGGTATACAAGGCGGCACTGCCCCCCGCCCAAGCCCTGGCCGAGATGCAAAACGGGCGGGGACGGCAGTTCGATCCGGTCTTGTTTGACCAGTTCACCGCCATCATGCCGGATCTGGAACCGTCAATTCCTGCCGATCCACATCACCTTTTGGTGGTGTTGGTCGAGGCCATGTTGCCCTATCTGCGTCGCCGACTGACCCATTCCCTGGATATTGGTGTGGGAATGTCGAAGAAAATGAATTGATCCCCTTGACGGCGGTGGGTCGAGTTAGGTACACATTCGGCCTCGCTGTGGCGGGTGTAGCTCAGTTGGTTAGAGCGCCAGGTTGTGGTCCTGGATGTCGTCGGTTCGAATCCGATCACTCGCCCCACTTTCCCTTCCCCAAAATCTGTCATTCAGTCAAGGCGGCGGCCAAACGGTCCAGCCCGTCTTCATCCATGGGCAGGCCGATGCGCAGCCAATGGGGATGGGTGGTGAAAGCCCGGACCAAAATACCCGCCCGGCCCAAGCGGTCATAGATATCCGCAGCCTGGGCATGGGCCGCCAGCCGGAACAAAGACGTTCCCCCGCTGACCCACAATCCCGCCGCTTCCAAGACGTCATCCAGCCGGTCCGCCTGGGCCGCCAGCCGGTTCCGCTGTTCGGCCTGCCAGGACAGATCGGCCAATGCCTGGGTGCCGATGATCTGGGCCGGTCCGGGAACCGCCCACGGTCCCAGATGCGCGGCCAACTCCGCCGCCAGATCCGGCATGGTCAGGGCAAAGCCCAGCCGCAACCCGGCCAAGCCGAAAAACTTGCCGAAAGACCGCAGAACCACCAGGCCCGGCACCGCTTGCCCCGCCACCGATAGGGCAGGGGTCAGGTCGCCAAAGGCTTCGTCCACCACCAGCCATCCCCCGTGTTCGGCCTGATGGGCGGCAATGGCCAGCAGGGATTGGGGGGAGATTTGCCGCCCATCGGGATTGTTGGGGTTGACCACCACCACCACTTGGGCGTCACCGCCTTGTTCCAGCCGTTCGATCTGCACGACCCGGTGACCGGCGGCGGCCCAGGCCCGGCCATGTTCGCCATAGGTGGGGGACAAGATGGCCGTCACCCCCGGCGGGCGCAGCCGAGGCAATGCCTGAATGATGGCACCGCTGCCCGGCCCGGCCACCACACATTGGGGATCTGCCCGGCCATAGGCATGGGCGGCGGCTTGGCGCAGGGCGCGGTCTTCCGCCGCGCCGGGCAGACGGGTCCAGCATTGGGGGGGCAGGGCAGGGACAGGCCAGGGCCAGGGGGCGATCCCGGTGGACAGGTCCAGCCAGCCCAGGACGGGCTGGCCCCAACGGTGGCTGGCGGCATCCACATCGCCGCCATGAATGGGCAGGGTCATGAATGTCGTGCCCATTGGGCCAGGGCGGTGCTGGTATCCACATCCTGGTGGGGGCGGCGCGGTTGGGGCGCCACGCCATTCATCAGCATGGGCAACAGCACTTCAACCATGCCGCCGGGGTGGGATTGGATCAGGCCACGGGATTGCCAATGGGGGTGGGCGGTTACTTCGCCCGGTTCCAGAACAGGCTCGATACAGCAATCCTGCGGTCCCAGCAGGGCCATCCAATCATCCCGGTCGCGGGTCAGGAACAGCTCTTCCATATGGGCGATCAGCAGATTTTGCGGCATGGGTTCAGCCTGACGGGTGATCCAATCTTCATGGCCCACCGCCATGCAGAATTTTTCCCAGAATTTGGCCTCTAGTGCCGCGACTGCCAGGAATTTGCCGTCACGGGTGCGGTAAATCCGGTAAAACGCCGCGCCGCCATTGATCAGGTCGGATTCCCGCCGGGCCGTGGTGCCGCGCGCCGCTTCGGTCAGGATTCCCCCCATCCAGGACAATGCCGCTTCGGCCAGGCTGACATCCAGCCGGGCGCCCTGGCCGGTGGTGCCGCGCCGGACCAATGCCGCCAGGACCGCCATCACTACCGCCATGGCCCCGGCGTGGTCCGCCAGGGGGGGGAAGGTCATCACTGGGCGGTCGGCGGTGCCGCTGGCCCATAATCCGCCGGTCAGGGCCACATAGGTCAGATCGTGGCCTGCCACTGGCGCCTGTGGGCCGGTCTGGCCATAGCCGGACAGGGAACAATGAATCAGGTGGGAATTGATGGCCGATAAGCGGTCCGGGCCAAAACCCAGCCGGTCCAGAACGCCGGGGCGATATGCTTCCACCAAGACATCGGCATCGGTCAGAAGTTGAGCAAAAGTATTGCGGCCATCATCTGTTTTCAAATCCAGGCGAATAACAGTCTTGTTCCGGTTGGCCAGTTTGTAAAAGACCGTGCTGCCATCCGTATCCACCGGCCCCATGGTCCGCATGGGATCGCCGGCGGGTGGTTCCACCTTGATCACCGTGGCCCCCAAATCCGAAAGCCATTGGGTGGCGAAGGGACCGGGAATGTACTGGGTCAGGTCCAGGACCCGAAGACCGGCAAGGCATTGGCTTGGCATGGGGTTCTCCATCGGCGGGGTGTCAGGGAAGCAGTCTGTTCCGATCTGGTCAACACCCAAGGCGTCAAAAAATTTTCGGCAGGCTGCAATGCGTAAAAATTATATCAGGTATGACGTAAACGCATGAATTCTGACTGCCCCTTGAACATCCCTTTTTGTGGCTATGAACAAAATAAAAATGCCGAGTAAAAAAACTATGGATATGGGCGAGAAATTATAAGTAAAAAATATATAAATACGAGTTTTGTTATTCTGTTTACAAGCCTTACGTAAGTTATTTCATATATAAATGTTGCGCTGCATCCCCCTATTGGTATTAGTATTATTCATCGAAAGCAGGAACACACCGTTGGAGTGACGGATATGGACAGCATCAACGATCGGATTGCATTTCTGAAGATCGGAAATGATGAAAAGAAGATGCTTCGTGACTTCCGGGGTGTCTTGGAAACCAACCTGCCGACATTGCTGGATAAATTTTACGATTACATGGTGCAGTTTCCCCAGACGGCGCGTTTTTTCCGCAATCCGGCCCATATGGAACACGCCAAATCCAAGCAGAAATTGCACTGGCTGCGGTTGTTTTCCGGGGAATTGGATGACGCCTATGCCAAATCGGTCACGGAAATCGGCTGTGCCCACAGCCGGATCGGGTTGGAACCGCGTTGGTACATTGCCGGTTACGCCTTTGTGATGGGCGAAATCATGGATATGGCGGTGGCGACGTGGCCGAAATCCTTGTGGCGGCGCGGCGGCAGCACCGGATTGGGCAAGTTGCTGTCGGTGCTCAGCCGGGTGATCCTGCTGGATATTGATCTGGCGCTCAGCACCTATCTGGATGAAGAAAAGAAAGCGCGGGAACGCTTTGTCAGCGATATCAGCAGTGAATTGCATCAATCGGTCATGGGGGTGGTGGAAGGCGTCAGCGTCGGCGCCCGTCAGATCGGTGACCAGGCGACGCATCTGCATGATGCCGCCGCCCACGCCGGAACCCGGTCGCGCATGGTGGCGGAAAATTCCGACACCACCAATAACAACGTGCAAATGGTCGCGGCGGCGGTCGAGGAATTATCGGTGTCCATCCGCGAAATTTCGGGCCATCTCAGCCATCAGGTCACCATTTCGGCCCAGGCCATGGAAAATGGCCAGACCGCCAATGCCAATGCCGAAGCTCTGGCCCAATGCGCAGATCGGATCGGGGCCACGGTCAATCTGATCAGCGCCATCGCCAGCCAGACCAACATGCTGTCGCTGAACGCCACCATCGAAGCGGCCCGCGCCGGGGAAAGCGGTAAGGGGTTCGCGGTGGTGGCGGGCGAGGTCAAGGTGCTGGCCAATCAGGTCAGCCGCGCCACCTCGGACATCCAGCAATTGGTGGATGATATCCGGCGGGCGTCGCAAGGCACCGTCAGCGCGATCCAAAGCGTCACCAACGTGATCGCCCAAATGGACGAAACCACCAGCGCCATCGCCGCCGCCGTGGAAGAACAATCCGCCGCCACCGATGTCATCGCCGACAACGTCTCTCAGGCAGCCCAGGCGACCCGCACCGTCAACGACCACATCCAGGCCATGCGGGAAATTGTCGATAGCACCGAACAATCGGCGGACGAAACCAAGGGCAAGGTGGGAATGCTGTCGGACATGGCCCACCGCCTGCAGGATCAGATGCAATCCTTCATCGTCCGCCTGCAAGGCAGTGGGATGCGGGGTGGAATGGTCAGCCCGGCAGAATGATCACCGCCCCCAGGGCGCCGAAAGTCCGGGTCTGGCCCAATTGGGCAGTGGAATAAAGCAGATGGTCATCATACCCAACCACCGGGGCCGCCAGGGCGGCGGCCCCGGTGCAAATGATTCTGTCGGCCAGTTCCGGCCCGCATGCGCCCTTGGCATGGGCGACAATGGCGCGGGCATGGGCGTCCTGGTTGGGATTGCTGACCAGCATGGCCCCGGCCAACAGGCACACAGCCGGAAGGGTGAACTTCAGCATGGGTCGATCTCCGCCATTATACCAACGGCCAATTTCATTGACCGTTGTCCAGCCCTCGCCGGGCGCGGCCATCCGGCCGCTTGGTCGCCGCCGCAATGGCGGCAGAACTTACGGCCGTTGGTATTATACCGGCCGACCTTTGACGCGATCCGTTCGAGCGGTCGGCATAAACCCGCACGGCGTTCATTGTCTCCACCCCCACAGAAAACCAGATGGTTTTCCGCCGAGGATCGTGCAAGTCCACCGCGAGTGGCAAAAATATGTCCCTCGCCGGGCGCAGCCTCCAAGCCTCCAGTTTCTTTTTCTTTCAAAGAGTTAGAAATCTGGAGGGTTCGGGAGGCTGTGCCTCTCGATTGGGGGATCGGGGGCAAATGCCCCCGAAAGAGGGTTTTTCCGCACCCTGTTAGGATTGTTTATGTCCCTCGCCGGGGGCTGGGGATTCGGTCAGCCCTGGTCTTTCTTCTGGCCGATGCGGGGTTCTTGCCCCCGGATCAGGCGGGCGATGTTCTCGTGATGGCGGATAAAGCCCAGGACCGCCAAGCCAGCGGCCATCATGGCGGTTTGGGGATCGGCATATCCCCAGGCTGACAATGCCAGGGCCAGACATGGGGATGACGCCAAGGCCACCAGGGCCGCCAGGGATGAAATGCGGAACAGTTTGGCCACCATCAGCCACACCAGACAGGCGCCAATTCCCACCGGCCATGCGGCGGCCAGCAAGGTGCCGAAGGTGGTGGCCACCCCCTTGCCCCCCTTGAATTTCAGCCAGACCGGAAAGTTATGCCCCAGAACGGCGGTAAACCCGGCGACCAACATGGCATCGTGGCCTGCCAGCAGCCATGCCAGTCCCACGGCGATGGCTCCCTTGCCGCCATCCAGCAGCAAGGTGGCCAGGGCCAAACCCTTGCGTCCGGTGCGCAAGACGTTGGTGGCGCCAATATTGCCGGAACCGATCTGGCGAATATCGCCCAATCCGGCCATCCGGGTCAGGACCAGTCCGAACGGGACCGATCCCAGGGCATAGCCACCCAAGGCCACGGCCAACAGGACAGAGGTGATCGGCACGGTATCAGACATCCCGGCTGAACACGGTACGACCGTCAATGATGGTCCGCATGGCCAAACCCTGGACCGGGCGTTGGTCGAAGGGGCTGTTCTTGGATTTGCTGCGGAACAGTTCGGGGCGGACCACCCATGGGTGGGCGGGGTCGAACAGCACCAGATCCGCGGCATGGCCACGGGCCAGACGGCCGGCGGGCAAGCCCAGCAAATCCGCCGGGGCCTGGGTGATCAGCTTTAGTGCCGCCAACAGGCCCATATGGCCGCCATGAACCAGTTCCAGGGTCAAGGGCAGCAGGGTTTCCAGACCCACGGCCCCAAATTCGGCCTGGGCAAAGGGCTGGCGCTTGGAATCCTGGTCCTGGGGCGAATGGTCGGATGCGATGGAATCGATCACCCCATCGGCCAGACCGGCCAGCACCGCCAGCCGGTCATCTTCCGACCGCAAGGGCGGCGACAGCTTGGCAAAAGTACGATAGTCGCCGACCGCCAATTCGTTCAGGGCGAAATAAGGCGGTGCGGTATCGCAGGTGACCGGCAGCCCACGGGCCTTGGCCTTGCGGATGGCCTCCACGCCCAAGGCGGTGGAGACATGGGCGGCGTGATAGCGGCCGCCGGTGATTTCCACCAGCCGCAAATCACGTTCCAGCATGATGACTTCGGCCACGGACGGCACGCCGGACAGGCCCATACGGGTGGCCAGTTCCCCGGCATTCATGGCGCCGCCTTCAGCCAGGCTGGGCTCTTCGGGATGTTGAAGGACGATGGCGCCAAAGGTGGCGGCATAGGACAAGGCCCGGCGCATCACCTGGGCGTTGCGGATGGCCCGCACCCCATCGGTAAAAGCCAAGGCGCCGGCCTCGGCCAGAAAGCCCATTTCCGCCAGTTCCTGGCCTTCCAATTTCTTGGTGGCGGCGGCGTATGGGTAAACCTTGGCCAGCCCGTTCTTGCGGGCGCGGCGGGCGACGAATTCCACCGTCGCCACTTCGTCGATGACCGGGTCGGTATTGGGCAGGCAGACCATCGAGGTGATGCCACCGGCCACCGCCGATTCCCCGGCGGATTTCAGCGTTTCCTTGTGTTCTTCGCCCGGTTCGCGCAATTGCACCCGCATGTCCACCAGACCGGGGGCCAGACACAGGCCATGGCAGTCCACCACCTGAATATCGTCGGGGACGCCATCCCCGAACAGGGCGGGGCCGAAATCGGCGATCAATTCGCCATCGGTCAGCACGGCGCCGAGAGCATCCAAACCGCTGGCGGGGTCAAGCAGGCGGGCATTCACATAGGCAACCTTGCCCGATTGAATGGGTTTCGGCATCAGACGGCCACCGGATCAGGAAGGTTGCGGGTCAACAGGTGCAGGCAGGCCATGCGCACGGCCACCCCCATTTCCACCTGTTCGCGGATCAATGACCGTTCCACATCGTCGGCCACGTCCGAATCGATTTCCACCCCACGGTTCATGGGGCCTGGGTGCATGATCACCGCATCGGGGCGGGCGCGGGACAGTTTTTCCGAATCCAGGCCGAAGAAGTGAAAGTATTCGCGGATCGACGGGATGAAATTGCCTTTCATCCGTTCATTCTGGATGCGCAGCATCATCACCACATCCACGCCATCCAACCCCTTGCGCATGTCATGGAAGACCTGCACCCCCATGCGTTCCACCTCGGTGGGCATCAGGGTTCGGGGGCCGATCAGCCGCACCGACGCCCCCATGGCGTTCAGCAGATAGATGTTGGACCGGGCCACGCGGGAATGCAGCACGTCGCCGCAAATGGCCACGGTCAACCCGCCGATCCGGCCCTTGCGCCGCCGGATGGTCAGCGCGTCCAGCAGTGCTTGGGTGGGGTGTTCATGGCTGCCGTCGCCGCCATTGATCACCGCGCAATTGACCTTTTCCGACAGCAGCTTGACCGCGCCCGAATCCGGGTGCCGCACCACCAGCACATCCAGATGCATGGCATTCAAGGTCATGGCGGTGTCGATCAGGGTTTCCCCTTTCTGCACCGAACTGGCCGATGTCTGCATGTTGATCACATCGGCGCCCAGCCGTTTCCCGGCCAGTTCGAACGATGTGCGGGTTCTGGTGGAATTCTCGAAGAACAGATTGATCACCGTCCGACCGCGCAGCAAATTCTTGCGCTTATCATTGGATCGGTTCTGTTCGACATAGCCATCGGCCAGATCGAGAATGGTGGTGATTTCCTGGGGACCCAGACCCTGGATGCCAAGGAGATGGGGATGGGCGAAGCGCGGTTCGATCATGATGGCCGAACTATAGGATCAGGCGAAGCCGCCCGCAATAGCCCTGGATTTTCCTTTTTCGGCACAGCTTCACGTGGCGGACCTTCCGATGGTTGACGCGCATGCCATCCCTGCCCAAATCAGTAAAAATGGGCGTTGAAAAGCGGGGGGGTTCGCTGGGAAGATATAAAACTTCTGCGACTTATCGCCTGCGAGGACGCCGTGCCGCAAATTTTTGAACATACCCGCTGTCTGATCGCCCATGGCGGCGCCGCGATCCGGTCTTCGATCAAGGCCGCCTTGCAGTCCATCGGCTTTCGCACCCTGGCCGAGGTGGATACGTTCCCCGCCTTGCTGGACGCCATGGCAAAGGACACGTTCGATCTGTTGATTACCGGCACCGAATTGGACCGCCAGGAAACCGGCATGCTGATCCGCCGGATGCGCAATCAACAGGTGGGCAGCAATCCGTTTCCGGTGGTGATTACCCTGCTGGCCCAGGCCGATCCCGATTTGGTGCGGCGGGTGATCGATTCGGGGGCCGACGACCTGTTGCTTTCGCCGATTTCCGCCGATCAGTTGACGTCCCGTCTCGACAAATTGTTGCAGACCCGCAAGCCGTTCGTGGTCACCTATGACTATGTGGGGCCGGATCGCCGAACCAAGGCTCGCGCCTTCAACACCCGGACGGCATCGCTTTTGCCGGTGCCCAATCCGTTGAAGGCCACGGCTCTCAATCCGCGCATGAAGGCGGTGATCGACATGTGCGTCGATCGGCTTAATCAGTTGAAAATAGAACGCTGCGCGGCGCAATTGGAATGGCTGACCAACCGTCCCGATGAAACCGGCTGTGACGTGGCCGCCATGCAAGCCGTGATCGGCGAGATGATGCGGCGGACCGAAGGCGATGGAAATTGCTTCGCCCCGCTGATTCCCAGCCTGACCGCCTTACAAGAGCAGGTGGCGGCCCTTGGCAAAACCTCCTTGGGCAAAAGCCAGATCAGCCGGTTGAATGATTTGGCTAAGGATGTATGGCGGGCACATCTGGATTGTCAGCCAGCGGAAAACGTGGCCCAGGGCGGGTGACAGGCCGCCCCCCTATCCCCGCACGGCGTCCCGCGATGTCAGGCGGGTGCCGCTGATCAGGATGGCCTGGGCCAGTTCTGCCGCCGCACCCCGGCGGTGACGGGTTGGTGAGGCCAAGACGAATTCGATTTCGCCCAAGGATGGCAGGGATGGGGATGGCCGGATTTCCACCAATCCGGTGGGAATCATGCTTTGCGGCTGAACCATCAGGCCAAATCCGGCCAAGGTCGCGGCCCGCAAGCCCGCCAATCCACCGCAGGTGCAGGCGATGCGCCAGGGAATGCCGTGGCTGTCCAGCACTTCCTGGGCTACGGCACGGGTGACGCTGGGCGGGGGAAAGGCCACCAGGGGCACCCGCCCGTCACCGGGGGGTACCCAATCGTCGCGTCCGGCCCAGACCAGGCGTTCCCGCCAGACTTTTTCCCCCCGTTCATCCCCCAGCCGACGCTTGGCCAAAACCAGATCAAGCCGCCCGGCATCCATCATCTCGTACAAAACCCCGCTCAGCCCGATGGTCAATTCCAGATCCACCGACGGGTGTTGGCGCATGAAGCTGCGCAAAACCTCTGGCAGGCGGCTTTGAACGAAATCCTCGGATGCACCAAAACGCAGCCGCCCCCGCAATTCCGACCCGGCAAAATACCGTCTGGCCCGGTCATTGGCGGCCAGGATGGTTTCCGCCAGATCCAGCATCACCTCGCCATCGGCGGTCAGGCTGACCGAATGGGTGTCCCGCTGGAACAGGCGCCGTCCCGCCGCCTGTTCCAGCCGTCGGACATGTTGACTGATGGTGGACTGCCCCAAATTCAGCCGCCCGCCCGCCGCGGTGAAACTGCGGGTCTGGGCCACGGTGACAAAGGTTTTCAGCAAGGCCGGGTCGAACATGAATTGCTTATCGTATTTTATGATGACCATTATCATGCCTAGCTGCCTTCCAAATGTCAGCCAGGAAGATCAGTGTTCGGGGATACGAAACGATACCAGGATACCGGTCATGGCTTGGCTGTCCCGCTTACGCCCCGATATTTTCACCACCGCCATGGTCGGCACGGTGGTCGTGGCATCCGTTTTGCCCGCAAGGGGGCAATTCGCCCATGATTTCGGCTTTGCCACCACGGCGGCCATCGCCTTGCTGTTTTTTTTGCACGGGGCCAGATTGTCGCCGCAATCGGTCTTGTCCGGTCTGACACATTGGCGGCTGCACCTGACGGTGGGGGCGGCAACTTGGTTGCTGTTTCCGGTGCTGGGGGTGTTGATTTCCCTGTTGCCTGACAGTGTGCTGCCCCATGGATTGGCATTGGGCATTTTGTTCCTGTGCTGTCTGCCGTCCACGGTTCAATCCTCTATCGCCTTTACCTCGATCGCCGGGGGCAATGTTCCGGCGGCCATGTGCAGCGCGTCCATGTCCAATTTGCTGGGGGTGGTGCTGACGCCGGTTCTGGCCGGCCTTCTGATGGGGGCGAAGGGAAGCGGCCTGTCGTTGGATGCCATCGGTTCCATCGCTTTGCAGCTTTTGGCGCCCTTTGCCGCCGGTCAGCTTATGCGGTCGTGGATCGGGGCCTGGGTGGCGCGGAACCGCAAGGTGCTGGCCTTGGTTGATCGCGGTTCCATCTTGATGGTGGTCTATGCCGCGTTCAGCGAAGCGGTCATCAATGGCTTATGGCACCAGATGTCCCCCGCCGCCTTGGCCGAATTGCTGGTCATCAATATTGCCCTGCTGGCCGTGGTTCTGATCCTGACCGCCTGGACCGCCCGCCGGTTGGGGTTCAACACCGCCGATGAAATCGCCATCGTCTTTTGCGGGTCCAAGAAAAGTTTGGCCAGTGGTGTTCCCATCGCCAATGTGCTGTTTGCGGGGTCGATGGTCGGCATGATGGTGGTGCCCATCATGCTGTTCCATCAAATCCAATTGATGGTCTGCGCGGTCCTGGCTCGCCGCTGGGCCGCAGCCTCCTAATACCAAATCCCGGTGAGTGAACCTCATAGGGATTTGGTTAGGCCCAGGGGGCCGCGCGGCTTATGCCGCGGAAGGCAAGGGTTTCGGAGAAACCCGCCCGCCGCTGAGGGCGCCGGTGATCGGTTCCGATCACCGGGTTATGGTATAACAGGGTGCGGAAAAACTCCGCTTCGCGGCTGGGCGACCGCCCAGACCCGTTTGGAAGGCGCAGCCTCCAAGCCTCCAGTTTCTTTTTCTTTCAAAGAGTTAGAAATCTGGAGGGTTCGGGAGGCTGTGCCTCTCGATTGGGGGATCGGGGGCAAATGCCCCCGAAAGAGGGTTTTTCCGCACCCTGCTAATACCAACGGCCAATTTCATTGACCGTTGTCCAGCCCTCGCCGGGCGCGGCCATCCGGCCGTTGGTATAAGATATTTCCATTTGAACGGGACCAGCTCTGACGGAGTCAGGCAACAAAAAAGCCAGCCCAAGGGCTGGCTTTTCTGGCGGGACGGTCCACCTTTCCCGGCATTTCCCCCGCCGGAAAAGGTGGCACCCGCATCGGCCTGTCAGATTACTGGCCGCCGCCCAACGAGTGGACGTAGACGGTCAGCATCTTGATGGTGCTTTCGTCCAGACGTTCGGACCAAGCCGGCATGGACCCATGCTTGGGATTGGTCACCTGGGCGACGATACCGTCCTTGCTGCCCTTATAGAGCCACAGGTTGTTGTTCAGCGCCGGGGCGCCGACATCCTTGGACCCTACGCCGCCTTCCTGGTGGCAGGCCACGCATTGCTCGTTGAAAATGGCTTCGCCGGGGGAACCGGCAGCCGGAGCCTTGTTGGCCAGGGACACCACATAATCGGCAACCTGAGAGATCTGCTCAGGGGTGAGCAGAGCATCGGCACCGAATTTGGGCATTTCGCTCTGGTGGGAGTTGGCGTTGCTGTTACGCACGCCATAGGCGATGGTCTGCTGGATGTCGGCCAAGGTGCCGCCCCAGATCCATTCGTCGTCCACCAGACGGGGATAGGCGCCGGCAACGCCGACACCACCGGCGCCGTGGCAAGCCGAGCAGTTTTCGCCAAAGGCGATCTTGCCGCCAGCCATGGCGTAGTTCAGCAAGGTCTTGTCCTTGGCGATGTCTTCAACCGACGCCGCCTGGATCTTGTTCAGCCACTGGGAACGGCTGGCCTTTTGGGCCTTCAGTTCATTTTCCAGATCGGCGCGTGAGGAGAAGCTCAGCATGCCGCGGCTGTAATCAGAGATGGTCGGCCAAGCGGGCATCGCGATCCAATAGGCCACGGCCCAGATCACGGTCACCCAGAACACATAAACCCACCATTTCGGCAGGGGAGTATTCAACTCCCGGATGCCGTCCCACTCGTGCCCGGTCGTATACTGACCAGACACCGAGTCCTTTTCCATGGAACCCATATTAGCGCTCCTTGTCGTCGTCGTCCCTGAACGGAATGTCACCATAGGTTTCGAACCGGCCCTTATTTTTCGGCCAGAACGCCCAGGCAACAATCGCCAGGAATAGACCCATTACCCAAATGCCCCAGAAGGGCCGGAAATACTCGGTGACGAGAGTCGCGAGCAATGTTTCCGCTCCTTACCGGGCGATCTGTTCAGGCTTCACCGTGGTGAAGTCCACGAACGTGCCCAACACCTGCAAATAGGCGACCAGGGCGTCCATCTCGCTCACCACCTTGGGGTTGCCATCGGCATCGCCCAATTTGGCTTTCGGATAACGCTGGGCGACCGGCGAGGTGTCGGTGGCGTCGGGGTTGGCTTGTTCCGCCACGTCAGCCTTGGCGTTCTTGATCTGGTCGTCCGTATAGGGGACGCCGACCGTGCGAAGCGCCTTCAGATTGGCTTCGATGCTGCTGGTATCCAGCGGGCGCATCAGGTGGGGATAGCCGGGCATGATCGATTCGGGGACAACGTCCCGCGGATTGATCAGGTGACGAACATGCCAGTCATTGGTGTACTTGCCACCAACGCGGGCCAGATCCGGGCCGGTACGCTTGGACGCCCATTGGAAGGGGTGGTCGTACTTGGATTCAGCGGCCAGGCTGTAATGGCCATAACGCTCCACTTCGTCCTTGAACGGGCGGATCATCTGGCTGTGGCAGTTGTAGCAGCCTTCGCGGACATAAATGTCACGGCCGGCCTGCTCCAACGGGGAATAGGGACGCACACCGTCCACCTTTTCAATGGTGGATTCGATGGTGAACAACGGCACGACCTCAACCAGGCCGCCGGTGATCACGGTCACCAGAATACCCACCGCGAGAAGGAAGACGTTCGTCTCGATCTTGGCGTGATGCTTGAAGACAGACATTGTTATTCCTCCCCTCAGCGAGCGCCGGCGGTCGAGGGCTGGATCGCCTGTTCGGCCACGTCACCCTTGATGGTCTTGTAGAAGTTGTAGACCATGACCAGAGAACCCAGCACGAACAGCACACCGCCAACAGCACGGATCACATAATAGGGGTGCATGGCGGCGACGGTTTCGATGAACGAGTACTGGAGGAAGCCCAAGGAATCATACGCACGCCACATCAGGCCCTGCATGATCCCCGAGATCCACATGGCGGTGATGTAGAAGATGATACCGATGGTCGCGACCCAGAAGTGCACGCCAACCAGCTTCAACGAGTACAGTTCCTTGCGGCCCCACAGCTTGGGCACCAGGTAGTACAGGGCGCCGAAGGAGACGAAGGCCACCCAGCCCAAGGCACCGGAGTGCACGTGGCCGATGGTCCAGTCGGTGTAGTGAGACAGCGAGTTCACGGCCTTGATGGACATCATCGGACCTTCGAAGGTCGACATGCCGTAGAACGCCACCGAGGCGACCAGGAAACGCATCACCGGATCGGTGCGCAGCTTGTCCCAGGCACCCGACAGGGTCATCAGGCCGTTGATCATGCCACCCCAGGACGGCATCCACAGCATGATGGAGAAGGTCATGCCCAAGGTCTGCGCCCAGTCAGGCAGGGCGGTGTAGTGCAGATGGTGCGGACCAGCCCAGATGTACAGGAAGATCAGCGCCCAGAAGTGCACGATGGACAGACGGTAGGAATAAACCGGACGTTCAGCGCGCTTGGGCACGAAGTAGTACATGATGCCCAGGAAGCCGGCGGTCAGGAAGAAGCCGACCGCGTTGTGGCCGTACCACCACTGGGTCATGGCGTTCTGCACGCCGCCGAACAGGTTGTACGACTTCATCCAGCTGCCGCCGAAGAACGCGGCGGGAACGGCCAGATTGTTGCCGATGTGCAGCATGGCAATGGTCAGGATCATGGCCAGGAAGAACCAGTTCGCCACATAAATGTGGGGTTCCTTGCGCTTCATGATCGTGCCGGCGAAGGCGAGCAGGTAGAACACCCACACCACCGTCAGCCACAGGTCCAACCACCATTCGGGTTCGGCGTATTCCTGGCCCTGGGAGAAGCCCAGGACATAGGACAGCGCGGCGGCCACGATGAAGGTGTTGTACCCCCAGAAAATAACGGTGCCGAACCCGCTGCCGCCGAACAGGCTGGCGCGGCAGGTGCGCTGCACGCAGTAGAAGGAGGTGGCCATCAGCACGTTACCGCCAAAGGCGAAAATAACGGCCGAGGTGTGGACCGGGCGCAGACGGCCAAAGGTGGTCCACTCAAGATCAAGGTTAAGGGCAGGGAAAGCCAACTGCCAAGCGATGTAGTCGCCAGCCAGGAAGCCAACCACACCCCAGAACGTCGCCGCAAGGACGAACTTCTTCACCACGTCTTCGCAATAGGGCGTGGTGTCGGTGATGGTGCTCATGCCGAACTCCTGTTTCGACCGGGAAAGGGTCAGCTCGAAGCAGCCCGCCGGATTCACAATGCAACGATGCCCCCGATGCCGTGTCCCGGCCGGGAGGACTTTACTCCGAGTTGGCGCACTATGACGATTGTGGGGAAGCTGGCCATTGATCCAAATCAAATGCGGCAAAATTTAGGGAGTTTCTAGTCATCCTGCCCGGATATCCGGCAGTCAACCATCTGGATCAGTCGGTCCACCAACGGCTTGAATCATGGAAAAATTCATCTTTTACAGTGGGTGCACCCGCCGGATTTCCCCCCGGCGCGTTTCGGGGGCATGGTCGGCTGTTTTTCCAGGGTGGGTATCGCCACAGCAGGGCATCGACAGGATAGCGGCGCTGAATTAAGGTGCGGGGATGACTGATACCACTGGTTTTTCCTGTTCCGCCGATCACCCTGGCGACCGCCCGGTGATCCGCTTCGCCAAGGGCCGGTCCCGGCGCTTCCGCGCTGGCCACCCTTGGGCTTTTTCCAACGAGATCGAGATGACCGCCGAGGCCAAGGCGCTGCCGCCCGGCACATTGGTCACCTTGATGGATGCCGGGGATGAACGGCTGGGCGTGGCCACGTTCAATCCCCATTCCCTGATCGCCGCCCGCGTGCTGTGCCGCGATGCCGGACAGGCGATTGATGTGGATTTCCTGGCGGGGCGGCTGGCATCGGCCCGCACCTTGCGCGATGGACTGTTCGGCGCCCCCTATTACCGGATGGTGCATTCCGAGGCGGACGGACTGCCCGGCCTGATTGTCGATCGTTTCGGTGACGTGCTGTCAGTGCAGATCAACAGCGCGGGCATGGAACGGCTGACCCCGTTCTTGCTGGACGCCCTGGCCCGCGATCTGGCCCCCAAGGTGGTGGTGCTGGGCAATGACACCCCGGTGCGCACCCTGGAAGGCTTGCCGATGGAGCGCAAGGTGGTGGTGGGGGATTTGTCCGGTCCGGTGGAATTGGTGGAAAACGGGGTTCGTTTTCTGGCCGATCTGTCGGATGGGCAGAAAACCGGCTGGTTCTATGATCAGCGGGAGAACCGGGCCTTTGTCGCTTCGCTGGCGCGGGGGCGCCGGGTCTTGGATGTTTACACCTATGCTGGCGGCTTCGCCCTTCAGGCGGCCATGGCCGGGGCGGATCGGGTGTGGGCGGTTGACCGGTCGGACCATTCCCTGGGATTGGCCGAAGGGGCGGCGCGTCTGAACAGCGCCGATGTGTCGCTGGTCAAGGCCGAAGCCTTCGCCGAAATGGCCCGGCTGAAGGCAGCGGGGGAAAATTTTGGCCTGGTGGTCACCGATCCGCCAGCTTTCGTCAAAACCCGCAAGGATCTGCAAAGCGGGGCCAAGGGATATCGCAAGATGGCCAGACTGGCCGCGCCATTGGTGCAGCCGGGCGGCTTCTTGTTCTGCGCCTCGTGCTCGCATCACATGCCCGCCGACATGTTCGCCGAGGAAATCGCCCACGGTCTGGCCCAGGCCGGGCGGTCGGGCCGCATTTTGCGATCCGCCGGGGCAGCCCCGGATCATCCGGTTCATCCCTGGCTGCCGGAAAGCGCCTATCTGAAATCCATCACCCTGCAATTGGATTGATGGGACCTCCCGTGCCCGGCACGGGAGGTCTTATACCGGCCGTCCTTTGAAATGATCCGTTCGGCGGCCGCCCAGACCCGTTTGGAGGCGCAGCCTCCAAACCTCCAGTTTCTTTTTCTTTCAAAGAGTTAGAAATCTGGAGGGTTCGGGAGGCTGTGCCTCTCGATTGGGGGATCGGGGGCAAATGCCCCCGAAAG
>JAYSBF010000048.1:0-25828 GCA_041915545.1 Magnetospirillum sp. | reverse complement strand
CAATCGTGCTAATCTCGGTCATGGACGGCCCCCTCGAATGGTGTGTTTCGACAACCACCATCTTGGCGCATTGCGACGCCGATGAGCAGGGGCCGTCCACCCCATCAATTCATTGGCCGGTTGGTATGAACCGCATCCGGTAAAAAGATACGCGGGGTATCGAAACTTTAATCCACCATGACTGATGACCACTGTGCCGATGGGGGGAAAGAGGTCATACTTCATGATCAAACCCCAGCCATTGATCCATGCCCTGGGCATGGTCTGGCTTTGTCCCGCGCTTTGTAGACGGATACGATCATCATGGATTTGATCAAGGTTCTGAAGACCCGCCATACCGCCAAGGCCTATGATGCCACCCGTCATCTGCCCGATGACGTGGCTGCTCAATTGCTGGCATCGCTGCGGTACAGCCCGTCATCGGTCAATTCCCAGCCCTGGCATTTCATCGTGGCCGATGATGCCGCGGGCAAGGCGCGTGTCGCCAAGGCGGCGGTCGGCCCCTATGCCTATAACGCCCCCAAGATCACCGATGCGTCCCATGTGGTGATCCTGTGCGCCCGCAATACCTTGCCTGCCGGGCATTTGCAATCGCTGCTGGATCAGGAACAGGCCGATGGCCGGTTCATCAATGACGCCGCCCGCGAAGGTCAGGCCAAGGTCCGGGGCGGCTATGTCGCCCAGCATGAACAGGACGGTACGGTCATTCCGTGGGCGCAAAAGCAGACTTACATTGCCCAGGGTTTCCTGTTGCTGTCCGCAGGTCTGTTGGGCGTGGACGCCACCCCCATGGAAGGGTTCGATGCCGCCTTGCTGGATGCGGAATTCGGCCTGAAGGCCCAAGGGCTGACCCCTGTGGTGATCGTTTCCCTGGGCTATCATCACGCGGACGCGGATTTTAATGCCAAATTGCCCAAATCCCGTCTGTCTGATGAGGCTCTGTTCTCGCGGGCGTAATGACCGAAACCAGTTCTAAATCCCGATGATCGGTCCCGATCATCGGGATGGGGTATAATACCGGCCAACCTTTCAATCGATTCGTTGGTCGGTATCCAGCCGCCATTGCGGCGGCGGCCAAGGGCGCGGCAGCGCCCGCCCGGCGAGGGACAAAAACATAACCCCAGCCGCCATTGCGGCGGCGGCCAAGGGCGCGAAAGCGCCCGCCCGGCGAGGGACAAAAACATAACCCCAGCCGCCATTGCGGCGGCGGCCAAGGGCGCGGATGCGCCCGCCCGGCGGGGGACATAAAACCATTCAGGCGCGGAAATCCTGCCAATCATCGTCCATGCCCTGGCCCATGATCCGGGCGGAATCGGCCAGCCAGCCGACCGGCAGCGCCGCCAGCCAGTCTTGGATGTCGAAGCGCCCCGCTTGGCCACGGTGGATGTTGGCGATTTCCCACCCCATCCACCACACCAATTCGCGGGCTTCCAACTGGCCGTGAATTTGATCGACTTCGATCTTGTGATTTTCCGGCGACAGGCGGCGGATGATCCAGTCTTCGGTCAGATCCAGCCAGGGGTCCAGGGCGCGGAAGGATGATGCCAGCAAAAGGCGGTAATCCATATTGGCGTCGGCGGTGGCGCTTTCCCCGCTTTTCCACACGCTGGCCGATGGCAGGGTGCGTTTCCCCTCGCGCGCGACGGGGCCGCCCCGCCACTGGCCCAAGGCGATGGCGCGGGGGCGGCCCAACGATCCGTTGCCGGCGTTGGACCGGTCCAGGAATTCTTCGATTTCCACCCCTTCGGGCATGCGGTCGATCAGCAATTCGCGCAGGTCGTCATGGTCTTTCATGACGTGAAGTCCCCGGAATTCCCGGCGCCAGAACCGGCCGAATTCGGCCCAATGCATGGTGGCGGCCGGGCGCAGCCAAGCGGCTTCGGCTTCCAAGATGATGGGGCGGCCATCGGGTTTATCCAGATTGGCGACATAACCGGCCAGCAATGACGCACAGGCCACGTCATGATCCAGCGACAAGTGATCTTCGCCGACGGCCAGCATGATGGAGGTGGCCAGCCGGACCAGATCCAAGGTAACCGGATAGGTTCCGGCTTCGTCGAAATCGTTGACCCCCCAGACCAGTCGGCCTTCGCCGTCCCGCCAAGTGCCGAAATTTTCCAGGTGCAGATCGCCCACCGACAAAATAGCCGGGGCCTGACGGACCGGGGCGGGCATCAGTTGATCCCACCGATGCAGCCACCAGTAAAAGGTGCCGCGTAAGAAAGAAAACGGATTGGCGGCTAGAACCCGATCATGTTTATAAGCCAGTGCCGATGCGACCGGGGTAAATCGTTGCGCCATCCATTTTTCATAGGATTGCGTGGCTTCGGCAAAGCTGATGCTCATGATCACGTTCCCCCCGGTTATGGTTATTCTGAAATTCACAGATCGTTGCGAATTTCAGAATAACCATACGATTCAACTGATCGCATGCCATGCCCAATCCCCGATGGTGGATCATGACAGAACTTCGTCTGTTCGTCATCAAGTCAACGAAAAAAAACCTGCATTCCCGCCTGGGGCGGGTTGCGTTGAGCACATGATGGGGGCGGAAAATGGCGGGAGCGCTATAGCTGGTTATTTATCACCCATGATCAGCGGCAGGCGGTCTTGTCCATCGCCCATCAGGATGACCTTGCTGTTGGGCGAGGTGGTCAATTGGCCGGTCACTTCCAATCCGCGCCATTTCAAATAGGGGATTTGCGCGGTTTTTTCGAAATCGCGGATGGATTGGGCCTCGATATGGCGGCGCTGGGCCTCCAATTCGCTTTGGCGGATCAGGTGTTCGTAGCTGAGTGCTTTTTGTTCCTGGGTCAGCTTGTCCTCGATGGCGGTGTTCAGGCTGGGCGGCAAGGTGATGCGGGTGATCAAGACCTGATCCACATCCACCCAATGTTCGCCCACCGCCTGGCGTGCGGCCTGGGTGACCAGGGCGGGCAGGTCGTTTTCGCCCATCAGCCGCAAATCCACGGCCCGGTATTGGCGGACCACCCGACGCACGGCGGCGGCGATGTCGGGCCAGACCACCAGGGATTGGTATTTGGGACCGGCGAATTTGTGCAAAAGCGGCAAATCGGCGGCGCGGGGCTGAAAGCGGGCGGTGACATCCATATCCACCTTCAACCCGTCGGGGGTCAGGACTTCCAGCCGGTCGTGCATTTCCTGAAGGCGCATATCGTAAATGGCCAGCTTGTCCCAGGGGAACAGCACCGTCATGCCTTCGCCATAGATGTGTTCCATCTGGGTTCCGCCCTGGAACCGCGCCCATTTCACCCCCATTTTTCCTGGCCCCACCGTCACCAGGACGCTGGGCAGCAAATATGCCACCAGCAACGCCACCGATAAGATGATCAGGATGGTGCGCATGCGCGACGGCGTCAGGCCAAGGATCGGCGGCGGGGGCAGGTGGATGTTCATGACTGGCTGACCCGCTCCACGGAATGGACCTTGCCGGTTTCCATTTTGACGATGGTATCGGCGATGCGGAAATACTGGTCGTCATGGGTGGCGACGATCAGCGTCTTGCCCAAGGCCCGCAGGTCGGGCAGCAAGGTCGTATAGAAATAACGGCGGAAGCCGGGGTCCTGATCGGCGGCCCATTCGTCGAAGATCAGCACGGGCCGGTCTTCCAGCAGCGCGACCGCCATGGCGATGCGCTTTCTTTGACCCGTGGACAGGTCCAGATTGTCGAAACCCTGTTCGGGGTCGTAATGCACCTTGTGGTCGATGGCCATATGTTCCAACCGGGCACGGATATCGGCGCTGTCGGCTTCGATACCGTATAATTTGCGGAACAGGTGGAAGTCTGTGTAGATGGCGCTGAACAGTTCTCGGTAATCTTGCAGACAATCCCGGTCCACCGGATCGCCATCAATGCTGATCTGGCCATGGGTCGGGGTGTAAAGCCCGGCGAAGACTTTCAGGAACGTGGTTTTGCCGCTGCCATTGCCGCCAATGATCATGGTGATCTCGCCTTGGGGGATGGTCAGGTCGATGGGACCGATGCGAAAGGCCGCCGGGTCATCGGGGGCATAGCCGAACTCCACCTTCTGGCAGTGGATGTTGTGGTGAAAGGGCAGTTGTTCGCGCCCGGCGGTGGTCCGGCCCAATTGGGCATTCACCTTGTCGATTTCAGATTCCAGGCCGGTGATGGCCTCGGCCGCGCGATTGGCTTTGGAATAAGCGGGCAGGGCGGTGACGATGGTGGATAAGGGGCCGATGATGAACAGGATCGACGCCACCAATTGCGGCACCATCGGCGCGAACCCGTCCAGGAAACGGGGCAGGATGAAAACCACGATGGCGATCAGCAGATAAAAGAAGCATTGGGAAAAGACGGCGTTCCGGTTGTACAGATTGGTTGTCCTGATTTTCAGATCGCGCATGGATTGGGAAATCAGCGCCATATCGGCCAGAATGCCGAAGCCCCTGGCCTGGCTTAGCTTCACCTCTTTCAGCCCGTCGATCAGATCGCCGGTCATGGCGAAAAAGCGGACTTCCTCGGCCACGCTTTTCTGGATCAGCGTCATCATTTCCCGCTGCTGGGATACATAGATCAGAATTCCCGCCCCCACCGCCGCCATGACGGTCAGAAAGGCGGGCAGCGATACCGTCATCACGTAAATGGCGGTGCAGACCACCATCACCGTGGATTGAGCCGCCGCCACCAGCAGACCTTGGGATTCCGAGATCAAGGTGGTGTCCTGGGCGATGCATTGATAAATGCGCGCCTTGCCGATGCGGTGCAGCAGCAGCAATTCCGATCCGGCGATTTTTTCCACCAGCCGCAGCCGCACCTTGGTGATCATCTGTTCGAAGACGCGGGTGGCGGAATCGAAGGTGTATTTCAGCCCCACCACGTAAAGCGCCATGGCAATGGCGAACATGACCAGATAGCGGAAATTCAGCCGCTCGAAGGCGGCGGTTTCGGCGGCGGCATTGATCACCGCCAGGATGACCGCATTGGCCACCCCCGATACCACGATGGCGATGATCATGTCGCGCCGTGATCCGGCAGCTTCCTTGTTCAGCAGGGTTATCAGCGCCATGGCGGTACGATGCCTGTATACAATTTCAAGGTGTCATGCATGCGGGATTTTATTCGCAAATTGCGGTTTTGCAAGAGAGGCGTATGGAATTTAAATTGTTTTTTAATGCGAATTAAACTGGACTTGCGCGTTATCAATTGGGTATGTAACGTCTCTAAGTTGTTTATATCGTGAATATAGGCACCTTTAGACTGTGTGGAGAGACGCCGCCATGCCCAAAACCCCGCCTGTACCAGAATCCGCGCCGCCAAATCCGTCTTCATCGGCCCAGCCCATCGCCATTATCGGCATGGGGTGTCGGTATCCGGGGGGCAGCGATTCACCGGGGCAATATTGGGATTTGCTGCGGCGCGGCGGCTTCGCCGTCACGGAAATCCCCCGGGAACGCTGGGATATTCAGGCGGTGCCGCAGGAATCGGTTCCGGCGGGAAAAGCTGTACCGCGCTGGGGCGGATTCCTGGATCAACCCTTTCCCCATTCCTTTGATGCGGCCTTTTTCGACATTCCGGCCAGGGAAGCCCAGGCCATGGACCCGCAGCAACGGTTGTTGCTGGAAGTGGCGTGGCGGGCCTGTGAAGATGCGGGTCTGGCGCCCGACGTCGATGCCGGTCGGGCGGTGGGGGTGTTCGTCGGGATCAGCACCACCGATTATCACGGAACCACCCTGTGGCATGGCGATCTTGCCCGCGTGGATGCCTTTACCGCCACCGGGGCATCCTTTGCCGCCGCTGCCGGGCGGCTGTCTTATGTGTTCGGGTTCGATGGGCCGTGCCTGGCCATCGACACCGCATGTTCGTCGTCATTGGCGGCGGTGCACCAAGCCTGCCAATCCCTGCGCCAGGGCGAATGCGAAGCGGCCCTGGTGGCCGGGGTCAATGCCCTGCTGGCCCCCAATCTGTATGCGTGTCTGGGCAATATGGGGCTGATGGCCGGTGATGGCCGGTGCAAGGCGTTCGATGCCAGCGGCGACGGCTATGTACGGGCGGAAGGCGCGGGTGCCCTGGTTCTGAAGCTTCTGGACGATGCCCGGCGCGACGGCGATCACATCCATGCGGTGATCCGGGGATCGGCGGTCAATCAGGATGGACGCAGCAACGGTCTGACCGCCCCCAGCCGCCAATCACAGGAAAAGGTGATCAGCCGGGCGCTGGAGTCGGCGGGATTGTCGTATCATGACATTGATTATGTGGAAGCCCACGGCACCGGCACGCCGTTGGGCGACATTATCGAATTATCGGCCCTGTCCACCACCTATGCCGCCGGTCGCGGCGCCGATACCCCCCTGTGGGTCGGATCGGCCAAGACCAATATCGGCCATCTGGAAGCCGGGGCCGGCATGGCCGGGCTGATCAAGGCGGTGATGGCGGTGGGACATGGGGAAATTCCCGCCCATCTGCATTTGACCAATCCCACCCCGGATATGGATTGGGACAATGTGGCCATCCGGGTGCCCGGCGTTTTGACCCCCTGGCCCCATGATGGCCGCACCCGGCCCCGGCGGGCGGCGGTCAGCGCCTTTGGCTTTGCCGGGACCAATGGTCATGTGATCGTGGAACAGGCGCCGCCCCCTGTCGGCCAGGACGCCATGCGCCATCCTGATCCGGTCCTGATCCCCCTATCCGCCCGCACGCCCGAGGCGCTGGCGCAACTGTCCCTGGATTTGGCCGATTGGCTGGACCGTCAGCCGGCGGCTGTACCCCTGATCAACCTGTCCCTGACCCTGGGGGCGGGGCGGGTGGCTTTTTCCCACCGTCGGGTGGTGGTGGCGGCCAGTGCCGCCGAACTGGCCGCCCGGCTGCGCGGCCAGCCGGTGCCGTCGGAAACGCCGGTGCACGTGCAGGCACAATTGCGGACGAAACTGGATGAACTGGGCGCCCAATGGGTGGCGGGCCAGGCGGTGGATTGGGACCGGCTGTATCGGTCCGCAGGGGCGGTGAAGACTGGCTTGCCCGGCCATCCCCTGTATCCTCAACGCCATTGGCCCCATCCGGCATCGGCCCCTGTATCCGGGCAAGCCGATGCCTGCCCCCAGCCTTGTGCCGCCGATACCCCGGCCGCTGATCTGGCCCGGCAGCATTGGCAGGGTCAGACCTTGGACCATCTGCTGGCCCATATCGACCATCTGGCCCGCCAGACCCGTGGGCTTGATCCCCGCCAGCCCCTGGACCCGGATCAGCCATTGCTTAACCAGGGCTTCACCTCGCTGATGGCCCTGGCCCTGCGCAAAAGCCTGGGGGCTGAACTGGGCGTGCCGTTATCGGCGACCTTTTTCTTCAATTATCCATCCATCCGGGCCATGGCCGTCCACCTGCACGGGGAATTGAACCGTCCGCCGCAACCGGCGCCCATGGCGGTTGCCACCAAAACCCCGATGGCCGTCACCCCTGTCTTTGACCTGCCCGACGACCTGTCCGCCCAGGATTTGGCGTCCCTGATCGACCGTGAGCTGGAGCTGCTATGACCACCGCCACCAATGCCGACGAAACCAATCAAGCTGAAACCCTGCGCAAAACCTTTCTGGCCCTGAAAAAGACCCAGGCCCGGGTGCAGGAACTGGAAAATCAGAAAACCCAGCCCATCGCCGTGGTTGGCATGGCCTGCCGTCTGCCCGGCGGCGCCAATGATCCCGAATTGCTGTGGTCCTTGCTGGAACGGGGATTGGATGCCTGCCGCGACATTCCCGCCGAACGCTGGCCGGGTGAGCGTTTTTACCATCCATCCGCCGACGCCCCCGGCATGACCCATGCGGCGCGGGCCAATTTCCTGGATGTGGCGGTGGATGAATTCGACGCGCCCTTTTTCGGCATTTCCGCCAAGGAAGCGCAAAGCCTGGACCCGCAGCAGCGCATGTTGCTGGAAGTGGCCTGGGACGCGCTGGAAGATGCGGGTATCGACCCGGCCAGTCTGCGCGGCAGCCAGACCGGGGTGTTCGTCGGTATTTCCAGCGATGATTACGCCCAGGCCCACCGCCATTCCGGTCGGCTGGATCTGATCGACGGATATGCCTTGACCGGCACCTGCTTTGCTCCGGCGGCGGGGCGTCTGTCTTATACGCTGGGGCTGGAAGGTCCCAGCATGGCGGTGGATACCGCCTGTTCATCGTCGTTGGTGGCCATGCATCTGGCCTGTCAAAGCCTGCGCGACGGTGAAAGCGATGTGGCGTTGACCGGCGGGGTCAATCTGATCCTGTCGCCGATTTTCCATATCGCATCGTCCAAATTGGGCACCATTTCCCCCGATGGCCGGTGCAAGACCTTTGATTCATCCGCCGATGGCTATGGCCGGGGCGAAGGGTGCGGCGTGGTGGTGCTGAAGCGTCTGGCCGATGCCCAAGCCCAAGGTGACCGCATTCTGGCGGTGGTCCGGGCCACGGCGGTCAATCAGGACGGTAAAAGCAACGGCCTGACCGCGCCGAACGGCTTGGCTCAGGAAAAAGTGATCCGCCAGGCATTGGGCCGGGCCAATTTGTCGCCAGCCGATATCGGTTACGTGGAAGTGCATGGCACCGGCACCCAATTGGGCGATCCCATCGAGGTGGAAGCCATCGGCCGGGTGATGCAGGGTGCGCGTCCCGACGGCGACCGGGTGATCCTGTCCTCGGTCAAGACCAATATCGGCCATCTGGAAGCGGCGGCGGGGATTTCCGGGTTCATCAAGGCGGTGGAAAGTCTGCGCCATGATGCCATCCCGCCTCATCCATCCCTGCGCGATCCCAGCCCGCATATTCCCTGGAACGACTATCCCTTCCGCGTGGTCACCGAATTGACCCCCTGGCCCAAGGGCGACCGTCCCCGCCATGCCGGGGTCAGTTCCTTTGGCTTTTCCGGCACCAATGCCCATGTGATTCTGGGCGATGCGCCGGTGGCGCCGCCGCGCCAGCCCCATGCCCCGCGGTCGGAAGTCCTGCCCCTGTCCGCCCGCACCCCCGAAGCCTTGGCCGAATTGGTGCACGATTGGGCCGATTGGCTGGACCGGCATGACGGCCCCGACGATCTGGCCGATGCCTGCCTGACCGCCGGGGCCGGGCGCAGCCATTTCAACCATCGTCTGGCGGTGGTCGGCGCCAATGCCAAGGAAATCAGCGAAGCCCTGCGCGCCCATCTGGCCGGACAAACCCGCCGGACCCTGGCGGTTGGCGCTGGCGGCGGGGCCCGTCCCCGTCTGGCATTCCTGTTCACCGGGCAGGGGTCGCAATATGTGGGCATGGGCCGCGACTTGTACGCCACCCAGCCGGTGTTTCGTGCCGTGTTGGATCAATGCGATCAGGCGTTCCAGGCCCCGCTGGGCCGGTCGCTGATCCAGTTGATGCATGCGGGTGACGATGCGGAACTGACCCGCACCGGCTTTGCCCAACCGGCTATTTTCGCCATTCAGATGGGGTTGGTGGCGCTGTGGCGGTCCTGGGGGGTGGACCCCGATATGGTGTGCGGCCACAGCATCGGCGAATATGCCGCCGCCTGTGTGGCCGGGGTGCTGTCCCTGGAAGACGGCGCCCGGCTGGTGGCCGAACGTGGCCGATTGATGCAAAGCCTGCCGGAAGGCGGGGCCATGGCCGCCATCTTCACCGATGAAGCCAGCCTGCGCGCCCATCTGGAACAGACCGGCCTGTCGGCCCGTGGCGATATCGCCGTGGCCGCGGTGAACACCTTGGCGGAAACCGTGGTGTCGGGCAGTGCGCAATCGGTGGCTGATCTGCTGGCGGTTCTGGATAAAAAGGGAGTGATGGCCCAGCCCTTGCGGGTGTCCCATGCCTTCCATTCGCCGCTGATGCGCCCCATCGTTGCGAAATTCCGCGATTTCGCCGCCGATATGCGCTTTGGCGCCCCCACCTTGTCGGTGGTGTCGTCGGTGACGGGAAAGCGGCTGGGGGATGGGGATTTCGTGACCCCCGGCTATTGGGCTGGACAAATCGAGGCCCCGGTGCGTTTCGCCCAGGCGGTTCAGACCATGGCCGCCGAAGGCGCCACCTTGTTTCTGGAGATCGGCCCCAGCACCATCCTGACCGGTCTGGCCCGGCAAACCCTGGCCGACCGGAGCGCCGAAGGGGATTTGACCTTCGCCACTTCGCTGCAACGGCCCGGCGGCGATGACCGCAAGACCTTGATTCAGGCGGTGGCCCAGCTTTACGCCGCCGGGGCCAATGCGGATTGGGCGGCCCTGTCATCGGGGGTGGATGCGCGCAAGACCAGCGTGCCCGGCTATCCGTTCCAGCGCAAAAGTTATTACCTGCCGCCCATCGTCGATGCCGCCGCCGGAACCGCCAGCGAAACCGGCGATGCCCATCCCACCTTGGGCCGCCGCGTGGTGTCGCCCGCCTTGCCCCAGGGGACTGATCTGTATCAGGCGGTGTTCACCGCCGATCTTCCGGCCTTCCTGAAGGATCACCAGATTTTCGGCAAGATCATCTCGCCCGCCGCCGCCCATCTGTCCATGGCACTGTCGGCGTCCCGTGGGCGCGGCATGTTGGAAGACGTGGCCTTTACCGCGCCCCTGGTGGTGGAACCGGGGGTGCCGCGCGTGGTCCAATTGGTGATCGAGGGGCAAAACCCCCGCACCTATCGCCTGTTAAGCCGGGATTCGGGGGAAGAAAACGGGGCGTGGATTTCCCACAGCACCGGCCAATGGGCGGCGCCGCGCGCCGATCAGCCGGTGCGGGCCGATCTGGATGCCCTGCGGGGCAAATGTCCCGGCACCATGACCACCCAAGCCTTTTATGAAACCATCGAGGCCCTGGGCTATGTCACCGGCCCCAGTTTTCAGTGCATCCGCGATATTCATAAGGGCGACAATGAATCGGTCTGCCGGATCGAAGCGGCACAAAAGATCGACGACCAAGCCATCCATCCCGGCCTGATCGACTGCCTGTTGCAGACGGTGTTGCCGGCCTGCGAAACCTCGGCGGCCCATATGTTGACCGGCCAGACCGTGCTGATCCCGTTGCATATGGGGTTCATCCGGGTGCTGGGCAGTCTGGATCAGCCGCTGGTCACCCATACGCGGGTCGAGGTCAAGACCGATCTGGTCAAATCCGACATCACCGCCTATGGCCTGGATGGCACGCCCCTGCTGGAAATCCGCGATTTCCTGCTGAAGCAGACCGACCGGGCCACCTTGTACCAGGACATGCGCCAAGATGACCGTGGCCTGATCCATCTGTTGGATTGGCGCCCCCATGCCCTGCCATCCGTCCCGCCGACCCTGGACCCGGCCGTGGGTTGGGTGGTGGCCCAAGGCGGTGCCAGCGATGGCGGCAATTGGGCTGATGGTCTGGTGGGCGATCTGGCTGCCAATCATGCCGGGCCGGTGGCTTTGACCGCCGATTTCCTGGACCCCGCCAATTTGTCCACATTGCGCGACCGTCTGGTCGCCATTGCCGCCAATCCGGGCGTGACCCGCATCAATCTGTTGTTCGCCGATCGGGGCGGGTCGTCCGATCCGTCCGTCGATTGCCCGTTGGCGGCCACCCATCTGTTGACCCTGGTTCAGGCGTTGGGGGTTTTGGACGGACGGGAAAAGTTCCGGCTGTGGATCATCACCCGTGCTGCCCAACAGGCGGTGCGTGACGACCGCGCCCGCCTGTCGCCCTTTGGCGAAGGGGCGGCGCTGTGGGGGATGGGCAGGGCCATCGCCACCGAATTCCCTGAATTCTGGGGCGGCATGGTGGATTTGGAACCGGTGCCGGGCCAGGCTGCCTTTGCTTCGTTGCGGGCGGTGATCGCCCAAGGGTCGGGCGAAGACCATCTGGCCATCCGCCGGGGTAATCAGGTGTTGGCCGAACGTCTGTTGCCCCTGCCGCGCGGCGGTCAGCAGAGCGGCGACGGTCATCGCCGTTTGCCCAAAGTGACGGAAAGCGAAGGCTATTTCCTGGATAAGGGCGCCCGCCGGACCTTGGACGATCTGACCTTCAAGACCCGGCCGCGCCATGCCCCGGCGGCGGGCGAGATCGAGGTGTCCATTCTGGCATCGGGCCTGAATTTCCGCGATGTGCTGAATGCCTTGGGCCAATATCCCGGCGAAGCCGGTCTGTTGGGCTTTGAAGCGGTGGGGGTGGTATCGGCCCTGGGCGACGGGGTCACGGATCTGGTGTTGGGCGACACGGTCATCGTCATGGCCGCGCCCGGCTGTATCGCCAGCCATGTCACCGTATCGCGGTCGCTGGTGGTGAAAAAACCCAAGGCCATGACGGTGGCTCAGGCGGTGACCCTGCCCGCCACCTTCCTGACCGCCCATTACGCCCTGAACTATTTGGGCAAGATGGTCGCCGGGGATCGGGTGTTGATCCATGCCGCCGCTGGCGGCGTGGGGTTGGCCGCCGTGCAATTGGCCCAGGCGGCGGGGGCCGAAGTCTTCGCCACCGTGGGATCGCCGGAAAAACGCGCCCATCTGGAAGCCATGGGGGTGCGCCATATCTTCAATTCGCGCAATACCGATTTCGCCGAACAAATCCGCGAGGCGACCGGCGGCAAGGGCGTGACCATGGTGCTGAACTCCCTGAACGGGGATTTCATCAATGCCAGCTTTTCCATTCTGGCCGATGGCGGCCGGTTCCTGGAAATGGGCAAGATCGGCATCTGGGATGAAGATAAGGTGATGTCGGTCAATCCGTCCTGGTTCTACCGTCCCTTTGATCTGGCGGCGGTGGTCAAGGAAGATGAAGCCCTGATCACCGGCATGTTCGGCCATCTGATGGACGAATTGCAGTCGGGCCGTCTGACCCCCTTGCCCCAGGCTATTTTTACCATGAATGAAGCCGAAGACAGCTTCCGCTTCATGGCTCAGGCCCGCCATATCGGCAAGGTGGTGCTGACCCGCGAGGATGATTGCCGCCGTGAACTGATCCAGGCCAATGGGCTGGTGCGGGGCGACGGGGCTTATCTGATCACCGGCGGGTTGGGGGCCTTGGGTCTGCTGATGGCCCGCTGGCTGGTGGATGACGGTGCCCGCGCCCTGATCCTGACCAGCCGCCGGGCGCCGTCCGCTGCGGTGGAAGCCCAGTTGGACCAGTTGCGGGCCGATGGCGTCACCATCACCGTGTCCCTGGGCGATGTGTCGCGGCCCGAGGATGTGGGCCGCATCCTGGCGTCGGCCAGCCATCCCGTGCGCGGGATCATCCATGCCGCCGGTCTGTTGGAAGACGGCATGATGGCCGATCTGGACGAGGGAAAGATCAGTCGGGTGATGGCGCCAAAGGTCACTGGGGCCTGGGCGCTGCATCAGGCCAGCCTGGGGCTGGATCTGGATTTCTTTGTCCTGTTTTCATCGGTTGCGGCCATCATCGGCAATCTGGGCCAGGGCAATTATGCCGCCGCCAACGCCTTCATGGACGGTTTGGCCCATCACCGGCGCAAGCTGGGTCTGCCCGCCACCTCCATCAATTGGGGGCCGTGGGCCGAAGCCGGCATGGCGGCAGCCCTGGAAACCGATCACTTCGCCGCCCAGGGTATCCGTGCCCTGAACCCGGCCCAGGGGGTGCGCGTGCTGAAATATGTGCTGGCCGAAGTGATCGGTCAGGCGGTGGTGTCGGACATGGATTGGGCCGCCTATGGCCAATCCCACGGCATGGATGGCAAGACCGGACTGTTTGCCGCCGTGCTGGCCGGTGCCGGGGCGGGGCAGGCGGAAAGCGCCCAGGTGGTCACCCGCGATATCGTCGCCGAACTTCGGGCGGTGCTGCCCGGCGAACGGGGCGATGTGCTGCGGGATTACCTGCAATCCCTGGCCCGCCAGACCTTGGGCTATGGGGAACAAGATGTGGTCAGTCTGGACCAGCCCTTGGTGGAGCAGGGCTTTGACAGCCTGATGTCGGTGGATATGCGCAACCGTCTGAACAAAAGCCTGGGCCGGGCCTTGCCCGCCTCGCTGCTGTTCGATTATCCCACCTTGGAAAAAATCGCCCGCTATCTGCTGGATAAGGTCATCACTTTCGATGACGCCCCCGCCGGTGCGGATGCCAAGGACAAGGCGGCGGCCAAACCGGCCCAGGCCACCGATGCGCTGTTGGATGAAATCAACAGCCTGATCGGCGGGCGCTGATACGGGGGTGTCCATGGCCGGATTGAAATCCGGCCCCTTGATACGGGGGTGTCCATGGCTGGATTGAAATCCGGCCCCTTGATACGTGGTTATCCATGGCCGGATTGAAATCCGGCCATGGCGGTAGCCTCGTGATATACAGTCACATCATGGATTGGTACGTGTATGTGCTGCTGAATGATGCCGGAACCGCCTATACCGGCATCGCCAAGAATGTGGGCGCCCGGCTGGATTTGCATAATTCCGGCCGTGGCGCCCGTTTTACCCGTGGGCGCGGCCCCTGGCGGGTCATCCATGAAGAAGGTCCCATGGACCATGGCGACGCCTTGCGCCGGGAAGCGGCCATCAAGGGCGATGCCGTCTTTAAACGCGGATTGAAGGCGGCGGTGGCGGCACGGGGGACTTCCCAGAAAGAATAACCGCCCGCATCCCATCCTGTGGCATAAGAAGGCCCGCCACGCATGGGATATGAAAACCGATGATCCGTTTCGAAAACGTCAGCAAGCAGAACAGCCACCGCATTCTTTTCTTCGAAGCCTGCGCCGCCCTGAACCGGGGGGAAAAGGTCGGGCTGGTCGGTCCCAACGGGGCGGGAAAGACCACGCTGTTTCGCATGATCGCGGGCGAGGAACAGCCCGATGACGGGCAGGTGTCCATCGAAAAGCAGGTCAGCATCGGCTATTTCAACCAGGATGTGGGGGAAATGTCGGGCCGCAGCGCGGTGGCCGAGGTCATGGATGGGGCCGGGCCGGTCAGCGCGGTGGCGGCGGAACTGGCGGAATTGGAAGCCGCCATGTGCGATCCCGACCGCGACGACATGGATGCCATTGTCGAACGCTATGGCGAGGTGCAGGCCCGGTTCGAGGAATTAGGCGGGTACGAATTGGATGGCCGCGCGCGCGAGGTGCTGGCCGGACTCAGCTTCAGCCAGGACATGATGGATGGGGATGTGGGCGCCCTGTCGGGGGGCTGGAAAATGCGGGTGGCTTTGGCCCGTATCTTGCTGATGCGTCCCGATGCCATGCTGTTGGACGAACCCAGCAACCATCTGGACATTGAAAGTCTGATCTGGCTGGAAGGGTTCTTGAAGACCTATGACGGCGCGGTGCTGATGACGTCCCACGACCGCGAATTCATGAATCGCATCGTCAACAAGATCATCGAAATCGACGGCGGATCGCTGAATAGCTATTCCGGCGATTACGAATTTTACGAACGCCAACGGGCGCAGAACGAAAAGCAGCAGCAGGCCCAATTCGACCGGCAACAGGCCATGCTGGCCAAGGAATTGAAGTTCATCGAGAAATTCAAGGCGCGGGCATCCCACGCCGCCCAGGTGCAAAGCCGGGTGAAAAAATTGGACAAAATCGAACGCTTCGAACCGCCAAAGCGCCGCCAGACCGTGGTGTTCGATTTTCCGCCGGCCCCGCGTTCGGGCGATGATGTGGCGGTGTTGAAGAATGTGCACAAATCCTATGGCAAGCGGGTCATCTATCAAGGTTTCGATCTGACCATCCGCCGTAAGGAACGGTGGTGCGTCATGGGGGTGAACGGCGCTGGCAAATCCACATTGCTGAAGTTGGTGGCCGGGGCCACCGATCCCGATACGGGAACCGCCGCCATCGGCGCCAGCGTCAAGATGGGGTACTTTTCCCAGCACGCTATGGATTTGCTGGATGGGGAAAAGACCATTTTCGAAACCTTGGACGGCTATTTTCCCCAGGCGAACCAAGGGTCATTGCGGGCGCTGGCCGGGTGCTTCGGTTTTTCCGGCGATGATGTGGAAAAAAAATGCCGGGTCTTGTCGGGTGGCGAAAAAGCCCGTCTGGTCATGGCCGTCATGCTGTTCAATCCCCCCAATTTTCTGGTGCTGGACGAACCGACCAACCATTTGGATCTGGATACCAAGGAAATGCTGATCAAAGCCTTGGCTTCCTACGAAGGCACCATGCTGTTTGTATCGCATGATCGTCATTTCCTGGCGGCCCTGTCCAATCGAGTGTTGGAACTGACCCCGGATGGTGTTCATCAGTATAGTGGTGGATATACGGAATACGTAGCCAGTACAGGGCAGGAGGCCCCAGGTATTCATGGGTAAGGGGGCGTTACGCACAGAGGGGTGTTGTTCTCTTGTTTGCTCTCTTCTTCGAATTGACTGTTCTGTGGGATATACGTATCATACGTTGACGGTTTGTATGGGGCGGGGCGGACTGTATATTTTTATTCGGGGGTAAGGATCACGATGGCTGGGGCGATTCGGTGGCGGTGCCACATCTCGGGTGGAATTATTTCGGCATTCATGCTGCTGACTGCCTCGGCTCCCCTGGCGCAGGCGGCGGACGAGCCGACTTATGAAAGCGTCAGTCTTATCTCGCGCGGGTCCGTCGTCATGTCGGGGACCTCTTTGGGGGCCTATACCCGAGCTAATATGTACAATGCTTTTCAGGGTTATGTCGGAACCAGTAACCGGCTTCAGGAAAGTCTATCGCTCGGCATTTTTTCCCCGCTCCTGAACACCGGAACGGTGTCCTACCCAAGCAGTCAAAGTTTTTCAACCTCTCCGGTTAAAATCGTTTTTCCTTTGCAGATTCATACGGTTTCTATTACTGGCGATGGGACAATGCCGTCCGAGGCCGATGTGGCCGCACTTGGGTCGGTGTTTACTGCGGATACGGTTACCTCGCTCAATCTGACCTATAATGCGAATGGAACGACGCGATACACGTATGGCATGACGGGAACAACCGATACGGGTATGCCTCTCTCTATCACCGTGGCCGGGCTACTGACCGATGGCGGCACTTCGTTCAGCACCCTCACGGAAAGCGTGGTCCTGAGGACGTCGGTTGGTTCATCGATTAACTTTGTCGTTACCATGCGCACTACGGCAAATCTTCTGAAGAGTATTCAGCCAATCAATAGCGGCTTTAATATCGACTATTCTATTACGCCAAATTTTTCTGGTTCGGCTGGCCCGATCCTGATCCCGGTTTCGATGGTCAATTCCGGCTTGACGGCCGGCAGCGTGGTGCTGACCAACAATAGTAATGTATCCGACGCCTCTTTTGTGTTCACCAAGGATCAGGCATATACTGGCGGCACGACGGTTTCCCCCGGTGTCACCTTGTATGTCCCCAAGGGGGTTACGTTCGGCAGCGGCGGTATCGTTAATTCCGGTCAGATGGTTTTTGGCGTTCCGTCGGTTGATCTGGGGCTTGATCTGGCCGTCAGCGATTTTTCTTTTGGCGATGCCATGTCGGGCGGTGGGACGATTTCCAAGGTGTCGTCCAATACGGTCACCTTTACCGGGAACAGTTCCGCCTTTACCGGCGCTACCACGGTCTCTGCCGGAACCTTGGCGGTTGACGGGGCATTGGGCGGTTCGCTGACGGTGAACAATGGCGCCACCTTGGCCGGTGTCGGCAGTGTGGGCAATGTGACGGTCCAACGTGGCGGAACCCATGTGCCGGGAACGCGCCAGACGGTCAATGGCGATTACACCTTGGCCGCCGGGTCTACTCTGGCCATCGGTGTCGGTCCCCATCAGGCATCACAGGTGGCGGTCACGTCCGGCGCGGTCAGTCTGGGCGGGTCCAATTTGACCTTGAACGCCCTGTCCGGCGGGCCGGTGACGGCTAGGCCGGTTTACACCATCATCGACAATCAGGGCAGCGGCGCCATTAATGGCACCTTCGCATCCATTAACAACAATCTGGCGTTTTACGGTGCCAGCCTGACCTATACGGGCGGCACCGGGAATGATGTGGTGCTGACCCTGGAACGCAATGCCACCAGCTACACCGATGTGGCGGCCACCAGCAACCAACGTGGTGTTGCCGGGCAGGTGGCCGGTTTGACCGGCAGCGATGGCTATACCATCCGCGATAACATCCTGGGTCTGTCCGCCGGGGCGGCCCAGAATGCCTATCAGCAATTGGCCGGAACCATTTATCCCAGCACCTTGCAATTCAATCTGAATCTGGGCCAGCAGACCGGGCAACAGGTCAGTGGCCATCTGGCCGGCCTGCGCGCCCAAGGGGGGGCACCATCCCAGCGCGGGTTGACCCAGTCGGCAGCGCAATTAGCGGGCTTCACCGGGGCCAGTGCGGAATCGTCCCTGGGGGTGGCCCCGTCATCACTGGGGATTAGCCAAGCCAATTGGGGCAGTGAAACCGCGACCGGCACCACCACGCAAAGCGTCAACGGGGCGTGGGGGCAGGCCATGGGCGGCTTCAGCCGTCAAGATGGCGACGACAATGCCGCCTCGACCCGGTCGGATTGGGCCGGCTGGGTGATGGGCTATGACCATGCGGTGGCGACGGATACCACCTTGGGCGGCTATGTGGGCTATGTCCGGGGGAATGCGAAACAAGACAGCGTCGCCTCATCGCTGAAGACAGACAGCGTATTGCTGGGGCTTTACGGTGAATATCGCTTGGATGGCTGGCGGCTGGATGGGCAAGTGGGGTGGAGCCGGATTGCTGCCGATAGCAGCCGGTCCTTGTCCTTTGGCGGCATCAGCCGTACCGCCCAGGCATCATATGCGGATCAGGGCCTAAGCGTCGATCTGGAAGCCGCCCATGCCATCGAGGTGGAAAAAGACGTGTGGCTGGAACCCTATGCGGGGGTGGGGGCGACACGCCAATATCTGGATGATTTCACCGAAACCGGCGCGGATGCCGCCAATCTGCACCGGGATGCCGATCACCGTGTCACGGGCAAGACCCGGTTGGGCACCCGTTTTTCCACCCGGATGGATCTGGGCGAGGGCATGAGCCTGATGCCGCAGGCCAGCTTGGGCTGGCAACATTTGGTGGGGCCGGGCTCCAACCAGACCATGTTGCGTTTCGCCAACAGCTCTGGGGGGGATTTTGCCGTCACGTCCACGGATAGCGCCCGCGATACCTTGACCGTCTCGCTGGGGGGCACGGTCCTGTCCGGCGATGGTTGGCAGGGTTATGCCAGCTATATGCCGTCAGTTTCCAAGGATCTGGTGGAACATAGCTTTGTCCTGGGGGCGCGGGTGGAGTGGTGAAGCCCGCAACCAGATAAGAGCCGCCAGCCGGAACAAGAGCGTCTGCTTATACAGGCGCTCTTTTTTTGGGTGAATCTACACCTAATAGAAGAATTTATAGATATTACAGATCAAATAAGGTTTTTTAATTCACAATATACCCCCAATAATATTGTTGTAGCGCAATGGATGTCCTGCCATGCGCCATGGCACTGATAAAAAGGGGAATGACATGACGGTTTGCCTTTGCGGTCGGATGTGGCCGCGAAAGTTGGTGGCCACCGTGGCCACCGGGATAGTGGTGGCGGCTGCGCCGCTTTGCGCTTGGGCCGAAGAAACCCCGGCGAAGCCCGCCACTTCCAGCGTGGTCTTGCTGAAAACAACCACCACCGGCGATGACGTGCCTTTGGCGTATCCCGCAGGGACGCCGCAGATCCTTTCGCGCGTTACCACTTTCCCGCCGGGGGCGGAAACGCCGTTGCACCGTCACCCCGTGCCGCTTTACGGCTACATTCTGGAAGGCGAATTGACCATCTATCCCGAAGGCGGCGAACCCAAGCGGTTGAAGACCGGGGATGCCTTCATGGAAAACGCCAATTGGCATATGGGCCGCAACGAAACCGACAAGCCAGTGCGGCTATTGGCCGTCTATATGGGATATGATGGCTTTGTCTTGTCCGAACTGAAGAAATAATACCATATTCCGAGACGTTGATTTATCGGGATCTGGGGTGCCCGGCGAGGGGCAAACAAAACCTCCCAGCGCCCCTATGGGCGCTGGGATTATGGTTTGGCGGATATCAGGACCGGTTGATCCCGATAGCGGTCGGGGAACAGCCGCTTCAATTCGCCGATCTTGGGTAAATCGTAATAGGCGATGTAAGGCTGGTTCGGGTGCAGGGTCATATAATCCTGGTGGTAATCCTCGGCCGGGTAGAATTGGGTTTTATCTTCGATCCTGGTGGCGATGGGGTGGGGGAACAGGCCGGTTTGATTTAATTGGCCGATATAGCCACGGGCCAGCCGGGCCTGGGCCTCATCTTGGGGGAAAATGGCCGATCGGTATTGCCGTCCCTGGTCTGGATATTGCCCATCCACCTGGGTCGGGTCATGGGCGACAGAAAAGAAAATCTGCAAGATGGTGCCCAAAGACAGGCGAGAGGGATCATAGGTGACCTCGACCGCTTCGGCGTGATCGGTGCCGCCTGCCGACACCACGCGGTAATGGGCGGTGACGGCACTGCCGCCGGCATAGCCGGAAACCGCACGGGTCACGCCGTCCACATGCTGGAACACTCCTTGGATTCCCCAAAAGCACCCGCCCGCCAGCACGATGGTTTCCTGTCGGGAAGAGGGCGTGGGGGGAGAAGAGGCGGACGCGGACAGATCCGGGGATGGTGGGGGCAGGGCGCGGGCGGTTTCCGCCTGGGCAGGGGATTGCCACAGGATCAAGGCCGACAAAGCCGCCAAAAGGGATTTGTGGATCATGAGGTTTCTCCGTCAGCCGAAGGTGAAGGCATAGATTGCGGCGCCGGGGTCCAGGAATTCGATGGTAAAGGTGTGTTCGCCCGCTGGCCCGGTCTGGCGGATCAGTTGGTACAGCCGTTGTTCGGTCACCGTGCCGGTGCCGTCGGCGGCACTGTCCATGCCATGGGCATCACCGGGGGCGGCGCCGTCCATGGTGATGCGGAAGCGCACCGGGCGGCCATCGGGGCCTGGTGCCAAGACCAGATGCAGATCGCGGGCATGGAAGCGATAGCTAAGCCGCGCATTGGGTTTTGCCGCCCGCGAATTTTCCTGCCCGATCACCCACTCTCCGTCCAGCCCCCAATTATCCAAGGACAAGGTGCGGGGTAGCGCATAGGTGGCGGGGGCGTCGGTGGTGACCGGTCCCGATACGAACCGTTCCCCCCGGCCATAGCCCAGATAGGTTTCCGGTGACCGTTGGTCGGCGGTGCTGGCGGCCAGTTGCGCCCCCTGTGCCTGCACCTGGGCAATGGTGCTGGGGATGTTGCTGGCTCCGGCTTCCCGCAGCAGGGTTTGGATCACCTGTTCCGATTGGTCGTAACCGCCTTCGCCGAAATGGTGATGGCGCACCCGACCTTGGGCATCAATGAAGTAATGGGCCGGCCAATATTGATTGCTGAAGGCTTTCCAGATGGCGAAATTATTGTCGAGAGCCACCGGATAGGTGACGCCCAACTGGCGGGTGGCGCGGATCACATTATCCGGGTCACGTTCAAAGGCGAATTCGGGGGCATGCACGCCAATGACGACCAGCCCTTGATCGCGGTATTTATCGGCCCAAGCCTGGACATAGGGCAGGCTGCGCAGACAATTGATGCAGGAATAGGTCCAAAAATCCACAACAACAACCTTGCCGCGCAATTGTTCCATGTTGAGAGGGGGAGAGTTCAGCCATTGCACCGCGCCATCCAAGGCCGGGGCCATGGGGAAATCCTGCGTCTGGGCGGTGCCGGGGGTATCCTGGCCGTTTTGACGGGCCAATCTGTCAACCAATCCCTGTTCCAGCCCGGCGGTGGAGGCGGTGGACAGCCGGGCCAGTACGCCGGTATCAAATCCCAGGGCAATGGCGGCAATTCCGGCCAGCATGGCGGCGCCCAAAATCCGCCGCAGCCAGTTTCCCACTCCCAGGGATCGTTTCATCGCGGCAAAAACCCGCCCCCCCACCAGCAGGGCCAGGGCCAGGGATGTGGCGGCCCCCGCCCCATAGGCCAGCAAGGCCAGGGTGGTTTGGGTCGATGCCCCCTGTAATGCCGCCCCGGTCAGCAACAACCCCAGGATCGGCCCGGCGCAGGGCGCCCATAACAGTCCGGTGGCGATCCCCAGCAAAAAGGATGACCCCGGCCCGCCGCCACGATTGTCCTGTGACAATCTGGCGCCCATGGCCACCAGGGGGTGGGCCATCCGGTCGGCCAGACCGGGCAGCAGCAAGGTCAGGGCGAACAGGGCCATCAGGGCCAGGGCGGCCCAGCGCCCGGCCTGATTGGCCGCCACCACCCATCCCCCGCCCAAGGATGCCGCCGACGCCACCAGGGCGAAGGTGGCGGCCATACCGGCCAAAAGCGGCAGGTTGGACCGCAGGAATCCCCCTCCGGCGCGGGCAAAGACAAAGGGCAGGACCGGCAGGATGCAGGGGCTCAGGATCGTCAGGACCCCGCCCAGATAGGACAGCAAGATCAGCAGCATGGTGGATACCCCCAAAAAAATCACAGCCCGGTGGGGGCAAAGGTCAGGGCCAATCCGTTCATGCAGTATCGCAGGCCGGTGGGTTTGGGGCCGTCATCGAACACATGACCCAAATGGCCGCCGCAACGGCTGCAATGCACGGCGGTGCGGATCATGCCATAGCTGATATCCCGTTTTTCCCCCACCGCCTTGTCCAGGGGCGCCCAAAAACTGGGCCAGCCCGTACCGCTGTCGAATTTGGTGGATGACGAAAATAACGGCTGTTCACACCCGGCACAGCCAAAGGTGCCGGTGCGGTGTTCGGTGTTCAATGGGCTGGTGAAGGATGGTTCGGTCCCTTCCTCGCGCAGGATGTGGTACTGCGCCGGGGTCAGGCGTTGCCGCCATTGGGTTTCGGTCAGGGAAAACGGAAAGTTTTCCGCCCGCGCGGCGGGGGCCAGCCGGGCCGACAGGACACCCCCCAGGATCAGGGCGGTGCCGCCGGTCAGAATGGAACGTCTGGATGTCATGGCAACCTCGTGGGATCAGCGATCATCTGACGTCAGGCTAGTGGTTTTTTTTAAGCCAAGTCCTCACCAAGAGTTCAAAAAATCGTTAGAGTTTCGGGTCTTTGGTCCAGTGCGCCTCATACCATATCCCGGTGATCGGAACCGATCACCGGCGCCCTCAGCGGCGGGCGGGTTTCTCCGAAACCCTTGCCTTCCGCGGCATAAGCCGCGCGGCCCCTTGGGCCTAATCAAATCCCCATGAGTTTCACTCACCGGGATTTGGTATTACCCCGGCGGAAAACGCAGGCGGAATACCGTTCCCCATCCGGGCTGATCCACCAATTGAATGGTGGCGCCGTGCAGGGCCAGCAGCCGGTGAACCACCACCAATCCCAGACCGCCCGCATGGGCGTCGCCATTGGTCAAGGTGGCGGCGCGGGTGAACAAGCTGGGGCGCAGGGCCGGGGGAATTCCGGGGCCGGTATCGGCCACATCCACAATGATGGCCCGGTCATCGGTGGATCGCAGCGTGATCACGATGTGGCTGCCATCGGGGGTATGGCGGGCGGCATTGCCGATCAGATTGGTCAGGACCCGTTCGGTCATGCCCAAATCGGCGTGCAGCAATGGCAGGCTGGCGGGCATGTCCACACCCAAGGTCTGGCGGCGGTTATCCAAGGCCAGCTCGAATTTCTGCACCACGTCCTGCAACAGGTCGGGCAGGGAAAATGCCTCGATCTCGGGCTGGACCAAACCGGATTCCAGCCGGGCCAGATCAAATAATTGCTGGGCCAGCCGTCCGACCTTGGCGCTTTGGTCCAAGGCCCGGTCCAGATAGTGGCGGCGGTCGTCATCGCTCAGGCTGTCTTCCTTCAGCCGCAGGGTTTCCAGATATAGATGCAGCGATGTCAGCGGGGTGCGCAGGTCGTGGGACAGGTTGGCGATCAGATCACGGCGGTCTTGGTCCTGTCGGGTCAGATCGCGCCATTGGTCGCCGATGCGTTGTCCCATGCGGGCGAAGGCCGCGCGCAATTGGGCGATATCGTCGCCCGGCGGCGGCGGAGAGGGGGGGGCCATGGCGGCAGCCATTTCCCCATGGGGGTCGAAATGGCCCACCGCTTCGGTCAAATCCCGCAAGGGGCGGGTGATCAGGCGAAAGGCCAGCAGCCCCATGCCCAGCCCCAGCAAGGCGACCATGGCCGTGGTCAGCAAAGTGGTGCGCAGTACCGCGTCATTGGCCAGTCGGGCCGACAGGGCGTCGCGGTCTTCCCCTTCCAGGATCACATATACGTAACCGGCCTGGTGGCCGTCCATCATCACCGGGGCGGCGCTGAACACCTTGGCCATCGCCGGATTGCGCGGGTCATCGCCCACCACCGGCAAATCCGCCCCTGCCAGCAGTCGGCGCACGGGGGCCAGATCGACCTGACTGCGTTTCAGATGTCCGGGCGGGGCGGCATTGCCGACGATGCGGCCGTCATTATCCAGCAAATAGACTTCCACCGACGGGTTGACCATCATCAACCGGTCGAACAGCAGCCGTACCGCATCGGGACGCCAGCCGTCCCGGTCCATCAATTGGGCGGTCCGGGCGATGTGTCCGGCCAGTCCGGCGGATAATTGCTGGGCCAGGGCTTGGCCATGGCGGGTATTGGCCTGGATTTGCAGGGCCGCCGAAATGGCGCTGCTGGCCAAAAGCAGCAGGGAAAACACCATCGACAGCCGCGCGGCCAGGGATAGGCGGAAAAATCCGGTCATGATTTTGGCGTATCCGCGAATTTATAGCCCCGGCCCCAGATGGTCAGGATGCGTTGCGGTTGGGCCGGATCATCTTCGATCTTGGCCCGCAAGCGGTTGATATGGGTGTTGACCGTGTGGTCATAACCGTCATGGCTATAGCCCCACACTTCGTTCAGCAATTGCAGGCGGGAAAATACCCGGTCGGGATTACGGGCAAAAAAGTAAAGCAGATCGAATTCCCGTGGCGTCAGATCCAACGGCCGGCCGGCCAGTCTGGCATCGCGGGACAGCGGGTCCATGGTCAGGCCGTGGCATTCCAATTGCCCGGCTTCCTGGCGGGCATTCCGGGTCATGGCGTCGGACCGGCGCAGCAACGCCTTGGCCCGCGCCACCAGTTCCAGCATGGAAAACGGTTTGGCCAGATAATCATCGGCCCCCAATTCCAGTCCCAGGATGCGGTGCACTTCGCTGGAGCGGGCGCTGATGATGATGATGGGAATATAATGGGGCAGGGTGCGGGCGCGCTTGCATATTTCCAGCCCATCCACCCCCGGCAGCATCAGATCCAGGATCAGCAGGTCCCATATGCCGCTTTCCAGCCGCCGCAACCCGTCATCGCCGGTGGCGGCATGGACGACGCCAAATCCTTCATCCGCCAGATGCAGGCGCAGAAGTTCGGCGATCTGGGGATCATCCTCGATGATCAGCGCATGTTTGGGCCTGTCCATCGGCGGTCCTTGGCGGAAGTACGGGTGGCACAGTGTCCGCTATTTTGCCCCGATCCAGGAATCACGAATTGTTTAACTCTCCATGAGGACTTGGCGAAATCCACCAAGGCAGGATGTTGGTCAAGGCGGGGTCACCCCCCCATCCGCAATCGCAGGAGAGTTCTTCATGAAGATCGCCATCATGTCCGCCACCATCGCTTTGGCCGCCGCACTGACCAGCGCTCAGGCCGCGGATGCCCCCTCTGCCCAGGACCGGATGGGTGCGGAAAGCATGAGCATGAGCAAGGACGCCATGAGCAAAGACGGCACCGGCATGAGCAAAGACGCCATGACCAAGGACGGCACCAGCATGAGCAAAGACGCCATGACCAAGGACGGCACCGGCATGAGCAAGGATGCCATGAGCAAGGGCGGAATGGGGCACGAGACTAAGAATTAAGACCAAATCCCGGTGAGTGGACCTCATGGGGATTTGGTTAGGCCCAAGGGGCCGCGCGGCTTATGCCGCGGAAGGCAAGGGTTTCGGAGAAACCCGCCCGGCCGTCACGGGCGCCGGTGATCGGTTCC
>JAYSBF010000047.1:0-26100 GCA_041915545.1 Magnetospirillum sp. | reverse complement strand
ATCAAAAGGGGGATCGGGGCATCGCCCCGAACGGGCGCGGGCAGTCGCCCGCCAGGAAACGGTGCACAAACACCAGCCACCAAGGCCAAAGCACCGTGCCTTGATATTACTTTCTGGTCAGAGCGTAAATACCGCGCTGTTCGGGGACTGGCTTGAACTTGTCGGAAATGCCCAACACGGTTTCCGCCCCACCCAGATACAAAAAGCCGTCATCGGGCATGATGCGGGAAATGCTGTCCAGCACCTTGCTTTTGGTCGGCTGATCAAAATAGATCAGCACGTTACGGCAAAAGACGATATCGAACTGGCCCAATGACTTCAGATCATGCAGCAGGTTGAATTCCTTGAACTGCACCATGCCCCGGATTGCCGGGTCGATTTGCCAGGCTTCGTTGGTCTTTTTGAAATATTTGACCAGATACTGGATGGGCAAACCGCGCTGCACTTCGAACTGGCTGTACAGACCGCTGCGGGCTTTTTCCAGGATTTCCGATGAAATATCGGTTCCGACGATCTCGATCTTCCAGCCTGCCAGCTTTGCCGCATGCTCTTTCAGCAAGATGGACAGGGAATAGGCTTCCTGCCCCGACGAACAGGCTGCCGACCAGATCCGCAGGGTCTTTTTCGTCGCCCGCGCCGTCATCATGGCGGGCAACACCACGTCACGGAATTGATCGAACGGCTTGATATCGCGGAAAAAGAATGACTCGTTAGTGGTCATTGCCTCGGTGACTTCGCGCAACAGGTCTTCGCCCGCCGTACGAATAGCCGTGGCCAATTCGTCCAACCCTTTCAGGCCGCGCTTACGCGCCACCGGGGTCAAACGGGATTCCAGCAGATAGGACTTGTCACGGGTCAACACCAGACCGGACCGGTCCTTCAGCATCTTTGCGATGAAGTCAAAATCTTCGGGCCGCATGATCAGCGCCTCGCTGCCAGCTTCATCATCCAGGGAGCGATTTCGGGCAGAGGCAGAATGGCCGAGCAAATGCCCGCCGCTGCCGCTGCACCCGGCATGCCCCAGACGACGGATGAAGCTTCGTCCTGGGCAATGACCGTTCCACCCGCCTGCACCACCACTTGTCCACCTTTGGCCCCATCCGACCCCATACCGGTCAGGATCGCCACCAACACCCGCTTGCCATAGGCGGCGGAAATGCTGCGCAGCATCGGGTCCACGGATGGACGGCAAAAGTTTTCAGGTGGGTTTTTGTTCAGACGGATGATTTTATCATTTCCTTTGACCTCCACCACCATGTGGAAATCGCCGGGGGCAATGTAAACCCTACCGCCCTTGATAACTTCGCCATCCTGGCCTTCACGGGCATCCCACCCGGATATCCGGGTGATGTGTTCGGCCAGAATGGTGGTAAAGGTGGCAGGCATGTGCTGGGTAATCAGAATGGGCTGACGCACGGTCCCGGCCCGCATGGTCCCCAGCAGGGAAAACAATGCCTGGGGGCCGCCGGTTGAACTGCCGATGGCCAACACGTCGGGGGGTTCCGGCGCATGGGTTTTCAGGACCGCACTGGCCTGGGAGTGCCCCAACGGCTTGGCCGGCGCCGCCGGACGAACCGGAGTGGGGGTGGCCAGACCGGGGCGAGCCTTGCGGTTGGGATCGCGGCGGCGGGCTTGGCCCAGGGCCTTGACCTTACCGATCAGTTCCGCCTTGAAATCCATCCCGCCGGCCAGATCACGGGTCGCTGTCGGCTTGGGGATATAATCGGACGCCCCCATTTCCATGGCACGGATGGACACCCCCGCGCCCTTCACCGTCAGGGTGGATTGCATGATGATGCGCACCCCCTTATCGATGGCCAAAAGCTTGGGCAAGGCGGTCATGCCGTCCATGATCGGCATTTCGATATCCAGAACGATCACGTCCACGTCCTGGCGTTCCAGGGCGGACAGCGCCATTTGACCGTTCCCCACCGAAGACACCACTTTGATGCCGGGATCCTCTTCCAGAATCCTGGTCACCAAACCGCGAACCACGGCGGAATCGTCGACCAACATGACACGAATCTGGTCGGCCGACCCATTGGCGGGCAAGGAAGGTGAATCAGAAGCCATGTAAACCGGGTGTCCTTATCTTTACCGACAACGCATCAGAGCAAGCCGACCTGAGAGAACTTGGCTTGCAAGATCTCACTGTCGAACGGCTTCATGATGTATTCATTGGCCCCGGCGGAGATGGCCTCTTGAATATGTTCGATATCATTTTCCGTGGTGCAGAAGACCACTACCGGCCTGTCGCCATCTGGCATCCGGCGCAATTCCCGCAGGAATTCAATGCCGTTCATGACCGGCATGTTCCAGTCCAGCAAGACGGCATCTGGCATGGCCAGCCGGCATTGATCCAGCGCCTGCTGACCGTTTTCCGCCTCGACGGTGTTAAAGGTCAGTTCTTGCAGAATCTTCTTGGCCACCATACGAATGACCTTCGAGTCATCGACAATCAGACAAGACTTCATACCTTTAGTGCCTCCTGCTGCAAGGCCGGACAATGACCCCGACTGCCCAGCCTTTCCCCGGCTATGCCCGGGTTATTCGTTCCGATTGAAATCAAGCAGCTTCGCGACATCCAGAACCACCAGAAGCTTGTCTTCCAGGCGGTAGATACCGGCGGAAAATTCCCGCCACATGGTGTCCAAGGTCGGCGGGTTCCGTTCGAATTTGGCCGCAGGCAGGGACAACACTTCGCCCACCTGATCGACCATCAGCGAATACAATTCGCCAGCCATATCCACCACCACGCTCATGCCTTTGCTGTCGGCATCGTGGTTAGGCAGTCCCAGGCGCAGCCGGACGTCAATGGCCGTGACGATGCGACCGCGCAAATTCAACGACCCGGCGATTTCACGCGGCGCCAAGGGAATGCGCGTGATCTTCTGCGGACCCAAGACGTCTTGCACCGTCAGCACGGGAATGCCGAACAACTGCCCCTCGATATACATGGTCACGTAATCTTGGGTTTCCGGGGCGGCCAGATCGGTACCTGGGCGCTTGCTGGTGGGAACGATCTGGTTCATGCGGCACCTTTGATGGCGGCCAAAGTGGTGGCAAGAGTTTGCAACAGCGAGTCACGGTCGAATTTGGCGACGTAATCGTTGAACCCGACCATCCGCCCGCGTTCGAAATCCTTTTCCGTGGCGTGGGACGACAGGGCGATCATGGGAATGGTCTGCCACCGTCCATCCGCCCGCACGGCTGCGGCGAATTCGAACCCATTCATGCCGGGCATTTCGATATCGCTGATGATCAGATCGAATTCGTGCCCCTGTTCGCGCAATTGCAACGCGCGATCAGGCCCTTCCACCGCGATGACTTCATATCCAGCCACCGACAGCAGCGGGGTCAGCAGGTTACGGAAGAACGGGCTGTCATCCACCAGCAGAATGCGGGGAACCAGATGTTCTTCCTTGCCATATTCCCCATCGGAACGACCGAACCAATCGCCAAAGGCCTGGGGCAGGTAATAGCCCGCATCGATGATGGTCGTGGCCTTGCCGGCGATGACCGCCGTGCCGATGACGCCGGGATTGTCGGCGGTCAATTCCACCTTCAGGCGGTCTTCGACGATATCGACGATTTCTTCGACCACCAGCCCCATGGTGTGTTCGCGATCAGAGAACACCAGCACCGGCTGGCGCCCTTCCTCGCGGAACTGGTTGGAACCGTCGATGGAAACCAATGGCATCAGATGGCCGCGATACTGAACCATGGGCTTGCCATGGCTGTATTCCACGTCCTTGACGTCCACTTCTTCCAGACGCGCCACCAGGGCCAGCGGCACGGCCTTGAGATCTTCGCCACTGGCGCGGAACACCAGCAAGGAGGTCTTCGAATCGCCGTGCATATCGCGAACCACGGTGGTTTCGGTGGCCTGGCTGCCAGCCAGCATGCCGGATTCGCCCGTCGCCCCGGCAATGCCGTTGGGGTCCAGGATCATGATCACCGAGCCGTCGCCCAGGATGGTGTTGCCCGAGAACATGCTGATGTGGCGCAGGATGGGGGCCACCGGCTTGACCACGATTTCTTCGGTGTCGAACACCCGATCGACGATGATGCCGAAAGTGTAAGTGCCGACCTGGGTGACCACGATGAAGGTTTCTTCACCGCCCTTATCGTCATTCAGGCGCAACAGCTTTTTCAGCGACACCAGCGGCAGCAGACGATCACGCAGACGCAACACCGGCGCATTGTTGATCATCTCGATGCCATGTTCGGAATTGGCGGTCGTCCGCACCAGTTCCAGCACGCTGATCTGCGGGATGGCGAAGCGTTCGGCGGCGCATTCCACGATCAGGGCGGAAACGATGGCCAGGGTCAGCGGGATCTTGATGACAAAGGACGAGCCCTTGCCCGGCTGGGACTTCAATTCGACGGTGCCGCCGATCTTTTCGATATTGGTCCGCACCACGTCCATGCCCACGCCGCGCCCGGACACCGACGTCACCTTTTCGGCGGTCGAGAAACCTGCCTTGAAGATGTATTGGTAAATCTGCTGGGGCGTCATGGTTTCAAGCTCGCTTTCGGTGGCGATACCGCTGCCGATAGCCTTTTGCTTGATCCGGTCCAGATTCAGGCCGCGCCCGTCATCGGTGATTTCGATGATGATATGCCCACCTTCATGGAAGGCATTCAGCACGATCTTGCCCACTTCCGGCTTGCCGGCGTTCTTGCGTTCCTCTGGCCCTTCCAGCCCGTGATCGGCGGAATTGCGGACCATGTGGGTCAGCGGGTCCTTGATCAGCTCCAGAACCTGGCGGTCCAGTTCGGTTTCCGCCCCCAACATCTGAAGGTCGATCTTCTTGTTCATTTCGACCGACAGATCGCGGACGATACGCGGCAGCTTGGCCCAGGCATTGCCGATGGGCTGCATGCGGGTCTTCATCACCCCTTCCTGAAGGTCGGTGGTGATGTGGGACAAACGCTGAAGCGGCGCGGTGAATTCGCTGTCATCGCGGCCACGGACCATCTGAAGCAACTGGTTGCGGGTCAGCACCAGTTCCGACACCAGGGTCATCAGATTTTCCAGCAGCTCCACATTGACGCGGATGGTCTGGGCGGCAACTGCCGATTCCTTGGCATCACCGGCGGTGATTCCCGTTCCGGCGGCAACCGGCGTGCTGGCCTTGACCGCCGGCGGGGCGGCGGCGGGAACCGGCACCGATGCCTTCACTTCGGGAGCGGGCGCGGGGGCAGGTTCGGGCGCCGGAGGAGCGGCCGGGGCCGCTTCGGGCTGGGCGGCGGGAGCGGCAGCAGCCTTGGCAGCGGCAGCCGCCGCGTCGCGCTCGCGTTCCTTGGCCATTTCCGAAGCCAATTCATGTTCGGTCGCAGCGCGCTTGCCAGCGGCATAGGCGGCTTCCACCTCGGCCAACAGGTCGGCGGCAACCGGGAAGGACGGTTCTTCCGCCGCCGGGGCGGCAGCGGCCGGGGCGGCGCCGCTATAGCGCCCTTCGGCCATGGCGTTCAGACGCTCGATCAGGTCTTCATCGCTGCCTTCCGGCTCGCATTCATTTTGTTCCAGATGGCCCAAAATCAATTTGATGCGGTCGATGGCCTGTAGGATCAGGGTCACGGCATCGGGCGTGACTTCCAATTCGCCGTCGCGGAACTTGCCCAAGACATTTTCGGACGCGTGGGCCACATGCTCCAGCCGGGGCAGCCCCAGGAAGCCGCAAGTCCCCTTGATGGTGTGGACCAGGCGGAAAATATTTTGCAGAATCGCCGGTTCGGGATTTTGCTCCAGCTTCACCAGTTCGACGTCGAGAACGGAAAGGCTTTCCGATGTCTCGGTCAGAAATTCACTGAGAAGATCGTCCATGCTCGACTCCAGCTCCGCACCCTAAATTCCGCCGCCACGATTATTTCCTATCCGGCCGCATGGAAACGGACGGACGGCAGCGGTGATTAATAACATGCCATGAAAGCCTTTAGAAGAACCCTAACCAAGCCCCCGCATATCTTCCCCCTCCATTTCCACCCAAATAATCAATTCGTCATCGAGAACCGCGATTTTCATGTTCCCTCCCAGACCACGCGCCACCGCCCCAGTCAGAAAAGCCTGAGCCGCGCGCGGATCGGCGGGAACGCCACCCGCCGTCATCGCCGCCATCATATCGACCGTCGGCGGAGTAATACGCCCCCGCGCGGTGATCTTGGGCAAACCACCATCATCCAGCGTCACGGCCAATCTGCCCCCGCGCGGCAGCGATTCGCGCCCCAACATCAGCAGATTGAACAGCAAACGCCCCCTGTCCCCATCAAGGTGGGGGCAATGATCCGGCCAATCCAGATGTATCCCCCCCCCGGCCGACAGAAAATAACCGTCGGCCAAACTCTTGATATCCGCAGCCCTAAACCCAGCCGCCGGCGCAGCCCCCAGGGCGGCGCGAAGAAACTTCAGCCGGGCCACCGCGCCATGGGCGCTGGCGGCCACCATGGCAATGGTCGCGGCATCGGCGCCATCGCCATCTTGCAGCAATTCCGCCCCAGCTCCGGCGGCGCCCACGGGACCGGCCATGTCATGGCACAGGCGGGCACACAGAAGCTCGGACAGTTTTAACGGGTCCATGTGCTTCAACCAAAAAATAACAGTGAACGAAGGTAGCAGTCTTCCATGGCGATGCGAAGCCGGATTCGTTGGCCCCGCTCAGGGAGTCGCAGAATCCCCCCGGCGGCCCAGCCAGGACTGCAAAATCAGCAGGTGCCACAGCTCGGTTTGCCAGTTTTTCCGCCCGTTGCGATGATCCTGCCACAGGGTGGACACCATGCCGGGGTCCAGCACACCTTGGCGGCGCAACAGCGCCGGGTCCAACAGATCATCGGCCCAGGGCCGCAACCGCCCCGACAACCAGCGGCCAATGGGAACCTCGAACCCCATTTTAGGCCTATCGACCATTGATTGCGGCACATAGCGGTACAGCACGTCCCGCAACACCGCTTTCCCAACGGCGCCGTCGATCTTGAATTCGGTGGGCAAGCCCCAGGCGAATTCGGCGATGGTGTGATCCAGGAAGGGCAACCGGGCCTCAAGCGAACAGCCCATGGTAGCCCGGTCGGTTTTCACGCACAAATCGTCGGGCAGATAGCTTTGCGCATCCAGCACCATGGCGGCCAAGGCCGGGTCGGCCAGCCCGTCGGCATGGGCCAGGGCACCCACCGCCCATGACCGCATCCCCCGGACCGGCGGCCGCATGCCCCGCCAGCGGGCGTAATGCAGGCCGTGCAGATCCGCCAGCGACGCGGCGCCCAAGCCTTCCCCCAGCCGCCGCAGCCGGAACCCCGGATAAGACCGCCGTTTCCGCCCGACCAGCCCGGCCAATCCGGCCATCATGTTCAGGGGGCCGGCAGGCACCTGCCCCAATCCGCCCCCCAACCCCCGCAGCCAGCACGGCATCTGCGCCAGCTTGGCCCATTGGTTTGGCAAAGTCCGGTAAATGCCGTAACCGCCGAAAAGTTCGTCGGCGCCATCCCCCGACAACACCACCGTCACCTGCCGACGGGCCGCCTGGGACAGCAGCAAGGTCGGCAATTGCGCCGGATCGGCGAAAGGTTCGTCCCACACATGGGGCAGATCGGGCACCAGGGCCAAGGCATCGTCATCGGTGATGCGGATTTCCTGATGCCGGGTGCCCAAATGCGCGGCCACCTTGGCCGCATGCGCGCTTTCATCATAGCCGGCCTGGTCGAAACCGATGGTGAAGCTGTGCACCGGCGGGCCGGACAAATCCTGCATGATACCGGCGATCAGGGAACTATCGATCCCCCCCGACAGAAACACCCCCACCGGAACATCGGCCTGCATGCGCAGCGACACCGCCCCGCGCAACAATTGATTCAACCGTTCCGCCGCCGCGGCCCGTCCGCCGGTAAAGGTGCCCGCCTGGGTCCGGGCGCGGTCCGCCGCCTGCCAATAGCTCGCTTGCGTCACCTGCCGGGCTCCGGCCACCACCATCCCGCCCGGCGGAAGCTTCGCCGCGTGCCGATAAATGCTGGCGGGCGCGGGTATCCATCCCAGACGCAGGAAACTGGCCACCGCGTCCCGGTTCAGTTCGGGATCGAATGCCGGATGGCGGCACAGCGCCTTCAGTTCCGAAGCGAACATCAGCACGCCACCGACCTGCGCCCAATAAAGCGGCTTTTCGCCGAACCGGTCGCGCACCAGGTGAAGCTGACGTTCCAGCCGATCCCACAGGGCAAAGGCGAACATGCCGTCGAATTGAGCGACCGCCCGCTCCACCCCCCAACGGGCCACGGCTTCCAGCAGCACTTCAGTATCGGAATGCCCCCGCCACGACACACCGTCCAGGCGGGTGCGCAGGACCGCGTGATTATAAATCTCGCCGTTGAACACCACCACCCAGCGGCCATCGCCGGACATCATCGGCTGATGACCGGCGGGCGACAGATCCATGATCGAAAGACGGCGGAACCCCAGGGCCAGCCCGGCCCCGTCATCCACCCAATGTCCGTCATCATCGGGACCGCGATGCACCAGGGCGGCGGCCATGTGACGGACGACCCGATCCCGGTCGGCCGTTTCGCCGCCAATGTCCAAAAAGCCCGCGAACCCGCACATTCCGCCACGCCTTATACCAAAAGACCGGAACGTCCGGTCCCGCCCGGCGCGATGATAGCCGGATTACCAGAATTGCCCAAAGGCCGCCGACCAGAACGCCCTGAAAACAGGATCAGTCTTCGTCATCACCATGCCCCAGGGCATGGCGCAGCCGCCGCAACCCCAGGATCACCGCGCCGATGATCACCGGCAAGGCAATCAACGCCGCCACATCCGGGTCCACCGGCAGGCCCGCCCCCTTCAGCCCCTTGGCCGCGTACAGAACCAACCCCAGCAGGTAATAGCTGATGGCGACCACCGACAACCCTTCCACGGTTTCTTGCAGGCGCAATTGCAGCCGGGCACGGCGGTTCATGGATTTCAGCAGATCGCGGTTTTTTTCTTCCAGGGCGATATCCACCCGCGTGCGCAGCAAATCGCCCGCACGGGCAGCCCGGCGGGCCAGCATTTCCTGACGGGTCGATGCGGATTCACAGGTCTTCATGGCCGGCGCCATCCGGCGGTCGGTGAATTCGGCCACGGTCTGCACACCGGGAATGCGATCTTCGCGCAATTCGGCGATGCGCTGGATGACGATGGCATAATACGCCTTGGCCGCCGACAGCCGAAAACTGGTGGATGCGTCCAGCCGTTCCGCATCGGCGGCCAGGCTGGTCAGGCGTTCCAGCAATTCCCGGTCGTTCTGGACAATGTCCGGGTCGGCCAGTTCGGTGATGATATTGGCCAAATCCCGATCCATGCGCCCCACATCGGCATTGGCGCGACGGGCTTCGGGGAAAGCCAGCAACGCCATCATCCGATAGGTTTCAATCTCGACCATGCGTTGCATCAGACGACCGATCTGCCCACGGGTCAGGCCCAGATCGCGGATCAGCATGCGGGCGAAACCATCGGCATGCAGACGAAAATCAGTCCACGCCTCGCCCGCGCCGCCCAGGACCTTTGATCCCACCAGCGGATTGCCGTCGAACATCTGCACCAGATCCTCGGCGGTGCGGTCGGCGGCTTCCACCGTCACATGCACGGCGCTCATCACCTCGCCGGGCAGCCGGTCCAGCCAGTCCTGGGGCACCAATTCCAGCGGCCCGCCGATGAAGGGCTGATCGAACGGATCAAAACGCATGAAGGTATAGGTGGAAAATTCCGCATGCCGTTCCCAGCGCAGGCGCAAGGCCCCCAGATCGCGGGAAAAATGGTTGGCGCCCTCGCCCGGCGGCTCGGCCCCATGCTGAACCAGCAATTCGGACACAAAGGCCCGTTCCACCTGTTCGGTCAGCCCGTCATGCTTGATGGCCAGATGGCTGGCCCGGACCGGCGGCGACAATTGTTCATAAGGCCGGGCATGAACTTCACCCGCCAGAACCCGGCGCAGGGAATGTTCGCGCAAGGTCCAGGGACGGGGGGACGGAATATCGGTCATTTCAGGGTCTCCCCGACAGCAGCAGCATCCTTTGCCGCGATGGTGTACACTGCCTGCGACCGTTTCGTAAACCGTGCCTGTTCCAAGGAGTCCGCATGCCCCACGATACCCATGCTCACGAGCTGTTTTTCGTCCGCGCCGGATTGGACCGGGAAATGGTGCGCAAGATCGTGGCCGAAACCTTGACCGGCACCGATGATGGCGAGTTGTTCCTGGAATACCGCCAGTCGGAAAGCCTGCTTTTGGATGACGGACAAATCAAATCGGCCAGCTTCGACACCGCCCAGGGCTTTGGCCTGCGATCGGTGGCGGGCGAGGCCCAGGGCTATGCCCATGGATCGGAACTCAGCGACGCCGCCATCCGCCGTGCCGCCACCACCGTCCAGGCCGTGAAATCGGGACGGACCGGCCATGTGGTCGAAGGCCCCACCGGCACGGCCAAGCCGCTTTACACCGATCTGAACCCCCTGATCCCCATCCCGTTCGAAGCCAAGGTCGCCTTGCTGGAACGCATCGACGCCTATGCCCGACAAAAAGACAGCCGGGTGCGCCAGGTTTCCGCATCCATGGCCGGGTCATGGCAGGCGGTTTATATCCTGCGCGCCGATGGCAGCCATGCCGCCGATATCCGCCCGTTGGTCCGGTTGAACGTGTCGGTGGTCCTGGGCCAGGGCGACCGCATGGAAACCGGCAGCCATGGGCTGGGGGGACGCTATGCCTATGACCGGGTGATGACCGAGGATCAGTGGCGCCATTGCGTCGATGAAGCCGTGCGCCATGCGGCGGTGAACATGGATTCCATCCCCGCCCCGGCAGGGGAAATGCCGGTGGTGATGGGACCGGGCTGGCCCGGCGTCATGCTGCACGAAGCGGTAGGCCACGGGCTGGAAGGCGATTTCAACCGCAAGGGCACATCCGCCTTCACCAACCGTATCGGCCAGCGCGTGGCCGCCAAGGGGGTGACCGTGGTGGATGACGGCACCTTGCCCGACCGTCGCGGGTCGATTTCCATTGATGACGAGGGAACTCCCAGCAGCCGCACCACCTTGATCGAAGACGGTATTCTGGTCGGCTATATGCAGGACCGCATGAATGCCCGGCTGACCGGCGTGCACCCCACCGGCAATGGCCGCCGCCAATCCTATGCCCATCCGCCCCTGCCGCGCATGACCAACACCTTCATGGTAGCGGGCGACAAGGACCCCGGCGAAATCCTGGCTTCGGTGAAAAAGGGATTGTACGCCGTCAATTTCGGTGGCGGGCAGGTGGATATCACCTCGGGAAAATTCGTCTTCGCCGCCACCGAGGCATATCTGATCGAAGACGGCAAGATCGGTCCGGCGGTCAAGGGGGCCACCCTGATCGGGAATGGTCCCGACGCCATGACCAAAGTCAGCATGATCGGTAACGATCTGATGATCGACCCCGGCATCGGCACTTGCGGCAAGGATGGCCAGGGCGTTCCCGTCGGGGTGGGGCAACCCACCATCCGCATGGACGGTCTGACCGTGGGCGGCACGGCAGTGTGATGGCCCAATCCGCGCTTCCTGCCATCACCATCCAAAACGCGGGAACCGTCTTTGCCAAGGCCATGGCCGCCTATGAAGACGGCCATGACGGCGAAGCCCGCCGCTTGGCCCGTCGTCTGGCCGATGCCCAACCGCAATTCGGCGGTGCCCATTATCTGTTGGGTCTGCTGGCCCTGCGCCAGGGCCAGGGCAAGCGGGCGGCGGAAAGTTTAGCCCGCGCCATCGCCATCACCCCCGGCCAGCCCCCCTTGCATCTGGCCATGGCCCAGGCATTGGAAAGCACCGGCGACCGGGCCGAAGCCATGCTGCATTACCGCATGGTGATCCAGGCCATCCCCAGCCATGCCGAAGCCCATGCCCGGCTGGGCATCCTGCTGGCGGATATGGGGGAACGGGATGACGCCATCACCCATTGCCGCGCCGCCATCGCCGCCGATCCCATCCATGCCGAAGCGCTGAACACCCTGGGGGCGTTGCTCAGCGAAGCCGGACAGCACGCCGAAGCCCGCGACATGCTGGCCCGCGCCCTGGCCCAGCGCCCCGACTGGCCCGCCGCCTTGAACAATTACGGCGTGGTCCTGCGCGATCTGGGGGCCTTGCCCCAGGCCGAAGTGATTTTGTCCGGGTCACTGGAACTGCGCCCCAATCACGCCCCCACCATGATCAATCTGGCATCGGTCCTGCGGGGCCAGGGACGGCTGGACGATGCCCGTGCCCTGGCGGAAAAGGCCACCCGGCTGCAATCGCGCAATGCCGATGGCTGGCTGGAATTGGGATTGATCCGTCAGGCCCAGGATCACCCCGAAGGCGCCGCCGCTGCCTTTGACCGGGCCACCATCGCCAACCCGGAACTGGCCCGTGCCTGGTTTTGTCTGGGCCAATCCTACCGCGCCTTGGGCGAACCCCACCGGGTGGTGCATGCCCTGACCCGCTATCTGGAATTGGACCCCGCCGATCAACACGGCGCCGGTCTGCTTTTGGCCCTGGCGGGTGGCGCACCGGTGCCTGCCCAGGCTCCGGCCGCTTATGTCCGCCAGCTTTTCGACGATTACGCCAATCATTTCGATCATGCCCTGGTGGACAAGCTGGAATACCGCGCCCCCCAATTGCTGGCTCGGGCCTTGGAACAGGTCATGGGTCTGCCGCACAGCCTGGCGGTGATGGATGCGGGATGCGGCACCGGGTTGATGGCCCCCTTGCTGCGGCCATTGGCCGCCCGGCTGGATGGGGTCGATCTGTCAGGCGCCATGGTCGCCAAGGCCAGGGAACGCGGCCTGTACGACACTCTGGACGAAGCCGATCTGGTATCCACCCTGGCCGACCGCCCCGGCCAATACGATCTGATCGCCGCCGCCGACGTGCTGGTGTATCTGGGCGATCTGGAACCGGTCATCGCCGCCGCCCGCCGGGCATTGAAAGCTGGCGGCCATTTCGCCTTTACCGTGGAACGGGCCGACACTGCCACCAGCTATGTGCTGGGCCCAAAACAGCGTTACGCCCATGCACCGGCCTATATCCGAACCATCGCCGCCGCCCAGGGCTTTACCACCGCCCTGATGGATAATGTGGTACCACGCCGCGATGGCGGACAGGATGTCCCCGGTCTGGCCGTGGTGCTGACGGCGGTTTAGCAGGGTGCGGAAAAACTCCGCTTCGCGGCTGGCCGACCGCCCAGACCCGTTTGGAGGCGCAGCCTCCAAGCCTCCAGTTTCTTTTTCTTTCAACGAGTTAGAAATCTGAAGGGTTTGGGGGCAAATGCCCCCGAAAGAGGGTTTTTCCGCACCCTGCTAGGCCCAAGGGGCCGCGCGGCTTATGCCGCGGAAGGTAAGCATTCCTGAGGAATGCGCCCTTATACCAACGGCCGGATGGCCGCGCCCGGCGAGGGCTGGACAACGGTCAATGAAACTGGCCGTTAGTATTAGCTGCGGGCGGGGGCTTGTCACGAAAACATCACTTTCTCGTTTGGCGAAATGATAGCATTGTTTCGTCATGCTTGAGACATTCGAAATCGTGGCCAAGGCGGTGGCCGATCCCAGCCGGGTCCGCATTCTGAAACTGCTGGATGGCGGCGAATTATGCGTCTGCCAGATCACGACGGTGATGGGGCTGGCCGTCGCGACCGTGTCCAAGCATCTGTCTGCCCTGAAAACAGCCGGACTGCTTCAGCAGCGGCGGGACGGAAAATGGGTGTATTACCGGCTGGCGGAACGGGAGTTCAATCCCTATGCCCGCCACTTCCTGCACCTGATTCACATCAGCTTGGCCGATGATCCCGCCATCATCGAGGACCGCAGACTCTTGGCCTTGGTCAATCACATACCGCTCCAGACATTATGCGCCCAGGGCCGTGCTGCCCTGACCACAGCAGACACAGGGAACCGATAATGGCCAATCCCCCCATCACCGTCCTGGTTTTGTGCACGGGCAACAGCGCCCGCTCCGTCCTGGCGGAATGCCTGATCAATGATCTGGGCGGCGGCAACTGGCATGCCTATAGCGCCGGCAGCACCCCGACCGGACAAATCAACCCGCTGACCATCGAAATCCTAACGGAAAACGGGCATGCGGTAACGGGATTGCGGTCCAAATCATGGGATGAATTCGCCACGCCGGATGCCCCCAGAATGGATTTGGTCATCACCGTCTGCGACAACGCCGCCGGCGAGGCTTGCCCCATCTGGCCAGGGGCGCCGCGCAAGATCCATGTGGGGTTCCCCGATCCTGCCGCCGCCCAGGGTGATCATCAACAGCGTCTGGCCGCCTTTCGCGACGTCTATGCCATGATCGGCACGAAAATCCGCAAACTGATTGAAATCGGCCTGGATCGGGCGGAAGAGGTGTCCGATGACCACGCCTGAGCCCGCCGCCAAACCCGCCATGGGAACATTCGAACGCTATCTGACACTGTGGGTGGCGTTATGCATCATCGCCGGGGTGGGATTGGGGCACATCCTGCCCGCGCCGTTCCATGTCATCGGCGCCATGGAAATCGCCCAGGTCAATTTGCCGGTGGCCGTCCTGATCTGGCTGATGATCATTCCCATGCTGCTGAAAATTGATTTCGGCGCCTTGCATCAGGTCAAGGAACATTGGAAGGGAATCGGCGTCACCTTATTCGTCAATTGGGCGGTCAAACCGTTTTCCATGGCCTTGCTGGGCTGGATATTCATCGCGACCCTGTTTCGTCCCTGGCTGCCCGCCGATCAGATCAACAGCTACATGGCCGGTCTGATCCTGTTGGCGGCGGCCCCCTGCACCGCCATGGTTTTCGTATGGTCCAATCTGACCAATGGCGAGCCGCATTTCACCTTGTCCCAGGTGGCGCTGAACGACAGCATCATGGTGGTGGCCTTTGCCCCCCTGGTGGGAATGCTGCTGGGGCTGTCATCCATCACCGTGCCCTGGAACACCTTGCTGCTGTCCGTGGTTCTGTACATCGTCGTGCCAGTGATCATATCGCAGCTTTGGCGCAAGGCGCTGCTGGCGCGCGGCCCCCAGGCATTGCCCTCGCTGCTGGCCCGGCTGGGGCCGCTTTCCCTGGTGGCACTGCTGTCCACCTTGGTCTTGCTGTTCGGCTTCCAGGGCGAACAGATCATTGCCCAGCCCTTGGTTATCCTGATGCTGGCCGTGCCGATCACCATCCAGGTCTATTTCAATTCCGGTCTGGCTTATCTGCTGAACAAGAAATTGGGGGTCGCCCATTGCGTCGCGGGGCCATCCGCGCTGATCGGCGCCAGCAATTTCTTTGAACTGGCCGTTGCCGCCGCCATCAGCCTGTTCGGGTTCCAATCGGGTGCCGCCCTGGCCACGGTGGTGGGCGTGCTGATCGAAGTCCCGGTGATGCTGTCTGTGGTCAGGATCGTGAATTCATCCAAGGTCTGGTACGAAGAAAAAGCCCCCTCCCGGTGACCGGAAGGGGGCATCATCACGCTTCCACGAATGTCCGATTCGTGGAACCGGTCACCCCCGCCCGCGCAGCCAGCGGGCCGACGCTTCGGCCACGCGCTGGCCCAGATATTCGGCGGTCTTGTGATCGCTGCCGGGGGGCGTCACATCGGCGCCCTGATCGGCATTGGCCTGCGCCATCCCGCCCAGGAAGCTGCCCAGACGGTTCAGATCGTCCACACTGCCCTTGGAATTATTATTCCCCGGCAGCAAATCATTGCCCACCCAGACCATGCCGTGCTGAGCGGCGAAGATGGCCAATTGGATCAAGGTGGACAATTTGTCACCGCTTTGGCTGGCCGAAACCGTGAAACCGGCGGCAATGCGGTTGGCCCATGCCCGGTTCATCCAACGCTGGGATGTGGCATCCATGAACGTCTTAAACTGGCCGCTGACGCCGCCCATATAGGTGGGCGAGCCAAAAATGATCGCATCGGCCTGATCCAACAGATCGGCTTTGGCTTCGGCTTCGTCCACGCTGATCAGGTGAACCTGGGTTCCGGCGATTTGAGCGGCGCCTTTGGCCACGGATTCGGCCAGCACCTTGGTGTGCCCATAACCGGAATGATAGACGATGGCGACGGATTGAGAGAAGGACATGGGATCTCCTTTTGAAACAGAAATAGATACCGTTACAAAATATGAGGCAAAAATACAGGAAACCAAGCACTGCCCCGGCACAGCGCCCGTTCAAGCGCCCCGGAGACAGTCCGCCTTTTCCCTGATTTCGGCCACCACCTGAGACAGAGGAATGCCCGCCAGAACGGCTTCACGGGCGGCTTCCATTCGGTCAATCACGGTCAACAGGACCGGCTGAATACCACGCCCCACCGGGCAAAGTGCATTGGGGGGCTGATTATGCAAGGCCGGGGCAGGATCATCATCCACGGCCCGGCTGATATCCAACAGGCTGATCTCAGCGGCGGGACGGGACAGAACCGACCCCCCCAGGGACCCGCGCGAGGAATCCACCAAACCAGCCTTGGCCAAGGCCGACAAAATCCGCCGCACCACCACCGGGTTGGTGTTGACACTTTTGGCAATCCAGTCAGACGTACACGGGCGACCGTCTTCCAAGGCAAGCAAGACGGCAGCGTGAACGGCAACGGCGAATCGGCAGTTTCTGGCCATGACCTCAATGTAATGAAGTCAATTACATTATGCAAGCCTCCTGTTTCCGCCATGGCGGCTCGCTTTTTGCCTCTTCGGCCTGATATTTTTTGGATATGTTTCAGAAAACTTGCAACCCTTAGCCTGCTGATGAATGATGCAGCCCCATGCGAGCCAAAATCATTCCCGATGTGGTTTCCCCATGCCACGTCCTCTCCCTTCCCCCTGCCGCCACCGTGCGCGATGCCGCCCGGCTGATGGCCGATCGTCATGTGGCCGCCTTGCTGGTGCAAGGTGCGGGCGTTGACGGCGCTTTGCTGGGGATCGTCACGGAACGGGATGTGACCGTGCGGGTGGTCGCGGCGGGCCTGGACCCCGACGCCGCCACCTTGAATCAGGTGATGACCGCCAATCCCCGGACCCTGACCCCGGATGATTCGGTCTTCGAAGCGCTGGAATTAATGCAAACCCATGGATTCCGCCACCTGCCGGTTGTCGATGACGACAATTTACCGGTGGGGATGGTGTCGATCCGGGATTTGTACAAGGCCGTGCAATCCCAACTTGAACGCGAAGTTCAAGACCGCGACGCCTGGATCATCGGCAGCGCCGATGCCTGGGGTTAACCAAATCCCCACGAGGTTCACTCACCGGGATTTGGTATTACCTCCCGATGCGGTCGAAATCGCTTTAACGGGCTGCTTCCTGCCCCAGGGCCGCGACCACCTGATCCATCACCGTTCCCCATTGACCGGGATGGTCTTGGCGGAACAGGCGCATTTTGGGATACCATTCCGTCTGCGACCGCCCCAGCATCCAGCGCCAATCGGGCACGAAGGGCAGCAACAACCACACGGCGCATCCCAAGGCCCCTGCCAGATGGGCCACGGACGTATCCACGGTGATCACTAGATCAAGCTGGGTCAGAACGGCGGCGGTCTGGGAGTAATCGGTCAAATTCCGATCCAGATCGGTCACCGTCTCCCCCAATCCGGCCAAAACCTGGGCATCGGTCGGTCGGGGGGATTTTTGCAGACTGAAAAGACGGACCCCCGGCAAAGCGGCCAAAGGCGGCAGCAGGACATCCGCAGGCATGGAGCGTGTAGCATCGCGCACATGCCGGGGATTCCCGGACCACACCAACCCCACCCGCAATCCCGGCCCAGTGGATGCCAGACGGTCGGCCCAATCCGCTGCCAGAGCGGCATCGGCTCGCAAATACGGAATGGGCATCATGTGATCGGACGCTTGGGAAAATCCCAAAACCGCAGGCATGCTCATCATCGCCACATGATAATCGAAGGGGGGCAACAACTCGCCCCCGGCCACGACGCCGTGCACATCCGTAGCGGTCGCCAGGATGGCAGCCAACGCCTTGTCACACTCGACCACCACCTTGGCACCACGCTTCGCCAGATGGGGGGCAAAGCGGACGAACTGAAAAGCGTCGCCCGCCCCTTGCTCGGTCCGCAACAGCACGGTCCGCCCGGTCAAGTCCTGGCCCTGCCAGATGGGTTGCGGACAGGACTGTTCCACCTTTGCCAAAACCTGGGCTGGATCGCGGCGGCGATATTCGTGATTCTGCCAACCATTCCCCAGATCCCCGCGCAGTAATTGCACATAAGCCAGGTTCAACCGGGCCTGCACATTATCGGGAATCAGGGTCAACGCCCGCAGGTAATGGGCTTCCGCCTGGTCGTACTGCCCCATCAATTCCAGGCAACACCCCAGGGCACAAACGGTATCCCCATCCAGCGGGGTCAGGGCCAAGGCCCGTTCGCAAGCCTGCTTGGCCTCGTCCAATCGGCCCAAGGCCATCAGGACCGTGCTGCGATTGTGATGGGCCTTGGCGTAATCCGGGGCATGGGCGACCGCCCGATCCAAACACTCCAGAGCCATATCCAATTGCCCCAGATGCTTGTACACCAGCCCCAAATTGTTCAGCGCCCCATCCCAATTGGGACGCACAGCCAAAGCGTGGGAAAACGCATCAATGGCATCAGGGAAGCGTTCCAGACGCATCATGCAGCCGCCCAGATACAACCACCCTTCCGCTGATTTCGGGTCCAGGGCCAGCACCCGGCGCAAGGCGGCGACGGCCTGATCGAATTGGCCGCGTAATTCCAGGATGCGGCCATGGATCAGATGCGGTTCCGGCTGATTTGGCTGCAATGCCACCGCCCGCGCCGCCGCGCCTTCCGCTTCCTCCAGCCGGGATTGCCCGCGCAAGACATCCGCCAGACGCCAATAGGCATCGGCATGATCGGGTTGGCGGATGATGGCCGCCATATAATCGGCGATCGCCCGGTCGGCCTGCCCCATCGCCTGACAGGTCTGGCCACGGCTGAAATATACCTGGCTGGAATCCGGGGCCAGGGCCAAGGCCCGGTCAAATGCCTGAAGCGCCCCCTCCCACTGCCGCGAATCATGATTGGCCAAGCCCAGCTTGATCCACAAAACCGGATCATTCGGGGCCAACGCCACCGCCCGGCGGAATGCATCGGCAGCGGAGGCCGGATCGTCCAGCATATGACGGGCATCGCCCAAGGAGGCAAGGGCCTGAACATTCCGGGGCGCCAGGGCCAACACCTTGTCCAGCAGCGCGGCACCTTCGGCCAGATGCCCGGCCATGCAGCGCAACACCGCCAGCAGGTGCAAGGCCCCCACATGCGCACCATCGACGGCCAAAATTTCCCGGCACCGCTGTTCAGACTGCGCCAGCCGCCCGGCGGCATGGTCGGCCACGGCCAATGCGAACGCCTTATCCATGCTCATGGTCCTGATCCTTTTTATCGGGGCGCGGCCTGCCCCACCCATCGGGTCAATTCACCTGACAGCCGGTCCAAAACAGGGTCCCACCGGCCATCACCTTGCTGGCGGAACAGGCGCATGCCCGGATACCACGGGCTGTCCTCACGCCCCAGCAGCCAACGCCAATCGGGCAAGTCGGGCACCAGCATCCAAACCGGGCACCCCACCGCCCCGGCCAGATGGGCCACGGATGTATCGACGCTGATCAACAGGTCGATCGCGGATAAAACCGCCGCAGTCTGGCTAAAATCGGTCAATAACGGGGCCAGATCAATCACGCACGGCCCCAATCCGGCCAAGACCGTATCATCCCCGGCCCGCAACCCCCGTTGCAGGCTGAACACTTGCACCCCCGGCACGCGGGCCAAGACCGGCAACAACCCGGACGCAGCGACCGAGCGATATTGATCCCGCCCATGATCGGGATTGCCAGCCCAGACCACGCCGACGCGCTTGACCCGGTTGCTGGCCAAACGCTGTTGCCAGCGGGCGGCAATGGCCGCATCGGGGTGCAGATAGGGAATGTCCGCCGGGATTGTATCCAGCGTCGTGCCCAAAACCGTCGGCACCCCCATCATCGCCCGCACGTAATCCGCATGGGGCAACGGATCGGTATTGCTGATCACCTGGGCGACACCGGGGACGGTGCGCAGCAGATCGACCAGCGCCGCATGCACATCCAAAATCACCCTGGCCCCGGACCGGGCCAAAACCGTGGCATAACGGCAGAACTGGATGGCATCGCCGAATCCTTGTTCGCCATGCAAGATGATGGTCTTCCCGGCAAGGTCCTGTCCCTGCCATTCGGGTATGTCATAGGTCCGGGGGCGCCCCAGGGCCGCGTCCTCCACCTGCCAGCGCCATTCATATTCCGGCCATCCCTGGGCCAGATCGCCCATGCGCAGACGCAACACCGCCCGGTTCAGATGGGCCAGGGGGTTATCCGTCCGCATATCCACCGCATGGGTATGCAGGGCCATGGCCTCGTCAGGCTTTCCCAAAAACTCCAGACAGATCGCCATGTTGCTGTAAATGGCCGGACGGTCCGGCAATAAGCGCGAAGCCTGCCGATAGGATGACAGCGCCTCCAGATGGATGCCTGCCAACACCTGCATATTGCCCAATTCCAGCCACGCCTGGGCGTTGTCGGGCGACAATGCCACCACCTGGGCATAGGCATCCATGGCCGGGCCCACCATCTTGGCCGCCGCCCGCGACCGGGCCAATCCCAACCAGGCGGGCCCCAGATCCGGCGACAGCGAAACGCTTTGTTCCAGCGATTGGCGGGCGGCGTCCACCTGTCCCGCCGCCATTTGGGCCAGACCCAATTTGCCCCAAAGATGCCCGAAACGCGGCAACAGCCGACATGCCTGGGCAAAGCATTCCGCAGCCGGGACCGGTTGTCCCAGGGCATCGAACGCATCGCCTTGGATTTCCCACCCTTGGGCATTTCCGGGATCAACGGCGACGGCGCGCCCGGCCAGATCGGCCCCTTCGGCAAAGCGCCCATTCAAGCAGGCCAGAACCGCCCGCAACCGCAAGGCCGGTTCATGATCGGGCTGATCCGCCAGAATCCGGGCGCAATCCGCCTGGGCCAAATCCATCCTGCCGCCATCATAATGGGCCACGGCTTGGCGGAACAGATCGTCCATCCCGGTCACGGCGCCTCTTCCCCCGCGATCACGGCGGTCAAGGCATGCGCCACCCGGTCCATGACATCCGGCCAATCGGCGAAGCGGGGCTGACGGAACAATCGCATGCTGGGATACCAGGGCGTATCCGTCCGTTCCAACATCCATCGCCAATCCGGGACATAAGGCAGCAGCAGCCAGACCGGACGCCCCAGCGCCCCCGCCAGATGCACCACCGCCGTATCCACGCTGATGATCAGATCCAGCGACATCATCGCCGCTGCCGTATCGGCGAAATTATCCAAAAGCGGGGCCAGATCAATGACCGTCCCCGTCATGGCGGCGATAGCGCGGGAATCCTCTGGCTGGTTTTTTTGCAGGGAAAACAGTTGCAGCCCGTCCAACCCGCCCCAAGCCCGGACCATATCCGCCAGCCGGGCCGAACGGTTCTTGTCGTCGATATGTTTGGGATTTCCCGCCCAGCAAATGCCCACCTTCAGCCGCCGCCCCTGGGGCAAACGCTGCTGCCATTTCTCGACGGCATCCGGGGGAGGCGCCAGATAGGGGATGCTGTCCGCCATGAAATCGCTGCCCACCCCCAGGCAAAAGGGCAGGTCCATCATCGCCACATGCGCATCGAAAGACGGCAAAGGATCGCCGCCAGCCACCAATTCCGCCACACCGGACAACGTGGACAGCACCCGCACCAGCGGGGCGTGCACTTCCAGGACCACCCGGATACCCCGCCGGGCCAAGGCGGGAATGAAACGGCAGAACTGAAGGACGTCGCCCAAACCTTGTTCGGCATAAACCAACAGGGTTTTACCCGCCAAATCCTCGCCCCGCCATTCCGGCCCCGGCAAAACCCGTTCCGGCCGAAGCTTCAGGGCCGACACCCGCCACCGCCAATGATATTCGGCCCAACCTTCGGCGAATTCGCCGCACATGATCAGCATGACCGCCAGATTGAAATGGGCCAGGGCATGATTGGGATCGGCGGCGATGGCCCGGCGATGGGCGGCGATGGATTCCTGGAAACGCCCCAGCCGCTTCAGGCACACACCCACATTGGTATGGGCTTCGGGCCAGTCGGGGATTAATTCCGTCGCCCGGACATAGGCCGCCAGGGCTTCATTGAATTTCCCCATGGCGGCCAGGGCCGTCCCCAAATCCAAATAGGCACGGGCATCATCGGGCTGAAGGGTGATCGCCCGCATATATTCTTCGGCCGCGGCCTCAAGCTGGCCGAAATGCTGCAACGAAAATCCCAGATGATAATGGGCCGGGGCAAACCCATCATCGCATGCCACCGATCGGCGAAAGGCGATGACGGCCTCTTCTTCCCGCTCGCTCCCCGACAGGATGATGCCCAATTTGCACCAGAGTTGGGCCGATTGGGGAAACAAGGCCACGGCCTGACGGAACGCCTGTTCCGCCTCGGCCAGATGCATCAATGCCTGCTGGGCATCGCCCAGGATTTCCCAGGCCCGCACATCGGCGGGAACTACGGTGGTGGCGTGCGTCAACAGCATCACACCTTGTTCCAGCCGCCCCAGCCGACAGGCCAAGGCCCCGCACAGAATCAAGGCTGGGCCGTGATCCGGGTTTTGGGCCAGAACCATCTGGCACGCTGCGACCGCCCCCATAAGATCACCGGCACGATCACAGGCCAAGGCCCGTTCGAACGGATCATCCCCCCCCATATGGATCACCCTTCGGCTGTCAGCGCCGCCCCCCGGGAGAGGGGGCCGGCAATTCAATATTCACTTCCAGCACCGACAGATTTTGTTCGCGGTCCAGTTTGACCTGAACACGCTGATCATCCACCGATACGTATTTGCGGATCACCTCGATGATTTCGCGCTGAAGCTGGGGCAGGAAATCATTCCCCTCCAGCCCGGCCCGTTCATGGGCCAGCAGAATTTGCAGCCGATCACGGGCGGTCGCCGCCGATGTCTTCGGGGCCCGTCCGAAAATGCTCAGAATGCTCATGCACTCCTCCGCAACAATCGGTCCAACAGGCCGCGCTTGCCGGCCTTGGGCAGGGTGATGGGAATGTCTTCGCCCAACATGCGGGCCACGGCTTCGGCATAAGCCCGACCGGCGGGGGATTTTTCGTCCAGGATCACCGGTGTCCCCACATTGGACGCCTGCAACACCGACGGACATTCCGGGATAATCCCCAGCAAGGGCACGGCCAGGATTTCCTGGACATCCTCGACCCGCAGCATTTCGCCCTTTTCCACCCGCTCCACATCATAGCGGGTCAGCAACAGATGCTGGGTCACCTCTTCGCCGGCTTCGGCCTTCCGCGATTTGCTGGTCAGCAGACCGATCATCCGATCGGCGTCACGCACCGATGATACTTCCGGGTTGCTGACCACGATGGCTTCATCGGCGAAATACATGGCCAGAAAGGCACCACGTTCAATCCCGGCGGGGCTGTCGCAGATCACGTAGTCGAACTCTTGCTTCAACTCGTCGATCACCCGCTCCACCCCCTCTTGGGTCAGGGCGTCCTTATCGCGGGTTTGCGAGGTGGGCAGCACGAACAGATTGTCCAGGCGCTTATCCTTGATCAACGCCTGATGCAGCTTTGCATCGCCATTGATCACGTTGATGAAGTCGAACACCACCCGGCGTTCGCATCCCATGATCAGGTCCAGGTTGCGCAAACCCACGTCGAAATCCAGCACGGCGGTCTTGAAGCCCTTCAGGGCCAGACCGGCGGACAGGGCAGCCGAAGTGGTGGTTTTACCCACGCCGCCTTTTCCCGATGTCACCACGATGACTTTAGCCAAAAGCGTTCCCCTTCCAATTGGAATACCGGCCGTCTTGCCCATTCCCAGCAGGCATCAGATCACGTCCTGAACCAGATTTTCACCATCCAGGCGGACTTGGGCAGGCTTGCCCCAAACAGTTTCAGCGATTTGGTCGGCGACTTGATAGATACCCGCCACCGCCACCAATTCCGCTTCCATGCCGCGGCAGAAAATACGGGCGGCCTTATCCCCGCTCATTCCCGCCAAGGCGCGCCCGCGCAGGGCGCCATAAACATGAATATGGCCATCGGCCAATAATTCGGCCCCATGACTGACCGACCCCAGCACGATCAGATCCCCCTTATGGGCATAGACCTGGCGGCCTGAACGGACATGTTCCGAAATGATGGTGGTTCCCAATGTGGCCTTGGCCGCGGCCTTGGCCTTGGGGTTGGATGCCCCGTCATTATCCCGCGCCGATTGGGGGTCTGTGGCCCGGCCAGCCGGAAACGGTGGCAACGATACCGCCGCCGCCGCCCGTTCCCAGGCGGCATTGGCCCGCTGCACCCCCACCGGGTTGATGCCCAAGGCGCGCAAATTGGTGCAGAATTCAGCCAAATCCACCGGCGGTTTCAATCCGGTGGCCGACAAATCCAAGATGATCGGCGCGTTGCGATAAAATCCCGGCGCCAGTGACAACATGGTGCGCAGGCGCGGAAAAAACTCTGGATCACCAGGATTCAGCAGCTTCAGGGTCAGCAAGGTCAAATTGGCGGCACGCAGCTGGAAAGGCGCGGATTCTTCCGCGATTCCGGGCACCGGCTGCGGGGCCTGATCTTCAATATCCATGAACGTCACTCGCTGTTCAGCGGGCAACTTGCCGCATTCAGGGTGGCGCGGTCAATATTTGCCACGCACACCCTGACGCACCGGCCTTAAATTATTTCCTAATAACCGGCGGCAATAACCGCGAAATCGACTTCGTTCTCAGCCCGCCACAAGGCGGTGCGATCCTTATCCACCAGCATGGCCCGCACACCTTCGATAAAGTCAGCGCTTTGGCACAGGGCCAAGGCCAAGGCCAATTCCATGGACAAACAAATTCCCAAATCCCGCCCCTTGGCCCAATCCACGGCCTGGGCCGTCACTCGCATGCTTTGCGGCGACACGCCACGCAGTGCCGCCAAGGTGTCCGCGGCCCAATCCGACTGATCCGCAGCCAATGCCGTCATGATCGCCGCCGGATCGGTTCCCTGGAAACAGGCATCCACCTGCGCCCGCACCAAAGACAGGGCAGACGCCCCGGCCTCGACGGCGAAGCGCGTCAAAACCTCGTCCGGGGCATCCCCAGCCGCCAAGGCATCAACCAAGACGTCAAAGGCCGAATACGGCACATGATGGGTGGCCAAACCGCAATAAAGTGCATCAGCCGCCCCAACCCGCGCCCCCGACAATCCCAGATACAGGCCAATTCCCCCATCCAGTCGCGACAAAAAATAACTGCCCCCCACATCGGGGAAAAAGCCGATGGCGGTTTCCGGCATGGCCATCACCAGATTTTCGGCGACCACCCGATAGCGGCCATGAACGCTGATCCCCATGCCGCCCCCCATGCAGGCACCGTGGATCAAGGAAATATACGGCTTGGGATAGGTGCTGATGGCATGGTTCAGCGCATATTCTTCCCCGAAAAAGGCGCGATTCTGGCCATGCTCGCCTGCCAATGTCGCCGCCCGGACGGCACGGATATCGCCACCTGCGCAAAACGCCTTTCCATCGCCACGCACGACCACCGCCGCGACCTTGGCATCATCCCGCCACCCATCCAAGGCTTGGTGCATGTCGCGCACCATATCCAAGGTCAACGCATTCAATGCCTGGGGACGGCGCAAGGTCAGCACCCCGACCTTGCCGATAATTTGCGCCTGGATACAGCTTTCGGCGGACATTTCGAAACTCCCTGTCGCGATTTGCCGCTGATGGTGGAAAAGACGGCGGGATTTGTCAAATGGCACACAGGCCATCCTGATCCCCGCGAGGGAGAAACATGACTCCAGCGCCCATTGCGGGCGCGGCCAAGCCGCCATCAGGCGGCGCCCGGCGAGGGACATAAACAACAAGCCCATTGCGGGCGCGGCCAAGCCGCCGTCAGGCGGCGCCCGGCGAGGGACATAAACAACAAGCCCATTGCGGGCGCGGCCAAGCCGCCGTCAGGCGGCGCCCGGCGAGGGACATAAACAACAAGCCCATTGCGGGCGCGGCCAAGCCGCCATCAGGCGGCGCCCGGCGAGGGACATAAACAACA
>JAYSBF010000046.1:0-26284 GCA_041915545.1 Magnetospirillum sp. | reverse complement strand
GCTCCCGAACCCTCCAGATTTCTAACTCTTTGAAAGAAAAAGAAACTGGAGGCTTGGAGGCTGCGCCTCCAAACGGGTCTGGGCGGTCGCCCAGCCGCGAAGCGGAGTTTTTCCGCACCCTGTTAGGGATCGCGCTGTTGGGCTTGGCCTGGCCCGCTTTGGCCCAGGCCCACCCCCATGCGTGGATCGACGTGTCGGTCGAGGTGCTGTTCGACGGACAAGGACAGGTCACCGCCCTGCGTCAGCATTGGTTGTTCGACGAATATTATACCGCCGACACGGTTCAGAACGGCGAACAGGACCGCATGGACCTGCTGACCACCCGCATTCTGGGCAATCTGCGCAATTGGGGATATTTCACCCAAATCCATTGGGGCAAGCAAAGCATTGCCCTGTCCCCCCCCACCAGCCGCGACGCCCGCATGGACGGGCACCGGCTGCTGATGACCTTCACCACCCCCCTGTCCCAACCGGTGTCACCGGCCCAGGCCCCGCTGGTCTATTCCATCTATGACCCCACCTATTTCATCGAGATGTTGCACGCGGAACGCCCCGATGCCATCCGGCTGGAAAATGCCCCAGGGCAATGCCGGTTCCAATTGATCGACGCCAAACCCGACCCCAAGGCCCTGGCCAAGGCCGCCGCCCTGGACCGCAGCCAGACCGGCGGCGACGGATTAGGCGCCCAATTCGCGGAAAAGGTGGATATCCGATGCGCAGCCGACAAATGACCGGGCAATGGAGAATACCGGCCGTCATCATCCCGGCCCTGGCCGGAATGGCCCTCCTGGCGTTGATCGCGGGGATCGGGTTGGGCTGGGACCACGCCATCATCTGGATCATGGAACAGCAACGCCACTTCCACCGTCATCTGGCCATATCCCTGCGGCAGATGGCCACCGATCCCGGCGCCATCTGGGCCTTGACCGGCATCAGCTTTGCCTATGGCGTTTTCCACGCCGCCGGTCCCGGCCACGGCAAGGCGGTGATCGCCACCTATCTGCTGACCCAGGAAAGCCGCCTGACCCGCGGGATCACCCTGGCGGCGGCATCGGCGCTGGCTCAGGGATTGGTGGCGGTGATCCTGGTGGGGGGATTACGCATGATGGCGGGCTGGATGCCGATCACCGCCAATGCCGCCGCCGGTTGGAGCGAACGGGCCAGCTTTTTCCTGCTTTCCGCCTTGGGGGCATGGTTCGTCATCCGGGCGGTGCAGCGGCTGCGGTGGACCGGGCGGGCGCGCACCGCCATGGCCGATCACGCCAATCCGCCCCATGAACACGGCCCTGGCTGCGGCTGCGCCCATGGCCCATCGGCACAGCAGATCAATGCCCCACATACATGGCGCACCACTGCCAGCGTGATCCTGTCCATCGGGTTGCGCCCATGCAGCGGCGCAGTCCTGGTGCTGGCCCTGGCTCAGATGACGGGATCGCCTTGGGCCGGGATCGGCGCGGTGGCGGCCATGTCGGCAGGCACCGCCATGACCGTCGCCGCCTTGGCCCTGATCACCGTCAAGGCCCGCCACTGGGCTGCCACCATCCTGGGACGCGGCCATGGCGGCGGATGGGCGGGCCTGGCCTTCTCTTTGGTGGGGGGCGGGGCGTTGTGCCTGTTGGGACTTTCTCTGTTGCTGGCATCATTCGGCCCGGCCCACCCACTGATGCCAACCGGCCAATGAGTTGATTTGCCCCTCGCCGGGCGGGCGCCGCAATAGCGGCTGGTGACCGGCCAACGCGTCAAGTCAAAGATTGGCCGGTATTACTGGCAAAAATCGGACACGAAATCGTCGATGGATGTCACCATGGCATCCTTGTCGGCAACGGTCTTGGCATCCAAATCGTGGATTTGCGTCTGGACCGTGCCCGCGATTCCGCACATTGCCTGCCCACTGGACACCATATTGGCATGTTGCGACGAGTCCTTACCCTTTGAATAAGTATAAAACCCGCGTCCGCAATGTAAATGTGGATATTTATTGCTGCTGTTCCCGACATAATCCTGGCTGGAACAATAGTCTTTTTTATAGTTGTTCTTTTTCGCCATGGCGGGCATGGACGCCAGCGACAGACCCAGGACCATTATCGCTATTATGGAAGTTTTCATAATCTCCTCCTGTCATACCATATCCCGGTGATCGGAACCGATCACCGGCGCCCGCCCGGCACGGGACAAGAATTGGACGGTTGGTATTATTGGCATTCCCCGGCGACGAAACTGTCAACCGAAGTCACCATGGCCGGCTTATCCTGAACCGTGCTGGCATCCAGATCGTGGATTTGTTCCTGGGCATTACGAGCCGTCCCGCATTGCGGCCCCTTTTTCCCCACCATGTTCAGGTGGTCATTACTGCCCTTGGAATAGGTATAGAAATTACTGCCGCAATGCAGATGGGGATATTTATTGCTGGGATTCCCCACATACTCTTTCTTGCCGCAATAGACTTTCTTGTAATCGGTCGCTTGGGCCAGGGCCGGAACGGCGACCAGAACCAGGGCAGACAGGGCGACGCGCGCAAAACGGATCATAATGATATCTCCGGCAGGGTTGTTCTGCCGCAGCATGTTACACATTAAAATTGTATATAATAGCTTATATTTCCCGCATGAGAGTCGCGGTCACGCCTGATCCCCGCAGCCCCGGATCATCGCGACCGGGACACCACGGAACGATCCGATGTCGAAATGCTGTCCAGACGCACCGGCATATGGTCCAGATCCTCGCGCACCACCTTGCCTTGGTCATCGGTGGGCAGGGTATCGACGAATTCAATGCGGCGGGGGACTTCATGCAAGCCCCGGCGATTGGCGATAAAAGCCTGAAGATCGCGGGCCAATTGCACATCCCGGTTCTGGCCACGGGCCGGAACCACATAGGCTTTCAATTCCTGATCGTCATGCCAGGACACACCGGCGGCAGCCACCTTGGGATGGCTGGCCAGGGCGGATTGAACGTCATCCAGACAGACCGCCTTGTCATCCACCACCACCACGCCGGGGGGCTGGGGGGCCTCTTCGGGCCATAAATATCCGTCCAGATCGCGGAAGCCGTTCAGACCGATGGCTTGCCACCCGCTGGGCAGACGGGTGCGCCCGGCCACCAACCCGTTCCAATGATGCAGCATGGTTCCGGGGGCACCGGGGGCCACGCCCAATGGCCCGCTTTCCCCGGCGCGCACCGGCTTGCCCTGAAGGTCCATGGCCTCGACCGTGACGCCGGGCGAGGCGCGGCCCGGCGACATGGGCCGCAATTCCACCAATTTAGCGCAATTGGCGGCCACGGCACCGCTTTCCACCGATCCCCAGATTTCGTTGACCCCGCATTTGAACACCCGCGACACCATGGCATGTTCCACCAGGCTGAACGGACGCGGCCCGGTGGCCAAGGCCCGAAGCTGGGCATGGGGATTGGTGGCCGCGGCTTCGGCCAATTGCAACAGCCGACGGGGCGGGACAAAGGCGGCCCGCACCCCATGCCGCCCCATCAGGGCCAGTTGGGCCGCCGGATCGGTCAGGGGCGAGGTCAGAACCGGCACCCCGTGGTGCCAGGCAGGCAACACCCCCCACAGCAATCCTTCAAAGCTCATGGGATCGGCGGGGGTCCAGAAAATATCGCCGGTCTGGGGGAAAAAATCCAAGGCCAGTTCCATGGGCGGCAAATTGCCCAGCAACACCCGGTGAGCGTGCAGCACCCCCGGCGGCTTGCCCATGGCATCATCGGGATAGAACAGAAAAGCCGGAGCATCGGCAGCGGTCAGGGTCGGCGGACATTGATCCGGCGCGTTTTCCATGGTGGCCCACATTTCCTCGCACCCGTCGGGGGCACCGGGGGGAATGTCGCCAGCCACCAAAATGGAAAACAGATTGGGCGCCGCCTGTTTGCAGCGGAACACCCGCCCGGCGATGGAGGACGGCACGATGGCCGCCACCGCCCCGGAATCGAACAGCCGCCAGGACAGCGGCACCTCGCCCAAGCTGGCGGATACCGGCACCGCCACCGCGCCCAGACGCAGCACCGCCAGCACGGCGACCACCGCTTCCACCGACGGCCCGAACGACACCAGCACCCGGTCACCTTCCCCCACCGCCCGGCCCCGCAGCACATTGGCCAGCCGGTTGGACAGCAGCCGCAGCACATGGAACGTATAGCGTTCCACCGTCCCATCCGCAGCTTCCACGATCAGGGCGGTCCGGTGACCATCGGCACCGGCCATGGTTTGCCGGTCGCAGATATCAAAGGTCAGATTGTACCGTTCGGGGACACGCCAGCGAAAGGTACGGCAAGCTTCTTCATAACTGCGAACGGCGGTCAGCATGGGTTACTCATCCAGCGGCATCAGCGATTCGAACCACAGATAGGTGTCCAGATCATCCAGCACCACACCATCGAACCCCAAATCGACGATGCCGGTGATATATTTTCCCAGAACCGCACGCCATTGGGCATTGTCCACACTGGCCATATAGGCGCCCGGATCGTCGGAAATGGGGGCGAACAGGAAATCGGGATTTCCGGCGACCCAATCCTTTTTCCAATACCAGCGCCAATCGAACGCCTTGCCCACCGGCAGGACCGCCAGCACCAGACGGGGCGCCCCCAATTCCTTGAATTTCAGCTTTTTCACATCGTCCTTGGTCAGCGGGTCCTGACCGCGATAGCTGACATCCATCACCAGCATGTCGTAATTGGTCTTGGCCATGGCCTCGACCCATTCGGTCTTGCTGCCATAGCCATTGCCGTGAAGTTGGGGCATCCAGTTCCGGGCTTCGCCCACCGTAGCCACGGCGTTGGAATTTTCAGCCGGGGGACGCCCGCTGACCCGGCGGGTGGAATTGATGCCGTCAATGGCGGCGAATGGCAGCACCCGGTCACGCCCGGCCCCGCTCATGGCCTGGGACACCCCCTTGGCATCGGCGCATGTTTCCAGCGACAGCAGACGGCGGCCCGATTCCCGCATGGCGTGATAGGCATAGACCGTCCGCCGCTGAATGTCGTCGCGCTGGGCCAACTTGCGCAATTCGGCAGCGCGGCGGATTTCTTCCTGCGGGTCCAGGCTGAACGGCCCCATGGGCATGGGCACCGGCGGGCGATGAATCCCCCGCGCCCGTTCATCGGCCAGCACCTTATCCAGATCCAACTGGGCTTTCACCGCCTGATCCAGCGATTTGTCAAAGGCGTTATAGCCGCAATAAAGCCCGTCCAGAATGGCCCCATCCAGCACCTTGACGTAAGAGCGCATCACGCTGCCGACCGGCAAACGCTTTTCCACCGTCTTGCCGTCGGGGTCCTGCAACTCTTCCCACTTGCCTTCCCGTTCGCCCTTGACCATCAAATCCAGCCCGCCATGGGCCAGAACGATGAAGTTCTTGTTCCGGGCCTTGGCATAGGTGGCCAATTCCACCACCACTTCCCGCCATTGAGCCCGATGATTGGGAATTTGCTCTTGCGGTGGCGCCTGCCAGCCGGGCGGCACCTCTTGCGCCTGGGCAGCCCCCATGGTCCCCAGACCCATGACTCCCAGCCCCATGGACATGGCGGCGAAGACGACGGCAATCCCCCTCATGCAACTTTCTCCTTCACCAGTTCGGCCAGAGCCAGACACGCGGTCAGACCCGGTGATTCGATGCCGTACAGCGCCAAAACCCCAGGCGCGCCGTGGGCATCCGGCCCATGGATGATAAAATCGGCTGCCGGTCCATCCGGGGTTTGCACCTTGGGACGGATACCGGCATAGGATGGTTCCAACCGGGCCGGGTCCAACCCCGGCCAATACCGGCGGATGGCCTGGGCAAAGGCCGGGGCGCGACCGGGATCGACCCGGTAATCGCGCGCCGTCACCCAATCCACATCAGGCCCGAACCGGCCACGCCCGGCCAGATCCACCGTGTAATGCACCCCCAGCCCGGCCTGATCCGGCAGGGGATAGACCAGATGACGGAACGGCATGGCCCCGGTCAGGGTAAAGTAATTGCCCCGGCACAAATAATCATCGGGCACCGCGGTCAGCCCCAATCGACGGGCCAGCGGGCATGCGTCCAGCCCGGCGGCGATGATGGTGGTGGCGGCCCAAAGCCGGGTGGGCTGGCTGCCCCCCACCTCCAACATCATGCCGTCCCCCAGGGCTTCCCCGCCCAGAACCGGCGCGTGATAGGCGATGACCGCGCCGTTCTCTTCCGCTTCGCCCAGCAAGGACAGCATCAATCCGTGACTGTCGATAATGCCGGTGGCGGGCGAATACAGGGCCGCCGCCACGCGCAAGGCCGGTTCCAGCTCTTGCGCCTGGGCCGCGCTTAGGGGCTGCAACGCTTCGGTGCCGTTATCGCGGGCCTTTTGCGCCAGCCCGTCCAGCCCCGCCACCTCGGCCTGATCGGCGGCGACGATCAATTTTCCCACCATGGAAAAATCAATCCCCCGGCGGGCGGCGTAATCGCGCAGCAGCCGGTTGCCCCGCACGCAAAGCCGGGCCTTCAGACTGCCCGCCGGATAATAGATACCCGCATGAATGACTTCGGAATTGCGCGAACTGATGCCGCTGCCGATGGCGCCTTCGGCTTCCAGGATGACCACATCGCGCCCGGCCAAAGCCAGGGTCCGGGCAATGGCCAGCCCTATCACGCCGCCGCCGATCACGGCACAATCGATGCGATCGGGTTGCCCACCGTTCAAAGATTGTCCCTCAAACCAAATGCCCGTCGCCCAAATCCAGCCGAAGCATAACAGAGCACCGGGCGTTGGAGAAGCCGCAGGGCAATCCGCACAGGATATGTTATAAGCCCGCCAGGGGATCGGGCAGGATCAGCAAAGGAAATACCCGGTGGGCACGGGCGCACGGATCATCGTCGTCGGCAATGAAAAAGGTGGGACCGGCAAATCCACCATTTCCATGCACATGATCATTGGCTTGCTGGAACGGGGTTTGCGGGTGGGGTCCATGGATCTGGACGCCCGCCAGGCGACCCTGACCCACTACCTGCAAAACCGCCAGAACCGCGCCGATGCCGCCAGCCTGCCCATGCCCGAGCATATGGCCCTGCCCCCCACCCATGACCGCCAGGCCGATGAAGCCCGGCTGCTGGAGGGACTGACCGCCTTACGCGACCGTAACGACGTGGTGATTCTGGACACGCCCGGATCGGATCATTACCTGTCGCGGCTGGGCCATTCCCTGGCCGACACCTTGGTGACGCCGTTGAATGACAGCCTGGTGGATCTGGATGTGCTGGCACGGGTGGAACCGGGCACTTTCCGTATCCTGCGCCCCAGCCAATACGCGGAAATGGTCTGGGAAACCAAGAAACAGCGGGCCATGCGCGGCGAAATGGCCATGGTGGACTGGATCGTCCTGCGCAACCGCCTGTCCCATCTGGACGCCCGCAACAAACGCGACATGGAAAAGGCGCTGACCGAACTGTCCCGCCGCATCGGCTTCCGCCAATGCCCCGGATTGGGGGAACGGGTGATCTACCGCTCCCTATTCCTGGACGGCCTGACCCTGTTGGACCTGCGCCGCGACCTGCCCGGCGTTGAACTGACCATGAGCCATGTGGCCGCCCGCCAGGAATTGCGCACATTGCTGGACGCCCTGGCCATATGACACACTGAGTGGTTGTCTTGTCCCTCGCCGGGCGGGCGCTTTCGCGCCCTTGGCCGCCGCCGCAATGGCGGCTGGGGTTATTTTGTCCCTCGCCGGGCGGGCGCGGGCGCGCCCTTGGCCGCCGCCGCAATGGCGGCTGGGGTTATTTTGTCCCTCGCCGGGCGGGCGCTGCCGCGCCCTTGGCCGCCGCCGCAATGGCGGCTGGGATTTTTGTCCCTCGCCGGGCGGGCGCCTTGGCGCGCCCCTATCGCAACACCGCCGCCATGGCCCGTGCGGCGGCCAGCACCCAGGCATCAGCGCCATGGGGACCGGCGATGGTCAGGCCAATGGGCGCATCCCCCGCCGGATGGATGGGGATCGAGATGGCACAGCCATCGGCGAAATTGATCACCGTGGAATTGCGCAACATGGCCAGATTGATCCGGGCATAGCTGGCATCATCCCCGGCGGTTTCGGCGATGGTGGGGGCGGTCATGGGGGTGGTGGGCATGATCATCAGGTCAAAAGGCGCCATCACCGCCTGGAAGCGGGCGATGAAATCCTGGCGCGCCGCCATCAGATCAATGAAATCCGCTGCCGATTGCTGGGCACCCTTGCGGATACGGCTGCTGACCCTGGGGTCATAGGCCGCGTCGCGTTCAGCCAGCAGATGGCGATGCCATGCCCAGGCTTCGGCGGCGGTGAAGCCGCCCAGCGCGTTGATATGGGCCAATTCCCCCAGCAGCGGCACCGCTTTTTCGCTGATCGCGGCCCCCGCCTGGGTCAGACGGGACAAGGCCGATTGGAACGCGGCTGCCACCGGGGCATCCAGATCGTCCAGAACCAAGGTGGTGGGAACCAGCAGCCGCAGATGGGCCAGAGCCAGGGCATCGGGCACCAGCCCGTCACCGCCCGCCAGAATGTCGTGCATAATGGCACAGCATTCCACCGTGCGGGCCAAGGTGCCAAAGGAATCCAGGGCGGAAGACAAGGGCAAGGCGCCCATGCCCGGCACCGCATCCGCCGTGGGCTTGTATCCGACAATGCCGCATAAGGCGGCGGGAATACGGCAGGACCCACCGGTGTCGCTGCCCAGCCCGGCCAAGGCCATGCCGTCAGTCACCGACACCGCCGCCCCCGAACTGGAGCCGCCGGGGATACGGCCACCGCCATCAGCCGTGCGGCCAAAGGGATTGCGCGGCGTGCCGTAATGGGGATTGATCCCCAGGCCGGAATAGGCGAATTCCGTCATGTTGGTGCGGCCCACCACCACCATGCCAGCTTGACGCAGGCGGGTGACGGCCAGGGCATCGCGGGATGCGGGCGGATCATCCGCCAGAACCAGCGATCCCGCCCGCGTCACCTGCCCGGCGATGTCGAACAGATCCTTGACCGAAACCGGAATGCCCGCCCAGGGACCAAGGCACACGCCCCGGGCACGCAGGGCATCCACATGGGCTGCCTCTGCCAAGGCGCGGTCACGGTCCACCTGAAGAAAGACCCGCCCGCCTTCACCGTCCGGGTCGCTGATGCGATCCAGACATTCCCCGACCAGCCGGGAGCTGGTCAGGGTACCGGCAGCCATGGCCGCTGCCGCCTGCGCCAAACTTGGGAACATGATCACACCGGATCGTAGTAATGGATTTCCAGAAGAACACACCCGTCGTTGGATTTAAATGGCCCATGCGCCGCCCCCGGCGGACGCACCGCATACGTATTGGGCGGAAATGCCGTGCCGCCATTGCCCTGGGCGTCATTGCCCACGGTCAGATCGCCCGACAGCAAATACACTTCTTCCCAATAATCATGCAGGAACGGCGCCTTGGTGAAGATACCGGGCTGAAAGCGCAACAACCGGGTCCGGCTGCCGCGTTTTCCCGTTTCGTCCAAACTGCCCGACAGGATTTTCTGCTGAATGCCCGGCGGATATCCCGGCGGCACTTCCCAGCCGGTGGACATGTCCAGGGTATGGAATTCGTCATGAACCTTGGTAATTGCCATCTCGTTTTCCTTTGGGACCAGGGGCCGCCCCAATCCGGGACGGCCCCTATGGGAAACAGAGTGATGATACAGTGATATATCACTACCGCAAGGACTCGCCCCTGTCAAGAACAAGCCCCGCGCGTTTCGCTTTGCGACCTATCCCCGATGGGTTTCGCGCCACTTGGCCAATTCATCATTCAGATCATAGGACCCCATCAGCCCATCCACCATGCCCGTGGCCTTGGCCCAATCATAGGTGCGGAACGAATGGCCCTTGGTGACGAAGGTGGCGCCGGAATAGAACATTTCATACTGATTATGGCGCGACGCGAATTCGGACCCGATGGCATCCCAAGCCAGTTTGAAGAATTTCACCCGGTCACGGGCGCCGTAATAGGGGGATTGCTGGGTCTTGTCGATCATGGCCGCCGTGCTGGCATCGCCGAAATCCGCCACCGAACTGGGCAGCATGATGACGCCGCCGCCCGCCAGATCGCGGATGGTGGTGATCATCTGGGAATAAAGCTGCTGGGCCAAAACCTGGGCGGTGTACAGCAAATGCCCATCGGGAACGTAATAGGCCCCCACCTGATGGCCCTTGGCTTCCATGCCATGCACCAGACCTTCGATCATGCCGGCCTGGGCCGCCAATTGGCCCAAGGTATCGCGGATTTGCGGAATGCCGATGATCCCGTTGGTTTCGGCGATGCGCCGGGCGATCCCCACCAGGAAGCGCAATTTGACCATCAGCCGGATCTGGCACTGGTAATTCTGATACACATGGGCCGGGGTGTCATGGAACTGCTTCAGGGTCATGCTGGTGTTCTGGTTGATGAACACCCGATCCCACGGCACCTTCACATCGTCGAAATACAACAAGGCGTCGTTTTCGTCGAACTGGCTGGCCAGCGGGTTGTCGAAACGGGACGCGGCATCGGCTTCATAGGATTTGCGCGACAGGATGCTCAGCCCCTTGGCATTCATGGGAATGGCAAAGGATACCGCATACTTTTCATCGCCCTTGCCCAAGGGCTGGATGCAGGTCACCAGCACTTCATTGGCCACCACACCCGACGTGGCCAACATCTTGGCCCCACGGATGGTCAGTCCGGTGCTGTCTTCATCCACCACCCCGGCGGCCAGGAATTCATCTTGCTGGTCGTGGGTGGCCTTTGACCGGTCCGCCTGGGGATTGATGATCACATAGGTCAGGAACAGGTCATTATCACGGGCATAGTGATAGTAATCGGTCAGAGCCTTGGCACGGGCGGGATCGTATTGCTGGAACAGATCGCGGCCCATATACATGCCGCCGATGGCCGACCCCACATGATCGGGCGAACGACCGAAAAAGCCATAATGGATGCTGGCCCAGGCTTCCAGCGCCTTGCGCCGTTCCACCAACTCGGCATAAGAGGTGGGCAATTGCCAGGTGCGATTGACCCGTGCGCCCGTTTCCGTGGCATAGGTCATCAGGTCCAGATTGCCGTCCTGGCATTGGAAATCGTACAGGGCGGCAGCGGTGGCACAGGCGTTCCGATAGGCCGGATGGCTGGTGGGATCGCCGACCTGTCCGCCATTCAGGCGGATATCGCGGCCGTCGCGCAGGGATGCAAGATGCTGTTCACCGGATTTGGGCATCATGTCGCCTTTTTCTCAAGAAGAGGGGGAAGAGGATGAATCGGTGGCGGAAATGGTCGAAGGCTCCGCACCGCCATCCACCGGGAATGGCGTGCGGGCCAAAAAATCCTGAAGCGCCTGGGCACGGTCGGCGCCTTGCACCAGACCCGAGGCCAAACGGGCCAGAATAGCGAAATCATCGGCCCCCACCGCCTCGAACAAGGCGGCGTTCACCGGGCGTTGATAGTGACCCAGCCGGTCCAGCAACCCGTGACCCTGATGAGTCAGGCACAGCCGGACCCGGCGGCGGTCATGACCATCCGTGCACTTTTCCACCAATCCGGCCTTATGCAGCGCGTTGGTGGCGGTGGTGACGAATGTTCCCGACAGATGCAGATGCGCCGCCACCTGATTGACCCCCGCACCAGGGCAGCCCTGGGCCGGATCGCCGGTTTCGGTCAAGCGGGCGATACTCATCAAAATGGAATATTGCGGCCCGGTCAGCCCGGCCAACTTGGCAAAGCCATCGCGCAACTTGTCCAGCCGGGTGGCGAAAGCCAGCAGATGATGCAGCGTGTCGCGGAAATCCCGGTCACTGCCTGCCGTCAGCAAATCCGGGCGGGCAATGGTGGGCGGAATTTTATCCCCTGGCGGTCTGGTCATGGGTCACGTCCTGTTGTCTGTTTTCAAATTAGCTTTGTTAGAAAGCTTTTGCAAGAGTGAAGGTAGCGTGATATTTCACACTCATCGAAGACAAGCCGTCGTGGAAGGACCCGCGTCATGAGCCATGTGGATCAGCCCCAATTGGAGATGCTCCCCCTTGACCCCAAACAATTGCGTGGGGCATTGGGGCGCTATGCCACAGGTGTGGCGGTGGTGACCGCCATCGGATTGGGGAATGGGCAGGAAACTGGGCCGGTCGGGCTGACCATCAATTCATTCGCATCGGTTTCGCTGGACCCGCCCCTGATTTTGTGGAGCCTGCGAAACGATTCCCCCGCCCTGCCCGCCTTCCGGGCCGCCAGCCATTTCACCGTCAACGTCCTGGCCGCCGACCAGCGCGCCATATCCGACCGCTTTGCCCGACCGGGCGACAAATACGCGAATGTGTCCTGGCGTCCCGGATTGGGCGGCGCCCCGGTGCTGGATGGCTGTCTGGCCAGCTTCGAATGCGCCCGCCATGCCGAATTGGCGGGGGGAGATCATGTGATTTTTCTGGGCCGGGTCGGACGGTTCCTGTTCACCGATGGCGACCCCTTATTGTATTTCGCCGGCGGCTACTGCACCGCATCGGGCCGATCCTGAGACGCCCGGGATTTATATTTGCCCTCGCCGGGCGTGGCCGCGCCCGCAATGGGCTTGGATTTATTTATGTCCCTCGCCGGGCGTGGCCTCGCGGCCACTTGGCCGCGCCCGCAATGGGCGCTGGGTTATGTTTGCCCTCGCCGGGCGCCGCCGAACGGCGGCTTGGCCGCGCCCGCAATGGGCGCTGGGATTTATGTTTGTCCCTCGCCGGGCGCCGCCGAACGGCGGCTTGGCCACGCCCGCAATGGGCGCTGGGTTATGTTTGTCCCTCGCCGGGCGCCGCCGACCGGCGGCTTGGCCACGCCCGCAATGGGCGCTGGGTTATGTTTGTCCCTCGCCGGGCGCCGCCGAACGGCGGCTTGGCCGCGCCCGCAATGGGCGTTTCTCACATGCCGGGGGAAACGGCCCCGTCATCCCGGTCCGACAGGTTGTGCAAGGCCCGCATGATGGCGCCCAAGCCCGACCGGCGCACCGGGACAAAGGGTTTGGCCCATTTGCGGCACAGTTTCTTCACTTCGTCATGGGCCATGTGGCTGACCGCGTCAACGGGCAGCAACACCGCGTCGGCGCGGCCGAACAGCCCGTGCAGGCGGGCCACGCTTTCTTCGGTTCCGCCATCATGATGCAGCAAGGTGCCATTGCTTTCTTCCACCAGACGGCGCAGATGCTGCACATGGTGCTGGCGCCCCCCCACAAACAGGATGCAGCGGCCGCATAAGTCCAAATTCCGGCATGCATCGGCGCAATGCCCCAAATCCGGGCTGTCCGGGCCGGATTGCGGGGGCGAAACCGGCAACCGGTTTTCCAGAACGCGGATATCTTCGCGCAGATCCTCGTTTTCCCGGTTCTGCATGGCGAGACGTTGGGTCAGATCACGCATGCCGGTCATGGCGTCGCGCAATTCATCCTCGATCAGGGCGCGGCGACGGCTTTCGGCGTCCAGATGTTGCTGTAACTCGGCGGCCAGCGCTTCCAATCCGGTCAGCCGGGCAGCGGCTTCGGCGGCAAAGGACAGGCGCCGGGTTTCGGCCATTTCGCAGTCAAGCCTTTCGCTCAATTCACCGATGCGCTGGTCGCGGCGGCGGATTTCGTCGCGTAGCCGGTCCTGAAGCCCCTGAGCCCGGCGTTCCAGATCGGCTTTTTCCCGTTCCAGTACGAAAATCCGCCGCAAATCCGCCCGCGCCGACGATCCCACCTGATGGGACAGCATGTGGATTTGCCCGAACAGATCCACCCGCATCTCTTCGGTGGTGGCCGGATGGGACATGACCGCCCAGCATGACCCGGCCACATCCCCAGCCGCCAGGGCGGCTTTCCAGGCGTCCATCACCTGATCGGCGCTCTGGTCCTGGGACAGGCGGCGGATGGCCGTGGCGTGCTTGCGGTCCAAAATCTTGTGCAGCGCTTTGCCGATGGCCCGGTCGCGGGATGCCAGCTTGACCATGGCGGTGTGGATTTCATATTCGCTGGGAGCGGCGTTGACGAAGCGGATTTTGTACTTTTCTGCCACCGCCCGGATTTCGGCCATGGACAGACAGGTTCCGATGATCGTGCAATGCCATTGCGGGGAAATTTCCCCCAATTTCAGCCGCCGGTGATGGGCCGGAGCCGATGGCGTGGTGTCATCCTGGCAATCGCACATGGCTTTGGTCCCTTATCGGAATTGCGACATTTCGATAATAAGAGTCATTATCAACACCATCAAAGTCAACAGCTTTCTCCGCCGCCGGGCCATGCCCCGGCATGACCCAAAAAAATCCACACTTTCTTCAATCTTCCATCGCCCCCTGTTGCTAGGCTAAGCCGGTCATCAAGGCCGTTCGCGCCGCCCCCGACCTGCAAGGGCATGTTCATGAGCATTTCCGCTTTTCGCCGTTTCCGTCCGTTCTTGATCTGGATCGTTCTGATCGCCGCCTTTGCCGGGCTGGTCTGGTTCGCGGTTCATCGCGGCACCCAGGTTTCCGAAAGCGCGATGCCGACCATGGGACCTGGAGGACCAGGGCCGGCATCACCCCCGTCCCCCCCAGCGGCGTCATCCCCCGCCTCGGCCCCCACCCCGGCAGCAGGGGGGGCGCCCGGCGGCATGCGCCCCGGTGTTCAGCCGGTTCAGGCCGCCACGGCCACCCAGGCGGATTTGCCCGTCTACGTCACCGGCCTGGGCACGGTGACCGCTGGCAATACGGTCACCGTGCGCAGCCGGGTGGACGGCGAGTTGGTCCGCCTGCATTTCACCGAAGGCCAGACGGTCAAGGCCGGACAATTGCTGGCGGAAATCGACCCCCGCTCATTCCAGGTCGCCCTGGCCCAGGCCCAGGGACAATTGGCCACTGATCAGGCCAATCTGGCCAATGCGCGGGCCGACCTGGAGCGTTACCGGGTATTGCTGGCCCAGGATTCGGTGACCCGGCAGAAATACGACACCCAGATCGCCACCGTCCGCCAATTGGAAGGAACCGTGGTGGTGGGCAAGGCCGCCGTGGATTCGGCCAAGCTGCAATTGGATTACAGCCGCATCACCGCCCCCATCGGCGGGGTGGCCGGACTGAAGCAGGTGGATGTGGGCAATCAGATCAAAAGCGGCGATACCACCGGTCTGGTGGTCATCACCCAGGTCGATCCCATCAATGTGATTTTCCCGGTGCCCGAATCCCAGTTGCAGATGGTGTTGCCATCCTATCGCTCAGGACAAAGCCTGACGGTTCAGGCCTGGGACCGGGAGATGAAAAAGCTGCTATCCACCGGACGGCTGGCCAGTATCGACAACCAAATCGACACCACCACCGGCACGGTGAAGATGAAGGCGGAATTCGCCAATGCCGATGCCAGGCTGTTCCCCAACCAATTCGTCAATATCCGCTTGCTGGCCGATACGGTCAAAGCGGCGGTGGTGGTGCCGTCGGCGGCGGTGCAATTGGGCAAGCAGGGTAATTTCGTCTGGCTGGTCGGGGCCGATAACAAGGTGAAAAGCCATCTGATCACCATCGGCCAGCGCGACAATGACAAGGTTCAAATTCTGGACGGCGTGCAATTGGGTGACCGTCTGGTCACCGATGGCGTGGACCGTCTGCGCGAAGATACCGAAGTACAGATCATCGACCCCGCCGCCGCCACGGGCGGCCCGCCATCGGGACAGGCCGCGAAACCCCGTCAGTCCGGGCGGCAATAATGAACCCATCCCGGCTGTTCATCACCCGGCCGGTGGCCACCACCTTGCTGATGGTGGCGCTGTTGCTGGCCGGGCTGATCGGGTATCGGTCGCTGCCCGTATCGGCCCTGCCCCAGGTGGATTATCCCACCATTCAGGTGGTCACGCTGTATCCCGGCGCCAGCCCGGATGTGACCACCTCCTCGATCACCGCGCCCCTGGAACGTCAATTCGGCCAGATGTCCGGCCTGAAACAGATGTCGTCCAACAGTTCCGGCGGGGCGTCGGTGATCACCTTGCAATTCAGCCTGGATCAGGGGCTGGACGTGGCCGAACAAGAGGTTCAGGCGGCCATCAATGCCGCCAGCAATCTGCTGCCCACGGATTTGCCCAACCCGCCGGTTTATTCCAAGGTCAATCCCGCCGATCCGCCCATTCTGACCCTGGCGGTCAGCGCCACCGCCCTGCCCATGCCCAAGGTGCAGGATCTGGCCGACACCCGCATCGCCCAAAAGATTTCCCAAGTGACCGGGGTGGGGCTGGTCACCTTGTCGGGGGGGCAGCGCCCCGCCGTGCGCATCAATCTTAACCCCAAAGCCCTGGCCGCCTATGGCCTGGGCAGCGAAGCCGTGCGGACGGCCATTGCCGCCGCCAATGTGAATTCGGCCAAGGGCAGTTTCGACGGCACCGCCCGGTCATCGACCATTTCCGCCAATGACCAATTGATGTCCGCCGATGAATACCGGTCGGTGATCATCGCCTATCGCAACGGGGCGCCGGTCCGGCTGGCCGATGTGGCCGAAGTGGTGGACGGGGCCGAAAACGCCAAACTGGCCGCATGGTCCAACCGGGACCAGGCCATCATCTTGAACGTCCAGCGCCAGCCCGGCGCCAATGTCATCGGCACGGTGGACCGGATCAAGGCGTTGCTGCCCGCCATCAAGCAAACCTTGCCCGCATCGGTCAGCGTGACCGTACTGACCGACCGCACCTATACCATCCGCGCATCGGTCGAGGATGTGCAGTTCGAATTACTGTTGGCCATCGGTCTGGTGGTGATGGTGATTTTCGTCTTCCTGCGGAATGTGCCCGCCACCATCATCCCGTCAGTGGCGGTGCCTTTGTCCCTGGTGGGGACATTCGGCGTCATGTATCTGGCCGGTTTTTCCATCAACAACCTGACCTTGATGGCGCTGACCATCGCCACCGGCTTCGTGGTCGATGATGCCATCGTGGTCATTGAAAACATCGCCCGCTACATCGAAAAGGGGGAAAAGCCCATGGATGCCGCCCTGAAGGGGGCTGGCGAAATCGGCTTTACCATCATTTCCCTGACCTTTTCCCTGGTGGCGGTGCTGATCCCGCTGTTGTTCATGGGCGATGTGGTCGGGCGTCTGTTCCGGGAATTCGCCATCACCTTGGCGGTGGCCATCCTGATTTCGGCGGTGGTATCGCTGACCCTGACCCCCATGATGTGCGCCCGGCTGCTGCGCCACCGGCCCGAAGAACAGGAAACCGGCTTTTCCCGCGCCAGCCACGCCTTTTTCGACCGGATCATCGCCCAATATGGCCGTCTGCTGAACTGGGTTCTGGATCACCAATCCCTGACCCTGGCGGTGGCATTCGGCACGCTGGGCCTGACCGGCATTCTGTATACCGCCATCCCCAAGGGCTTTTTCCCGGTCCAGGACAATGGCGTCATCCAGGTGATCACCGAAGCGCCGCAAAGCGTGTCGTTCAAGGCCATGGCCGAACGCCAGCAAGCCCTGGCCGACCTGATCTTGCAAGACCCCGCCGTGGACAGCCTGTCATCCTTTATCGGGGTGGACGGCATCAACGCATCGCTGAACAGCGGACGCATGCAGATCAATTTAAAACCGCTGAAGCAGCGTGACGACCGGGTGGGCGCGATCATCGAGCGGATCAAGACCCGTGCCGCCCAATTGCCCGGCATCACCCTTTATATGCAGCCGGTGCAGGATCTGACCATCGAAACCAGCCAGACCCGCACTCAATACCAATTCACCGTCCAGGCCAGCACCCTGACCCAGTTAAGCGAATGGCTGCCCAAACTGGCCAGCCGCATGGGGCAAAGCCCGGTGCTGGCCGATGTGGCATCCGATCTTCAGGATCAGGGGTTGGTGGCCTATGTCAATATCGACCGCGACAGCGCGTCCCGCCTGGGCGTCAGCGTCGCCGACATTGATGCGGTGCTGTATGACGCCTTTGGCCAAAGGCTGATTTCCACCATCTTCACCCAGGCCAACCAATACCGGGTGGTGCTGGGAGTGGGGATGGGGATGGGGAATGATCACGGCCAGGGATTGCACGCGCTGGACGGGCTTTACATCAGCACCACCACCGGCACCATCCCACTAAGCGCGGTGGCCAGGGTCGAGGAACGCACCGGCCATCTGGTCATCAATCACCTGGCGCAATTTCCATCGGCCACCATCTCCTTCAACCTGGCCAAGGGGGCATCGCTGGGGGATGCGGTCCAGGCCATCCGTGCCGCCGAGCAGGATGTGGGCCTGCCCACCGACATGATGACCAGTTTTCAAGGGGCCGCCCTGGCATTCGAGGCCGCACTGGATGATCAGCTTTGGCTGATCCTGGCGGCGGTGGTGGCCATGTACATCGTGTTGGGGGTTCTGTACGAAAGCTTTATTCATCCCATCACCATCCTGTCCACCCTGCCCACCGCCGGGGTGGGGGCGTTGCTGGCCCTGATGGTGAGCGGCGCCGATTTGTCGGTGATCGCCATCATCGGCATCATCTTGCTGATCGGCATCGTCAAGAAAAACGCCATCATGATGATTGACTTCGCCCTGGCCGCCGAGCGGGAACAGGGCATGCCCCCCCGCGATGCCATTTACCAAGCCTGCCTGCTGCGGTTCCGCCCCATCCTGATGACCACTTTGGCCGCCCTGCTGGGGGCGCTGCCCCTGATGATCAGCACCGGGGTAGGGGCGGAATTGCGCCAACCCCTGGGCATCGCCATGGTGGGGGGGCTGATCGTCAGCCAGGTTTTGACCTTGTTCACCACCCCGGTGATTTACCTGGCCTTTGACCGCCTGGCCCGGAGATTCCGGCCGGACCAGCACCCCACACCAGCAAAGGACATGGGCGTATGAACCTGTCCAAGCTGTTCATCGACCGCCCGGTCGCCACCACCTTGCTGACCGCGGCCATCGTGTTCCTGGGGGTGCTGGGCTTTGCCGTGCTGCCGGTATCGCCCTTGCCCCAGGTGGATTTTCCCACCATCCAGGTGCGGGCGTCGCTGCCCGGCGCCAGCGCGGAAACCATGGCATCGACCGTCGCCACCCCGTTGGAACGGGCCTTGGGCCGCATTGCCGGCGTCACCGAAATGACGTCGCGCAGTTCGCTGGGATCGACGGCGGTGATCTTACAGTTCGACCTGTCCCGCAACATCAACGGCGCGGCCCGCGACGTTCAGGCGGCCATCAACGCCGCCCGCTCCACCTTGCCGTCCAGCCTGCCCAACAATCCCACCTATCGCAAAATGAACCCGGCTGACGCGCCGATCATGATCATCGGGCTGACATCCGACGGCATCACCCAGGGGGCCATGTATGATCTGGCATCCACCGTGCTGGCACAACGGCTGATGCAGATCGAAGGGGTGGGCGATGTGACCGTGGGCGGCAGTTCGCTGCCGGCTGTGCGGGTGGAAATCAACCCCGACGCCCTGGCCCATAACGGGATCACCACCGCCGATATCGGCACCGCCATCAGCGAAGCCAATGTGACCCGGCCCAAGGGCGCGGTGGAAGACGATGACCGCCGATGGCAGGTCTATGCCAATGACCAGCCCAAGAAAGCTGCCGATTTCGCCCCGGTCATCGTCGCCTACCGCAATGGCGCGGCGGTGCGCCTGTCGGATGTGGGCACGGTGTCCGACGGGGTACAGGACAAGCGCAATGCCGGTTTTTCCAACGGCAAGCAATCGGTGCTGCTGGTAATTTCCCGGTCCCCCAACGCCAATATCATCGCCACCGTTGACCGTATCCGCGCCGCCCTTCCGCTGTTATCGGGCATGGTGCCCGCATCGGTGGACATGAAGGTGGTGATGGACCGCACCCCCACCATCCGGGCATCCCTGGCCGATGTGGAACGGTCCTTGGTCATCGCCGTCGCCCTGGTCATCCTGGTGGTCTATCTGTTTTTGAAGAACGGGCGGGCCACCTTGATCCCCTGCGTGGTGGTGCCGGTGTCGCTGATCGGGTCGTTTGGGGCCATGTATCTGTGCGGCTTCAGCCTGAACAATCTGTCCCTGATGGCGCTGACCATCGCCACCGGATTCGTGGTGGATGACGCCATCGTGGTGCTGGAAAACACCAGCCGCCATCTGGAAGACGGCATGTCCCCCATGGAAGCGGCGCTGAAGGGCGCGCGGGAAGTGGGCTTTACCGTGCTGTCCATGAGTATTTCCCTGGTCGCGGTCTTTATCCCGTTTCTGTTCATGGGCGATCTGGTCGGCCGCCTGTTCCGCGAATTCGCGGTGACCCTGACCATGTCCATCGTCATTTCCCTGGTGGTGTCGCTGTCCACCACCCCGATGATGTGCGCCCGTCTGCTGCGCCGTGATGCCCCGGACCACCGCCCCATCGCGCCGTTGCGCTGGTTTTCCCATGGGCTGGATTGGGTGCGCGGATGGTATGGCCATTCCCTGGGCTGGGCCTTGGACCATGGGCGGCTGATGATGCTGATGCTGTTGGCGGCGGTGATCCTGAACGGCTATCTGTTCAAGGTGATCCCCAAGGGCTTTTTCCCCGAACAGGATACCGGACGGGTGATGGGGTCGATCCAAGGCGATCAAAGCATTTCATTCGAAGCCATGCGCACCAAGCTGATCGCCTTCATGCGCATTGTCCGCGCCGATCCGGCGGTGGACAGCGTGGCCGGCTTCACCGGCGGATCGCAGACCAATTCGGGCCGCATGTTCGTCACCTTGAAGCCCAAGGCCGAACGCAAGGAAAGCGCGCAAAAGGTGCTGGCCCGGCTGCGCCGCGCCTTGGCCAAGGAACCGGGCGCCCGGCTGTTCTTGTTCCCGGCCCAGGATTTGATGGTGGGCGGGCGTCAAACCGGGGCCATGTACCAATACACCTTGCAATCAGACGATCTGACCGCCTTGCGCCAGTGGGAACCCAGATTGCGGGCTGCCTTGCAACGCGAAGCCTTGCTGTCGGATGTGAATTCCGATCAGGAAGATGGCGGGCTGGAAACCATGCTGGTTTATGACCGCGATACCCTGTCCCGGCTGGGCATCACCGTATCCCAGGTCAACCGCGCCTTGTACGGGGCCTTTGGCCAATCCCAGATATCCACCATCTATGAACCGCTGAACCAGTACAAAGTGGTGCTGGAAGTGGCCCCCGATTACGCCCGCGGCCCCGCCTCCTTGGACAAATTATTCCTGATTTCCGCCGACGGGGCGCAGGTGCCGTTATCGTCGGTGGCCCATTGGGATGCGTCGCATGCACCGTTAAGCGTCAACCACCAAGGCCAATTCGCCGCCGCCACCATCTCCTTCAATCTGGCGGCGGGGGCATCCCTGTCCGATGCCGATGCCATCATCCAGCGCAGCAGGGTCGCCATCGGCATGCCCAATACGGTGGTCGGCAGTTTCCAGGGCACGGCCAAGGCCTATCAGGACAATGCCAACGGCCAGCTTTTGCTGATCGTCGCCGCCATCGCCGCCGTCTATATCGTGCTGGGCGTACTGTATGAAAGCTATGTCCACCCGCTGACCATCCTGTCCACCCTGCCTTCGGCGGGGCTGGGGGCATTGCTGGCCCTGATGCTGTTCCAGACCGAATTCAGTCTGATCGCCCTGATCGGCATCTTGTTGCTGATCGGCATCGTCAAGAAAAACGCCATCATGATGATTGACGTGGCGCTGGATGCGGAACGAACCCAGGGCCTGCCCCCGCGCGACGCCATTCACCGCGCCTGTCTGCTGCGTTTCCGGCCCATCCTGATGACCACCTTGGCGGCCATCCTGGGGGCGGTGCCCCTGGCCATCGGATCGGGGGATGGGGCGGAATTGCGCCAACCCCTGGGCATCACCATCGTCGGCGGGCTGGTGATGAGCCAGTTGCTGACCTTGTACACCACCCCCGTCGTCTATCTTTACCTTGACCGATTCCGGCATTGGTGCAAACGCCGCTGGGCCGTTCGCCACCACCCGCATGGACAGGAGGCTTGATTGAAACCCCGTCTTGTTCTGACCACCTTTTTATCGGGGCTGGCCCTGTCGGCCTGTGCCGTGGGACCGGATTATGAAAAGCCGCAGGCCCCCCAGGCGCAGGCGTTCAAGGAACAACCGCCCAAGGGATGGAAAACCGCCCAGCCATCCATGCCGTCATCGGGTCTGGATTGGTGGAAGATGTTCAACGATCCGGTGCTGGATCGGCTGATGGCCCGAATCGGCCAGGACAATCAAAGCGTCGCCGCCGCCAAGGCCAGCTATCGCCAGGCCCGCGCCGCCGCCCAGGAAGCCCGTGCGGGCTTTTTCCCCACTTTGGGACTGAACGGTCAGACCAGCCGGGGCCTGTCCAGCAGCCGGGTGACCAGCAGCCACCGCCTGACCCTGGATGCGTCGTGGGAACCCGACCTGTGGGGATCGGTGGCCCGCGATGTGGAAAACGCCGATGCCAGTGCCCAGGGACAGGCGGCCAATCTGGCCGCCATCCGCCTGACGGCCCAGGCGGAATTGGCCCAGGACTATTTGCAATTGCGCATCACCCAAAAACAGCGGGAATTGGCCAAGGCCATGGTCGATGCCTATGCGGAATCCCTGCGCCTGACCCGGAATCAATTGGCGGTGGGATTGGTGACCCCGGTGGATGTGGCCCAGGCGCAATCATTGCTGAGTTCCGCCGAAGTCCAGGTGATTGATTACGATCTGAGCGCACGGCAATTGGAACACGCCATTGCCATCCTGCTGGGCACCGTCCCGGCGGATTTCACCTTGCCCGCCCCGGAAACCGAAGCGGCCCTGCCGGTGATTCCAGTGGGATTGCCGTCGGAATTGCTGGAACGCCGCCCCGATGTGGCCCAGGCGGAACGGGCCATGGCCGCGGCCAACGCCACCATCGGCGTTCAGACCGCCGCCTATTTCCCCACCATCGGACTTAGCGGCACACGCGGATACAGTGCCGCCACCATGGCGGAATTATTCACCAATCCGGCACGGGTCTGGTCGCTGGGGGCATCGCTGGCCCAAACCCTGTTCGATGGCGGCGCCCGCGATGCGCGAGTTGATCAGGCCCGCGCCAGCTATGATGCCAGCGTGGCCCAATACCGCCAGACCGTGCTGACCGCCTTTCAGGAAGTGGAAGACAATCTGGCGGCGCTGGCATTATTGGAAGACGAAGCCAGCCGCCAGGAACAGGCGGTGCTGGCCGCGCGCGAGGCGGAACGGCTGGCCATCAATCAATACAAATCCGGCACGGTGGATTTCACCACCGTCGCCAGCGCCCAGATATCCCGCTGGCAAGCCGAAATCAGTTCGTTGCAATTGTTGGGTCGGCGTTTTTCCGCCAGTGCCTTGCTGATCAAGGCGACGGGGGGCGGCTGGGACCACCAGATGTCCCCGGTCCTGCCGCCATCATGATGGATATGCCCGCATGAAACTGGGGATCTCCGGCAAGCTGTTCCTGGCCATTTTATCCTCTTGCCTGGTGGTTGCCATCTGCATGGGCTGGGTGGTGCGCCACCGCTTTCATCATGATTTCCTGCAATATGTGCGGCAGTCCAATGAGGCGCGGGTCACCATGGTCGCCGGGACCTTGTCGCGGGTGTACGGCGAACACGGGGATTGGAGCTTTATCCACGGCCCCACCGATGGCTGGTACGATTTCCTGCGGGAATTGGGACAGGTGGGGGAACCGGACCCGGCGGATGATATGGGAACCGACCGCCCGCCCCGCCCGGTCACCCCCCCGCCGGGATTGCGCAGCAAATTATGGCTGGTGGATATGGATGGCCGGCTGATCGGCGGGCGCGACCCCATCGCCCCCGACGCCTTGCGCCGCCCGGTGGTGGCGATGGGCAAGACCGTGGGCTGGCTGATCAGTTCACCGCCCGACCGGCTGACCCGCACCGCCGATGTCCATTTCGCCGATCAGCAGATCCGCAATTTCTGGATTGTCGCCTGTCTGGCGGCGGCGGTGGCCGCCCTGGTCACCATGGTTCTGTCGCGGGGTTTCCTGCGGCGGCTGAAACATCTGGCCGCCAGCACGCATGATCTGGCCATCGGCGATTTTTCCGCCCGTGTGCCCGAAGGCGCGGGGGATGAAATCGGACGGCTGGCCCAGGATTTCAACCAATTGGCCCGCACGCTGGACCGCAATGAACAAAACCGCCGCCAGTTCATGGCCGACGTCTCGCATGAATTGCGTACTCCCCTGACCGTGCTGCGGGGCGAATTGGAAGCCATCGAAGACGGGGTGCGGCAGGTGACGCCGCTGACATTACGGTCGCTTCAGGCGGAAGTGGCGACCCTGACCAAGCTGGTCAACGATCTGTACCTGTTATCCCTGTCCGATGTGGGCGGGCTGGCCTATCGCAAGGGGGAAACCGATCTGGCCGATCTGGTGGCCACCGCCCAGGCCGCCTTTACCGACCGGCTGAGCGAAAAAGGCATCGCCTGCCACCTGGATCTGCCCGCTCCGGGATTGGCCATGGTGCTGGGCGACATGGACCGTTTGACCCAATTATTCAACAATATCCTGGAAAACGCCGTCCGCTATACCGACGGCCCTGGGCAAATGACGATTTCCGTGACGGTGAATGGCGAACAGGTCCGGGTCTGTTTCGACGATTCCCCCCCCGGTCTGCCATCCGTCACCCTGGCCCGGATCTTTGACCGCTTTTACCGGGGCGAGGAATCGCGCAACCGGGCCAGCGGCGGATCGGGCCTGGGATTGGCCATCTGCAAGAACATCGTCAGCGCCCATGACGGGCGGATCGAGGCACAGAACAGCCCGTTGGGCGGTCTGCGCCTGATCATATCCATCCCGTGCCTCAGCGAAAGAGGGTAACCATGGCCGATCACATCGAGGACACGGACGCCCTGACCATCATGGTCATCGAGGATGAACCCAAATTGGCCCAGCTTTTGGTGGATTACCTGGGGGCGGCGGGCTATGCCACCCGTTGGCTGGCCCAAGGCGGCGACGCGGTGGAGCGGGTGTTGGCCGAACAGCCCGCCCTGGTGCTGCTGGACATCATGCTGCCGGGCAAGGATGGTTTGTCCATCTGCCGCGACGTGCGGGAACACTCCACCGTACCGATCCTGATGGTCACTGCACGGGTCGAGGAAATCGACCGTCTGGTCGGCCTGGAAACCGGCGCCGATGATTATGTCTGCAAGCCCTTCAGCCCGCGCGAAGTGGTGGCACGGGTCAAAGCCATCCTGCGCCGGGTCCGGGCCAGCGACCCCCCCGCCACCTTGGGACTGGCCATCGACGATGCCAGGGGCGAAGTCCGGCTGAACGGCAAGGCCGCCGACCTGACCCCGGTGGAATTCCGCCTGCTGAAAACCCTGGTGGACGGCAAGGGACAAGTGTTTTCCCGCGATCAATTGCTGGACCGCATCTATGACGATTACCGCATCGTCACCGACCGTACCGTGGACAGCCACATCAAGAATTTGCGCCGCAAGCTGGACCGGCTGTCCCCGGATCAGGAAGTGATCCGATCCGTCTATGGCGTGGGCTATCGGTTCGAAGGATAACGATCCAAAGCTGGATTCTTGCCTGTGGCGCCCCGTGCCGGGGCCGCTCAAGCGCCGCGCGGGCTTGGGCGCGGATCTCGACCCGATCAAGGTCGAAATCCGCTCTGATTCTGCCTGTGGCGCCCCCTGCCGGGGCCGCTCAGCGCCGCGCGGGCTTGGGCGCGGATCTCGACCCGAAATCCGCTCTGATTCTGCCTGTGGCGCCCCGTGCCGGGGCCGCTCAAGCGCCACGCGGGCTTGGGCGCGGATCTCGACCCGAAATCCGCTAAGCCTGATCCACCAGATCCAGCAGACGGTGCAAAATCCCCTCGCGCACCCCCATGGCCCGCAGGTGATCCACCGTATTGGCCAGATAATCCCTGGCGCATCCCCCCAGGCCCTTGCCTTGGCGGATCAGTTCCGCCGCCTGCTGGGGCGTTCCCGACCAATATTGGGGATTGTCGCGATTGACCACGAAGACATAGGCGCTGACCCGCCGCCCATCATCCAGCCGCACCGGCAAGAAACGGGGATGATAGACCCCATTGACCAATTCCCGGCGATCCAGCCGTTGCCGGACGTCATCCCACTGATCCGGGGCCACCCGCAAGGCCCGCCCCAGGCATGATCCCCCCCGGTCCAGCCCCAGCACCAGACCGGGTTGATCCGGGCAACCGCGATACACCGTGGACAGGATGCACATGGCCCGGTGCCAGCCGGACAAACGGGCGGGACGGTTTTCCACCGGTTCGAAATCCGGCCGCCACATCAGCGATCCATACGCATAAACCCATATGCCAGAGGCATCACCCCCCCCCACAGATGGTTGCATCCCCCCGTCACAAGGTTTAGACGACAGGGTCAGACCGCCGTCCAAGGATGCTTTCATGCCCATCCGCCGTGTCATTGCCTGTTT
>JAYSBF010000045.1:0-26736 GCA_041915545.1 Magnetospirillum sp. | reverse complement strand
GCCGGTCGCCGAGGCTGCGAAGCCCGCTCCCGCGCCAGTCGCCGAGGCTGCGAAGCCCACTCCTGCTCCGGTCGCCGAGGCTGCGAAGCCCGCTCCCGCGCCAGTCGCTGAGGCTGCGAAGCCCACTCCTGCTCCGGTCGCTGGGGTTGCGAAGCCCGCTTCTGCGCCAGTCGCTGAGGCTGCGAAGCCCGCTCCTGCGTCAGTCGCTGAGGCTGCGAAGTCTTCGGGAGTGGCAACCGCCAAATCGGCGGCCAAGGCGGATGCTCCCGTCCGGCGGATCGCTGCCACCGCCACGGTGGATCAGGCGTTGAAGTTGGGTGGGGCTGCCGACCTTTATGCCCCGTCGCCATCGTCGGCCAAATGATTGACCTTGCGGGAAGCAGGGCCGGGGCGGTCACTTTCTGCAAAGGATGAAATCATGCGTCCGTGGCTGTTTCTGGCCGGTGTGAACGGGGTTATCGCCGTGGGATTTGGCGCTTATGCCTCGCACGGTTTGGCGGGCGATGCCCATTTGCAATCCCTGGCTGATATGGCGTCGCGCTATCAGTTGATCCATGCGCTGGCCTTGCTGGCGGTTGACCGGCTTGCCGCGGACCGCCGCCCCTTGGCGGGGATATCTGGTTTGTTTTTCTTTTTGGGCACGCTGCTGTTTTGCTGGTCCTTGTATGCAAAGGCGCTGGCGGGCGGGGATTTTCCCATTCCCATGGTGACGCCGGCGGGTGGAATTTGTTTCATGATCGCATGGGTGGTGTTGGCCGTGGGCGGGGTGATGCGCGGGCGATGATGCCCCCCCGTGCGTGAAATGGGCATAAGTTTAGCAGGCCTATTTGACTTGTTGGATGGAATTGCTCATCATGCCCACACTTGTTGGGTATTTCCGGGATGGACATGGCAAAGACGGTCCTGATTGTTGAAGACAATGATTTGAATATGAAACTGTTCAATGACTTGTTGCAGGCCAATGGTTACGCCACCTTGCAGACCAAGGACGGGCGCGAGGTGCTGGGCATTGCCCGCCGGGATCGCCCGGATTTGATCTTGATGGATATCCAGTTGCCGGAGATTTCGGGCCTGGAAATCACCCGCATGCTGAAAGACGATGCGGATCTGAAATCCATTCCGGTTGTTGCCGTCACTGCCTTCGCCATGAAGGGTGACGAAGAAAAGATCCGCGAAGGCGGTTGCGAAGGCTATATCGCCAAGCCGATTTCAGTGGCCACCTTCCTTCAGACCATCGCGAAATTTCTGGCCTGATCGGGCGGCGGTGCAGTTTGCGCCGTGCCGCGTGCATCGCTGCCATCCCCCGGATATTGCATCCTGGGGGATGGGGTTCCATACTGTGCGCCCCTTGGGCCATGGCATGGAGACGCCCCCACGATGAAACTGCTGATCAATGGCGAGGAACGAATTGTCCAGGGCGCCAAAAGCGTTGCCGCCCTGTTGGGCGAAATCGGTATTGATTCCCGCAAGGTGGCGGTGGAACGCAATTTGGAGATTGTTCCAAAATCCGCTTACGATCAGGTGATGGTCGCCGATGGCGACCGGCTTGAGGTGGTGCATTTCATCGGTGGCGGGTCCGATGCCGCCGCTTTGGATGATGATGGGTTCGAGGTGGCGGGCCGACGCTTCCGCTCGCGTTTGCTGGTCGGCACCGGCAAATACAAGGATTTCGAGGAAACGGCCAAGGCCATCAGCGCATCGGGGGCGGAAATCGTCACGGTTGCGGTGCGCCGGGTCAACCTGTCCGATCCCAGCCAGCCCATGCTGGTGGATTATGTCAGTCCCAAGGACTACACCTATTTGCCCAACACGGCCGGTTGTTTCACTGCGGATGACGCGGTACGGACCCTGCGCCTTGCGCGGGAAGCAGGGGGGTGGGATCTGGTCAAGCTGGAGGTCCTGGGGGACCAGAAGACCCTGTATCCCAATATGCCGGAAACCTTGAAGGCGGCTGAGGCCCTGATCAAGGATGGCTTCAAGGTGATGGTTTATTGTTCGGACGACCCCATCCAGGCCAAGACGCTGGAGCAGATGGGGTGCGTGGCCATCATGCCGTTGGGATCGCTGATCGGATCGGGATTGGGGATCTTGAACCCCATCAATATTCGGCTGATCAAGGAAAGCGTGGCCGTGCCGGTGCTGGTGGATGCCGGGGTGGGGACTGCGTCCGACGCGGCGGCTGCCATGGAATTGGGCTGTGATGGTGTGCTGATGAATACCGCCATCGCCGGAGCCAAAGACCCCATCCGCATGGCCCGTGCCATGAAGCTGGCGGTCGAGGCCGGGCGTCTGGCCTATCTGGCCGGTCGCATGCCGAAAAAGCTGTATGCCGATCCATCTTCGCCCTTGGCCGGATTGATCTGAAAAAAAGCCGTCGGGCCGCTGGACATGCGGCCCGAATTTAGGCGGGAAAAAGGCCGTGAAACCGTCGGGAAACAGGATGTTAATATTCGGCAACCAATTGAATTTGAATGATATTTTTCCGGGCGCCAAAAAAAATACGTGATCTCCGAAATTTTTCACTTTTCATCGGCGCAAAAGGGCGTATATAGCCACTTCAGATGAGACGTACAGCGCACGTGCCGCGGGCCAGATAACCGGTCTAAGCAACGACGTCCAAGGCGTCTTCTGGGTGCAAGCGGGGTCCTCTGGCCCCCGGTGCTTGGAGGAATGAGCTATGAACGTGGTGGCTCGGCAGTCGATGTCGATCTTCCCCCCATCGGTCCTTGTGGGACCCCAATCGCAGTCCAGCCAGTCTTGGGACTTGGCATGGAGTGACGTGCGAAGTACCTCCCGGCGGATCTGACACCGTCCCGAACTGGTGTCATTGACCAACGCGATTTCTTGCCCTTTTGGGGCAAGAGACGATACCCCCTTATACCCTGGGTGTCCCGTTTTCAGGCGGGCACCCCGCTTCGGAGGAATTCGCGATGACCGCGAAGATCGCCCGTTTTCTGGAGGAAGTCCGTCCGGTCACCCCGTGTGTGGTGGTTGACCTGGACGTAGTGCGAGATAACTACCGTTCCCTGCGCCACTGGCTGCCCTTGGCTCAGGTCTATTACGCGGTCAAGGCCAATCCGGCCCCTGAAATCGTGCGTATGCTGGCCGATGAAGGTTCGTCCTTCGACGTTGCCTCGCGCGGGGAAATTGATCTGTGCCTGACCAATGGTGTGCGGGCCGACAACATTTCGTTCGGCAACACCATCAAGAAGCAGTCGGACATTGCCTATGCCTATGAAAAGGGCGTGCGGCTTTATGCGTTCGATTCGCGGTGCGAACTGGAAAAGCTGGCCCAATCGGCCCCTGGTTCCCGCGTGTTCTGCCGCATCCTGATGACCTGCGACGGCGCCGAATGGCCGCTGAGCCGCAAATTCGGCTGCGAAATCGAAATGGCCAAGGACCTGTTGGTTCAGGCCCGCGAATTGGGGTTGGACCCCTACGGCGTGTCCTTCCATGTGGGCAGCCAACAAACCGACCTGCGCCAATGGGACATCGCCGTGGGCAAGGCCGCCATGCTGTTCACCGCCTTGGACGAAGCCGGCATCGACCTGCGCATGATCAATCTGGGCGGCGGCTTCCCGGCCCGCTATCGGTCGGACGTGCCGGCCATCGAAAGCTATGCCGATGCGGTGATGACCGCCATGACCAATCATTTCGGCAATGCCCTGCCGGCCATGATCATCGAACCGGGTCGGTCCCTGGTTGGCGATGCCGGTATCTTGGAAACCGAAGTGGTCCTGATTTCCACCAAGGGCTATGACGACGATACCCGCTGGGTCTATCTGGACGTGGGCAAGTTCGGCGGTCTGGCCGAAACCATGGATGAAGCCATCAAGTACCGCATCCATACCCCCCATGATGGCGGCGAAACCGCCCCGGTGATCCTGGCTGGTCCCACCTGCGATTCGGCCGACATTCTGTATGAAAAGGCCGGGTATGAAATGCCGGTCAATCTGAAGGTCGGTGACAAGGTGCGCATTCTGTCCACCGGTGCCTATACCACGTCGTATTCGGCGGTGAACTTTAACGGCTTCGCCCCGCTGAAGGCGTATTTCATCTGATCCTTGGGATTGGGTGTTGCTGAAAAGGCCCGTGCGGGATGTTTCCCGCACGGGCCTTTTCGTTTTTTCTGGATCATCCCTGGGGATAGTTGGACGGGAACAGTGCCCGGCGGCTTTCTTCGTCAAAGCCGGTTTTGAACGCATGATCCGTTCCCACCGTGCGGGCGCGGGCGGCGGCGGGGCGGGCATCAATGGCGGCGAACCAGCGTTTCACGTTCGGATAGTCCGCCAGCGGGTCATCGCTGCCCGACAGGACCCGGCCCACCCGGTCAACCCAGCCCCAGGCCGACATGTCGGCGATGGTATAGTCATCCCCCACCAGGAAATCACGCCCGGCCAAATGCTGGTCCAGCACTTGATAATGGCGTTCCGCCTCGCGCCGGTAGCGGTTGGCGGCATAGGGCAGGGTTTCCGGGGCCATGTGCTGGAAATGGACAGCCTGGCCGGAAAATGGCCCCAGCCCGCTGGCAATGAACATCAGCCATGACAGCAATTCAGGCCGGTCCTTGGGCTGACCCAGGAATTTCCCACTCTTATCCGCCAGATACAGCAAGATGGCGGTGGAATCGAACACCCGCGCCTCGCCCCCGCCGGGTCCGTCGGTATCGACGATGGCCGGCAATTTTCCATTGGGGTTGATGGCACGGAAATCCGGGCTGTGCTGGTCACCCTTGCCGATGTCAATGGGGACGATCTGATAGGGCAGACCGCTTTCTTCCAGGAACAGCGCGACTTTCGCCGGGTTGGGGGTGGGGTGATAATAAAAACGGATCATGGCTGGATGCTCCATTCGAACGGGTTTGAATGAGGTGCGATCCAGAGTTTTATATCGTTCGATCTAAAATTCAATGGCGATTTTTGTGACCGCCTTTTTTCCCGGATTTCCGCTATGATCATGATCGACGGAGGTGATCAGCCCAATGGCCAGACCCAGGGAATTTGACGAAGACGCGGTTTTGGATGCGGCCATATGCCGGTTTTGGTCCCAAGGATACGAGGCGACTTCGGTGCGCGACCTGGCCAGCAGCATGGGGCTGACCGGGGCCAGCTTGTACAATGCCTTTGGCGACAAACGGTCTTTGTTCCGCCGGGCCTTGGACCGTTATCTGGATCAAGGGATACGCCAATTGATTGCCCATTGGGATCAGGAGCCATCGGCGGTGGCGGCCATTCGGGGGGTGATCGACGAATTGATTTCCCGTTCGCTCAATGATTCCGAACGGCGCGGCTGTTTCCTGATCAACGCAGCTCTGGAAATGGCCCCGCACGATCCCGAATTCCGTGAAATCATTGATTGCGCCCTGGGGGAAACCGAAAAATTCTATCGCCGTTGCGTGGAACGCGGACAAAAAGACGGCAGCATCGGGACCAGCCAATCAGCGGAAAATGTGGCACGGATGCTGTTGGGAATTCAGATCGGCATCCGGGTCATGGCCCGGACCCGGCCCGACCCGGCCTTGCTGCAAGGCATGGTGGCGCCATTGGATGAAATCTTGCGCTGATACCGTTTCCGCGAATTCCCGACTGGCGGCCCTTGTCAGTGGCCGCAGGCCACGCCCGGCGAGGGAGACACATAACCCAAGTGGCCGCAGGCCACGCCCGGCGAGGGATCGCAAGACATAATACCGCCCGTAACCTTTTGTCGTCCGCCGACGAAAAGCGAGAAACGGATGGGGGCGGATATGGCGCTTTGGAAAGTCTGTATCGTAATGCTGGCTCTGGCCTGTATTGGCTGGAACGCTCAGGCGCAGACCTTGCCCGATGGCTATTGGCGCTTTCCTTTGGCGCCGCAGGGCCAAGCCCCCCAATACTGGTCCGATCTGGAAAAATCCCTGTCCCCGGATGATTGCGGGGCGTGCCATGCCGAACAATTGGCCCAATGGCGGACATCCCTGCATGCCCGTGCCTTTTCCCCCGGTCTGGTCGGTCAATTGCTGACCTATGATGCCGAAGATACGCAATCATGCCTGAATTGCCACGCCCCGCTGGCCGAACAGGCGGCGGCGTTTCAATCTGCCCGTGACCGGGGATTGGGTCATGACCGGGCCGCGCAGGGATTGGCGTCGGCGGGCAATTCCTGCGGCGGCTGCCATGTGCGGGGATTCCACCGGTCTGGCCCACCTGTCCGTCCGGGCCAGACGGCCTTGCCCCCTGGCGATGCCCCCCATGGTGGAGCTTCACGGCTGCAAGCGTTTGAACGGTCGGAATTTTGTGCCGCCTGCCACCAATTTCCCCAGGACATGGCCATCAATGGCAAGCCCTTGGAAAACACCGTGGCCGAATGGCAAGCCAGCCCGGCAGCCAGCCAGGGCGTGCACTGCCAATCCTGCCACATGCCCGATCGCAAACATCTGTGGCGAGGCATTCATGATCCGCAGATGGTGGCGTCGGGCCTGACGGCCAAGGCCAGCAGCACCAGGGATTCCGCCGTGTTGGAGATCACCAATACCGGAATTGGCCATGCCTTTCCCACCTATGTCACCCCAAAGGTCTGGCTGAAGGCGGTTGCTTTGGATGATCGCGGCCTCCCCATGCCGGGCACCATCCGCGAAACCATTATTCAGCGCCGGGTGGAATTTGTCGGCGATGCGTGGGTAGAGCGGTTCGATACCCGTCTGCTGCCAGGGCAATCCGCATCGGTCCACTTTCCCTGGCCCGCAAGTGGCCGGGTCCGGGTATGGCTGGAAATCCACCCGGATGATTTCTACGACAATGATGTTTATGACCCGCTGTTGCGGGACAGTCCGAAAAACAGCCCGTCGGCCAAGCTGATCGCCCAGGCGGATGCCCAGGCCGCCGCCAACCGTTATCGCTTGTTCGAACAGGAATTGCGCCGCTGAGGGCGCCGGTGATCGGTTCCGATCACCGGGATATGGTATTATGCCTAACCAAGCCGCAACGAGTCTGCCCCATCGCGGCTTGCTAGAGCGTATTTCGACCGCATCGGGTCGGGAAATACGCGACTAAGCCCGCGCGGCGCTTGAGCGGCCCCGGCACGGGGCTGCCACAGGCAAGAATAAGAGCTGATTTCGATTGGTCGAAATCCGCTCTAAAATCCAGCTTCAGACCCGGAACAGCCGTTTCCCCGCCACCCCGAAAATCAGGGATAGCAGGGTGATGCCCATGAAATGCCAGACCAGGACAATGATTGACGCTTCGGCGGGGTGAAACAGATCCAGGGCCGCCGATCCCATGGCCGATGCGGCCAAGGCGGTCAGGATGCCGGTCAGGCGCGGCTGGAAACTGGCCCCCCGGCGGGCCAGGGCGGCCAGTACCGCCAACGGCACCACGCTGATCAGGGCGATTTCATCCAGGCAGCGGGGGTGAATGGCTGGCAACAGTGAATCCGGTCCCCACTGCGCCCATTCCCGGATGCATCCCATGCCGATCCCGGCCAGCCAGACCATGGCCGGGGGAATGGGCAGGGCCAAGCGCCACCGGCTGACACCGGGGACTGTGGAGGCCAGGGCCGCCCAGCCTGCGCATAACCCGGTGGCCGCTGCCGCCACATGCTGCAAGGCAAAGGCAGGGTCGGCCATGCGCGCGGCCAGATCGGGCCGTACCCCCATGACCCAGACGACGCCCACCAAGGCGGGCACGACCCAGGCCAGCCAGACCAGCAACCGGCGGCGGGGAGAGGGCAGGGGCCGGACCGGAATGGTCCGGGCCGCCAATTGGGCGATCAACTCCTCGGTTTTCATGGTCCCAGAACTGCTTTCAATGCCTTGATGGCGCGATGCACGGCGACCTTCAGCGCCCCTTCCGACATGCCCGAGACGGTGGATGCCTGCCGCAATGACATCTCGCGCATTTTCACCAGTTCAAGGGCCTTGCGCTGTCCTTCCGGCAAATCGGCCATGGCACGGCGCAGGGCATCGGCATCCATTATTGTTGTATTCGTTTCTATCGCCCCAACGGTTTCAGGCAAATCGTCAAGATTGCTGGTCCGCATGGCGTGCCGTCCGTCCCGGCGGGCGGCATCGGCGCAGCGATGGGCGACAATGGCCCCCAGCCATGGCAGAAACGGGCGGGATGGGTCATAGGTGTGACGGATGGTGTGCAAGGTCAGCAAGATTTCCTGCACCACATCTTCGTGATCCGGCAATCCAGCACGGCGGCGGGCCACCATGCGCCGGATCACGGGCAGCAGCCGGGTCAGAAGATGCGCGAAAGCCCGCTGATCGCCCCTTTGAGCAGCGGCCATAAGGGCGGACCATTCCGCGCCATCGCTTTCATCCATGCTTGCCACTGGGCATTTCCCCCTCCCGGTCTGGGAGCCGGGTATCACCAAGGGATGTAGAGGGCGGACCCCATGCCCGTCAAGTCCGTCCCGGTGCGGGTGGGGGATGAAAAAGGCGGTGGGATAAAAATAAATGCGCGATCAGGCGTAACCTCTGCCGGGGCCGGGGCGAAACCATGGATACAGCCGTACAAGGCTGCACCATTGTTTCAGTCAAGGAGAGGTCCTTATGTCCTATGCCATCCGCGCTTTGATGTTCGCTGCCACCGTCGGCAGCCTGGTGACCGTCGGTGCCGCTGGCGCCTATGCCCAGGCGGCCAATCCCTGCGCCGCCAAGCCCGCCAATCCGTGCGCGTCCAAGCCGGCCAATCCCTGTGCCACCAAGCCGGCCAATCCCTGCGCGGTCAAGAAGTAACGGAAGGGCCAGCGGACCAGCCGTGGCGCCGCGGCTGGTTTTTCCGGTCCGTTCATTCTGATCAGAACCGCCATTCCATGCGGGGGCCGCATGATGATGCCTTGTTCCCTTCGGTTCGTCCGTTTGCCGCAGATGATCGTGGTCTTGTTGCTGTTGGCTGGTTTGGCCGCCGGTTGCGTTTTTGGCGTTGCCGCCGCGCAATCGTCGCATCGGGTCAGACTGACCGGCGAGGTGATCGATTCCTGGTGCCAAAGCACCGGCATCATGTATGCGCTGGGTACGGCCCATCACCAATGCGCCGTCTGGTGTGCCGTCGGGGGAATCCCGGTGGGTCTGCGCACCGCCGATGGCACCCTTTACACCATTTTGCGGGTGGATCAGGACCAACGCAACGTGGCCAATCCCCGCCTACTGTCCATTCAGACCCATGAAATTTCGGTGGATGCCGATCTGTACGAACGCGACGGCGCCCGGTTCTTGCTGATTGATCAGGTCGTGGATGATCACGGTATCGTCAACCGGACCCATGACGATTTCGGCATTCAGCCTTTTGGGGAGTAAGCGGATCATGAGAATGCGCCTTTTCCCGGTCATGATCCTGGCCCTGGCAGCCAGCCCCGCCGGGGCTGCCGAATCCTGGGGGCTGCCCAATGAAGAGCTTGCCACATTCGATGGCAAGGTGGTGGATGTGCAATGCGTCCTGACCGGCGATTGCCCCCGTGATTGCGGTGCGGGCCGACGGCAATTGGGAGTGCTGACCCGCGATAAAAAACTGGTCCTGGCCATGAAGAATGCGGTTCCCTTTGCCGGTGCGGTGGGGGAATTGCTGCCGTTTTGCGGCCAGACCATCACGGTGGACGGACTGTTTTCCACCACGGACGGTCACCGGGTCTTTGCCTTGCAACGGTTGAAGCCGCAAGGGAAGGACTGGATCGCCGCCGATCACTTTTTGGCCGATTGGGCCAAGGCCAACGGCACCACCCCGGATAGCGATGTCAGCGCCGAATGGTTCCGGCACGATCCGCGGGTCGTCCGGCAATTATCGGTTGACGGCAAGCTGGGACTGGGATCAACAGAAGGATCAGCCGCCCCCTCACCCAGGGAATAGCCATGCCCAATCTGCCCCATCTGTCGCTTCGGCTGCTGCTGGCATCGTCCCTGGCGGCCCTGTGCCTGTTCTTGGCCGTCGCCACCGGCATCATTTTGTATGAATTGGATTTGCGGCGGCACGATTACCAGATTCTCAATCTGGCGGGGCAGATGCGGGTTTTGGCGTCGTCGCTGGAGTATGAAGCCGGGGATTTCCTGAGTGGACAGGTTCTGGGGGCTGCCGGAAACGGGCGCCAGGATGACGAATTCCTGAAGCGTATCAGCGAAAGCACCATCTTGTATGACCGCATCATCACCGGCTTGCGCGACCGTGAATTGCCTGCCGATCTGATTGGGCGGGATGAGCCGTTGCGGTGTAATTGGGACCGGCAATCCACCAATCAATTGGACCGCTCCGCCGGGCAATGGCGCAGCTTTCAAGACGGGCTGGCGGCGGCACGCGGGGATGATCCGTTTCATCCGCGCGCCGCCGCCACGGCCCGGTATCTGGTCAGCAACGGTCAGGTGTTAAGTCAATCCACCGAGGATCTGGCCTCGGCCTTTCAGGCGATGATGGAAGGAAAGTTGCGGCTGATCCGGGTATTGCTGCTGTCCATGCTGGCGGGGGCCGTGGTGGTGGCCGGGATCATTTTGTGGGTGATGCGCCGCAATGTCCTGATGCCGTTGGAACGGATGGTGACGGGGTTTGTCCAGGTGGCTGATGGTGATCTGGGGCTACAGGTGGCCCCGGCGGGAACGGGCGAGTTCTATCGTCTGACCAGTGCCTTCAATCATCTTTCCGCCCGTTTGCTGTCCATGTTTTCGCTGATGGATCGGGTTGGGCGCGGGGCCAGTCCCGCCGAAACCGTGGACTTCATCGCCCAGGAATTCGGTCGTCATCTGCCGGTGGATGGGGTTGCTTTGCTGGTATCGTCCCCCGATGGCGGATCTTTTACCTGTGAACGGGCCAGCGGCATTCTGGCCGATTGGCCCGGTCAGGCCAGCCTTGGATTCATTCGCGCGGTTCGGGGCGATCAGCCGGTGGTCTTATCCGCCGATGGTGAACTGGCCGATTTGTTCCCGCAAGGTCAGGGGGCATCGGCCATTCTGATCCCCCTGGGCAGTTTGCGCGATGGCCGCGCCGTTCTGGTGGTGGCGTCCCGGCAGCCCGACGCCTACCCCCCCCAGCACCATCGTTTTTTGGCGGGGATCGCCGCCCAATTGGATGGAGCCTTGGCCCGGACCATGGTGATGGATGGGCTGGTGGTGGCGGCGGTGCAGGGCTTGGCCAAGCTGGCGGAAAGCCGCGACCCGGAAACCGGCGGCCATTTGACCCGCATGAGCCTGTATTCCATGCATATCGCCGAGGAACTGAGCCAATCCGCCGATTACGCCCCCGTCATTGGCCGTGATTACATTCGTGCCCTGCATCGCTTCGCCCCCATGCACGACATCGGTAAGGTGGGGATTTCCGACCGGGTGTTGTTGAAGCCGGGCCGGTTGGATGATGACGAGCGCCAGGAAATGAACCGGCACCCGCAAATCGGCGCCGATGTCTTGAAATTGTGCGAGCAGCGCATGAACGAATTGGACCGCAGCGTGTTTCGCATCGGGGTGGAAATCGCCGAAAGCCATCATGAAAAATGGGATGGTAGCGGCTATCCCCATGGATTGCGGGCCGAACAGATCCCGTTATCGGCCCGCATCGTCGCCGTGGCCGATGTCTTCGACGCCCTGACCTCCAAACGCCCCTATAAGGATGCGTGGAGCGTGGAAAAAGCGGTGGCCATCCTGCAACAGGATGCGGGCAGCCATTTCGATCCCAGGATCGTGGATGCCTTTGTGCGCTGTCTGCCCGATCGAATCATGCCGGTCTATGACCAGTGGCGGCATGTTTGATACCAACCGGCCAATGACTTGAGCGGTTGTATTGTCCCTCGCCGGGCGGGCGCTTTCGCGCCTTTGGCCGCCATTGCGGGTTTTCAAAAAAATTTCGGGCCTGCTGTAACCTTTTGTCCGCTGGCGACGAAGACCAGGGAATGACCGCCACTTGGCCAGGAACCCGGCGCCATGATCCCTGTCCGCTTTCCGCCTTTTTCCTTTGCGGCGCTGCGCATCCGTGGGCGTCTGATTGTCGGCTTCGGTGTCTTGGTTGTTATCGTCACCGTCATGGTTGGTCTGACCCTGGCGCGGGTGGCCGACATCGCCGGGTTGACCGGCAGCATCGCCGATAAGCGGGTGCCCACCGCCGCCGTCAGCGCCCGCCTGATCAATGATATCAACGCATCCCTGGCGGCCCTGAGCGGATGGATGCTGACGGGCGAAGCCAGTTTCAAACAGGAACGTGCCGCCATATGGCGGGATATCGACGTGCAGCGTCAACGTATGGACAGTTTGGCCGAAGGGTGGGAGGAAAAAAGCCAACGTCAGGGTTGGCAGGATTTCAAAACCGTTCTGGACGATCTGCGCACGGCACAGGACAAGGTGCAAACCATCGCCCGGTCCGCCGATGAACAGCCCGCCACCAAATTATTGGTGGATCGCGGCGGGCCGTTGGCCACCGCCATGCTGGAGCAGATCACCGCCATCCTGAGTGACGAATTGGATTTGCCGGCGACGCCCGAGCGGAAACGTCTGTTCGGGATCATGGGGGATATCCGGGCCGGTCTGGCGGTCAGCATGGCCAATGTCCGGGCCTATCTGCTGGCGGGTGATCCGCAATTTTCCAATCAATTCCTGGGGGTCTGGCCGTGGGTGCGCGAACAGATGGCCGCATTGGACAGCCAATCCGCCGTCCTGACCCCGGATCAGCGCAAGAATTTGCACGATCTGATGGTCGCCGCCCAGGATTTCGATCAAACATCGCGCACCATGTTCGCCATCCGCGATTCAGAGCAGTGGAACATGGCGCAATATCTGCAACGCACGGAAATCGTGCCGCGTGCCGAACAATTGCTGACATTCCTGGGGGGGGGCAAGGGGGAGGATGGCGGACGGCGGGGGGGATTGGTCGATCAGCATTATGCCACCTTGGACCGTGAAGCCGCCGCCATCGCCCATGCCATCGCCACCTTGCAGATGGGGGAATGGGCGGCGTTGCTGGTCAGTCTGATCCTGTCCGTCCTGGTGGTCAGCCTGACCAGCCGGGCCATCGTCACCCCGGTCAGGACCATGACAGCGGCCATGACCCGACTGGCCGATGGTGATTTGTCCACCGCCATCCCCGCCGCCAACCGGACCGATGAATTGGGGGAAATGGCCCAGGCCATGGCGGTTTTCCAGACCAATGCCATTGCCCGCCGCGATGCCGAACAGCGCCACCGCGACAGCCAGGACGCCATTGCCGCCCGTGCCGGCCGTCAGGCCGATCTGTCCGGGGAATTCGACACCGCCATGGGGCAATCCCTGATCCAAGTGGCCGCCGCCGCCGGGACGGTGCTGGGCAATGCCCAAAAGATGCGGGAACAGGCTCAAGGTACGGATCATCTGTCCGACACGGTGGCCCAGGCATCGCACGAAGCATCGGATAATGTGACCAAGGTGGCCGCCGCCGCCGAAGAACTGAATGCGTCCATCGGTGAAATCCAGCGTCAGGTGGGGCAATCATCGCAGATGGCGGAAACCGCGACCGCCCGCGCCCAGGCCACCAATGACCGTATCCGTGGTTTGGCCGATGCCGCCAGCCGGATCGGCGAGGTGGTCAATCTGATCACCGACATTGCCAGTCAAACCAATCTGCTGGCCCTGAATGCCACGGTGGAAGCCGCCCGTGCCGGTGAAGCGGGAAAGGGCTTTGCCGTGGTGGCGGGCGAAGTCAAGCATCTGGCCAACCAGACCGAACGGGCCACCCGCGACATCACCGCCCAGGTGGGCAATATCCAGGCATCCACCCGCGATGCGGTGGATGCCATCGGCGACATCACCGCCACCATTGGCGCCATCAATGAATTTTCCGCATCCATCGCCCAGGCGGTGGCGGAACAACGGGCCGCCACCGGGGAAATCGCACAAAGTGTCGATCATGCGGCCCGCCTGACCCGGCAGGTTTCCGACCGGATCAAGGATGTCCGGCAGGCATCGGAAGTCACCGGCCACGCCGCCCAGGATGTCCTGGACGATGCCCAAACCATGGCCCATCAGGCCGAGGCCGTCAAAATCCGGGTGGAAACCTTCCTGGATGCCATGCGGCGGGCGTGATACCGGCCATCTGTATCCTGATCCGGCATTCACTCATCCTTAATGGACGGACGGTAGCGTTTGGGAAACGCTACGTAATACCAAATCCCGGTGAGTGGAACTCATGGGGGTTTGATTAGGCCCAAGGGGCCGCGCGGCTTATGCCGCGGAAGGCACGGGTTTCGGAGAAACCCGCCCGGCCGTCACGGGCGACGGTGATCGGTTCCGATCACCGGGATATGGTATAAAGGGGTGGACCCATGGTGAAATTATCCCGGATGGGAGTGCTGGCCGCCGCCTTGATGGCCTTGGTCTTTTCCCCCGCGCAGGGGCAAGAGCGCGGCACGCCGGGCCAGTTTGAATATTATGTCCTGAGCCTGTCCTGGTCACCCACATGGTGTTCCACCCGCGCTGGACTGAATGATCAGGACCAATGCGCGCCGGGGCGGCGGTTGGGCTTTGTGGTTCATGGCCTGTGGCCGCAATATGCCAAGGGCGGCTATCCCCAGGAATGCGCCACCCCTGGGGATCTGCCCAAATCCGTGGTGGATCAGGCCCTGGCCATCATGCCCAGCCGCGATTTGATCGCCCATGAATGGAAACGCCATGGCACCTGCGACGGCACCAGTGCCCAGGATTATTTCGCCAAGGTGGCCAAGGCGCGGGAAAAGCTGGTCATTCCGCCCGCCTTTCAAAATCCGGTCCAACCCCGGCTGATTCCCACCGATCAGGTAGAGCCGTTGTTTCAGGCATCCAATCCGGGGCTAAGCGACAGCAGCTTTAATTTGATCTGCCGGGGCCGCCATGGCGCGGAAATCCGTGTTTGCATGGATAAGAATTTGAACTTCACCGATTGCGGCAAGGGCGTGCGCGACCGCTGTTCCAGCGGCGAAGTGCTGTTCCCCGCCGGGCGGTAGGATCGCAAACCGCTTGGGATATATTTCCCCCCGCCGGGCGGGATTATGTTTGTCCCTCGCCGGGCGCAATCCGTTGGATTGCTTGGCCGCGCCCGCAATGGGCGCTGGGACAGCGTGCGTTAGATTGAACGCACGCTGTCTTATTCCTGTTCGAAGGCGATGAAGGGCTTGCCCGCATCCGCTTCGGCAAAACCGAAGAATTCAAAGGATTTGGCCATGTGCTCCGGCAATGGGGCGGTGATGTTGATGGTTCCGCCCTTGGGGTGGGGCAATTGGATGGCGCGGGCATGCAGGTGCAGTTTGCGGGATACCCCGCTACCGGCGATGAACGCATCCGCGCCACCATATTTGCCATCCCCCATGATCGGGGTTTCCAGCAAGGCGCAATGGGCGCGCAATTGATGGGTTCGACCGGTGCGCGGTTCCATTTCCAGCCAGGCGGCGCGGCGCAGGGCATTATCCACCACCCGGTAATAGGTGACGGCGTGTTTGCCATCATCATCCACGGCCATCTTTTCCCCGGCACGACCCGGTAGTTTGGCCAGCTTGGCATCCACCCGGCCCTGACGGATTTTGGGAACGCCCACCACCAAGGCCCAATAGCATTTGCGGGCGGCGCGGCTTTTGAACGCGGCGGCCAGCTTGGCCGTCGCCGATGCGGTCCGGCCCAGCAACAAGACGCCGGACGTGTCCTTGTCCAGCCGATGGACCAGCCGGGGGCGGTCGGGGCGGTCAAAGCACAGGGCATCCAGCATGGCATCCAAATGCTTGTCGGCCATGCCGGTGCCCCCCTGAACCGCCAGCCCGGCCGGCTTGTTCAGGACGATCACATCGTCATCCATGTACAGAACCGCCTGGCGCAGCATGCGGGCATCTTTTTCGTCCACCGCCGGGCGGGGACGATGGGCGGGAGAGTCCGCGTCGGGGCTGGGCTGAGGCAAGGGGGGGACGCGGATGATCTGGCCGGGCTCCAGCCTTTGATTGGCCTTGACTCGTTTGCCATCCACCCGCACCTGCCCGGTGCGAAGCCATTTTTCCAGCAGCCCATGGCCCACATCGGGCATGTGGCGTTTAAACCAGCGATCAAGGCGGATATCCGCCTCGTCATCCTGGACGGTCAGATTTTGCACGCTCATGATGGGTTCTTAGCGGACGCCTTTGCGCCTGTCCATGTATTCCGCGAAAGTGGCATCGGTGGTGGCGGGGCCGTCATCGCCATCGGCGGCATCCGGGGCGGCGGCATCTGGGGAATCCGCCGCCGCCGCCGGTTCAGTTGGGGCCGGGCGGTCGGCCAATTGCCACAGCGCATGAACCAGGGATTGGCGGGCGGCGGTATCCAGCAGGCGGGCGGTGATTTCCGGCTGGGCATCCACCTGATCGGTCGGGGGGGAGATGCGGGTACTGACCACCGGTTTGCCGCTGGCGGTGCGGACATAATCCAGAACCCAGCCAAAGGATTCGTCGTCGGCCTGATCCCAATGGACATTGACATAATCCACCGATGACCGGCGGAACAGGGCCAGCAGCCGGTCCACGCGCTGGGCCTGTTGCAGCCGGGCCGGAGCGGCCTGATCAATCTTTTTCAGCCGACACATCTGTTCGCCGCCGTCAAAGGCCCGGCGGGCCAGGGAACAGGCATGGGCGGCATGGTCCTTGCGCATGAAGCTGACCCATTGGGCCGCGGCCACCGCATCCCCTGACAATCCGCCATCGGTACAGGCGATCTTGCGGGCATGGGCCGTTTGGCAGGCGGCTTCCAATTCGCGCACATAGGCATCGGCGGTGTCGATCCCGTCGCGCGGGCTGTCCCATTCGCCGGGGCGGGTGCCGTCGGAATAGGTGTCGATGGTGTTTTCCTCGTCCTCGACCACCAGCAGGGCCGGGCGATAGCTGTCCAGGATCTGCCCCACCGTCTTGCGGAAGGCGGCCAGATCCTTGGGCGGGGTGGTGGGACGGCCGAATTGGCCGTTGGCGCGGATCACCAGGACCAGCGGCAGCCCAGCCCCGGTCCAGCGGGCGCAATCATCGGCGGCGCATGGCGACCGCCCCGTGATCCAGCGGTCCACCCACACCACCGGCGGGCGCACGCTTTGCGCCCCCAATTGGCGGGCGCGGGGAATCAGATCGTCGGGGCTGGGCAGGTCTTCGGCGGCGACCACCCCGAATTGGGTGGCCTGAGCCAGGGCGGGGCCGCACAGCAAGGCCAGAAACGCCAGGATGATGGGGGGAGCGGCGGGCCTGATCATGATCCGGTGGCCATCTGGCGGATCAGCCCCATGGCCAGGAACAAGGCGCCGATCCCCAGGACCAGAGACAGGGTCACATACAGGAACGCTTGGCCCCAGCCATCGCGTTCCACCAGCCCGGCCACGTCCAGGGAAAAGGTGGAAAAGGTGGTGAAGCCGCCCAGGATACCCACGGCCAGAAAGGCGCGCAAATCGGCGGATGGCTGCCAGATCAGGGCGCCCAACCCGGCCAGTATCCCCATGATGAAGCTGCCCAGGACATTGACGGCCAGCGTCGCCCAGGGAAAGCTGAGCCCCCCCAAGGCGGTGGCGATCAGGCTCATGCCCACATAGCGGGCCACCGATCCCAAGGCACCGCCAACCCCCACCCAGAGAATGGTTGTCGCGTTCACTTATCCTCTCCGTGGCGTTTTTGCCGCAATTTATCCCAGTAATCCAGACGCTTGCGGATGTCCCGTTCAAAACCGCGTTCCACCGGGTGATAGAATACCTGCCGGTTCATGCCATCGGGAAAATAATTCTGGCCGGAAAAGCCGTCGGCGGTGTCGTGGTCGTATTCGTACCCCTTGGCATAGCCCAGATCCTTCATCATCCGGGTGGGGGCATTCAGGATGTGCATGGGCGGCATCAGACTGCCGGTTTGTTTGGCGGCGCGGCGGGCGGCGCTCAGGGCCTTATAGGCGGCATTGGATTTGGGGGCGGTTCCCAGATAGATCACCAATTGGGCGATGGCCAATTCCCCTTCGGGCGATCCCAGCCGTTCATACAAATCCCAGGCGGCAATGGCCTGGGTCAGGGCGGCGGGATCGGCCAGTCCGATATCTTCGACCGCGAAACGGGCCAGACGGCGCAGCAGATAAAGCGGGTCCTCGCCGCCATCCAGCATGCGGGCCATCCAATAAAGCGCCGCATCGGTATCCGACCCGCGCAGGGATTTATGCAAGGCGGAAATCAGATTGTAATGGCCCTCGCGGTCCTTGTCATAGGCGGGGGCGCGCTTTTGCACCACTTGGGCCAGTCCCGCCGGGTCCAAAAGCGGTGTGGGCGGCAAGGTGGACAGGGCTTCGACCAAATTCAGGAAATAGCGGCCATCGCCATCGGCCAGGGCCTTTAGCTGGGCACGGGCGTCGGGGGTCAGGGGCAGGGGGTGGCCGATGGCCGCTTCGGCCCGGCTGATCAGGGTGTCCAGCGCATCGTTCCCCAGCCGGTGCAGCACCATGACCTGACAGCGCGACAGCAAAGCGCCGTTCAATTCGAAACTGGGGTTTTCCGTGGTGGCGCCGACCAGGATGACGGTGCCATCCTCGACAAAAGGTAGAAAACCGTCTTGCTGGGCGCGGTTGAACCGATGGATTTCATCTACGAACAGCAAGGTGCCCTGGCCGGTTTCGCGGCGTTTGCGGGCGGCATCGAAAACCTTGCGCAGATCGGCTACGCCGGAAAAAACCGCCGAAAGCGGTTCGAAATGTAAATCGGTCCGTTCCGCCAGCAGCCGGGCAATGGTGGTTTTTCCGCAGCCCGGCGGTCCCCACAAAATCGCCGAACTCATCCGGCCCTGGGCCAGCAGGCGGCCCAGGGGGGCGGTGGGGGCCAGCAGATGATCCTGGCCCACCACCTGATCCAACGTGGCCGGGCGCAGACGGTCGGCCAGGGGGCGGCCGGCATCGCCGTCCCCCAATCCGGCATGGCTGAACAAGCTGGGCATCAGCCCCCGACCTGAAGTGACAGGGTTTCCCCGCCCCGGTTCAAGGTGATGACCCAACCGCCGCGGTCCCGGTCCATCAGCCGCTTGGCTTCGGCCACTGATGTCACCGGGCGGTCGTTGATCTTGACCAGGATGTCACCGGGCTGGAATTGCAGCCGGTTGGCGATGGACCCGCGGCGGATGCGCAGGATCACCACCCCGCTGGCCGAGCTGGGCAGGTTGTTTTCTTCCGCCAGGGCCGGGTTGATATTGGCGATCACCGCCCCGGCCAGCGGGGTGTTGCCGGTGATTTCGCTGGTGTCGCTGGGCGGGTTTTCCGGCGGCGGGATCAGCCGGACGGTCACGGTGCGTTCGGCCCCGTCGCGCAGCACGCTCAATTGGGCGTCGGAGCCGGGCGGCAGGGTGGCCAGACGGAAGCGCAGCCCTTCGGGGTCGTCCACTTCGCGACCGTTGACATGGGTGATGACGTCGCCGGATTTCAGACCGCCCCGGATGGCCGGGCTGTCGCGGTTGATGTCATTGACCAGCACGCCGATGGGCCGGGGCAGGTGCATGGCCTGGGCCAGTTCGTTGGTGACCGGCTGGCCCGATACGCCCAGCCAGGACCGGACCACCTTGCCGGTCTGGGTGATGGATGACCAGACCGTGCGGACCAGGGCGGCGGGAATGGCGAAGCCGATACCGTTGGACCCGCCATCCTTGGAATAAATGGCCGAGTTGATGCCGATCAACTGGCCGTTCATGTCCACCAGGGCCCCGCCGGAATTGCCGGGATTGATGGCGGCATCGGTCTGGATGAAGGACCGGTAATCGCTGACCCCCACATTGGTGCGGGCCAGGGCGGAAACGATGCCGCTGGTCACGGTCTGGCCGACGCCAAAGGGGTTGCCGATGGCGATGACCAGATCGCCCACCTCGACCGCGTCGGAATCGCCCAAGGTCAGGGTGGGCAGGCGTTCGCCCTTTGGGGTTTCGATTTTCAGCACCGCCAGATCGGTGCGTTCGTCGCTGCCGACGATGGTGGCTTCGAATTCACGGCGGTCGGCCAGCACCACCGTCACCTCATCGGCGTCCTTGATCACATGGTGATTGGTGATCACCGTGCCGTCATTGGTGACGATCACCCCCGATCCCAGCGACCGCTGAACCCGGTCCTGGGTCATGCCCGGCGGTAGCCGGTCGCCGAAGAAGCGGCGGAAGAACGGATCAGCCAATAGGGGCGAGGCAGCCGCCTTGACCACCCGCTTGGTATAGATGTTCACCACCGCCGGTGCCGCCTGTTTGACCAGGGGCGAAAAGGATTGCTGGATACCCGCGCGCGAGGTGGGAACCTGCTGGGCCAAAGGGGCCGTCATGGGGGCCGCGATGGCGGCGGCCATCGCTACGGCGGCCAGGATGATGCGGGGGGTGATCATGGGGGGCAGGACCCTTCTTGCGGCAATGAGCATGATCCTAATATCCGTTCGGGGCGGAAAAGGGGCAAGCCGGTGATGGTTGGGGGCAGGCAAGAATTATCTTGCCTTTCCGAACAAATAGTGAACAATTATCATGGTAATGGATCATACCGGGAACTTGTCATGCCGACCATCCTGGAAAAGCTGGCCGTTTTGGCCGATGCGGCGAAACATGACGTGTCGTGTTCATCCAGCGGGTCGCGGCGGGCGCCTGCCCGCGACGGCCAGGGATTGGGCAGTTTGACGGGAATGGGGGTGTGCCATTCCTTTACCCCTGACGGGCGCTGTGTCTCGCTGCTGAAAATATTGCTGACCAATGTGTGCATTTATGACTGTCTTTATTGCGGCAACCGCCGGTCCAGCAATGTGCCCCGTGCTCGGTTCACCGTGGACGAGGTGGTTGGTCTGACCATGGATTTCTATCGCCGCAACTATGTCAGCGGCCTGTTTCTGAGTTCGGGGGTGGTCAAGACCCCGGATCACACCATGGAAGACCTGATCCGGGTGGCCCGGATTTTGCGCCAGGACCGGGGCTTTCGCGGCTATATCCATCTGAAGACCATTCCCGGCGCCGATGCCGATCTGATCCGCCAGGCCGGGCTTTACGCTGACCGGCTGTCCGTCAATGTGGAACTGCCCGATGCGGGCAGCCTGACCCGTCTGGCCCCGCAAAAGGATGAAACGGTGATCCGACGGTCCATGGGGGTGGTCAACAATCATGTGTTGGAAAGCCGCGAAGACCGCAAGGCCCCGCGCTTTTCCCCCGCCGGCCACACCACCCAGATGATTGTCGGTGCCGATGCCACTCCCGACCGGGGCATCATCGCCTCAAGCGCGGCTTTGTATCGGGGGTTCGGGGTCAAGCGGGTGTATTATTCCGCCTTCAGCCCGCAGCCGGGATCGGGCCTGCCGGATGTTCCGCCGCCCTTGATCCGCGAACACCGGCTGTATCAGGCCGATTGGCTGGTGCGGTTCTATGATTTCGCGCCCGAGGAAATGGTGACGGGCGCCGATGGCATGCTGGATTTGGCCATGGACCCCAAATTGTCCTGGGCGCTGGCCCATCGCGGTCGCTTTCCGGTGGATGTGAACCGGGCAGACCGGGAAATGCTGTTGCGGGTGCCGGGATTGGGGGTGCGCACGGTGGACCGTCTGTTGGGGTTGCGCCGTCAACGGATGCTGCGGCTGGATGATCTGGCCGCCTTACGGGTGCCGCTGGCCAAGGTCATGCCGTTCATCAGCGTGCCCGGCCATCAGGCGCGGGGATTGGACGATGCCGGTTTGCGCCGTCGTTTCGCCCCAAAACCCCAGCAACTCAGTCTGTTTTGACATGACCGCGCCATCCGCCTTTACCGTCACCTTGTCCCATTGCGCCGATTTCGACGGCTGGCGTCAGGGGGCCAGGGCTTTGCTGGCCCAGGGGGTGCCCCCCGATCGTGCCCAATGGATGGTGGCGGGCGAAGCCGCGCCCGATCTGTTCGCCGCCAATGCGCCTCCGCCGCCGCTGCCAGTGACCGATGGGCGGATGGGCCAGGGGGCGGTGGTGACGCCGGCCTTTTTGGATCTGGCCCGACGGGTGATCTGCCATTCCAGCCCCGACCGTCTGCCGCTGCTGTACCGCTTGCTGTGGCGGCAGACCCATGGGGAACGCTATTTGCTGGCCGAACGGGTGGACTCGGATATGCGCCATGCCCTGGATTTGGCCAAGGCGGTGGGCCGGGCGGCGGAAATGATGCGGGCCTATGTGCGTTTCCGTGATGCCGCCGATGGCGATGGCCCGCTTTCCCTGGCCTGGTTCGAACCTGATCACCATGTGGTGGAGCGGGTGGCCCCGTGTTTCATCGCCCGCATGGGGGCGATGCGGTGGTCGATTTTGACTCCGCATCGCACCGCCCATTGGGATGGGGGGCATCTGTCCTTTGGTCCGGGGTGTTCGCGCCAGGATTATCCCGGCGCGGGCCAGGATGATGGCGATCTTCTGGCCCAATGCTGGCAGACCTATTACGCCAGCACCTTCAATCCCGGTCGGGTCAATCCCAAGGCCATGTCCAGCCGCATGCCCAAGAAATATTGGCAGCATATGGACGAAGCCGGGCAGATACCCCAACTGATCCGTCAGGCTGAGAAGCGGCATCAACCCCGTGGGCAAAGCGATTGAAATCGTGGTGTTTCTGTGCGCTTCGATTGACAGATGGAGGCTTCGGCCCTAACCTCGCCCTGGCGAAATCCATGACTTGGGGGGATCAGGTGACCGACCATAACGGTGCAACGCCCAGCCGCACGGCGGTGGCGCTTCAGCATCTGGGCCAGGCCATCGACCGGCTGGAAGCCGCCGCCGCCCATGACGGCGCCGGCAATCTGCTGTTGGCCAGCCAGTTGAACGATGCCCGCGACCGGGTGCGCCAACTGGAACACGTCAACCGCGATATTTCCCAACGGCTGGACGGCGCCATCCACCGTTTGCGCCAGTTGCTGGAAGAGGAATAGGCCATGGCCACCCTGACCCTGACCATCAATGGCCGTCCCTATGACATCGCCTGCGACGATTCCCAGGTGGCCCGCATCCAGCAATTGGGGCGGGACGTGGATTCTCGGGCGGAAATTCTGGTCCGCCAGATCGGACAGGTGCCCGATACCCGGCTGTTGCTGATGGTGTCGCTGATGTTGGCCGATGAATTGACCGACGCCCGCGAGCAGGTCCGCAATGCCAGTCCCGATGTGGCAGCGGCGGCGGCTTTGGCGGCGGCGGCGGAAAATGACGGCATGATCGCCCAAGGCATCGAGGCTTTGGCCCAGCGAATCGAAAACATTGCGGAACTGCTGGAAAACTCCTAAGTAAGAAGGCGGAGCGGTTTGCTGCGCGGTGCGTCAGGCAGCTAATGTCCCTGGGGCGATATCTATCCTCTTGGGAGCTGTCCCTGCCGGGGCCGTGGTCCCGGTATATGGTGCCCACCTGACTAGTCAGGCCACGGAGGACTTACAACGCCAACGGCCGAGGTGGCGCCGCTCCACCTATTGTCCGGGTGCCTTCCCGCCCCCGGATCACACCCCCGGCGGTTTTCGCCACCATCCCAAGCCTGTTGATGACCGACCAGCCCGACATCGCCGCCCGCAAGGTCTTGCTTCGTCACCGGATGAGCCAGTCCCGCGCCGAACTGGCCGCCCGGCGGGGCGGGCAGACCGGCCAGGATGTGGCCCGTTTCGCCAGCCGTTTGGATGATCTTTTGCCGCGTTCCCTGGACGGTTCGCCCCCGGTGATGGCGGGGTATTGGCCCTTGGGGGACGAAATTGATCCCCGGCCGCTGATGACTGCTCTGGCCGGGCGCGGCTGGTCCCTGGCTCTGCCGGTGGTGGTGGGGCGTGCCTGTCCCCTGATCTTCCGCGCCTTCACGCCGGGCGACAGTCTGGACGCCGGGCCGCATGGCACCCATCATCCCGGCCCGGCCAATCCCCAATTGCGCCCCCATCTGGTGCTGGTGCCGCTTTTGGCCTTTGACCGCCGGGGCTTCCGCCTGGGGTATGGCGGTGGTTATTATGACCGGACCTTGGACATTTTACGTGGGGGTGCCCATGTAAAAGCCGTGGGGTTGGGTTTTACCGCCCAGGAAGTGGACGATCTGCCTACGGACGCCCATGACCAACGGTTGGATGCAATTTTGACCGAAGATGGTTTATTGCAGATCAATTAGAGCTGATTTCGATCAAGTGAAACCAGCTCTGGTACTTGCCTGTCGGCGCCCCGTGCCGGGGGTGCTCAAACGCCGCGCAGGCTTTATCGCGGATCTCGACCAGATAGGGTCGAAATCCGCGATAAAGTCGGTCTGGCCGGGATCATAGGGATTTTTCATGCGGATTTTGTTTCTGGGCGATGTGATCGGACGGGCTGGGCGTGATGCGGTGACCGGGCGGATGGCCGAAATCCGTCAACGGCTGTCACTGGATTTCGTGGTGGTTAATGGCGAAAACGCCGCCCATGGGTTCGGCATCACCCCGAAAATCTGCGAGGAATTCTTTGCCGCCGGGGTCGATGTGCTGACCTTGGGCAATCACACATGGGACCAGCGGGAAATCATCCCCCATCTGGACCAGGAACCGCGTTTGTTGCGGCCGCTGAATTATCCTGTCGGGACACCGGGCCGGGGCGTGGGGGTGTATGCCGCGCCACGGGGGAAAAAGGTGGCGGTGATCCAGGTGATGGGCCGTCTGTTCATGGACCCGCTGGACGATCCCTTTGCCGCGCTGGAACGGGAATTGACCCGTCTGCGCCTGGGGGCGGGCGGGGTCGATGTGCTGGTGGTGGATGTGCATGCCGAAGCCAGCAGCGAAAAAATGGCCCTGGGCCACATGCTGGATGGCCGGGTCAGTCTGGTGGTGGGCAGTCATTCCCACATTCCCACGGCGGATGCGCAAATCCTGCCCAAGGGGACAGCCTATCAGACCGATGCAGGCATGTGCGGCGATTACGATTCGGTGATCGGCATGCGCAAGGAAGCGGCGATCTTCAAATTCGTCCGCAAAATTCCCGGCGAACGCCTGACCCCCGCCGACGGCCCGGCCACTGTATGCGGGGTGATGGTGGAAACGGATGACCGCACCGGATTGGCTGTCCGGGTGGGGGCGCTGCGCCTGGGGCCGCGCCTGGCCGAGGTGTGGCCGGATTGATGCGGAAACGCCCGTTTGACGGCGCCGGATTTGTGTTTTGATCGCCAGGGCGAGCGAGGGGCATAGCCCTTTTGTTGCGATATATGGTATAGGCAGCCCGGTCCAATCCAATCAGATCAGGGTGTTAACGCGTCATGGCCGGTCATTCCCAGTTTAAGAACATCATGCATCGCAAGGGTGCCCAAGACGCCAAGCGTGCCAAGGTGTTCACCAAGCTTATCCGCGAATTGACGGTTTCGGCCAAGACCGGCCAGCCTGACCCGGCTTTCAATCCCCGTCTGCGGGCCGCCATCCAGGCAGCGCGGGCGGCGAACATGCCCAAGGACACCATGGACCGGGCCATCAAGCGCGGTGCCGGTGGTGAAGACGGGGCCAATTACGAAGAAGTGCGCTACGAAGGATATGGCCCCGGTTCGGTGGCTGTGATCGTCGAGGCCCTGACCGATAATCGCAACCGCACCGCCTCGGAAGTCCGGTCGGCTTTTTCCAAGAATGGCGGGGCTTTGGGCGAAACCAATTCGGTGTCGTTCATGTTCGACCGCGTGGGCGCCATCCGCTATCCCGCTGCCGCTGCCGGTGCCGAAGCCATGTTCGAAGCCGCGCTGGAAGCCGGGGCCGATAATGTGGAATCCGACGAAGACGGGCACGAAATCACCTGTGCCCCCGATGATCTGGCCGTGGTCCGCGATGCATTGGAAGCCACGTTCGGCACGCCGGAATATGCCCGGCTGGACTGGCATCCCCAGACCACCGTGCCGGTGGCCGACGAAGACACCGCCAAGACCCTGATGAAGCTGCTGGATGCGCTGGAAGACAATGATGATGTCCAGCGGGTTCAGGCCAATTTCGAAATCCCCGATGATATTATGGAGCGGCTGGGCTGATCCCGCGAGGGACCAACATAAACCCCAGCGCCTATTGCGGGCACGGCCAAGGGGGCGAAAGCCCCCGCCCGGCGAGGGACCAACATAAACCTCAGCGCCCATTGCGGGCGCGGCCAAGGGGGCGGAAGCCCCCGCCCGGCGAGGGACCAACATAAACCTCAGCGCCCATTGCGGGCGCGGCCAAGGGGGCGGAAGCCCCCGCCCGGCGAGGGACCAACATAAACCCAAGCCCCCGCGCAAGCAGGGCGCCCGGCGAGGGACACATAGAAAGGGCCGTGATGCGGGTGTTGGGGCTTGATCCAGGGCTGCGGGTGACTGGCTGGGGGATGATCGAAACCCAAGGCAGCCGGTTGATCCATGTGGGAGATGGGGTGGTCCGGTCGGATGATCGGCTGGATCTGGCCCAACGTCTGGCCCAGTTGCATCGCGGCGTGTGCGAGGTGATTGCCCGCCTGGCACCGGACGAAGCGGCGGTGGAACAGACCTTTGTGAACAAGAACCCGGAAAGCACGTTGAAATTGGGGCAGGCCAGGGGGGTCGTTCTGTTGGCCCCGGCCCTGATGGGGCTTTTCGTGGGGGAATACGCCCCGGCCTCGGTCAAGCAGGCGGTGGTGGGGACGGGCAGGGCGCAAAAGGATCAGGTGGGGATGATGGTGCGGACCCTGTTGCCCGGTTGTCTGGTACAAAGTCCCGATGCCGCCGATGCCTTGGCGGTGGCCATTTGCCATGCCCATCACCAGGGCAATGCCCGGCGTCTGGCCCAGGCCATGGGGGGGGGACGATGATCGCCCGGTTGAAAGGGCTGGTGGAATCCCTGGGCGATGATCATGCGGTCATTGATGTGGGGGGGGTGGGCTATCTGGTGTTCTGTTCAGGCCGCACCCTGG
>JAYSBF010000044.1:0-26745 GCA_041915545.1 Magnetospirillum sp. | reverse complement strand
TTTGGAGGCGCAGCCTCCAAGCCTCCAGTTTCTTTTTCTTTCAAAGAGTTAGAAATCTGGAGGGTTCGGGAGGCTGTGCCTCTCGATTGGGGGATCGGGAGCAAATGCCCCCGAAAGAGGGTTTTTCCGCACCCTGCTAATCCTGCTCTCATATCCGGTCCACTTTCATATCCGGCGCTTTCCCGGTTGCGAATAAAGCTATGTTATAATGTTTCATGTGAGCGGTGCAGCTATCTTTGCCGATACGAGTGGCCCGCCACGGCAGGTTTTCCGGGGTGTCTGAGCGCGGTATTATAGTACCGCTAAGCTAAGTTATTGATTTAAAACAATAAATAAATCGTTGACTCTATCGTCGCCCGTGGCATACTCCGCGCCCTTGGATGGCGGCATTTTGCTGTCATTTCTCAACTGGTTTTGCCGTGGGTGCCATGAAGACCTATAACGTCAAACCGTCCGAAATTGAGAAGAAGTGGGTTGTGATCGACGCGGACGGCGTCGTTCTGGGCCGCCTCGCCAGCATCATCGCGATGCGTCTGCGTGGCAAGCACCTGCCCACCTTCACGCCCCATATGGATATGGGCGACAACGTGATCGTGATTAACGCCGAAAAGGTGAAGTTGACCGGCAAGAAGCTGACCGACAAGACCTTTTACTGGCACACCGGTCATCCCGGCGGCATCAAGGGCCGGACCATGGGCCAATTGCTCAGCGGTCGGTTCCCGGAACGCGTGATCATCAAGGCGGTCGAACGCATGATCACCCGTGGCCCGCTGGGTCGCGCCCAGATGAAGAATCTGCGCGTCTATGCCGGCGCCGCCCACCCGCACGAGGCTCAGGCCCCGGTCGTCGTGGACGTGGCGTCCTTGAACCCCAAGAACAAGAGGTAAGCCCCGATGGCCGATCTCTCTAGCCTGGCCGATCTGAAGTCCGCCACCGTGCAGGACCAGCCCGTGCACGAACGCAAGGTCGATGCCCAAGGCCGCGCCTATGCCACCGGCAAGCGCAAGAACGCCGTCGCCCGCGTGTGGGTCAAGCCCGGTTCGGGCAAGATCATCGTCAACGGTCGCGACGTCACCGTCTATTTCGCCCGTCCGGTTCTGCGCATGCTGATCAATCAGCCGTTCCAGACCGCCCGGGTGGAAGGCCAGTTCGACGTGATGTGCACCGTTACCGGTGGTGGCCTGTCCGGCCAAGCCGGTGCCGTGCGCCACGGCATCAGCCGCGCCCTGACCTTCTTCGATCCCGCCCTGCGTCCTTCGCTGAAGGCTGGCGGTTTCTTGACCCGCGATCCGCGTGTGGTCGAACGCAAGAAGTACGGCAAGCACAAGGCCCGTCGTTCCACCCAGTTCAGCAAGCGCTGATCCGGGTCGGCGAAAGGCCAAAAAAGATCAAGGGCTTGGAGAAATCCAAGCCCTTTTTCTTTGTCTGGCGTGCCCCTGGTTATTTTTCCGCCGTCTTGGCCAGATGGGTCCGCCACGCCATGCCAGCCAGGACCAGGCTGACCACCGCCCAATAAACCAGATATTCAATACCGCCCTTGTTCCACAGCCATCCCATGCCCTTGGCGGCGATGGTGGCATAGGCGGCGACCACCATGGCCCCGGCGCTGAGCAAGCCAATCCAGCGGGTCATGATGCCGAAGAGCAGGCCGATGCCGCAGGTGCTTTCCACAATCAGCGACAAAATCAGAAAAAACAGTGCCGGTTCCAGCCCTGCTTTGGCGAAAAACACCAAAGATGCATCGAATCCCAGGATTTTATAGATCACATGGGGGAAGTAAAACGCCCCGGCCATGATACGGATATAGGTGATCCCGCTTTTGAAATCGAAATTGGGGCGGAAATCCGATGCGGACCATTGAAACAAAGCCAGATTTGACATGACTGCATCTCCCCCCTGTCCGTGGACAGAGTTCTTTCATAAATAGTGCAAACGATTGCATTGCCCATGCTCTGCCATCGGGCAAACCCTGTCAACGGGTGTGGGCATGTCTTTTTCCCGGATCAGCCCCCCGGTTGCGGCATTCCCCGTCACGGTCTACAGTGGTGCCATGCAACGCAAGGTCAGCCTGAAAGATGTGGCCCGTGCCGCCGGGGTGCATGTGTCCACCGTTTCCCGCGCGCTTCACCCGGAAACCGCCACGCTGTTAAGTGCCGAGGTGGCGAAGCATGTGCGGGACGTGGCGGAACAATTGGGCTATTGCCCGGATGTGATGGCCGCCGGTCTGCGTACCCGCCGGTCGGGTGCGATTGGTCTGGTGGTGCCGGATCTGACCCATCCGGCATTCCCGGCCATGCTGCGCGGGGCCGAAATGGTCTTGGGGGCGGCGGGCTATGTGGTACTGGTGGTCAGTGTGGAGCATGATTTCAGCCGTGCTCCGGCATTGTTGCGGCAAATGCGGGGGCGGCGGCTGGATGGCATCATCATTGCCACCGCCCAGGCCGATGACCCGTTCCTGACCGCCGCCTTGGCTGAACATATTCCCCTGGTGGCGGCCAATATCACCGCGGCGGGCGATCCCCCCGCCTTTGCCTGGGTTGCTGCCGATGAAAAATCCGGGATCGGCCAGGCCATGGATTATTTGCGCGGGTTGGGCCATACCCGGATCGGTCATTTGGCCGGTCCGACCGCGACCATGACCGGGCGTGGCCGATTGGCGGCTTTTTTATCCCATGGCGGCGATGGTCGGCGTGTGGCCACTGCCAGCATCTATGACCGTCCCGGCGCCCATGATGCCTGCCGCCAGTTGCTGGACCGGTTCCCCCCCGGCACCGCCGACGGGGTGACCGCGCTGGTGACCGCCAGCGATCTTTTGGCCCTGGGCTGTCTGGATGTACTGAACGAACGGGGGTTAAGCTGCCCCGGCGATCTGTCGCTGGTCGGTTTCATGGATTTGCCCCATATGGATTTGATCAATCCCGCCCTGACCACCATCCGCACCGACCTGCCGGGAGTGGGGGAGTGGGCCGCCCGTCTGCTGCTGCCGCAACTGGCCGCATCCGTCGATCGACCGCCGCCCCAGGCACGGTTGATGCCGGTGGATCTGGTGGTCCGGCGGTCATGCCGGGCAGTTTAAATTGTTGCTGAAATGACAACATTTAAGTTCATAAACGACATCTTCTGAAACAGTGTTCCGGGGCGCATTGTAGCCGGGTCAAACAGTCCCATTCTGGATGATCGCCATGTCCGCTGATGATCCCGTGTCTTCCCCCGTCCTGCGCCGCATTTCCCGTGTGGTCGCGGGTATGGCCGCCACCGATGGCGCCGGGGTCCGGCTGCGCCGGGTCATTGGCACCCCGGCCCTGGCGGATATCGACCCCTTTTTGATGCTGGATGAATTCGGTTCGGATGATCCCGATGCCTATATCGCGGGCTTTCCCGATCATCCCCACCGTGGTTTTGAAACCATCACCTATATGTTGGCCGGGCGCATGCGCCACCGCGACAACAAAGGGCATGAGGGGGTTTTGAATCCCGGCGATGCCCAATGGATGACCGCCGGCAGCGGGTTGATCCATTCGGAAATGCCCGAACAGGATCATGGTTTGCTGCTGGGATTTCAGTTTTGGCTGAATTTGCCGGCGGCGGACAAGATGCAGCCGCCCCATTATCAGGATATTTCCGCCAATCTGATCCCGGTGATCGACCATGACGGCCTGCGCCTGACCCTGGTGGCCGGTGAGTTGGATGGGCATCGCGGCCCGGTGGCGTCGCCGGTCACCCAGCCTTTGATCGCGGTGCTGGATTTCAGTGTCAGCACGGCCATCCATATTCCCGTCGCTGATGGCCATGCCGGTTTCGCCTATGCCCAGACCGGCGATGTCCAGGTGGGCGGCACCGTCATCCCCCAAGGTCATCTGGGGGTGTTGGCGGGGGACGGCCCGGTTTCCGTATCCGCCCATCAGGGCGCCCGCCTGCTCTTGGCGACGGCCCGCCCCTTGGGTGAAGCCGTGGCCCGTCACGGCCCGTTTGTCATGAATACCCGCCAGGAACTAATCCAGGCTTTCGCCGATTACGACGCTGGATTGTTCTGATCATAATTGTCTTTGTCTCGGAGTATGCCGAAATGACCAAGGTTCTTGCCATCAACAGTTCCGCCCTGGGTTCTTTTTCCGCGTCGCGTCAGTTGGTCGCCCGCTTCATCGAATCCGCCCGTGCGGTTCAGCCGTCGGTGGCTGTGACCGTCCGTGATGTCGCCACCGACACCTTGCCTCATCTGCTGGAAACCACCGTGGGCGCCCTGCGCCGTGGCGCGCCGGAAACCGATGCGGAAAAGGCCACCCGCGCCCTGTCCGACACCTTGATCGCCGAACTTCAGAATACGGACGTGCTGGTGATTGGCTCGCCCATGTACAATCTGGGCATCACCTCGACCCTGAAGACTTGGTTCGACCACATTTTGCGGGCCGGGGCCACGTTCCAATACACCGCCAAGGGCGTGGAAGGTCTGGTCAAGGGCAAGCGCGCCGTGGTGATCGAAACCCGTGGCGGCATGTACAGCAGCGGCCCCGGTGCCGCCCTGGACGCGCAGCAGCCCCATTTGAAGGCCATGTTGGGCATGATCGGCATCACCGATGTTACCTTTGTCCTGGCCGAAAGCCTGGCCATTTCCCCGGAAAGCAAGGAAAAGTCCATGGCTGCCGCTGGCGAAGCCCTGGATGGCTTGGCCAAATCCCTGATCGGTTGATCCGGTTTGATGATAATGGGCGGGGCGACATGCCCCGCCTTGCCTTACTGCTTGACCTGTTGCTGAAAAAGGTGTTTGACCATCGGCACGGCCCCACCCCAGCAGGGTGGGTGTTCCCCACCCGTTTCGACCAGCCATGCCGAGGGGCGACCATGTCCGATTTCGTCTTCCACGAATTGTTCCCGCTGAGCCATGACGACACCCCCTATCGCAAGATCACCAGCGATGGCGTGGGTACCGCCAGCCTGAACGGCAAGACCGTCCTGACCGTGGAGTCCGAGGCGCTGACCCGTCTGGCCTTTGAAGCGTTCCACGATACCTCGCACCTGCTGCGTCCCGCCCATCTGGCCCAGATCCGCGCCATCTTGGACGACCCGGAAGCGTCGGCCAATGACCGCTTCGTTGCCTATGATCTGCTGAAGAATGCGGGCATCGCCGCTGGCGGAACCCTGCCCATGTGCCAAGATACCGGCACCGCCATCATCATGGGGAAAAAGGGGCAGCAGGTTTTCACCGGCTTCAATGACGAAGCCGCCCTGTCCAAGGGGGTTCAGCAGGCTTATACCTCGCTTAATCTGCGCTATTCCCAGACCGCGCCCCTGACCATGTATGACGAGGTCAATACCGGCACCAACCTGCCGGCCCAGATCGACCTGTATGCCACCGAAGGTGACGCCTACAAGTTCATGTTCATGGCCAAGGGCGGCGGCTCGGCCAACAAGACCTTCCTGTATCAGCAGACCAAGGCGTTGCTGAACCCCGATTCGCTGCTGAAGTTCCTGGATGCGCAAATCCGCACCCTGGGCACTTCGGCCTGCCCGCCCTATCACCTGGCCATTGTCATCGGCGGCCTGTCGGCGGAAATGACCCTGAAGACCGTCAAGCTGGCTTCGGCCAAATATCTGGACGGTCTGCCCAGCGAAGGCAGCAAGGGCGGTCAAGCCTTCCGCGATCGCGAATTGGAACAGATCGTTCTGAAAATGACCCAGGACATGGGGATTGGCGCCCAGTTCGGCGGCAAGTATTTCTGCCACGACGTGCGCGTCATCCGTTTGCCCCGCCATGGGGCGTCCTGTCCGGTGGCCATTGGCGTGTCCTGTTCCGCTGACCGTCAGATCCTGGGCAAGATCACCAAGGACGGCGTGTATGTGGAAGCCTTGGAAAAAGATCCCGCCAAATATCTGCCCGATGTGGATGTGTCCAAGCTGTCGGGTGATGTGGTCAAGATCGACCTGAACCGTCCCATGGATGAAATCCGCAAGACCTTGTCCCAATATCCGATCAAGACCCGCGTCAGCCTGACCGGTCCGATGATCGTTGCCCGCGACATCGCCCATGCCAAGCTGAAGGAACGTCTGGACCGGGGTGAAGGTCTGCCGGATTATTTCAAGCAGGCGGGCGTCTATTATGCCGGTCCGGCCAAGACCCCCGAAGGCATGCCATCCGGCTCGTTCGGCCCCACCACGGCCGGGCGCATGGATTCGTATGTGGATCAGTTCCAGGCCGCTGGCGGGTCGCTGTTGATGATCGCCAAGGGCAACCGGTCCAAGGCAGTCACCGAAGCCTGCAAAAAGCATGGCGGCTTCTATCTGGGTTCCATCGGCGGCGCCGCTGCCCGTCTGGCCCAGGATTGCATCAAAAAGGTCGAAGTGGTGGAATATCCCGAATTGGGGATGGAAGCCATCTGGCGCATCGAAGTGGTCGATTTCCCCGCTTTCATCGTGGTGGATGACAAGGGCAACGATTTCTTCGCTGAATTCGCCCACTGAGCCCAATACGGCGTGCGTCCAGTTGGACGCACGCCGTATTGGTTTGTTGTGTCCCTTGCCGGGCGCAATCCGCTGGATTGCTTGGCCGCAGCCGCAATGGCCGCATAGCGGTTCCACAGGTCGAAAATTTATGGAACCGGTATCATACCGGCCGCCCTTTGAAATGATCCGTTCGGCGGTCGGCCAGCCCGCGCGGCGTTTGAGCGTCACCGTCTCGGCTTGGACTGACCCAACGGGGGCAGTCCATTGGCCGGGTGTGGTATCAGACCTCGCGGATACCGGCCAGGAAGCGGTCAACTTCCGCCCGCAAGGTGACGGATTGCTGTTGCAGGCTTTCCACGGCGGTCAGCACATCCTTGGCCGCATCGTCGGTTTCCCGCATGGCCTGGCTGACCTGGGCGATATTTTCATAGACCTGGGCGGTACCGCTGGCTGCGTTGTCGATGTTGCGGGCGATTTCGGTGGTAGCGGCGCCCTGTTTTTCCACGGCGGTGGCGATGGTGGTGGTGATGCCGTCCATGGACGAGATCGTGGAATTGATATCCTGAATGGCGGATACGGTCTGCTGGGTTTCCCGCTGGATGGTGGAAACCTGGGCCGAGATGTCTTCGGTGGCGCGCACGGTCTGGCGGGCCAGGCTTTTGACTTCACCCGCGACCACGGCGAATCCCTTGCCCGCCTCACCGGCGCGGGCCGCTTCCACCGTGGCGTTCAGGGCCAGCAGATTGGTTTGTTCAGCGATTCCGGTGATCATTTCGATGATCTGGCCGATGCGGTTGGCCGATCCGGCCAGACCGGTCACCCGGTCGTTGACGCCATTGGCTTCCCGGCTGCAACTGGCCGCCACGCTGTTGGACATGGCAACCTGACCGGCGATTTCGTGAATGGAATGGGACAGCACATCGGCGGCTTCCGCCACGATCCGTACGTTCTGGCTGGCATCATCGGCATGACGGGCGGCGGCATCGGCCCGTTCCAGGGCGGCATCGGCGGATTCCACCATGCCGCGCGCGGTCAGGGTCATATGATGGGCCGATGCTCCCACCGCTTCCAGCACGCTGGCGACGGCGGTTTCGAAATCGTGGATCAATTGTTCCAGGCGGCGCATGCGCTGTTCGCGTGCCTGGGCCTGGGCCTGGGCTTCGGTTTCCATGGCCTGCTTGGCGACGGCATTAGCCTTGAACACATTGACGGCGCGGGCCATGTCCCCCACTTCATCCCGCCGGTCCAGGGCGGGCAGTTGGATGCTGGTATCGCCTTTGACCAGCCGGTCCATCAATCCGGTCATCTGGCCGATGGGGGCGGTGATCACCGACGCCAAAATCCAACGGACCCCCAGGACGGCCAGGATGGTGGCGACAATGCCGCCCACCACCAGGAAGGTCAGGACCCGATTCATCTTGGCCTTGGCTTCAGAGGTGGTCAGGGACGATGACAGCACGGCGATCACATCGCCTTTTTCCATGCCCATGCCGCCATGGCAACTGAAGCACACGTCCTGAGTGGCGCCGTCGGTGACCCCCAGGACAATGGGGTAGGCATAGCGATAGGTATCGCCAACGAAACGCCCAACCGGCTGTTTGCTGGCGAACGCGTCCTGATCCACCTCGTCACGGGCGGGTTTGCCGGGGTGCGACGGTTCGGTTTCGGCCATGAACTGGGCCACTTTCGGCCCCCAGGCGCTCCACACCTTGCCGGGATAGTGGACGTTGCGGCTGTCGAACCAGTTATTGAAGACCTGAATGCCGATATTGTCGGCATCGTCGGGCCGTTTGGCCATGACATTCAGGATCAGCGCGTGCAGCGACGTCATTTCATTGGCGGAAAGCTGGCGTAGCTGACGTTCCATCTCGCCTTGTTCAAACCGGGCAATGACCAGCACGACGCTGGCCACCAAAGCGATGACCCCGACGCCGATGATGATCATGAACCGGCTGGACAGCCGCAGGTTTTTCCAGGCTCGCACCACATATCCCATCGCTTGGGCACAGGGCAGAGAGACTGTCTCCCCCCTGTGCATGACGCCCATTACGAATAGACTATTACGAAAGACCGAGATTTGAAACATCGGCCTTTCTTTGTGGCGATGACCTAGAACTATTTCAAGGTTTCTACAGTTTCACCAAGTTGGAATAATCAGAGATTAATGCCTCCGAGACGGTTCCAGGCCGAAACGCACAGCCAGCGATTTGCGAAACCGGGGTGATTTCGGCGGCGGTTCCGGTCAGGAAACATTCAGACGCACGGCCAATTTCCGCCGGAAAAATCGCCCGTTCCACCACCGTCATCCCCCGTTTGCGGGCCAGGTCGATGACGGTGCGGCGGGTAATTCCGTCCAGGAAACAATCCGGGAGCGGAGTGTGCAATGCACCATCAATCACAAAGAAAATATTGGCCCCGGTCGCTTCCGCCACCTGCCCGCGATAGTCGAGCATAAGACAATCGTCAAAACCATCAGCTTCGGCCTTGTGTTTACTCATGGTGCAAATCATGTAAAGGCCGGCGGCCTTGGCTTGGCTGGGGGCGGTGCGGGGGTCGGGGCGGCGCCAGTCGCTGATGGACAGGCGGATGCCTTTCATCCGGGCTTCGGGCGAAAAATAGCTGGGCCACGTCCACACGGCGATGGCCAGTCTGGTGCGGGTGGATTGGGCCGCCACCCCCATCATTTCCGATCCCCGCCAAGCTACCGGACGCACATACCCATCGGTAATGCCGTTGGCCCGGACGGTTTCCATGGTGGCGGCGTCGATCTGATCCACGCCATAGGGCATATCCATCCCCAGGATTTCAGCGGATCGCACCAGACGGTGGGAATGGTCGGATAATTTAAACACCTTGCCGTTATAGACACGCTCGCCTTCGAACACCGAACTGCCATAATGCAGGCCATGGGTCAAAACATGGATTTTGGCGTCGCGCCAGGGCACCAGGGCCCCGTCAAGCCAAATCCAGCCGTCGCGGTCGTCAAAGGGAGGAGCAGCAGCCATGATCATGTCCAGTACGGTCAAGGTTTGGTAATTTTATTACCATTAATCGTGTCTATGGATAACATTATTGGGTAGATAAGTCAACATGGCTGACGTAAAAACCGGCATCAATCCCCTTTTCCTGCGCGAGGAGGAACTGCGTCAGGGGATCGAGCTTTTGTTTTTCGCGTATCGCGATTTCACCGCCGAAGCCGATGCCATTTTGGCGGAACACGGATTTGGCCGGGCTCATCATCGGGTGATTTATTTTGTCGGCCGCAATCCGGGCATGCCTGTGTCGGATTTGCTGGCAACGCTGAAAATCACCAAGCAATCCCTGTCCCGCGTTTTGGGCCAATTGGTGGAAGAAGGTTTCATCATTCAGCGCACCGGCAGCCGCGACCGGCGGCAACGGTTGCTGGAACTGACCGAGCATGGGATGGAATTCGAACGCAAATTGACGGAACGGCAACGCGCCCGTATCGCCCAAGCCTATCGCGAGGCCGGGGCCGAAGCGGTGGAAGGATATCGCAAGGTCATGCTGGGACTGGTGGACGAAGCCGACCGCAGCCGCTTCCCCAATCGCGGCCCCGCCCGGCGAGGGATATAACCGAAGGACCTAATCATGGACGACAAGCCGCATATCCTGGTTGTGGATGATGATACAAGGTTGCGGGAATTGTTACGGAAGTATCTGACGGATAACGGTTATCTGGTCACCACCGCGCAGGATGCCCAGGACGCGCGGGCCAAGTTGGGGGTGCTGGCGGTGGATGCCATGGTGCTGGATGTGATGATGCCGGGCGAGGACGGGTTGAGCCTGACCCGGTCCTTGCGCAGCCAGGGGCATATCCCCATCTTGCTGTTGACCGCCATGGGCGAGGTCGAGGACCGGATCGGCGGGTTGGAAGCCGGGGCCGACGATTATTTGGCCAAGCCGTTCGAACCCCGCGAGTTGCTGTTGCGTCTGGCATCCATTCTGCGTCGGGCGCCCAAGGTCGAGGATGCGGCCCCGATCCTGAGCTTGGGCGAATTTTGTTGGGATCTGTCCCGGTGCGAATTGCGCAAGGGCGAGGAAATGGTGCATCTGACCACGGCGGAACGGGATCTGATGCGGATTTTGGCGGATAAGCCGGGCGAGGCGGTGTCCCGTGACGATCTGGCGGCGGAAACCGGCAATGCGGCCAATGCCCGTGCGGTGGACGTGCAGGTGACCCGGCTGCGCAAGAAATTGGAAGATGATCCCCGGATGCCGCGTTATCTTCAGACCGTCAGGGGCATGGGCTATATGCTAAGGCCGGATTGACATGAAAGCCGCCGCCCAGTGGGTGAAGGACCTGTTGCCCCACGGATTGCTGGGCCGGTCCTTGCTGATCATCGTCACCCCGTTGATCGTGGTGCAATTGGTGTCCGCTTACATTTTTTACGCCACCCATTGGGACACGGTGGCGAAGCGGCTGGCCTGGTCCCTGGCGGGGGACATTTCCGCCACCATCGAGGCATTGCGGGCTTTTCCCGACCCGGACAGTCAATTGGCGGTGCTGCGTATCGCGCAGACATCCATGGATTTGGATATGCGCTTCATCGAAGGCGGCATTCTGCCCAATGTTCCCCAGGGTGATCCGGTGGGGTTGTTGGATCAGGCATTCAGCGATTCCATGCAGCAGCGGGTGCAGCGGCCCTTTCAATTAGACAGCGCGTCGCAGGACCGGGAAATTCTGGTGCGGGTGCAATTATCCGACGGGCTGTTGGAAATCGAGGTTCCGCGCAAACGTCTGTTCAGTTCCACCACCTATATTTTCATGCTGTGGATGGTGGGGACGTCCATGCTGCTGCTGGGGATCGCCACGATCTTCATGCGCAATCAGGTTCGCAGCGTCCGCAAACTGGCCGTGGCGGTGGACCGGTTCGGCAAGGGTCAGGATGTCCCCAATTTCAAACCCGAAGGCGCCACCGAAGTCCGCCAGGCGGCCCAAGCCTTCAACGTCATGCGCGACCGGCTGAAACGCCAGATCCAGCAGCGGACCGAAATGCTGGCCGGGGTGTCCCACGATCTGCGTACGCCCCTGACCCGGATGAAGCTGCAATTGGCGTTGATGGGGGATGTGGATGGCGGGGGGGATTTGCTGGAAGATGTGGCGGAGATGGAGCGGATGGTCGAAGGCTATCTGGCTTTTGCCCGTGGTGAAGGCAGTGAAAAGCCGGTGTCCACCGATCTGGGGGTGTTGCTGGACGAGGTGGTGGGCCGCTTCCGCCGGGAGGGGCGGCAGATTGATTTGCATGTGGAAGGGCGGTTGATGCTGATCCTGCGCCCCCATGCGTTGACGCGGGCTTTGTCCAATCTGATCGGCAACGCCGCCCGCTATGCCAGCCATGTCTGGGTGCGGGCCGGGCGGCGTCCCGACGGCATCGACATCATCGTCGATGATGACGGTCCCGGCATTCCCGCCGACCGGCGGGACGAGGTGTTCAAGCCGTTTCACCGCCTGGAAACATCCCGCAACGCCGCTACGGGTGGTGTGGGGCTGGGCCTGACCATTGCCCGTGACATCGCCCGCGGCCATGGCGGTGACGTGCTGTTGGAAGACAGCCCGCTGGGGGGATTGCGTGCCCGGATCAGGCTGCCGTCATAGAGCGGATTTCGATCAATCGAAATCCGCTCTGATTCTTGCCTGTCGGCGCCCCGTTGGGGACGCTCAAACGCCGCACGGGCTTATACCAACGGCCGTAAGTTCTGACTTACGGCCGTTGGTTTTGCCGCCATTGCGGCGGCGGCCAAGCGGCCGTATGGCCGCGCCCGGCGAGGGACAAAATAAACCGCGGCGGGGATTATACCGGTTCCGCAAGTCGGAAATTCATGGAACCGGGATCAGTTGACCTGATAGACCAGCACCTCGCGCTGGGTGCGGTCTTCCAGTTCCAGGCTGGTGGATACCGTATAGCGGGCCAATTCGCGCAATCCCCCCCGTGGAAGATAGGCGCGACCGGGATCGGCCATGATCACCGTGGCCCCGGCGGCGGCCAGGGATTGCAGCCAGGGGAAAATGTGCCGGGTCATGGGGCCTTCGTAACAGACGTCCCCCGCCACCACCACATCCCACTGGCATTCCTGCCCCACCACATCATCGGCCACGTCCACCTGCACGCCGTTCAGCCGGGCATTCATGGGAATGACGGACCGGGCCAGGGGGTCGATATCGGCGGCCAGCACGGTCGCGGCCCCGCGTTGCGCCGCAGCGATGGCCGAAGCCCCCGATCCGGCGGCGAAATCCAACACCCGTTTGCCCTGGACCAGATGGGGATTGTCCAGAACAAAGCGGGTCAGGGCCTGTCCGCCAGCCCAGCAAAAGGCCCAGTAAGGCGGCGGCAGATTGACACGCAGCAGGCACGCTTCGGTGGCTTCCCACAGGGGGGTGACTTCCGTGGCCATCCACAGGCTGATTTCCGGGCAACAGGGCGGCTGGGCAACCTCTGTCACTTCCTGGATGAAGAGTGTCGGGTCTTGCGCCATGAGGAGCCTCAATTGTTCGACTTCCATCATAGCACTGCTCACTTTCCGTAAAATCTGCGATTAGTATTATGTCATTATTTTTGCAGGTGCGAAGTGTTCGTTATTCGCGCCTGCAAAATGATGCTGTCACATTGATTTGCCAAGGATGATCGCGGCAACCAAAATCAGACCGAAATATCGATTTGATTTAAATTTAATCAGGCAATCTTTCCAATCGTCGATGTTTCCATCAATGATTTGCCAGAATAATTGCCCCGCTCCCAGGGTCAGCAGCAGGTAAAACGGCCAGGATAAATGCGCCAGCCAGCCCGCCAGGGCGAATAGCAGCACGGCGCCGCTGTAAAAACCGATCAACCAGGCCGGTGTGGCCCGCCCCAGGCGCAGGGCCGTGGATTTGACCCCGACCAGAACGTCGTCTTCCTTGTCCTGATGGGCGTAGATGGTGTCATAACCCAGGGTCCATAAGATGCCGCCAGCATACAGGGCCAGGGCCGGCGCCCCCAAATCCCCGGCTACCGCCGCCCAGCCCAGCAAGGCCCCCCAGTTGAAGGTCAGGCCCAGCCAAGCCTGGGGCCAATAGGTGATCCGCTTCATCAGGGGATAGGGAAAGACCAGGGCCAGCGACACGACCCCCACCCAGATGGCGGCGGCATTCAGTTGCAGCAGGATCAGCAATCCCACGGCCAGTTGGGTGGCCAGTGACAGCCATGCCCCCCGCACCGAAATCTCGCCCGATGGAATGGGGCGGCGGGCGGTCCGCGCCACCTTGGCATCGAAATCGCGGTCGGCGATGTCGTTGATGGTGCAGCCGGCGCCGCGCATGACCACGGCCCCGATGGCGAACAGGATGAACAGCCACCAATCGGGCCACCCCGGTGCGGCCAAAGCCAAGGACCACCAGCACGGCAGCAGCAGCAACCACGTTCCAATGGGGCGGTCCAGGCGCATCAGCCGGGCATGAGGGCGCAAGGCGGCGGGCAGGTAGCGATCAATCCAGCCATCGGCCGGAATATCGCCATGCATGGCGGGGGCGGTAGTCATACCCCCTGCTTTAGCGGAAAACGACAGCGCTGTCAGCCACCAGACGGCCGGTAAACCAGCAGGCCATTTTGCCATGTCAGATTATCGGTGGCCCAGCCGCGCAATGGCGCCGATGGGGTGGACCGGGGGGCGGTGGGGCGACCGTACAGATAACCCTGGCCGAAACGGACCCGCAGCAGCTTCAGCAAGTTGGCGGTTTCGGTGGTTTCCACATATTCGGCGATGGTGCCCACCTTCATTTCATTGCACAGGCTGGCGATGGCCCGCAGAAAGGGCGAGCTGTCGCGCCGGGCGGTGATTTCACGGATATAGGCGCCGTCGATCTTGACATGATCCACCTGAAGCGCCCGCAGATAATGGAAGGCGGCGGCGCCCGCGCCGAAATCATCCAGGCAGACGGGAAAGCCCTGGCGGCGCAGGGATTGCAGCACGCCATTGACTGCGGGCAAATCGTCCACTTCGGCGGATTCTGTCAGTTCGAACATCAGCCGCCCGCGCAGATCGAACGCGCTTTCGGCGAGGTTAAGCAAGGCGCGGGCGGTCGGGGGATGGGATAGTGATCGCCCCGACAGATTGACGGCGAAGCGCAAGGAATCATGCTTGCCCTGGGGCGAACGCATGAAATCCACCGCCCGGTTGACGATGGCCAGATCCAGCCCGCCGACAATGCCGACATTTTCGGCGAAAGTGACTGTTTCGAATGGGGAATCGCGGCCCGGAAAGCGGACCAGGCATTCAAAATGGTGCACCACGTCGGTCCAAAGATCGACGATGGGTTGGAACACCAATTCAAATTCGCCCCCGTCGATCACTGCCTTGATCTCGCGCATTTGCGCCACGGTTTCCGACAGGCGGGGGCGCATGCCGCTGGCCAAATCCTGCAAGGTCACCGGCCCCGATTGGGAAAACGCCTTCAGGGTGTAAAGCAGGGCGTTGGCGGCCTCTTCCGACGAGATGTCATTGGAATCCAGGGCGACCGAGGTGGCTTGCACCGTGTCGCCGGGCGGGGCCGGGATGAAGCTTTGCACCAAGGCGCTGATAGTATGCTCGATGGAATCGGCGCTGACCGACGGAGTGTGAATGATGCCGAAGCGGTTTTCCCCCAATTCGCCGGCCGCGTCACCCCCCACCGAACAGGCGCGCAGCTTGCCGCCCAGTTGGGACATGAATTCATCGGCGGCCACCGGCCCCACCTGGGCGCGGACCTGCTCCACCGACGGAATTTCGACCAAGGTGAGCTGATAGGATTCGTCCGGCTCCTCGGCGGCGGATTCCGACAGCATCCGGCGGGCAAGCTGGGAAAAATCATCGGCGGCCAGCAATCCGGTGACCGGATCGTGATCTTCCGCCGGCACATCCAGCATGGCCGCATGGGTCAGGGCCACCAAGCGGGCGCCGGCACGGTGGGGGTGGCGGTATCCGGCCATGGTGACCGGCTTGGGCCGCGCCGGGCCTTCGCTGGGCGTGTGCAGCAGCAGATGCCGCACCCGCTCCCCCGCATCCATGCGGGCCAGGGCGCGCAGGATGCGTTCCCGATCTTCGGGGACGAACAGATTGGTCAGCGGCTGTCCGCCCACCAGCCGGGCCGGGCGCCCGCATAAGGACATGGCCGCGCCCACGGCAAATCCGATCTTGCCATCGGCTTCCACTTCCACCAGCAAGTCGGCGGCGGCGAAGGCGAAAGCGACGTACAGATCACGCGAGCTGTTGAAATCCCCCGTGGACGTCATAAAGTCGGCACCCCCAGACTTTTTTGAAACTATTGCACGTCTTTGGACATCTGCCAATGGCGACACAGGGAAAAAGCGCACACCGTGTGCGCCTGTGGGCGGTGTGCGACAAATTCCCATGAAATCCAACGGGTTCCGATGTTGCCGTCGCCCGTGGCTGCGTGGGGGAGGCAGGTTTTTCCGGGCTTTGCTTGCATTGGTGGGCGCTTGCCGCTATAACCCCCGTTCCCGAGTGCCCGAGGCTTGATCAAGGGCATGCCCCGGCACTCCGAAGACTCGCAAACCCGCAACCGTTAAGGATCGCGAAAATGCCCAAAATGAAGACCAAGAGCGCCGCCAAGAAGCGGTTCAAGCTCACCGCCTCCGGCAAGGTCAAGGGAAACGTGGCCAACAAGCGCCACTGCCTGTCCGCCAAGCCCCAGGACATGAAGCGTCAGGCCCGGGGTACCTTCATCCTGTTCAAGGCTGATGGTGAAAAGGTCAAGCAATACTACCTGCCGAATGGAGCTAAGTAATGGCGCGCGTTAAGCGGGGCGTTACCACTCACGCCCGTCACCGTAAGATTTTGAAGCTGGCCAAGGGCTATCGCGGCCGTGCCAGCACCTGTTTCCGTGTGGCCATCGAAAAGGTCGAAAAGGCGCTGCGTTACGCCTATCGTGACCGTCGGGCCAAGAAGCGCAATTTCCGCGCTCTGTGGATTCAGCGCATCAACGCCGGCACCCGTCAGTATGGCGTGCCCTATTCCCGCTTCATGGATGGCCTGAAGAAGGCCGGTATCGCCCTGGACCGTAAGGTGCTGGCCGATATCGCCGCCCGCGAACCGGAAGCCTTCAAGGCGCTGGTCGAAAAGGCTCAGGCGGCTCTCCAGTAAGGTTTGTCAGCTCCCCGCCCTTGGGTGGGGGTGCCAATGGCATGAAGGGGGGTCGCCCAATGGGCGGCCCCTTTTTGCGTCCGCATCATGGACAATGGGGATTTCCCCGAAGGCTCATCATTTGGGGTGCAGCATGGATCAATTGGAACAGATTCGCGCCCAGGCGCTGGCCGATATCGCCCAGGCCGACAGCGTGGATGCGCTGGAAGCGGTGCGGGTGGCCGTCCTGGGGAAAAAGGGCAGCCTGTCCCTTTTGATGGCGACCTTGGGCAAGATGGATGCCGAAACCCGCAAGACCGCGGGTGCCGCCCTGAATGCCGCCAAGGATCAGGTGGCCCAGGCCATCGCCGAAGCGCGCGCCGCCTTGGACGCCAAGGCGCTGGATGAAAAGCTGGCGCGCGAACGGGTGGATGTCACCTTGCCGCCCCGGCCCGAAACCCAGGGCCGCATTCATCCCATTGCCCAGGTGATGGATGAATTGATCGCCATCTTCGCCCAGATGGGGTTCGCCGTGGCCGAAGGCCCGGACATCGAAGACGATTTCCACAATTTCACCGCGTTGAACATCCCGGCGGAACATCCCGCCCGGCAGATGCATGACACGTTCTATTTCGGTGAAAAGGCCGATGGCAGCCGCAATTTGCTGCGCACCCATACCAGCCCGGTGCAGATCCGCACCATGCTGAGCCAGAAGCCCCCCATCCGCATCATCGCGCCGGGCCGCACCTATCGCTGCGATTCGGATATGACCCATACGCCCATGTTCCACCAGATCGAGGGTCTGGTGATCGACAAGGCCACTCATATGGGCCATCTGAAAGGCACCTTGATTGAGTTCGTGCGCACCTTCTTTGAAGTGGACGATGTGCCGGTGCGCTTCCGTCCCAGCTTTTTCCCCTTCACCGAGCCGTCGGCGGAAGTGGATATCGGCTGTTCCCGCGATGGCGGCACGCTGAAGATCGGCCCCGGCAAGGGCTGGCTGGAAATTCTGGGCTGCGGCATGGTGCACCCCAACGTGCTGCGCGCCTGCAATATCGACCCCGATGAATATCAAGGCTTTGCCTTTGGCATGGGCATCGAACGTGTGGCCATGCTGAAATACGGCATTCCCGATCTTCGTACCTTCTTTGACGCCGACATCCGCTGGCTGAAACATTACGGTTTCGCCGCCCAGGATGTGCCCACCCTGTCTGGAGGGCTGACCCGATGAAATTCACCCTGTCCTGGCTGAAAAGCCATCTGGAAACCGATGCCACCCTGGCGCAGATCGAAACCCGCCTGACCGAATTGGGCCTGGAAGTGGAGGGGGTGGATGACCCCGCCGCCCGCCTGTCCGGCTTTATCGTCGCCCATGTGGCGGAAGCCGAGCAGCATCCCAATGCCGACCGCCTGCGGGTGTGCAAGGTGGATACCGGATCGGGCATCATTCAGGTGGTGTGCGGCGCCCCCAATGCGCGGGCCGGATTAAAGGTCATTCTGGCCCAGCCGGGCACCTTCATCCCGGTCACCGGCGACGTGCTGAAAAAGGGCACTGTGCGCGGGGTGGAAAGCCAGGGGATGATGTGTTCCTGGCGCGAATTGGGGTTGGGCGAAGACCATGACGGCATCGCCGAACTGGACCCGTCCCTTCCCGTCGGCACGAAATTGCTGGACGTCATCAGCCTGGACCCGGTGATCGAGATTTCCGTCACCCCCAACCGGGCCGATTGCCTGGGTGTGCGCGGCATCGCCCGCGATCTGGCCGCGTCCGGCCTGGGGGTGCTGAAGCCGTTGGATGTGTCCGCCGTTCCCGGCGGCTTCAAAAGCCCGCTTGCGGTGCGGTTGGATTTCCCTGCCGACGCCACCGCCGCCTGTCCGATCTTCGTCGGGCGCACCATCCGTGGCGTCAAGAATGGCGACAGCCCCGATTGGCTGAAGAACCGGTTGACCGCCATTGGTCTGCGGCCCATTTCCGCCCTGGTGGACATCACCAATTACATCACCCACGATCTGTGCCGTCCGCTGCATGTGTTCGATCTGGCCAAGGTCAGCGGCAGTCAATTGGTGGCCCGCCTGGCCCAGCCCGGCGAAAATCTGGCAGCGTTGAACGGCAAGACCTATGCCCTGAATGGCAGCGAAACCGTGATCGCCGATGGTGCCGGTCCTCATGCCTTGGCCGGGGTGATGGGGGATGACGCATCGGGCTGTTCCGACGCCACCACCGATGTTTTCCTGGAAGTCGCCTATTTCGACCCCATCCGCACCGCCGCCACCGGGCGGCGCCTGGACATTCTGTCTGATGCCCGCTTCCGCTTCGAACGCGGTGTCGATCCCGCTTTCCTGGTGGATGCCGCCCATGTGGCCACCCGTCTGATCCTTGAGATTTGTGGCGGCGAGGCATCGGAACTGGTCAGCGCCGGAACCGAACCCGATTGGCGCAAATCCATTGTGCTGCGCCCCAACCGGGTGGCGGAACTGGGCGGGGTCACCGTCCCCACCCCCCGCCAGGAAGAAATTTTGCGTGCCCTGGGCTGCACCGTGGCCGAACATGGTGATGCCCTGCTGGTGGTGCCGCCATCCTGGCGCGGCGACATCAACGGCGAACACGATCTGGTGGAAGAGGTCATCCGTATCAACGGCTATGACCAATTGCCCAATATTCCGCTGCCGCGCCCCAGCATGCCCAAGCCGGTTCTGACCCCCGGCCAGCGCCGGGCATCCGCTGTGCGTCGCCACTTGGCCGGGCGCGGATTGGTGGAATGCGTCACCTGGTCGTTCCTGCCCACCCAACAGGCCAAGCTGTTCGGCGGCGGGGCCGATGACATGCGGCTGGCCAATCCCATTTCCGCCGATCTGGATTGCATGCGCCCCAGCGTGCTGCCCAATCTGCTGGCGGCAGCCGGTCGCAATGCCGATCGCGGGGCCAAGGATCTGGGGTTGTTCGAATTGGGCGCCCAATTCGACGGGCCGGAACCCGGACAGCAACGCGCCGTGGCCGCCGGTCTGCGGGCGGGCCGCATGGTTCCGCGTCATTGGGCGGACAAGCCCCGTCCGGTGGACGTGTTCGACGCCAAGGCCGATTTGCTGGCCGCCATCGTGGCGGCGGGCGGCAACCCGGATTCGTTCCAGACCGCCACGGAAACTCCGTCCTGGTATCATCCCGGCCGGTCGGGGGTTTTGCGCTTGGGCAACAAGCCGGTGGCCTATTTCGGTGAAATCCATCCGGCCACTCTGGCCGCCCTGGGGGTCAAGGGGCCGGTGGTCGCCTTTGAACTGTTCCTGGAAGCCCTGCCGCCGCAAAAGGCCAAGGCGACCAAGGCCAAGCCCGCCCTGAAACTGGCGGCATTCCAGCCGTTGGAACGGGATTTTGCCTTTGTGGTGGACAGCACCGTCAGCGCCGATCAAGTGCTACGTGCCGCCCGCAACGCCGATAAGGTGCTGATTACCGACGCCACCATCTTCGATCTGTACGAAGGTCCCCATGTGGGCGAAGGCAAAAAGTCCCTGGCTTTGGGCGTGACCTTGCAACCCACGGAAAAAACCCTGACGGACGAGGAAATCGAGGCTGTGGGCAAAAAAATCGTGGATGCGGTGACCAAGGCCACCGGCGGGCAGTTGCGCGGCTGATCATGGCCCATATCCTGCTGTTGCGTCATGGCGAAACCCATTGGAATCGCCAGAAGCGTATTCAGGGTCAGGGCGATTCGCCCCTGACCCTGACCGGCATCGACCAAGCCCGTGCCTATGGCCGGGCCATCGCCGCCTTGACCGGCGGCGATGGCGAGTGGCGGGTCATCAGCAGCCCGTTACCCCGTTGCCTGCAAACCACCGCCATCTTGTGTGAAACTGCGGGCCTGTCCTTTGAGGCCCTGGAACAAGATGCCCGCCTGCGCGAGGTGGAAACCGGACTGTATTCCGGCAAGCGTAAGGCCGATCTGGCCCCGGATGTCCTGCATGGCACCGGAACCGATGCCTGGTATTTCCGCTGCCCCGGTGGCGAAACCCACGCCCAGGTGGCCACCCGTCTGTCATCTTGGCTGGCCGACCGCCAGGCCGGGGAAAAATTGGTGGTGATCAGCCACGGCGTGGCCGGGCGCATTCTGCGCGGCCTGTATACAGAGCAAGATCCCGATGCAGCTTTGGCCGGTGACAGCCCGCAAGACGCGGTGTTCCGCCTGCGCCATGGTGTGATCGAACGGCTGAACTGTTCCTGACCCCGCGCCCTGTTGTGGAAGAACGCCAGACTGTGTTGGACGTCGGAGGGGGCGGAATTCCGTAGCCACGTCGGCGGATGCTTGCGCCTGCGAGGGACAAACTAATCCCAGCCGCCATTGCGGCGCCCGCCCGGCGAGGGACAAACTAATCCCAGCCGCCATTGCGGCGGCGGCCAAGGGCGCGGAAGCGCCCGCCCGGCGAGGGACAAATTAATCCCAGCCGCCATTGCGGCGGCGGCCAAGGGCGCGGAAGCGCCCGCCCGGCGAGGGACAATGCAACCGCTCAAGTCATTGGCCAGTTGGTACAAAGGAAAGTTCCGACCTTGGGTCGGAACTTTCTGAAACGGGTATCATAGTGGATGTGCCCCGCGATTTTTTCGCCCATCCAGCCCGAGTTGTGCGTAAAATATAGGGTCATCTATATCCGATGCCGTGGCAGTCCGGGGGATCGGTCGTTCCCTTTGATGCTCAGTCGTGGTATGGCTGTGATAGATCGAATCCAGATGGCGGTGATCTGGTCAGAAGGACGTGGCGCATGCAAATATTGGTCGCTGACGACCATAAGCTGGTACGGGATGGTCTGAAACCCTTCCTGCTGGAATTGGGCACCGATGTCGAAGTGCTGGATGCGGCTAATATGGACGAAGCCTTGTCCGTTGTTGGTGATGCCCGGCGGCTTGGGTTGGTGCTGTTGGATTTGATGATGCCGGGGATGGATGGTCTGAAGGGGCTTGAAGCGCTGAAAGCCAAATGCCCGGATGTTCCGGTGGTGATCGTGTCGGGCTTTTCCAGCCGCGACCATGTGGTGGCTGCGGTGCAGGCCGGTGCTGCGGGGTTCATTCCCAAGACGGTCAGCGGCACGGCCATGGTCAACGCGCTGCGGCTGGTTCTGTCCGGCGAAAAATACCTGCCATCCTCGACTTTTTTCGAGGAAGCGGGCAGCGGTTCTCCCAGTCTTCCCGTAACGGTTCGCCCGGCGGGCGTTCCTGCGCCCTTCGACAAATTGTCGCGGCGCGAGGCGGAAATTCTGGCCCTGCTGGTGGAAGGGCGGACCAATAAGGAAATCGCCATCGCCCTGGATTTGCAGGAAATCACCATCAAGGTGCATTTGCGCAATGTCTATCGCAAGATTGGCGCCGCCAATCGCGCACAGGCTGTCCGTATTTCCATGTCTTCGGGTTGGGCGGCGGGGGCCGGTGCGGCCTGACGGCGCGGTTTTGTCCGTGATTATCGGATAGATACGGGCATTTTGCTGCTTTTTCCGCCGCCGCACTTGCCTTGCGGGGCGAAGTGCGGGATTGTTGCCGCCTTTTTATCGAACTTGGCCGGGGCAATGCCGACTGTTTTTCTTGGGCTGGGCACTAATCTGGGCGATCGCCGTGCCAACTTGCGCTCGGCCATCGCCGCCTTGGCCGAAATGGGGACCGTGGGTGCGCTGTCCCGACTGTACGAAACCAAGCCGCAATATGTCTGCGACCAACCGGCCTTTCTGAACATGGCGGCCCGGATGGAAACCAGCTTGGCCCCGCTTGATTTGCTGGGGCGGCTGAAGGCATTGGAAGACCGGTTGGGCCGGGTTGCTTCGGTCCGTTATGGTCCCCGGCTGATTGATCTGGATATCCTTTTTTACGATGGCTTGGTGCTGGATATGGGCGACCATCTGACTATCCCCCATCCCCGTTTGCATGAACGCCGTTTTGCCCTGGCGCCGTTGGCGGATGTGGCGGGCGGGATGTCACATCCGGTTTTGGGAACCAGTGTGGCCGGATTGTTGGCGGACCTACCTGATGATGATGATGATGTCGTGGTTCTGGATGGTGATCTGAATGGGGATTGATGCGTATGCTCAGCCTGTGGTCAGCCAGGGTGAGTTTTGGAAGAAGGAAGAGATCATGCCGGTCATGCCGGAGGCGCCCCGGGTCTACCGCATGCTGGTGCGCGATCTGGTGGTCTTGTGCTTCATAGGGGTGCATCCGCATGAACGGGACGCCCGGCAGCGGGTGCGCGTCAACGTGGAGATGGCGGTGCTGGAAACTGCCGGACCGTTATGCGACGACATCGCCAATGTGCTGTCTTATGAAGATGTGATTTCCGGGATCAAGGATCTGTTAGCGCGCGGTCACATAAATTTAGTAGAGACTGCGGCAGAAAAAATCGCAGCCTTATGCCTGTCGGATTCGCGTGTGCAATCTGTGCGTGTTCGCGTCGAGAAGCCGGACATCTATCAGGAAGTTGATGCGGTCGGAATTGAAATCGAGCGGCGGCGCGGTTAAAGCCGAGCATAGATAAGCGGCACATAAAAATTATTGCGTGTGACAGGAAAGGCTCTACATTTTTCAGCAGAGTCCTTGCCTGACCAAATAAGTCCTGCGACACTAAACGTGGAAGTCGAGCAGGGCGCGCGCAATGCAATCCGGGAATGATATAAAAATATGGCTGGTGGCGGCATTTTTGGCCGCAGTCGGCAGCTCGGCATCCGCGTGGCAGCTCAGTACCAGCCTGACCGCTCATGTGGATGCGGCTAAGCAATTGGCCGCATCCTTGTCAAACGCCGCCGCGCATCGTCTCAGCGGGGCGCTCTACAGCATCGACGTCATGTTGGGGGATGTGTCGGTGCAGATCGGCTCGGTCAATGACAGCGGATCGCCCCGCTTGTCCGGCGGGTTGGGGCGGCGCCTGTTCGGGATGGCCGGGCTGGATGAAATTGCTATCGTCGATGCGGATGGCCGGGTGGTGCAACTGGCTCGGGGGCAGATGGAGGGGGACGGGATCGTCCTGGGGGCGGGCATTCAGCCGGATTTTCCCATTCATGCTTCTTTCGCATTTCAAAGCGAGCATTGGCGCGAACGGCGCATGTTCGTCGCTCCCCCCCGGATTGATCAGCAAAGCCGACAGCCGGTAACGGTATTGTCCCGTCCGGTCTTGTCGCCGGATTTGCGCTTTCGCGGCATGGCGGCCTTGCTGCTGCGGACCGACTTTATTGATCAGGCGCTGACGTCGGTTTTGCCGCAGCGCGGGGCGGCGGCGGCGGCGTTCAGTCCTGAGGGGGTGTTGTTCGCCCGTCAGCCCCGCGACGAACGCTTTATCGGCGCCAGCATTGTCCATAGCGATCTTTACCAGGCCTATCATCAGGCCCAAGGGGCCGGGACTTCAGAGCGGGCGACCAGCTTCGCCGATGGGGTGGACCGTATTGTCGGCTTTACCCCTGTTCCGAATTACCCGGTGGTGGTGGCGGTGGGGATCACCCGCCAATCGGTTCTGGAGGCGTGGTACCGTGAGTTGCTGGTGCATGGCAGCCTTCAGGTGGTGTTCATCTCGGTGATCGTTCTGATGGCTTATCATCTGCAACGCTCGGAACGTCGGCGGCGGTTGGTGACCGAACAAATGCTGGATGCCGAACGCGCCCATGTGGACGCCTTGGCCCAGGCGGTGCGCGAACGGACCGAGGAATTGCACGAATCCCTGGCCGCCTTGCGGGAAAGCGAAGAACGCTTCCGCCGGATCGTCGATATCTCGCCATTGGCGCTGATTCTGACCCGGCAGGCCGATGCCGCCGTGATCTATGCCAACGGGGTTGCCGAAGAAACCTTTCATGTGGGCCATAATGACTGGCTGCACCAAAGCGCGGTCGATTTTTGGGCCGATGTCGCCCAGCGCGACCTGATGATTTCCACCCTGGCTCAGACCGGGCAGGTGCGTAATATGGAAGCGACCTTGAAACAAGGGGATGGGCAAAGCTTTATCGCCTTGCTGTCGGCGGTTGCGGTCAGCCTGCAAGGCGAAGATCTGGTGCTGACCAGCGTGTTGGACATCACCCAAAGAAAGCGGTTGGAAGAGGAATTGGGCCGTTCCAACCGCGATCTGGAGCAGTTTTCCTATGCGGTGTCCCACGATCTGCAAGAACCGTTGCGGATGGTGTCCAGCTATTTGACCCTGCTGGAACGGCGCTATCGGGGGCAATTGGATCAGGACGCCCAGGAATTCATCGGCTTTGCCGTGGATGGCGCCCAACGCATGTCCCGGATGATTACCGACCTGTTGGAATATTCCCGCGTTCACCGCCGGGGAACGCAATTCGCCCAAGTCCGGCTGGATGACGTGCTGGCCGAAGCCCTGAGCAATCTGTCCCCATCCATTGCCGAAAATGGCGCGGTCATTGATGCCATGGCTCTGCCGGTGGTGATGGGGGATCCCAGCCAGTTGATGCGGGTCTTCCAAAATCTGGTGGGGAACGCGCTGAAATACCATCAAAAGGACGTGCACCCCCATATCACCATCCAGGCCAAAATGGATGGTGATCAATGGCGGATTTCGGTGGCCGATGATGGCATCGGTATCGACATGACTCATGCTGACCGCCTGTTCCAGGTTTTCCAGCGGCTTCAGCCTCGGGGCGAATATGAAGGGTCGGGGGTGGGGCTGGCCTTGTGCCGCCGCATCCTGGAACGCCATCATGGCCGCATCTGGGCGGAATCCCCCGGCCCCGGACAGGGCAGCACCTTCCTGTTCACCCTGCCGGTCAGCCCGCGCGAAATCCCCGCCACCGCGAAATAATACCATATCCCGGTGATCGGTTCCGATCACCGGGATATGGTATAAGGCCCGTCCCACGGATGTCTGGCATGATGGGAAAAAACGTATGATCATGTGTTGACAGCCGCCATGGAACCCCTTATACAGACGGCCTCTCGCGCGGTAAGGCGGGGTAGCTCAGCTGGTTAGAGCACGGGAATCATAATCCTGGGGTCGGGGGTTCAAGTCCCTCTCCCGCTACCAAAGTGCGAGAAACAAAAACCCTGATAGGTCAACGACTTGTCAGGGTTTTTTGTTGCCTTTGCGCACCCTTGCCGAAGACTTACGGCACCCCTTCCCCACCTCCGGGGCACAAACGGGGGCACAAAATCAAGCCGGGGCACATGGCGAAAAATCTCTGAATTTTTCGGAACACACCCCGCCCGGTTTCCCCTCCCCTCGACTCACACGGACGTTGACGCTACCTTCGGTAAGCCTACCGGTGCGGCTTTTCACCGAGGCATCGCGATGCCTCCCGAAAGAGAGAAATCCGATGTTTCAGTACGAAAAGCGGCTCGTGTCGAAAAAGGAGCTGAAGAGCGTTTGCGGCATCCCGTACACGCCCCAGCACATCGGGCGATTGGAAGCGGCGGGGAAATTTCCCAAGCGGGTAAATCTCGGGCCGGGTCGGGTCGCATGGGTGTTGGCTGAGGTGGATGCGTGGCTGAGCGAGCGTATCGCCGAACGCGATACACCCTCTCACGATCCTTCCTTTTGACGGGGCGGGGCTGGTCGGTGTGCACAACCGGCCAGCCCCTCATTTTTGAGATAGCTCGGACTACCCTCCCTTTGCCTGCGGGCCAAGGGCCACCTCAAAGGCCTCCCCATCTCTTATTTTTTTAAGCAAATCCAGACAATCATGAGAATATTTGTGAAACCTGCTAGTATTTACCAATTCGGATCGATGATATCTGTTATCAGATGATTTAATATCAAATCCAGACTCCGCTTTTAATTTATCAAGTAGCGCATTTGCGGTATGCCAGCCACTCCCGCCGAGTAACTTCCCGAGTTGAGTTGCGCTCAACGGATGTTGAGCGGCGGCGAGGCTATAATCATCTACATTCGCAATACCAAATAACTTTGCGAACGAGTTTGAGCTTGATACAGATTCCGTCAACATTTTGAAGTCAACGTTAACTGGAATCTTTGGTATATCATGGCGCACCAAATCATAAGAGCGGGCTATTAGCGCCCTTAAAACCCTTGGGTTTACATCATTCAAAACCGGTATCGACGAAAAGGCGTCAAACACCCAACCAAAATCTGATGCCTCGATTAGAGCACTTTTCGCTCTGCCGGAATCGGTTAGGGATTCCCATGAGGTGTGAAATCTGATTCAAGATACAGGCTGGAGACGGAGGCCAGCCTGTATGCCGAAATCTCTTTCCCAGGACCTACGCGA
>JAYSBF010000043.1:0-28225 GCA_041915545.1 Magnetospirillum sp. | reverse complement strand
CCAACCCAATCGTGCTAATCTCGGTCATGGACGGCCCCCTCGAATGGTGTGTTTCGACAACCACCATCTTGGCGCATTGCGACGCCGATGAGCAGGGGCCGTCCACCCCATCAATTCAAAGGGTGGCCGACATTACTCATCATCCAGATGGCCGGTCACGGCGGACCGATCGTCACGATCCACATCCAAGACCTGATTTTTCAAAGCCCGCCGCAGGATTTTCCCCGTGGTGGTCTTCGGCATGGACTCGATGAAATGCAGATCACGGGGGGCCATGGCCGATCCCAATTCATGCCGGGCAAAAGCCAGCAATTCGTTGCGCAATGCCTCACCCGGTTCGAAACCAGGGTTGGGGGACACGAACGCCACGGGAATTTCCCGCAACAGCGGATCGGGCACGCCCACCACGCCGATTTCGGCGATAGCTGGGTGGCTCATCAACGTGCCTTCGATTTCAAACGGCCCAATGGTATGACTGGCTGATTTGATCATGTCATCGGATCGGCCAACGAACCAATAATATCCGTCGGCGTCGCGCCGGACCAGATCGCCGGTCAGGAACCAGCCATCGGCAAAGGCGGATTTATACCGTCCCGGATCATCCACATAGCCGGTGAACAGGGATGGGAAATCGCTTTTGATGGCCAGTTCCCCCACCTGATCGGGGTCTTCCACCACGCTGATCTTAGACAGATCGCGTTTAACCACCATGGTTTCCACACCCGGCAGGGGCCGCCCCATACTGCCGGGCCGGGTCTGACCGGGCAGATTGGCAATGGCGATGGCGCCGGTTTCGGTCTGCCACCACGTATCCAGGAAGGGAGCGCCCAGCGCCTTTTCCCCCCAGGCCACCGCATCGCCGTTTAACGGTTCGCCCACGCTGGCAGCCAAGCGCAGGGAATTTTCCCGGTAGATACGGGCCAGGGCTGCGCCAAAGCGCATCATCATACGGATATTGGTGGGAGTGGTGTACCACACCGTCACCTTTTCATCCTTCAAGATGCCATACCAGCGCCGGGGATCGAATTCGGCTTCGTCCACCACCGACGTGCAGCCGGCCACCAGGGGCACGATCAGAGTATAGGCCGTGTTGGTGATCCAGCCCGGATCGGCGGTGCACCAATAAATATCGTCGGGCACCAGATTGAACACCTTTTGCCCGGTCACCGCATAGGCCAGCACCGACCCGTGGCCGTGCAACGCCCCCTTTGGCGTACCGGTGGTGCCGCTGGTGAAATGGACGAAAGCGGGGCTGCGCTCGATGGTATTGGCCACCGGAGCGGGCTGGGCCGCATCCACCACCGCCTGGAAGTCCAGACAACCGGCATGGGTGCCCGGCGGGTTGCCGTCATCCCCGACCAAAAGCACATGCTGCAATCCGGGCATGCTGGCCCGCAGGGGGGCGACCTTGCGCAGATACAGGGATTCGGACGCGATCAGCACACGGGCGCGGGACAGTTCCAGCCGCGATTTCAACGGCCCCGGACCAAAGGACGAAAAAAGCGGACAGAACACCGCCCCGGCTTTCCACGCCCCCAGGGCGGACACATACAATTCGCCCACCCGGCCCAACAGCACCGCCACCGGCTCGCCAGCGCGCACCCCCAGGCCCGCCAGCACACTGGACAGGCGCGACGACCAATCGGCCAATTGGGCATAGGTAATCTTGCGCCGTTCATAGCGCCGCCCCAGGCAGACCAGCGCCAGACGCTCGCCCTGTCCCTGGGCCACATGGCGGTCCACCGCCTCATACGCCAGATTGATCCCGCCACCGGGCATGCCGGTCAGCAGTTCATCGCGTGCTTTCGTCCAATCGAACGGGGTCGCTTCACCCGTCGTATCGCCGCCCATGGGCAGAGCCATCATGCCTCCCGCCTGTTACCCGGCCACCCTTTGGGGGCCAATCCTTCCTTGGTTGCGCAGCATTGTGCGGGGGCCGGGGCTTCCATGCAACCGGTTCCATCGCAAGCCTGGATTGCAACTCGTTTTATACCAACTGCCCAATGAATTGAGTGGTTTGTATTGTCCCTCGCCGGGCGGGCGCAATGGCGGCTGGTGACCGGTATTACAGGGAAAATACGGAAAACACCGATCAGCGCCGCCCCCTGATCGTAGCCAGGGCAATGCCCGCGAAAATCAGTATCCCGCCAGCACCATGAAACCATTGCAACTGTTCACCCAACAGAACAATCGCCAGGATCGCGGTAAAGACCGGTATCAGATAACTGTATTGCCCAGCGGTCGGCGCCCCCAAAACCGCAACCCCGCGGTTCCAGACCGAATACGCCAGCAACGATGCCAGCACCGCCGTATAGACAATGGCCCCCAAGACCGGCCAGGATGGCATTACCCATTGGGTGGGGGCCGCCAGCCATAGCTGTACCCCATAGGCGGGGACCAGCAGCACCAGCCCAGCCATGATCAACAGGCACAGCAAGGTGTTGCCCCGCAGCGGCAGGGCAAAGCGCTTCAGCATGACGCTGTACACCGCCCAGGACAGGGTGGCCAGCAGCATCAGCCCATCGCCCACCGACTGCCCCAATTGCAGTAATCGCGACGGATCGCCCCGCGTGACCACCACCACCAACCCCACCGCAGACACGATAATGCCCGCCAATTGACGCGGACGGATGGCATCGCCCAGCCATAGCCGCGACAAAAGCAGCATCATCAACGGCATGGAGACGCCCACCAGCGTGGCGTTGATGGCTGTGGTGGTTTCCACCGCCATATACAAAAAGGTGTTGTATATGGTGACGCTGAACACCCCCAACAGCCATAACCGCCACCAATTGCGCCGGATCAGCGGCCATTGGGCGCGGATATCGCGGATGGTGAACGGCAGCAGCAAAGCCAGGGCCAGCACCCAGCGCCAAAAGCTGAGCGCCAGGGGGGAAATCACCCCGACACTGGCCCGGCCCACCAGGGCGTTGCCCGCCCAGATCAGCGGGGCCAGAGCCAGAATCAGCAGCCAGGAATTACGCTGGGTCACGGCAACAGGGAATTATCAAGGATATGACGGCCAATGGCTTCGGCGATCAGCCGGTTGAAAGCCGGGCTGTAATGGACGGTGTCCACATAGGCGTTGGCTTCCGCCGGTTCCAATTCCGCCAGCCACAACAGATCACGGTCCATCAACGTGCCCGCCGCCCGCATTTCCGCCATCCGGGGATATCCCTTGGCCGAATTCAGGTGGTGGCCCAGCATGTCGCTGCGCACCGGCACCGGACGCTTGGCATTGTCATAGTGGTAGGTGGGCACCGGCTGCTGAACGAACACCGCCTTGATCCCCAGCCGTTCAGCCAGGGCCGAGATAATACGGCGGTTGGTGTCCAGCCGGGCGATGACCCGGCCCACATCGGCATCGGACGAACAGGCCATGGCCCGATCGGGGGCTTCCGCCGGGGTATCGCCGCCGATCAGCCAATTGCCAAAGGCCAACAGATTGGAACGCTGGGCCAATTCGGTCCAAAACGGCACCTGGGCATCCAAGGCGGTGGTCAGGGCCAGCCGGTCGCTCCAGGCGCTGCGGTCGGGCACATCGCAGGATTGGAAATCACCCAGCCCGTCAATGAACACCGCCACGTCCGGCTTGATCCCGGCGGTCAGGAACCGTTCCAGCCCGATGCGTTCCTGGGTGGAAAACCACGATGGCGCGCCGAAATTGAACACCTGGGCGGTCTTGCCCGCACCGTCCAGCACTTGTTGCAGGAAAGCGGGGATGGTCTGCTGGTCGGGCACCCCCATGCCGAAGGTGGTGGAGCCGCCGAACACGAACACCTTCTGCCCCGGCGCCGACAGGGATTGATCGGCCGCACCCCGGCGGAATCCCTGGGGGCTGACATGGAAATAGGTTCCGGTCACCGACGGCAAGCCATATTCCACAAAGGGGGTATAGACGGCCTGGGGCAAATCGGCCCCTTCCTTCATCACCCGGCGATAAAGAGTGATCGACGTGCGGTCAGTGCTGTCATACAGCCGGGCGATATCCTCATCCGACAGAACCGGGGGCTGATTGGCCGGATTGCTGCGGATCTTGTCCATGGCGAAGCCTGCGGCCACTTCGCCCAGACCACAAATCAGCACCAGACCCAGGACAAAACGGGCCAAGCTGGTGTATGCCAGGGAAGCGGAATTAGGTTCATCGCGGTTTTTGGAACGGCGGCGGCGCATTGACTGACTCGGCTCTCAGGGATTTAAGTCGGAACCGGTCATACCCCGAAACCCCCGCACAGGCAACAACGCCCGTATTGGCAACAACCGTCATCTTGTGACAAAGAGGTACATCATGTTCGTCCTGCATGAAAAATTGGCTGCCGATACCATTTTGGTCACCGATTGGCCATTGTGCCGGATTTTGCTGATGAACGACTGCAACTATCCTTGGCTAGTTCTGGTTCCCCGCCGCCATGGCGTCAGCGAGATTCACGAATTGGATGCCACCGACCGCCAAATCCTGATGGAAGAAACCGCCGAAATTTCCCGTCGCCTGCAAAATCACACCCAGGCGGGAAAAATGAACGTGGCTGCCCTGGGCAATGTGGTGCCGCAACTGCATGTGCACGTCATCGCCCGCTTCAACAGCGACCAGGCATGGCCGCGCCCGGTTTTCGGCGTGGTGCCGCCCAAGGCTTACGACCAACAGGCGCTGGACGACATGGTGGGACAATTGCGGCAGCTTTGCGCCTGATCCCCGGCGCCCCATCATGCTGCTGAACGGCATTCACCTGCTGCCCGATGAAACCGGCGCGCTGGTCTGGCCGCAGGCCCGCTTGCTGGCCGTGGCCGACCCGTTGCCAGATCCGGCCCAGGCCGGACGCGACGCGCCGGAACAGGCCGCCTTGCTGGTCCGTCAGCTTTCCCGTCTCATGGCGCGGCGGCGACCGTCGCGGATGATCTGGATGGGGACATCCCTGTCATCCATGATGGCGGCGGATGCCCTGCCCCGCCGGGAGCGGACCGAGCTGGATAAAATGATCAGTCAAAGCCAATGGGATTGGCTGGGCGATGGCCAAACCATCAAGCAAGGCGGGCTGACCTTTCGCCTGGGGGTGGCCGTGGGTGGCCCATCCCTGCCCGGCGAAATTCTGGCCCGCCCCAATCCGCTGGCCCGGCTGGGCGATGGGCGGATTTGGCCGTGCTATGCCTGTGACGGCCGCCGCCTGTTCCTGCCCGCCTGGGGAAGTGGGGCCAAGGCGACGGGCCATGATGTGATGGGCCCCGCCTTTCTGGGGCTGTTCCGCCGTCCCTTTCATGTACTGGCCCTGGCCGATGGCCGGGTGGTCACCAAAACCCGTGCCGCCCTGGCGGCTTTGCCTCCCCCATCGCCGCCCCCGGATAGCCAGGCCCCATCATGACGTCTCCCCGCCCGGTCCTGCTGCGCTTCACCCGCGATTTGCGTTTGGCCGACCACCCGGCCTTGACCCATGCCCTGGACCAGGGTGTGCCCGTCATTCCGGTTTTCATACTGAACCCCGCCATGCCCCGCCCCCTGGGCGAAGCCAGCCGGTGGTGGCTGCATCACAGCCTGGGCAGCCTGTCCCGGTCGCTGGACGCCCTGGGTGGGCGGCTGATCCTGCGCCAGGGAGAGGACGTATCCACCCTGCTGACCCTGGCGGCGGAAACCGGTGCGGGCATGGTGATATGGACCACCAGCACCCACCCGGATCAAGTCAGGCAGGACGCCGAATTGCGGTCGCGGCTGGACGCGATGGGGGTGGATGGCCGCGCCCTTGGCCCTGACCTGCTGTTCACCCCATCGGCCATGCGCACCAAGACCGGCGGACCGTTCCAGGTTTTCACCCCGTTCTGGCGCCATGGCCTGGGCCAGCATGTGGCCCCGCCCCTGCCCGCCCCCACCGGCCCGTGGCCTGCGCCGACGCAATGGCCCCACACCGGGAATGTGGACGCACTGGGCCTGCTGCCCACCATCAAATGGTGGACCGACCTGCCCCGCCATTGGCAGCCGGGCGAAGCCGGGGCCATGACCCGGCTGACCGGCTTTCTTGATCGCGATGCCGATGACTATCATCGCAATCGCGACCTGCCCGGCAATGGGTTGCGGGGACGGCCTGCCACATCGCGCCTGTCTGCCCATCTGGCCTGGGGGGAAATCAGCCCACGGCAAATCTGGCGGGCCGTCCACACCCGCCCCGCCACCGAAGGCGCCCAGGTCTTTCTGAAGGAAGTGGGATGGCGGGAATTTTCCCATCACCTGCTGATGGGCCACCCGCATTTGCACAAAACCCCGCTGCGCCCGGAATTCACCCGCTTTCCCTGGCGGGATGACCACGATGGGCTGGCCCGTTGGCAACGCGGTCGCACCGGCTATCCCATCGTCGATGCGGGCATGCGGGAATTATGGGCCACCGGCTGGATGCACAACCGGGTACGCATGATCGCAGCATCCTTTTTAATCAAGGACTTGCTGATCCCCTGGCAATGGGGGGAAGAATGGTTTTGGGATACGCTGGTGGATGCCGATCCGGCATCCAACCCCGCATCCTGGCAATGGGTGGCCGGATGCGGCGCCGATGCGGCGCCATTCTTTCGTATTTTCAACCCGGTTCTTCAGGGACAGAAATTCGATCCTGACGGCACCTATGTCCGCCATTGGCTGCCCGAACTGGCCCGGCTGCCCGATGACGTCATCCACCAGCCATGGCAAGCCCCATCGGCGGTTCTGGCCAAGGCGGGGGTTCGCCTGGACAGCACCTATCCCGCCCCGATCATCGACCACGGCCACGCCCGCAACCGCGCCCTGGCCGCCCTGCGCCGCATCCAGGGCAAGGATGACGGCCAGCAAACCTTGGATTTTGGAGTCTGACTGTCATCCAGACAAATTCATCCTCGCCTCAGAAGCTTCCGACCTGTGGTCAGAAATTCGTGGAACCGGTATAACAACCCCACCCACACGCGATAAATTGCATGATTATGACCACATCAGAAAAAACAATATAAAGTGAATGCAAAATGAGAAACTACTCAAGATTCGATGAATTCATCACAACCATATCAAAATCTGTATATCCAGAAACACTAGTTGAACCACACGCAACAATCACAAGAAACACTATATCAGTATTATTTAATGAGAACATAATTTCAAGTGAAAGCATAATTCTTGACGTCGGATGTGGTCAGGGATTCGCATTGGAATGCTTTCGCACTGGCGGGGCGAAAGCCATTGGAATAACCCTGGGAGAGGATGTGGATATCTGCCTTGAGAAAGGATATGACGTCCGCAGAATGGATCAAAACTTCATGGATTTTCCAGATTGTCATTTTGATTTTTTATGGTGCCGACATGTACTTGAACATAGCCTTGCACCATTTTTCACGCTGTCCGAATACCATCGGATATTAAAGCCGAATTCTTTTGCTTACGTCGAGGTTCCCGCACCGGATACAGATGCTCACCACGAAAATAATCCAAATCACTATAGCGTATTGACATTATCATCCTGGAAATCTCTCTTCGAAAGAGTTCACCTTGATATAGAAAGATCATTTGAATACAATTTCAAATCTCAAATTGGCAAGGATTTATATTACGGTTTTATCCTGAAAAAGATCGATACGCCGTCTTAATTTATCAAACATTCTGTCTGCGCCAGACACGTACTGGACTTGCATAAGCGAAGAGAATGCCTACCTCTATGCCATGACCCCGGATCACTGATACCGGTTCCGTGAATTTCCGGCTTACGAAACCGCTATGCGGCCATTGAAGCCGCGGTCGAGCAGGCGAAGGGAGGCAGGCAATGGATGATTGGGACGGATTGGACAGACCAGGAATCATCACGGCCTTTGCCGCCCTGATCCTGGCCCTTTTCGGTTGGCTGGCTGACACACCCACCCCACCGGACCATGTGGCGCATGTTCAGCCGCAATTCGTCATGGACAGCGGGTCCTGATCTTGTGAAAAGATGGCCCGCGCGCGGGCCATCACCCTTTCAGCACCCCCCGCACCTCGGACGATGTGGCGATCTTGGCCCCGCTGGAATAGCTTTCGTGGTTGGCCTCGATCTCGTCCAGCTTGTACAGATAATTCACCATCAGCCCGCATGATTGGGCCATGCCCTTGGCGCTGGTATCGGCCAGCCAGTTGATGCGTTCCACCCGCGCGCCGTTGGACAGATGGAAATGGGCCACCGGGTCCAAGGCACGCCCCCCCTTGCCCCGCTTTTCCTGGGTCAGATAGCGGGCCGCCAGCCGGGTCAACGGGGTTTTCATCACCTCGCCCAGCACAGGGTCTTCGGCCCAACCGCCATCATCCAACAGCGCCTTCAGACTGCCCTTGGCCCCCAAGCCGTTGGACAGGTTGGTCAAGGCTCGGTGTTCGGACGGCGACAGCAACCCGGCCTCGCCATCCTTCAGCCGGTCTTCCAGCCAGGGGCGGAAGCCGGGAACGGGGGACAAGGTGGCAAAGGTCTTTAGCTTGCCGAATTCGCGGGACAATTCCTCGACCACCTTTTTGATCAGGAAATTGCCGAAGCTGATCCCGTTCAGCCCCTTTTGTGCGTTGTTGATGGAATAGAAGATGGCGGTATCGGCCGTGTGCGGGTCACCCACCGGGGCATGGGCATCCAGCAGATCATGCACATTGCCAGCGATCCCGTTGACCAAGGCCACCTCGACAAAGATCAACGGCTCTTCGGGCATGCGGGGATGGAAAAAGGCGTAAAGACGACGATCGGAATCCAGGCGGTTTTTCAGATCGCTCCACCCTTGAATGGCATGCACGGCTTCATAGGCAATGATCTTTTCCAGCACCGATGCGGGGGAATGCCAGGTGATGCGCCGCAATTCCAGGAAACCCACATCGAACCAAGCCGATAACAGCCCCTTTAACTGCCCTTCCAACAGCCCCAGTCCGGCATCGCCGCGCATCATGCCCAGCAATTCCGCCCGCAGATCCACCAGGAATTTGACCCCTTCGGGCAGAGCGTTGAACTGGGTCAACAGGCGCAGCGATGGCGGTTCCAACGCCTGACGCAATGCCTGTTCGGCACTGGCCCGCGCCTCGCCCTCGCCCGCCTGCTGCAATTGGGCCACCGCATCATCCACACTCTGGCGCGACGGACCGAATTCACGGGCGATCAACGACAGGAACCGTTTCCGCCCATCGGGGGCCAGGGACAGATATTCACGCCCCAAAGCCGCCGCCCGGGCACGGGCCGACACCTCGCCCCCGCGCACATCCAGACAGGCCCGCAACTGCCCCCGCAGACGGTCCAGATCGTCATCGGGCAGATTAGGGGCAAAGGCCAGGGTTTCCGATCCCTTGCCGCTGCCCGCCACGTCCCGCCATAATTTGGCCCATCCCTTGATCCGGGCCAATAGCGACGACCCAACCGACTGGGTTACGGTCATGACCTCTCTTTTGTCTTCCATGGCGCACCCTTTGATTATTTTTTTGAATATAATACCGTCAGCAGATTGGGCAAACCCTCGGGCAAGTCTTCGGCGATCAGACCGGGGCCGAATCGGCCCGCCGCCTCGCCATGCAGCCAGACAGCGGCACAGGCTGCCAAAAAGGCATCCATTCCCTGGGCCAGCAATCCGCCGATCAGACCGGCCAGCACATCCCCTGATCCGGCGGTGGCCAGCCAGGGCGGGGCGTTGCTGTTGATGGCGGCCCGCCCGTCAGGATGGGCAATGACGCAATCCGATCCCTTGGACACCACGATCGCCCCCGCTTGCCGCGCCGCCTGCCGCGCCAGGGCCAGCCGCCCTTGATCCGTCATGCCGACGCCCCACAACCTGGCCAATTCGCCATCATGGGGGGTCAGGACGCAGCCGGGTGACAAATGCCGGAACAAATCATCCCGGCAAGAGGAAAAGCTGGTCAGGGCATCGGCATCCACCACGCATGCCTTGCCCGCCGCCAAGGCCGCGATCACTTGCCCGCGCAAAACCTCGCCCAATCCGGCGCCGGGGCCGATGACCAAGGCATTATGGCGGGAATCGGCCAGCAACGCCCCGTAATCGGCCAAAGGCGCCACCAAACAGCCAGGATCGCCAAGACGGAAAACATCCAGGGATTGCGGCGGCGCCACCAATGTCACCAAACCGGCCCCGACCCGATGCGCTGCCCGCGCGGCCAATCTGGCCGCCCCGGTCATGACCGCGCCGCCCATCACCAGCAGATGTCCACGATGGTATTTATGACTGACAGCACCAGGACGGGGGAATTGATCCAGCCACAAGGACGGGGTGTTTTCCACCACAGCGGGGCCGATATCCCCCAGGACAGACGGGGGAATGCCAATATCCGCCACCACCACCTGCCCGCACAGATCACGGCCGGGCAGCAGCAGATGAGCCGGTTTCTTGCGAAAAAACGTGACGCATAGCCGGGCGGCAATGGCCACCCCCCGCACCTGCCCGTCATCGCCGCCAACCCCTGACGGCACATCCACCGCGACCACCGGCAAGCCTGACTGGTTGACCGCATCGGCCATGATCCGGGCCGCACCATCCAGGGGACGGGACAGGCCCGCGCCGAACAGGGCGTCCACCACCAAAGCGACGCGGTCCAGCAAACCGGGCTGCACGGTTTCCACCGCCCCCGGCCAGCGGGCCGCCATCGTCGCCGCATCACCGGACAGCCGCGCCACATCCCCCAACAAAGCCAATCGCACGGAAAACCCCGATTGAGCCAACAACCGGGCAATGACAAAACCATCCCCGCCATTATTGCCCGGCCCGCACAGAACCACCACCCGGCAGGGACGGAAACGACGCCGGATTTCACGGGCGACAGCGGCGCCCGCCGCCTCCATCAAGGTTTCACCGGCAATTCCGGCCGCCATGGCCAAGGCATCGGCCCGATACATCTGGTCCACGGTCAAAAGCTGGGTATCGCCGCCGGTCATGGTATTTTCCTTTCCCTGTCCCGCGCCCGGCGCCAGGGTAACCCCAGGCGGGGCGATTGCAACTGGCAAGCCGCTGGTATAATACCGGCCAACCTTCGCCTTGACTCGTTGGCAGGCCACCAGCCGCCATTGAGGCGGCGGCCAAGGGCGCGAAAGCGCCCGCCCGGCGAGGGACAAAATAACCCCAGCCGCCATTGAGGCGGCGGCCAAGGGCGCGAAAGCGCCCGCCCGGCGAGGGACAATACAACCGCTCAAATCATTGGCCGGTTGGTATAAGGCTAATGCCTTGACGCATTCCGATGCGCCAAATGGGCTTTTGGAAACGCGCGGACAGGAGAAAGCAAGGTGAAGGTGCTGGTTTTGGGCGCCGGGGTGATCGGCACCACCGCCGCGTGGCATCTGGTCAGGGCCGGGCATGACGTCACGGTGGTTGAACGGCGCGACGGCGCCGGATTGGAAACCAGCTTCGCCAATGGGGGACAAATTTCGCCCTGCCATGCCGAACCCTGGGCCAATCCGTCGGTCCTGCCCAAGATGATCAAATGGATCGGGCGCAAGGATGCGCCGCTTTTATTCCATTGGACCCGCTGGGACCCATCCCTTTGGGCTTGGGGCATCCGCTTCCTGGCCAATTGCCCGCCGGGACCGGCTGCCGTCAATCTGGAACGGGCTTTGCGCATTGCCCTTTATTCCCGCGACTGCCTGCGGCAATTACGCGAAGAAACCGACATCCATTATCACCAGCGGCGCCTGGGCATCTTGCATGTCTACCGCAACCCGCGCGAATTTGATCACGCCTGCACCGCCGCCCGGTTGATGAGCGAATTGGGCCTGCGCCGACTGGACAAATCCGCCAGCGAATGCGTGCGCATCGAACCGGCCCTGACCGATGTGGGAACCCAATTGGCCGGCGGCATCCTGACCCCGGAAGATGAAAGCGGCGATGCCCATCTATTCACCCGCACCCTGGCCCAATTGACAGAGGCCAAGGGGGGGGTGTTCCGCTATGGCACCACGGTCCTGGGATTTGACCATGCCGGCGGCCATATTGACGCCGTGATCACCGATCAGGGGCGGCTGAGCGCCGATTGCGTCGTGGTGGCCACCGCCAGCCACAGCCCGGCCCTGCTGCGGCCCCTGGGCATCCGCCTGCCCCTGGTTCCGGCCAAGGGATATTCCGTCACCATCCCGGTGGGAGACGGCACCCATGCCCCCCAGGTGTCCATCACCGATGATGAGCATAAAATGGTCTATTCCCGTCTGGGCGACCGCCTGCGGGCAGCAGGAACCGCCGAAATGACCGGGTTTGACACCCATTTGACCGAAGCACGCTGGCGCATGGTGCTGGGCCATGCCCGCGCCCTGTTCCCCCGCGCCGGTGATTTCGCCCGCGCCGAACCCTGGACCGGCCTGCGCCCGACCATGCCCGACAGCGTGCCCGTCCTGGGCCGGGCCGGGCGATTCGACAATCTGTATTTGAACACCGGCCACGGCACCTTGGGCTGGACCATGTCCTGTGGATCGGGGCGGATCATCGCCGATCTGGTTTCGGGTCGGCGCCCGGATATTTCCATGGATGGGCTGGGATTGGACCGCTTCCGATCCTGGATCGGGTAAACCGGAACAACCATCCCGCGTGACATTTCGGCACACAAAGATACCTATAGATGCATATTCACTGATTAAGTGTATTGACCATTTCATATTCACCATCAAATATATGGAACAAAACAAAAACACATTAACATGCACATCCCTATAGAGGCAGAGGACGACAGTGATGCCCGCTTTGAATCTCCTTGCATCAGGCTCTCGTCACGACATTACCGTCGTTGAATTGCTGGATTGGACCTATCGCCGCCAAAAGGCTGATGTCGTGACGGCGAAGACGTTCCAACCGCCACGATCACGGCGCGAGTTGGACACCGGCCATGGTCAATGGTCCGGCGATGGTTGTGCCGCCATGGACCGGTTTGGACTGTTAGGGGCTATCATTCCCAGCACGGGGCATTTGCAACGCCCGGCCCTGCACGATGACGCAGCCCGCATCCATGACGCGATGATCCTGCTGTCCGAAGCGGAACAGCATTGGGCCGGAATCATGCTGCTTTACCATTATGCCCGCCACGGCGGGCAACCACGGCGGGATGCCCTGCCCCCTCGCCCCGTTCCCATTCTGACCGGCCCCCGCCGCACCCCGCTGGTCACTTGGTTCCGTAACCATTATGTGGGACGGGATGGCCGCACCCGTCGGTTTTCCGCCCAATGCTGCCCGCTGGACTATACCCCACCGCCAGAATCGGCGGACCGTATCCACGAGGAATACCGACTATGGTTCACCGGCCTGTGCCGGTTGAATGCCACCTTGGCCACGATCCCGCTTTCCCGCTGGCGGGTGGCGGGATTGGGTGCCCTGCCCCCACCCATGAAACCGGACACCACCGCCAATAGCAAAAAACCACCAAAAGTCCGCACAAACCCTTGACTTTCTAAAAAAAGGACTTTACAAAGGAACAAATCATGAACTTTGCCCGGAAGAAATCCTTCCGGGCTTTTTTATTGCCACTGCCGCCAGATCGGAGTCGCCATGAAGCCCAGTGTCATCACCACCATCACCGCCACCACGGCAGGCTGATGTGGCGGAAAAAGCAAATCCGCCCCCATCGCCGCCGCCAGGAAAGGCCGCATTGCGCGGCAATCAAAATGCCCGCAAGCACGGCCTGTATTCCCGGCTGATTTCCGCCGAGGACCTGGAATTCCTGGACCTGCCCCCTGAAGACCAACTTTCGGTGCTGATGAGCGTGGCCACTGCCCGCGCCCTGAAAGCGCATCAGCTTTCGGCGGATAAGCCGGATAGCGACCGGCTGGGCGAGGAATTCAGCCGTCAGGTCCGTGCTGCGACCTTGATCGCCGATAAATTGGTGTTGCTGAAACGCCAGGGCCAGGCCACCGGCGCCGCGTCTCCCACCGATCCCGATGAAAAGACCTGCGAGAATGAGCGCCGTAACCGATTGGCTGACATCATTGGACGATTACGAGGCGGCGGCCCTGATCAATCTGCTGGATCATCCCCTGTGGAGTCCGGCCAGCCTGCCCCAGATTGAGGCTTTGCTTCATCCGGCTGACGTGCTGGGCTATGGCGGGGCGGCGGGCGGCGGCAAGACCGACATGCTGTTGGGGGCCGCCCTGACCCAGCACAACCGCGCCATCATCTACCGCCGCGAAGGCACCCAATTGGACGGGCTGGAAGACCGGGCGGAACAAATGGTTGGCCCCGCCGGGCGCTATAACAAATCCCGGCGCACCTGGCGGCTGGATGGCGGGCACACCTTGCGCTTTGGCGCCACGCCCAAGCCGGGGGATTGGAAGAAATATCAGGGCCGCCCCTATGATCTGGTGGGGTTCGACGAAGCCGCCAATTTCCTGGAATCCCAGGTGCGCATGCTGATGACCTGGAACCGCACCGCCGATCAGGGCCAGCGCTGCCGGGTCATCCTGGCCTTCAACCCGCCCACCGATGCCGAAGGCATGTGGATCATCGACTATTTCGGCCCCTGGCTGGACCGCAACCACCCCAATCCGGCCAAGCCCGGCGAAATGCGCTGGTTCGTCAATATGGGCGGCAAGGATGTGGAGGCCCCAGGCCCCGCCCCCATTGATCATGAGGGCCGAGTGCTGAAGCCCAAAAGCCGCAGCTTCATCCCGGCGCGGGTGGAAGATAACGCCTTTTTGGCGGGCAGCGATTACGACGCCACCTTGGACATGCTGCCAGAACCCTTGCGCAGCGCCTTTCGCCACGGGGATTTCAGCGCCATGCAGCAAGACGACAATTTCCAGGTCATCCCCACCGATTGGGCCAAGGCGGCGCAAGCCCGCTGGCAACGGCTGGACGCCCAAGGCTTCCGCCCCGGCCCCATGGATGCGCTGGGGGTGGATGTGGCCAGGGGCGGACGGGACAAGACAATCCTGGTGGCCCGCCATGGACCGTGGTTCGCGGCCCTGGACGCCTTTCCCGGCACCAGCACCCCCAACGGCCCCATGGTGGCCGGGCTGTGCCTGGCCCGCGCCCGCGACGGCGCCCCCATCCATGTGGATGTGATCGGGGTAGGGGCATCGGTGTTCGACCATCTGGACGGCAATGGCGTGCAGGTGGTGGGGCTGAACGGCGCGGAAAAATCCTTTGGCCGCGACCGGTCGGGCCGGTTGGGCTTTGCCAACCGCCGGGCGGAATTGTGGTGGGGATTGCGCGAAGCATTGGACCCCAATGGCGGGGATCAATTGGCCTTGCCGCCCGACCGGGAATTGCTGGCCGACCTGACCGCGCCGCGCTGGAAACTGACCACCCAGGGAATTTTGATCGAAGGAAAGGACGATCTGCATAAACGCATCGGCCGCAGCCCCGACCGGGGCGATGCGGTGGTTTACGCCAGCGTCACCACCCCCAAGGCCGGGTTGGCGCGGGCCAGCTTTGCCATGGATCAACCGGGATATGAGTGACGGCACTGGCCGCACGAAACGCGGCACCCGGCGAGGAAGATGTTAGCAGGGTGCGGAAAAACCCTCTTTCGGGGGCATTTGCCCCCGCCCCCCCAATCGAGAGGCACAGCCTCCCGAACCCTCCATATTTCTAACTCTTTGAAAGAAAAAGAAACTGGAGGCTTGGAGGCTGCGCCTCCAAACGGGTCTGGGCGGTCGCCCAGCCGCGAAGCGGAGTTTTTCCGCACCCTGTTAAACCCCAGCCGCCATTGCGGCGGCGGCCAAGGGCGCGAAAGCGCCCGCCCGGCGAGGGACAAACCAATCCCAGCCGCCATTGCGGCGGCGGCCAAGGGCGCCAAGGCGCCCGCCCGGCGAGGGACATAACCAATCCCAGCCGCCATTGCGGCGGCGGCCAAGGGCGCCAAGGCGCCCGCCCGGCGAGGGACATAACCAAAGGAGACACATTATGGGAATTTTCGGCGGCGGCGGCGGATCATCCGCCCCATCGGTGGCGACCACGGTTGCCACCAAGGCGGCCAGCATGGCTGATAGCAATGTGCAATCGGCCTATTCCTCGGCCAAGAAACGCTATGGCGCGGCGGGCACCAATTCCACCATCCTGACCAGCGGCGGCGGCGATACCGGCGGTGTTTCCACCGCCAAGAAGACGCTGTTGGGCCAATGACCGCCCCCCCCGACAGCCAGCGCCGCCAAGTGCTGAAGCGTCTGGCATCGCTGAAACAGGAACGGGAAAGCTGGATCGCCCATTGGCGCGACGTGTCCGACATGATCTTGCCCCGCCGGGGCCGGTTCCTGGCCACCGACCGCAACAAGGGACAGCGGCGCAACCGCAAGATCATCGACAATACTGGCACCATGGCCTTGCGCACCATGGCCGCCGGGTTGATGAGCGGCATCACCAGCCCGGCCCGGCCCTGGTTCCGCCTGTCCGCCCACCAGCCGCGCCAGATGGAGGATGGCGAGATCAAGGCTTGGCTGGCCGATGTGGAACGGTTGATGCGGGATATCTTCGCCCGCAGCAATGCCTATGACAGTCTGGCGGTGGTGTACGAGGAACTGACCGCCTTTGGCTCCGCCGCCATGATGGTGTACGAGGATTACGACCATGTGATTTCCTGCGAAACCCTGACCGCCGGTCAATATTATCTGGCCCTGGGCAAGCATGGCACGGTGGATACCCTGTACCGGGAATATTCCCTGTCGGTGGCCCAATTGGTGGATGAATTCGCCCCCGCCGACGGCCAGGGAAAGCGGGATTGGTCGGGGATTTCCCCCGCCACCCGGTCCCTGTTCGAAGCCGGAACCCTGGATGCCTGGGTCGAGGTGATCCAGGCCATTGAACCCAACCGCCAATCCCAAAGCGGCAGGGGACAAAGCGGCCCCGGCCCCGCCAAAGCCAAGCCGTGGCGGTCGGTATGGCTGGAAGCAGGGGCCTCGGGCGATCAGGTGTTGCGGATCAGCGGGTTCGATGAATTCCCGGCCATGTGCCCGCGCTGGACCGTGGCCGGGGGGGATATTTATGGCACGGCACCGGCCATGGATTGCCTGGGCGATGTGGAACAGCTTCAGGCCCAGGAACGGGACAAATCCCTGGCCATTCAGAAAATGGTCAAGCCGCCCCTGAACGTGCCCAGCAATCTGCGCAAGGACAGCGTGGTCAACGCCCTGCCCAACGGCACCACCTTTTTCGATACCAGCGGGGCGGCATCGCCCACCATGGCCACGCCGCTTTATCAGGTCCAGCCCCGGCTGGCGGAAATGCAGGCCGATATGGATGCGGTTCGTGGCCGCATCCGCAATGCGTTCTATGTGGATTTGTGGCTGATGATTTCCGACATGGACCGGTCGGGGATCACCGCCACCGAAATCGACGCCAGGCGGGAAGAAAAACTGCTGATGCTGGGGCCGGTGTTGGAACGGCTGCATCACGAGTTCCTGAATCCGCTGATCGACCGCGTCTTCAACATCGCCGCCCGCGCCGATCTGCTGCCGCCGCCGCCGGAAAGTCTGGGCGGCTCGGATATCCAGGTGGTCTATACCTCGATGCTGGCCCAGGCCCAGCGTTCGGTGGCCACCGCCGCCATCGAACGTGTCTGCGGGTTCGTCGGCAATCTGGCCGCCGCGAACCCGCAAGTTCTGGACAAGCTGGACATGGATCAGGCGGTGGATGAATTCGCCGATGCCTATGGCGCGCCGCCGCGCATCATCCGGTCTGACAAGGCGGTTGCGGATATCCGCCAGGGCCGCGCCCAGGCCCAACAGCAACAGGCCCAGGCCCAGCAGATGGCCCAAAGCATGCAGATGGCGGCACAGGGGGCCAAGACCCTGTCGGAAACCGATACTGGCGGACAAAACGCCCTGACCGATATTCTGTCCAATGTGGTGGGGGGCGCATGACCCAGCCCGACCCCACCTTTGCCCTGTCCGAAGCGGACAGCAAACCCAAGCCCCGGAAGCGCAAGCCCGAAGACCTGGATCTGTCCCATGTGCTGGACAGCCCGGAAGGGATGCGTTTCATCCGCCGCCTGCTGGACCGGGCCGGGCTGTTCCACACCACCTTCGACCCCGATCCCCAGGTGATGGCCTTCCGCGAAGGTGGCCGCAATCTGGGTTTGGCCATTGTCGCCATGATCAGCCAGGCCAAGCCTGACGCTTTGGCCGACATCCTGACCACCCCAACTCCTTAAGGAGACATCATGCACCGTTTTCCCACCCTGTGCCGTCGCCCCGATGACGGCGGCAGCGGCGGCGGCTTGCCCGCGCCGGAAACTGCCCCGGCCCAGATCCCGGCGGAATCCGTGGCCGATCGTGCCGCGCCACCCGCCCAAAGCATCTTGGGCAATACGCCCCCGCCCGGCCAATCCGCCGATTATGACGGTCTGTCCCTGCCGGACGGCATGTCCGTGGATGCCGATGGATTGGCGGCATTCAAATCCCTGGCCGCCGAAAACGGCCTGTCGCCGGACATGGCGCAAAAGCTGGTGGATTTCCAGGCCGGGCGCATGGCCCAGGCCCAGAAAACCCATCAAACCGCCATCGCCCAATGGGCCAAGGATGCCCAGGCTGACCGCGAGTTCGGCGGTGCTGACTTTCAGCGAAACAGTGGTTTGGCGTCCCAGGCGGTCAGGGCTTTCGCCTCGCCCGAACTGGTTTCCCTGCTGAACGATACCGGGTTGGGCAACCACCCCGAACTGATCCGCACCTTCTGGCGCATCGGCAAGGCCATGGCCGAAGACAACCGCATCACCGCCGGCGGCCCGCCCAAGGGCGACCGCTTGGCCGCCTTGTACCCCACCATGATGATCAAGGATTAATCCATTATGGCAACCCTGTCCCAAACCAACCCCACCCTGACCGACCTGTCCCGCGCCCTGGACCCCAACGGCGCCATTGCCCAGGTGGTGGAAATCCTGAACCAGGTCAATGATGTCCTGGATGACATGACGTTTATCGAAGGCAATCTGCCCACCGGCCACCGCACCACCATCCGCGCCGGTCTGCCCACCCCCACCTGGCGCAAGCTGTATGGCGGCGTCCAGCCGGGCAAATCGGCCCGCGTGTCGGTCACCGACAATTGCGGCATGCTGGAAGCCTATGCCGAGGTGGACAAGGCCCTGGCCGATCTGAACGGCAACACCGCCGCCTTCCGCCTGTCGGAAGACAAGGCCCATATCGAGGGCATGAGCCAGGAAGTGGCCAAGACCCTGTTCTATGGCAATGAAGGCACCAAGCCCGAAGCCTTTACCGGCTTTGCCCCGCGCTATAATTCGCTGGCGGCGGAAAACAAGGACAACATCATCAATGCGGGCGGCACCGGTGCCACCAATACCAGCATCTGGCTGGTGGTGTGGGGGCCGGATACCTGTCACGGCATCTATCCCAAGGGCAGCAAGGCGGGCCTGCAAACCAAGGATCTGGGCGAAATCACCTTGGAAAACGCCGATGGCAGCAATGGCCGCATGCAGGCCTATCGCAGCCATTACCGTTGGGATGTGGGCCTGTCGGTGCGCGATTGGCGCTATGTGGTGCGGGTGGCCAATATCGACGTGCCCACCTTGGCCAGCGACGCCAATACCAAACCCCTGGTGTCTTGGATGATCCAGGCCAGCGAACGCATTCCGGTGCTGGGCCGGGGCCGCGCCTGCTGGTACGTCAATCGCAGCATCCGCGAAAAGCTGCGCCTGGGCATCTTGGAAAAAACCGCCGGCAACATGTCGTGGGAAAGCGTGGCCGGGGAACGGGTCATGACGTTCGACGATATCCCGGTGCGCTGCACCGATGCCCTGATCAACACCGAAGCCAAGGTGGCCTGACATGATCATCGACCAACGCAACGAATTCGCCGATGCCACCGCCCTGAATACCGGGGCGGCGGGCACCTATCTGATCGGCAATGTGATCGACCTGGTGAAAACCGGCCTGGATCTGGGCCAGGGCCAGCCGCTTTATCTGGCCATTACCGTGGACACCGCCGCCACCAGCGGCGGCGCCGCCACCGCCACCTTCAAACTGGCCAGCGATGCCCAGGCGGCCATCGCCACCGACGGCACCGCCACCATCCACTTTTCCACCGATCCCATCCCGCTGACATCGTTGGGGGCGGGGAAACGTCTGGTCGTGGTCGCCCTGCCCCAGGGCAGCTATGAACGCTATTTGGGCATCTTGCAGACCACCGGCACCGCCGCCTTCACCGGCGGCGCCATCAACGCCTTCCTGACCGCCGACCCCACCGGGTGGCAGGCTTACCCGGACGGTATTTAACCCATCCCGGCCCCGTCTGGTTCGGACGGGGCCGCCTTTCCCAAGGGACGTCCGCATGACCACCGCCATTGCCATCTGCAACATGGCGCTGACCCGTTTGGGCGGCGCCACCATCGCCGCGCTGAATGAGGGATCAAAGGAAAGCATGATCTGCGCAACATTCCTGGACCAGTCCCGCGATGCCGCCTTGCGCGATTACAAATGGAATTTCGCCACCCTGCGCCGCCAGCTTGCCGATACCGGCACCACCCTGGCGCCCTGGGCCTTTGCCTATGCCTATCCGTCCGATTGCCTGGCCGCGCGCGAGATTTACAACCCGCTTTCCACCAGCACGGCCATTGCCTTTGAAGTGGCCAGTGACGGGGCGGGCGGGCGGCTGATCTATACCAATCAGGATCAGGCGATGCTGGTCTATACCGCCCGCATCACCGATCTGTCAGCCTGTGACCCCCTGTTCATCGAAGCCATGTCCTGGAAATTGGCGGCGGAAATCGCCCTGCCTTTGGCCCAAGACCGCAATCTGATGCAGGTGGCCGAAACCAAATACCAAAACATCATCGCCCAAGCCCGCACCGCCGACGCCAATGAAGGTGAAGCCGACACCACCGCCGCCGCCACCTGGATTGATTCCCGGCTGGGCTATCAGGATACCTTCGTCCGATGACCCAACGATTGCTGTCCCCCAGCTTCGCCGGGGGGGAAATGTCGCCCGCGATTTACGGACGGGTGGATATTTCCAAATATTCCATCGGCCTGCGGGCCTGCCGCAATTTCGTGGTGCACCGGACCGGCGGCGTTTCCAACCGCCCCGGCTTTGAATTCCTGGGCAGCGTGGCCGATCACGCCTTTTGCCCGACGCTGATTCCCTTTCGCTTCAACAACACCAATCAGGTCTGTTTGCTGGAATTCGGCCACTACACCATGCGGGTCTGGTATCGGGGCGGGCTGGTGCAAAACGGTGCGGGCCAGGTGGTCCTGATCGGCACCCCCTATAGCGCCAGCGAAGCCCAAACCCTGTCCCATGCCCAATCCGGCGACATCATGTATCTGGCCCATCCGGCCCATCCCCCGGCCAAGCTAAGGCGGGCATCCTGGACGGATTGGAGCATCACCACCCTGACTTTCACCCCATCGGTGACGGCACCGGGGGCGGGTACATCGGGCTATACCCTGGCCACTGTGCGCATGCCATCGGCCACGCTGACACCGTCGGCCATCGCCGGGACCATCGCCTTGTCGGCCACGGCGGAAATCAGCACCACCTATGGCAACGCCACGGTGAACGAATTCACCCGAACCATCACCTATAATTTCGGCCAGACCGTCACCTACGGCGCCGATGCCGTCCTGACCTATTCCTATGGCGAAAGCAGCACCGATGTCACCGTCACCACCAACGGCCCATCCCCGGCTTTCCAGCCCGCCGATGTGGGCCGCATCGTCACCCTTCACGATGGCCGGGTGACCATCGCCGCCGTGGCTGCCGATCTTTGTTCCGCCACCGGCTATGTAGCCACCACCTTGGGCAGCACCGCCGCCGTCACGGCAGGGAATTGGGCGATCAAAGCCTATCTGCCCACGGGCGGCACCGGTTGGACCGCCGCCCTGTCCGGCTCTACCCACAGTTACAGCACCGCCATTTCCTATAAGGTGTCGGTGGTCAGCACCAGCACCGGGGAAGAAAGTCTGGCCTCTGACGCTTTCACCATCACCGGCCCCACCGCCGATGACTGGCCGGTGGGGACCAAGATCATCCTGTCCGGCCCGGCCATGGCCGATGTGGCCTATTACCGCGTCTATAAATCCGATAACGGCATTTACGGCTATATCGGTCTGGCGTCGGATTCCCGGTTCGAAGATACCAACATCACCCCGGACATTTCCGACACCGCGCCCGAAGCGGAAAACCCCTTTGACAGCGCGGGCGATTACCCGGCCCTGGTGACCTTTCACCAACAGCGCCTGGTCTTCGCCGCCACCACCAACGCCCCCAATGCGGTGTGGATGAGCCGCACCGGATTTTTCGAGAACATGTCCAAATCCACCCCGACCAAGGATGACGACGCTATCACCTTCACCTTGGGGTCTGGCGAGATCAATGCCATCAAAGGCATGGTGTCGGTCCAGGATTTGATCATCCTGACATCGGGGTCTGAAAACATCTGCAATGGCGGCACCAGCGGCGGCGCCATCACCGCATCATCCACCGGCATTTCGGTCAAACCCCAATCCTATTGGGGATCGGGCGGATTGGCCCCGCTGGTCAGCGGCAATACCTGCCTGTTCATCCAGGGATTGGGGGCGGCAGTGCGCGACCTGTTTTATGATTATTCGGTGGACGGCTTTGTCGGCACCGATAAATCAATCCTGGCCCGCCATCTGCTGGACGGATATTCCATCACCTCCTGGGCTTATGCCCAGGTGCCGGACAGCACCTTTTGGATGGTGCGCAGCGACGGCGCCTTGCTGTCCCTGACCTATTTCCGGGAACAGGATATTGGCGCCTGGGCGTTGCATACCACCGAAGGCGCCTTTGAACGGGTGGCGGCGGTGGAAGGCGATGACCGCCACGAAGTTTACGCCGTGGTCCGGCGCACCATCAACGGCCAGACCCGGCGTTATGTGGAACGCCTGGCCAGCCGCACCATCATCACCATCGGCGATGCCGCCTTCACCGATTGCCATCTGGTCTATACCGGGGCCGCCGCCACCATTATTGGCGGCCTGTCCCATCTGGCCGGGTGTACCGTCGGCATCCTGGCCGATGGCAATGTTCTGGATGACCAGATTGTCAGCGCCGGGGGCACGGTCACCCTGGCCCGTGCCGCATCCCATGTGGTGGTGGGACTGCGTTATGACCGCCAATCCTGGATCGAAACATTGGATGTGGATCTGGGCATGGTCCAGGGCCTGGGCAGCGTCCAGGCCCGGCGCAAGACCGTGCCCAAACTGACCCTGCGGGTCCAATCCTCACGCGAATTCCTGGCCGGTCCCGATCTGGACCACCTGATGCTGACCAAGGTGACTTTGGGCAGCTATGGCGCGGTGCCGGGGCTTTATACCGGCGATGTGGATCTGGCCACCCCACCGGCCTGGACCAGTCACGGACGAATGACGATCCGCCCCAATGGGCCGGTGCCGCTGACCATCCTGGCCATCATGCCAGACCTGTCCATCGGGGGCTGATCATGAGCCATGAAACCGCCGACTTCGCAATCGTTCCAGCCACCCATGACATGCTGGTGGCGATGGCCCCGCGCCTGCGCGCCAATGATCGGCGCGAGGTGGAAGCCCTGGGCCACACCGCCGAAAGCGGCCTGCTGTCATCGTTCCAATCATCCCTGTGGACCAGGGTGGCCCTGGTCAAGGGCCGCCCGGTCTGTGCCTGGGGGCTGGGGGTGATTTCCATCCTGGGCGGCGTGGGCGGACCATGGATGCTCTCCACCCCCCTGATCGAACGCATCCCCAAGATTTTCCTGCGCGAAAGCCGCCGCCAAGTGGCCGAAATGCGGGAATTGTGCCCCCACCTGACCGGCGTGGTCGATGCCCGTTACCGTGGCGCCGTCCGCTGGATGATGTGGATGGGGTTCCAGATGTCGCCGCCGTTCCTGATCAACGGCGTTCCCTTTCATGTCTTTGAAATGAGGTAATCATGGGACTCGCAGCACTCCCCATTATCGGACTGGTCAGTGGTGCCCTGGGCACCGCAACCAGTGTCGTCGGCAGCATGGCCCAGGCCAGCCAACAAAAGAAATCCGCCCAATACCAGGCCCAGGTGGCGGAAAACAACGCAGCCATCGCCGAACAGAACGCCAAGGACACCGAAGCCGCCGGACGGGCCGAGGAACAGCGCCAGCGCATCGCCAACAGCCAAAAGCTGGGGCAGATGCGGGCCATGGCCGGGGCGTCGGGGGTGGATGTGGGCACCGGCACCACGGTGGATGGCCTCGCCGATACCGCCATGACCGGCGAATATGACGCCCTGGCCAAGCGTAATGACAGCCAACGTCAGGCCAATGGCTATTACCAGCAGGCCGCCAATTACCGCAATGACGCCACCGCTTTTTCCACCGCCGCCAGCAACGCATCCAGCAACGGCCTGTTGAACGCCGCCAGCACCTTGCTGAGCGGCGCCGGAAGCGTGGCGAACAAGTGGTACAGCTACAAGGAAAACGCCACCACCCCCACCAAGAAGGCCGGATGACATGCCCACCGTCCCCAATTACCGCACGCCGACCCAATCCCAATCGGCCCAGCCCATGCCCTATCAATCCGGCGCGGCGGCCCAGGCGGCGGTGAAGGCGGTGGGCGACGGTGAAGGCGGTGGATGGCGGGAACCCGGACCAATATGCGCAATCCGTCACCCTGGCCCGGCAGATGAATATGCCGCCCGATGTGGTGGCCGCCGATCCCGCGACCTATCAGGCCCGCGCCCGGCTGGCCCAATACCGGGACATGCTGGGGGTCAACACTCCGGCCACCTCTCAATTCCTGGCCCAGCCGGTCAATGCCAAGCTGGCGGCGGACGATGTGGAAAGCCTGTCCACCACGGAACGGCTGATGCGGGGAGCATCGGATATCGCGTTGCGCGCCCCGGCGGGCGGCTTTCTTCAGACGTTCGGGTCCGGGCTGAAGGGTTTGGGCGACACGGTGGATGCCGGGGTGCGGCTGATCGACCGGGGGGTGCGGTCGGCCTTTGGCGACGGTGTGGCCGATGCCTTCTGGTTCGATGGGCCGGAATGGGCCAACCCGGCCACCGATCTGCGGGCCGCCGGCCAGCCGATTAAGTATTTGTCCAACCGGGTGGCGCCACCGGTCGAACGGCAAAATCTGGCCACGGACATTGGCAGCGGGCTGGGACAGGTGGCCGGGCAAATGGCCACCATGCTGCTGTCCCATGGGGTTGGGGCCGGGCTGATGTTCGGCCAAGGCGCCGACCAGCAGGCCGAACGGGTGGCGGAAAAGGGGGCGACCGGTGCGGCGGCGGACGCGGCCATCATCGGCGGCGGCGCGGTCACCGCCATCACCGAGAAATTCGGGCTGGATATGCTGCTGCACCGGGTTCCCCCGGCCATCAAGAACAAGGTCCTGGGCAAACTGGCCGATGTGGCCCTGGCCGGCTGCGCCGAAGCGGTGCAGGAAGTAACCGAAGGGATCATGCACAACGTGCTGTCCCAGGCCGCCTTTGATCCCGACCAGAAGATTTTCGAGGGCCTGGACCGCGATGCCCTGGCCGCCGGCGGCACCGGGGCCATTGCGCGGGGGCTGGTCAATCTGGCGGTGCGTGGCCGCAGCCACGGCCAGGCCGTCACCGACGCACAGAAGATCGAGGCCCTGGCCGATGCCGCCGGCCAGTCCAAATTGCGCGAGCGCGCCCCCGATACCCATGCGGAATTGGTGCAGGCCCAGGCCGAACAGGCCGGGGTGGAGACGGTCTATGTGGATGCCGAGGCGCTGACCCGCTATTTCCAATCGGTGGCGGTCGATCCCGCCACCGCTGCCGAAGGCGGCTTCGCCACCCTGCCGCCGCAGCTTCGCCGACTGGAACCGGACCTTGCCACCGCCCTGGCCAGCGGGGGCGATGTGGCCATTCCCATGGGCGATTTGCTGACCTATCTGCCCGCCGACGCCATCAAGGCCCTGGCCCCGGATATGCGCCTGCGCCCCAATGGGTCATCGGTGAATGACAATCTGCTGGAAGAGATTCGCACCCGGCTGGCCGAGGATGCCAAGGCGCAGGAAGCGGAGCAGGCCGCCCAGGCATCGGCGGATCGGGTGGCCGACGATCTGCGCACCCAGCTTCTGGGTGCCGGTCGCACCGAAACCCAGGCGAACGCGGAAGCACAGCTTGCCGCCGCCCATTACCGCACGCGGGCTGAAAATCTGGGACTGGATGCCTGGAATTTGTACCAGGAACGCGGGGTGGCGGTACGCCGGGGGGATGAGCGGACGCTGAAGCAGGACGGCGGCATGGTGCTACGTCAGCCGGTCAATGACGGGGTTGATCTGGATCGGGAAATGACGGTGGTCCAAGTGCCCAAGGTCGCCATCGAGAATGACACGGTCGAGCGGAAGGCGGCGAAGGATGCCCGTAAAGGGCAGGCGCCGCTTGATCTGGAAAACTCCGATCTGCCGGGAGTCAAGATTCATCTCTCTGGTGGTGATTGGTTACACGCTATTTCGAGTTGGAAAAAATCAGTCGACGCAACCGGCATCGCCACTGCTGCGTTGGCCCATCTCGACGCAACCAGAGTCCTGCCCAAACTGTTCCGCACATCGGCGTTGGTCGAAAGCCACGTTGACCGTAAGGGTGATCCGGCGGTGGAAAAAATTCATCGCTTCTTTGCTGCGATGAGCCACGGGGAAGAACGCTACGCGGTCAAAATGACGGTGGAAGAGCACCGAGCTGGGCGCCAGGTTCTGATTATTGATGGCATCGAACGGCTTGACAAACTGCATGATATGCATCTGGCCAAGAAAATGCCCGCAGAGGGAATGCGCGGGGGAACCCCTGATGCGGGCGCTTCGCTTCCGCCTATCCAGACCTACCCGCCCCTTGAACGCACTGGGATAGTCCGAACCGGAAACACTGTTATCCTGCGCGACCTGATCCGTGGAATCAAGGACGAAGACGGCAAGGTCTATCTCCAACCCGACGGCGGCAGCCTTCCCCTCCGCGGCTCGGTCACCTTCGGCGACGGCCAAGCCATCATCCGCCTGTTCGCCAAAGCCGACAGCAGCACCATCATGCACGAGTTGGGGCATGTCTGGCTGGAAGAAACCCTGGACGATGCCGACCTTCGGGCCGATGCCCCCCAGGCGGTGAAGACCCTGGCCCGCCATGTGCGGGAGTGGCTGGGACTGGCCGAGGGAGAGCGGCCCAGCGAGAACCAGCACGAACAGTTCGCCCGTGGGTTCGAAGCCTATTTGCGCGAAGGCCGCGCCCCCACTGATGGATTGCGCGGGGCCTTCGCCCAGTTCCGCCGTTGGCTGACCCGTCTGTATCGGAATATCCGCCGCCTGAACGTGGAGTTGAGCGACGACGCCCGATCCGTGTTCGACCGGATGTTGGCCACCGAAACCGAAATCCAAACGGAAACCGAAGCGGAACGGCAGGCCCAGACATCGGCGGATCGGGTGGCCGACGACCTGCGCACCCAGCTTCTGGATGCCGGTCGCACCGAAACCCAGGCGAACACGGAAGCCCAGCTTGCCGCCGCCCATTACCGCACACGGGCCGAGAATTTGGGGCTGGATGCCTTTGCCCTGTACCAGGAACGCGGGGTGGCGGTACGCCGGGGGGATGAGCGGACGCTGAAGCAGGATGGAGCGCTATACCAGAAAAACCATCCTCCGATCGCTAAATTGGTTGGCGATGAATTCGGGCCGCAGGGAAGCGACATCGAAGTCCGCGTGATGCCGCTCGTACTTACTATGAACAGGATTTGCGACGTGCCCCAGAACCAAGCGAGGCACTTGGCCGTGACGTACATTTTACCGGAGCTGGTTACAAAGAGGCATTTTCTCGCAGTGGAAACCCGGACAAAGTGAAGTTATTTGCGGGGCTTCGCTCAATTATCCGCAATGGGAATACTTGTTGGATCGGCGGTTCCCGATGGTCACAAGATAGAACCCAATACAAAAAATTATCACTACCTGGAAACACCAGTGCAGTTGGAAGGCCGCGACTTGATTGTCAGCGTTGCAATTCGCGAAGATAATAACGGCAACCTTTATTATGATCACCGACCAGTTGAAGGTATTGACTCTCGTTGTGAGCAATACACAAGACCCCGGCGCCAATCCCGTCCTGATCACCAATCGGGGGGGACGCCGGGGTCCGATGTGGGAGAAACCCACAATCAGAGAATAGTCCCGACTGACGACGGGATCAATATGACTATTTACCAACCCGACGGCGGCAGCCTTCCCCCACGCGGATCGGTCACCTTCGGCGACGGCCAAGCCATCATCCGCCTGTTCGCCAAGGCCGACAGCAGCACCATCATGCACGAATTGGGGCATGTCTGGCTGGAAGAAACCCTGGACGATGCCGACCTTCGGGCCATTTTCCCCCAGGCGGTGAA
>JAYSBF010000042.1:0-28524 GCA_041915545.1 Magnetospirillum sp. | reverse complement strand
GACCTTGGGTCGGAACTTTCGGAAACAAGTATGAAAAGGTGCTGACCGGGTCCCGGTCAGCACCTTTTCATCAACGGTATCGCACCATATCCCGCTGATCGGAACCGATCACCGGCGTCCTTGGCGACGGGAAATCCCGTCAGCCGGACAACTTGTTCCACCAGCCGCGCCGGGGTGGCGCGGGCGGCAATGCCTCTTCCTCGCTGGGAACAGGCGGAACCGGATGCGGAGCCACCGGAACCGGATCGGAACCGGCTTCCGGGGGAAGCGGATCACGGTCCGCCACCGGGACGGCGGCATCCCCATTCCCGGCGGCATCCGCAGCGGCACCCTGTTCCTCGGCCTTCACCTTCCGGGTCCGGCTGCGCTTGGGCTTTACCTCAGCATCCTCGGCCACGGCGACACCGTCACCACCCTCGGCCACCTCGCCATCCTCGGCCTTCACCTTCCGGGTCCGGCTACGCTTGGGCTTGGCCACAGCATCCTCGGCCACGGCGACACCGTCGCCATCCTCGGCTACGGCGACACCGTCGCCATCCTCGGCCTTCACCTTCCGGGTCCGGCTGCGCTTGGGTTTGGTATCCTCGGCCACGGCCTCGGCGGCGGAAGCAACCTCGCCCTCGGCCACATCGGCGGCCTTGCGGCGCGGCGCGGCGCGGCGGCGTTTGGGCTTTTCTTCCTCCACCACCACCGCATCTTCTTCCGCCAGGGACGCCCCAGCCGCCACATCGGCCAGAATTTCGGCATCCTGCGGCAGATGGCTGGCGTCAATCACCTGAGCCACATCGCCACCGTGCAAGGCGGCAGCGGCAGCCTCGGCGGCGGCTTCGGCCTGCTCAAACACATCGGCGACCGCATCCGGGTTGGAAATCAGTGCCAAGCCGGGAATGGGCGGCAAGGACTGATCCTGGATCTCGCCATCCTCTTCCCCGCCATCACGGCGGCGACGGCGGCGGCCCCCACGGCGACCACGACGACGCTTGCGGCGATCAGCCTCGCTTTCGCCATCTTCGCCCTGACCATCGGCATCGGAATCCGCATCGGACTCCAGATCCGCATCGACATCGGCGCCATCGGCATCTTCATCCTCGGCCCCACCTTCGCCGGTGACATCATCATCATCATCACCATCAGCGGCGGTATCGTCACCTTGCGTCGCCGGATCACCCTGACCGCGACGCTTGCGGCGGCGCCGACGCCGACGCTTGCGGCCACCATCGCCTTGGCCGTCGCCTTGACCATCGCCCTGGGTGCCGTCTGCACCTTGCGCGCCTTCGGACTGATCGGCGGCATCCTCCGCCTCCTCGTCCTCTTCCTCGGGTTCGGGCGGCGGCGGCGGTTCATGCAGACGCGGGCTATCCAGGGCGATCGGCTGGGGCCGGATTTCCTCGGGCCGGTATTCCGCCTTGACCTTTTCCATGCGCAGGGCGGGCGGAACCAGCGAATCATCCCCGTGCAGATACACATTGAACTGATAGCGGTCTTCGATATCAGCCAGGGCGGAACGCTTCTGGTTCAGAATATAAAGCGCGATTTCGCTGGCAACATAAACTGTGACTTCCGACGACCGGCGGCGGATGCCCTCTTCCTCGATGGTGCGCAATACCTGCATCGCCGCCGATTCCAAGGACCGCACCAAACCGGTGCCGCCGCAATGGGGGCACGGAACAAAGGTGGTTTCCTGAAGCGACGGGCGCAGACGCTGGCGCGACAATTCCAGCAGACCAAAGGCACTGATCCGGCCCACCTGAATGCGGGCGCGATCAGATTTCAGCGCATCCTTCAGCCGACGTTCCACCGCATGATTATTGCGGTTTTCTTCCATGTCGATGAAGTCGATGACAATCAGACCGGCCAGATCGCGCAGCCGCAATTGGCGCGCCACCTCTTCCGCCGCTTCCAGATTGGTCTTAACCGCCGTTTCCTCGATATGGCGTTCCTTGGTGGCACGCCCCGAATTCACGTCGATCGCCACCAGGGCTTCGGTCTGGTTAATGACGATATAGCCGCCCGAACGCAACTGCACCACCGGGCTGTGCATGGCGTCCAACTGGCTTTCCACCTGGAACCGGTGGAACAGCGGCATGGCCGGATCTTTATAAGGCTGGACCTTCTTGGCATGGCTGGGGGTCAGCATGCGCATGTAATCCTTGGCCAGACGATAGCCTTCCTCGCCATCCACCAGCACTTCTTCGATGTCGCGGCTGTAAAGATCACGGATCGAGCGCTTGATCAGGCTGGCTTCTTCATAGACCAGGGCCGGGGAAATGGACCGCAAGGTCAGGTCGCGCACCTGATCCCAAGCCCGCAGCAGATATTCGTAATCGCGGCGGATTTCAGTGCGCGAGCGTTCCGACCCGGCGGTACGCACGATGACCGCCATACCATCGGGGCAATCCAATTCGGTGGCGATGGATTTCAGACGGCGGCGATCCTGGGCATTGGTGATCTTGCGCGACACCCCGCCGCCACGGGCGGTATTGGGCATCAGCACGCAATAACGACCGGCCAGCGACAGATACGTCGTCAGCGCCGCACCTTTATTGCCGCGTTCTTCCTTAACCACCTGCACCAGCAGAATTTGCCGACGCTTGATCACTTCCTGGATTTTGTAATTGCGCAGCAACCGGGCGCGGCGGCGTTCCAATTCCTGTTCGGTGGCTTCGTCGCCGCCCACGACTTCCGGCTTGACACCAGGCTCAGCCGCTTCCTTCACCTCGGCGGCGTCATCGCTCCCGGCTTCGGCTTCGGCGGGGGCCGCATCCTCGTCATCGGCGGGGCTGTCGCCCTGTTCGTCCGCATCCGGGCCATCGACGCGGGCGTCGGCGCGCTGGGCCGCCAGCAAAGCCTGACGGTCGGCGAGCGGAATTTGGAAATAATCCGGGTGGATTTCGCTGAACGCCAAAAACCCGTGACGGTTCCCGCCGTAATCGACGAAAGCGGCCTGAAGCGACGGTTCGACCCGGATAACCTTGGCTAGATAGATATTTCCCTTAAGCTGTTTCTTCGTGCTGGTTTCAACATCAAGTTCTTCCAGACGAGTTCCATTGACCACCACGACCCGGGTTTCCTCCGGGTGGGTGGCATCGATAAGCATGCGTTTGACCATTAAAACCTGATCTCCGTGACGACGCTCGCGGCGCATGAACGCGCCAGCGGCGGGAGTGTTCACAAGCGAAGCCGGCGACGCCTGCGGACGGTTTCTCGATCAGGACTGAGAAAGCGGACATTGGCAGGAACCTAAAGTCACGGGCATCGCGCCCGGCCTCGAAAAAAGTTGCGTTGGGCCCAGGGGTGAACCGGCGGGGACTGCCTGTGCGGTCCAGGCGGCGCGAAAATTCGCCCGCGTGGAACAGGCGGCACGTCATGGCGCCGCCAGCTTCGATCACGCAATCGCCCGGCTTTAAACCTGCGGCTGCTTTAAAATACCCGTCAAGGAGGGTTTCGACAATGATCTTGTTACACTGCCATTCCCAAGCCGCGCAACCGCGCAACACCCGCCGCGAAATCATACGAAGAAGGTGTTAAATCAATGCCTTTTGGATTGATGTTCAGCCAGTTTGTGCGCTATAGCATGATGCATGGCGCCCTGATTCCGCGTCACCGGACCCGATGACCAGACAACCAAGCCACGCCCGCCCATGATCACAGCCCCCCACCGGTATCTGCCGGCCCTGTTCCTGACCTTGCTGATCGCGCTGCTGATGCCAGCGGATGCGCGGGCGCGGGCATCGGTAACCGGGCTGCGCCTGGGCAGTCACCCCGGCGGCATTACCCGCGTGGTTTTCGATATCAGCGAAGCCATTGATTTCAATACAGCCCTGTACGCCGACCCCTATCGCGTGGTGGTCAACACCCCCGCCCTGATATGGGGGCAAGGCGCCAGGGGGGCCAAATTGTATGGCGCGGTGCACGATCTGCGCTATGACGAAGACAGTCTGGGCGGGCGCATCATGCTGGACCTGCGCGAACCGGCAACGGTGAAATCCGCCTATGTGATCCCGCCGCGCGACAACCAGGGCTGGCGTCTGGTGCTGGACCTTCAGACCGTATCGCGGGCGGTCTTCCTGGGCGATGCGGCCACGACCCGCAGCTTGGCCCAATCCCCGGCGCAGCAGCAATACCCGGCTTCGCCGCCACCGGCGGCCTTGCCGCCGCCCCCTCCGGCCCGGCCCGCGACCACGGCCCAAGCGGCGCCGCAACCCGTGCAGCAAAGCCAGCCGCAACCGGCCCAGCAGACGTTTTCTCCGCCGCCGCAACCGGCCTCGGAACAGCCCGCATCCGAATCGGCGTCGCAAGCCAGTTATTCCTATACCCCGGTCACCCAGCGGGACAGCCAGCCGACCCCGGCGGCCAAGACTGGGGGGCCAGTGATGTCCGCCCCGGTTCCACCGCCGGTGACCCAATCATCCGCCCGCACCGAAACCGCCGCCCTGTCCACCAAGGCGGCGATGGCCCCGGCCCCGGCGGTTGAATCCCGGCCCAAGGCATTGCCGTCCGACGGCAAGCCGGTGGTGGTGATCGACCCAGGCCATGGCGGCGTCGATCCCGGCGCCATCGGCGTATCCGGCATTTATGAAAAGTACATCACTCTGGCCATGGCCAGAGAGTTGAAGAGCCAATTGGAAAAGCAGGGCCGCTATAAGGTGCGGCTGACCCGCGACCGGGACATCTTCATCCGCCTGCGCGACCGCACCGCCATTGCCCGGCAATACAATGCTGACCTGTTCATTTCCCTGCACGCCGATTCGGTGGGCAATCCCCAACTGAAGGGCCTGTCCATCTATACCCTGTCGCAAAACGCATCGGACGCCGAGGCGCAGGCCCTGGCCGATAAGGAAAACAAGGCCGACCTGCTGGCGGGCATCGACCTGTCCCATGAATCCGCCGATGTGGCCAACATCCTGATCGACTTGGCCCAGCGCGAAACCATGAACCGGTCCGCCGGTTTCGCGGGCGGGGTGGTGGAGGAGATGGGGCGGGAGACTTCGCTTTTGGCCAATTCCCACCGTTTCGCCGGCTTTGCCGTGCTGAAGGCCCCGGATGTTCCGGCCGTGCTGATCGAAATGGGTTATCTGTCCAACGAAACCGAAGAACACAACCTGCGCCAGCCCGAATACCGCCAAAAATTGGCCAAGGGCATCGCCCGCGCCGTGGACCGTTTCTTCGTGGAAGGGCAAAAAGCCCGCCGTCCCTGATGCTTTTCCCGGATATGAGCGGTCCAGAAGGACCGGCTTTGCTTGACGTGCGCCTCTGATCGGGGGTACCACCCAAGCACCGGGGCCCTTGCCGCATTGGAACCATGCTGCGTTTTCTCGCCATCCTGATCAGTCTTACCGTGCTGCTGGCGCTTGCCGGGGCCGGGGGCGCCGTCTATTTGTTCTGGCATTTCGGCCAGGGCTTACCCGATTACCACCAACTGGCCCATTACGAGCCCCCCACCACCACCCGCGTCTATGGCGGCGATGGTCGGCTGGTGGCCGAATATGCGGTGGAAAAGCGCGCCTTTGTGCCGCTGCCAGCCATTCCCGCCTTGGTCAAGGATGCGTTCCTGTCGGCCGAGGATAAAAGTTTCTATGAACATCCCGGCGTGGATTTCGCCGGTATCGCCCGCGCCATGGTCATCAACCTGCGCAACAAGGGGCTGGGCGCCGATCGTCGTCCGGTGGGCGCATCGACCATCACCCAGCAGGTGGCCAAGAATTTCCTGCTGACCAACGAAGTGTCACTGGAACGCAAGGTCAAGGAAGCCATCCTGGCCTTCCGTATCGAACGGGCATTTTCCAAGGATCACATCCTTGAGCTTTATCTGAATGAAATCTATCTGGGCATGGGCAATTACGGTGTGGCCGCCGCTGCCCTGAATTACTTCAACAAAAGCCTGGATGAGCTGACCGTGGCCGAAGCCGCCTATCTGGCGGCCCTGCCCAAGGCCCCCAATAATTATCACCCCATCCGCCACCCCCAGGCGGCCAAGGAACGGCGTGACTGGGTGATCAGCCGCTTATACGAAGACGGCAAGATCACCCGCGATCAATATATCAACGCCCAGCTTGACCCCCTGGCCATCCGCAAGCGTGACGACACCCAAATGATCGTCGGCGCCGATTACTTCGCCGAAGACATCCGCCGCGACCTGATCTCCCGCTATGGCGAAGATGTGCTGTATAAGGGCGGATTGGTGGTGCGGTCCACCGTGGATGCGGATTTGCAGGCCGAAGCATCACGGGTGCTGCGCGATGGGCTGATGGCCTATGACCACCGCCATGGCTGGCGCGGTCCAGTGACCCGCATCCAACAACCCGATGCCAATTGGCCCCAACGCCTGGCCGCCATCCCCCTGCCCAATGGCGCAGAACCGTGGGAATTGGCCATGGTGCAGTCCGTATCCGATCAGGGGGCGGCCATCGGCCTGACCGGTGGGCGCAGCGGCCACATTCCATGGGCCGAACTGAAATGGGCCAAGCCCTGGATGAAGGAACAAAAGACCGGCGCCCCCCCACGGCGTCCCGCCGATGTGCTGCAAGTGGGTGACGTGGTGTTGGTGGAAACAGCGGCCAAGGACGAGGCTGGCAAAGCCTATCCGGCCAATTCCTATGCGTTGCGCCAAATCCCCAAGGTGGAAGGCGCTTTGGTGGCCATGGACCCCCATACGGGCCGCGTCCTTGCCATGGTTGGCGGCTGGTCTTATTCCAAAAGCCAGTTCAACCGCGCCACCCAGGCCATGCGCCAGCCCGGTTCCGCCTTTAAGCCGTTCGTTTATCTGCCAGCCCTGGAACATGGCTATACGCCGTCATCGCTGATCCTGGATGCCCCGGTCGCCCTGCCCCAGGGGCCGGGCCTGCCCATGTGGCGGCCCAAGAATTACGGCAATGATTTCCTGGGGCCGACCACCATCCGTGTCGGCATCGAAAAATCCCGCAATCTGATGACCGTGCGATTGGCCCAGGCCGTCACCATGCCGGTGATTTCCGATTATGCCAGCCGCTTCGGCATCTATGACGGCCTACCCAATCAATTGGCCATGAGCCTGGGCGCCGGGGAAACCACCGTGCTGCGCCTGACCAGCGCCTATGCCATGCTGGTCAATGGCGGCAAAAAGGTCACCCCCACCCTGATCGACCGGATACAGGACCGCCAGGGACGCACCATCTTCGTTCATGACAAACGCTATTGCGATGGCTGTTGGTCGGAACAATACACCAATCAGGACATGCCCAAACTGCCCGACATCCGCGAACAATTGGTGGATCCGGTTTCAGCCTATCAGATGGTGTCCATCCTGGAAGGTGTCGTCCAGCGTGGCACTGGCCGGGCCGTGGCGGCGGTGGGCAAGCCATTGGCGGGCAAAAGCGGCACCTCCAATGACAGCCATGATGTGTGGTTCGTCGGGTTTTCCCCCGATCTGGCGGTTGGGGTGTTCGTGGGCTTTGACGAACCCCAAACCCTGGGGCCAAAGGAAACCGGCGGCAGCGTTTCGGCCCCGATTTTCCGCGATTTCATGCGCTATGCCCTGCGGGACAAGCCGCCCCAGCCCTTCCGCGTCCCGCCGGGCGTGCGCTTGGTCCGGGTTAATGCCCAAACCGGCAAACCTGCGGAACCGGGCGATCCCAAGGTGATCTGGGAAGCCTTCAAAGGCAGCGACCGCATGCCCGATGAAGACGAACAGGTGCTGGACGGCGATACTGGCGGCTTCAGTTTCAACCCGCTGCCGGAAGAAGGCGCCACCCCCACCGCCCCGCAGATGGATGCTCTGGGCGCCCCTCTTTCGCCTCAGGATTTGCCATCGGCCCCAGCTTTCGGATCAGCCCCGGCTTTCGGCTCGGCCCCAGCCTCTGGGTTACCCCCGCTGCAACCGCCGCCATCCTTTGGCAGCCCCGGCCCGGCACCGGCAGCACCTGCGCCCGCCTCGCCTCCTCCCGCCGCCCCTATGCCCGGCGGGCTGTATTAGGGCAGATATCGACCCGCATCGGGTCGATATCCGCGATAAAGCCCGCGCGGCGTTTAGCAGCCCAAACGGGGCTCCAGACTCTTGCCCAAACCTCAAGTTTTGTTTGTCATCAATAATACTAACGGTCAATTTCATTGACCGTTGTACAGCCCTCGCCGGGCGCGGCCATCCGGCCGCTTGGCCGCCGCCGCAATGGCGGCTGGGTTTATTTGTCCCTCGCCGGGCGCGGCCATACGGCCGCTTGGCCGCCGCCGCAATGGCGGCTGGGATTATTTGTCCCTCGCCGGGCGCGGCCATCCGGCCGCTTGGCCGCCGCCGCAATGGCGGCAGAGCCAACGGCCGTAATACCAAATCCCGGTGAGTGAAACTCATAGGGATTTGGTTAGGCCCAAGGGGCCGGGTGGTATTATGCCGCCGCCTTTATCCCCCGCCACACCGACAGGGCTTGCACCGTTTCGGCCACATCATGGGCGCGGATGATTTGGGCGCCGGCATCCACCCCGGCCAGATGCGCGGCCAGCGTGCCGGGTAAGCGGGCTGCGGGCGGTTCGCCTCGGCTTAATTTCCCGACAAAGGTCTTGCGGCTGGCCCCCAGCAGAATGGGCAGCCCCAATCCGTGATACAGGGCCAAAGAGGCCAGGATTTGGGCGTTATGATCCACGGTCTTGCCAAAGCCAATACCGGGATCGACGCATAATTGAGCACGGTCCAGCCCCGCCGCCTCGCACACGGCCACCCGCCGGGCCAGATAATCGTACACATCCAACGGGGCACAATCGTAAACCGGGTCCGATTGCATGGTCCGGGGATCGGTCCCTTGCATATGCATCAGGCAAACCGCCGCCTTGCTATCCCGCGCCACCGTCAGCGATCCCGGACCTTCCAGGGCGGTAATGTCGTTGATGATCCTGGCACCGGCATCCATGGCCGCCCCCATGACCCGGGCATGACGGGTATCAATGGAAACCACCACGCCCCGATTGGCCAATTCCCGCACCACCGGCTGGGTCCGGCGGATTTCTTCATCTTCCGATACCGGATCGGCGCCGGGGCGGGTGGATTCGCCGCCCACATCAATGATCCCGGCCCCGGCCTGCACCATCTCCAGCCCGGCATTCACCGCCCGGTCCGGGTCCAGATGGCGGCCGCCATCGGAAAAACTGTCCGGGGTGGTATTGACGATGCCCATCACCACGGGGGCCGACATGTCCAACCCCGCCCAATCCGGGCGGCGGGCGCCGATCCGGCGGACCAGACGGCCCATATGCCGGGCCACATCCTCGCCCTGACTTTCCGCCCAATCAATCAATTGGGCAAAAGGCAGGGAGGCAGCCCAATGCACCTTATCCTCGCGCCACAGCACCGTGGCGGTGGTGAACGACATCACCCCTTCGGCCAGAGGCCAGCCCAGGCCGCCGATCACTGCCGCCGCCGCCGCTTCCCCCGACACCAATCCCGATGGCAACAGATAAAGCTGTTCATCAAGATGCTGGAATGCGAAGCCCCGCGGCGGGGCGGGGCTTCGACGAAAGGCGGATGAAACCGTCACGGTCATTGCGGCGCAGGCTCGGCCCCGCCCACGGCCCCGGAACTGGGGACCGAAGACCGCCGCGCCCCGTCGCTGGGGGCGGAATAACCGCCGTCACGCACGGGCTGTTCGCCACGGATCAGTCGGTCGATGTCGTCGCGAGACAGGGTTTCGTATTCCAGCAACCCACGGGCGATGGCTTCCAACTCGTCCTTGTATTCGGTCAGGATGGCGCGGGCGGTGGCCTCGCCCTCCTCGACGAAACGGCGGACTTCGGAATCGATCAGGGACGACGTGGCTTCGGACACGTTCTTATGCTGGGTCACCGAATGGCCCAAGAACACCTCTTCCGCATTGTCGTTATACCTGAGCGGCCCCAGCTTGTCGGAAAAACCGAATTCGGTGACCATCTTGCGCGAGATGTCGGTGGCACGCTGGATGTCGTTGCTGGCCCCGGTGGTCACCGCATCCATGCCGAAGATCATCTCTTCCGCCACACGGCCGCCGAAGAAACTGGCCAGCATGGATTTCAACTGCTGGAACGACATGGAATAACGGTCACGTTCCGGCAACGGCATGGTCACGCCCAGGGCGCGGCCACGGGGAATGATGGTGACCTTGTGCAACGGATCATGACCGGGAACGTGCAGCATGACCACCGCATGGCCAGCTTCGTGATAAGCAGTCAGACGCTTTTCATCGTCACTCATCACCATGGACCGGCGCTCGGCCCCCATCATCACCTTGTCCTTGGCGGCTTCGAATTCGTTCATGGTCACCACGCGCTTGCCCGCGCGGGCGGCCAGCAGCGCCGCTTCGTTCACCAGATTGGACAGATCGGCGCCGGAAAAACCGGGAGTGCCGCGGGCAATGATCTTGGCATCCACGTCAGGGGCCAGCGGCACCTTGCGCATATGCACCTTCAGGATCTTTTCCCGGCCCATGATATCGGGATTGGGCACCACCACCTGGCGGTCGAAACGACCGGGACGCAGCAAGGCGGGGTCCAGAACGTCAGGACGGTTGGTGGCCGCGATCAGAATGACGCCTTCGTTGGATTCGAAGCCGTCCATTTCCACCAGCAACTGGTTAAGCGTCTGTTCACGTTCATCATTGCCGCCGCCCAGACCGGCGCCACGATGGCGGCCCACGGCGTCGATTTCATCGATGAAGATGATGCACGGTGCGTTTTTCTTGCCCTGTTCGAACATGTCGCGCACGCGGGACGCACCCACACCCACGAACATTTCCACGAAATCCGAGCCGGAAATGGTGAAGAACGGCACATTGGCCTCACCCGCGATGGCGCGGGCCAACAAGGTCTTACCCGTACCGGGCGGGCCGACCAGCAAACAGCCCTTGGGGATCTTGCCGCCCAGACGTTGGAATTTCTGGGGGTCTTTCAGGAATTCGACGATTTCTTCCAATTCCTGCTTGGCTTCGTCGATCCCGGCCACGTCTTCGAACGTCACACGGCCGGTCTTTTCCGTCAGCATGCGCGCCCGGCTTTTGCCAAAGCCCATGGCCTTGCCGCCGCCTGATTGCATCTGGCGCATGAAGAACACCCAGACACCGATCAGCAGCAGCATGGGGAACCACGACACCAGAATACCCCACAAGGTGGGCTGTTCCTCGGCCGGGGGCACCGCCGAAATGCGCACGCCGGCCTCGCGCAGCTTGGGAACGATATTGGCCTCGGGCGGCAAATAGGTGCTGAAGGACCGGGTATCGGAATAATGACCGGAAACCGTATAGCCCTGGATGGTCACATCGGCCACCAAGCCCCGGTCAACTTCGGTCATGAAATCGGAAAAGGCCGTCTGCCCAGCGCCACGTTGCGGCGATGAATTCTGGAACAGATTGAAAAGCATCACCAGAAGCAGCGCGATGATGACCCACAGCGCCAGATTTTTGCTGAAATTCAAGGCCAGGCCCTTCCTCGTTTGGCGCGGCACCCTCGGTGGATCGAGGACGGCCTTACCGGAAATGGAGTTCCCTAAGACATAGTGCCTACGCCGTCTTTGGCAAGACAGCGCGGCACCGCGGATAACGGCATGACGGATAAAGGCGCCATCCAAAGACTCTTTTCGTCCGTTCGTCCTTTATAGCCGAGGATAGGCACCGCGAAAATAGCGTCGTCGGTGTAAAGGGCGGGAACCCCGGCCCGCGCCGGTCCCGGCACCGGACGGGGGCGGAAATCCTGCCCCAACCGGCGCCAGCCGGTGGCCCCCAGCCCACCCACGACCAGACCGGGGGGGGCATCCGCCGCCAGTGCCACGGCGAACCGACCATCCCATCGGGTCACCATGCCGGGATAGAGCGGTTCCGGGGGGGCCATGCGTCCGCCGTCGCGGCAAAACAGCAGCCGCCCATCGGACCATGGCTCGACCCGGCAGCCGCCCAGGGTCCGGGCGCCCCCCAGCCCGCCTTGGGACAGCACGTCCAGCAACGCGGCCAGCCGGGGGGCGCGGGGGGCATAATCCCCGCCGCCCAGGGCCGTGATCAGATGCATCAACAGACGGGCGGCCACGTCGTCCCCGGTCTGGAATGCCTGGGGATCGACCATGGCGAAACCGGCGGCATCAGCCTGGACCCACCGGGCCAGGGACCGGGCGCACAGATTATCCAGTTGATCCCGCACCCGGCCCAAGGCACGGGCGGTGCCGCCCAGACGCGACGGCGACATGCCCTCGGCCGTCAAGGTCGGCATCAAAGCCCGCATGCGGGCGCGGGCGAAACGGGGATTGGCGTTGGACGGGTCAACCACCCAGTGGCTGATCCCGCGCTGGATCAAGGTGGCCGCCAGACGGGCGCGCGGCACATCCAGGCATGGACGCAGCCACCGCACCCATGGACCGTGACGGATGGGGGCCATGGCTGACAATCCATCCACACCCGACCCCCGCGCCAGACGCAGCATCAGGGTTTCCGCCTGATCGTCCTGGTGATGGGCCAGCAACACATGCAAAATCCCGTGGCGGGCGCAGAATTGTTCCAGCAGATCATAGCGGGCGGCCCGCGCCCTGCCCTGCATATCCGGGCCGGGCCGGGCGTCATCCCAGCTCAGGACATGATGGGGAATGCCAAGTTCGGCCAGCCATTGCCCCACGCGCCGGGCTTCATCGCCGGATTCCGGCCGCAACCGGTGATCCACCGTCACGGCCACCACCTGCCCGCCCAACGACATGGCCCAATCATTGGCCAACACGGTCAAAGCCAGACTGTCCGGTCCGCCCGACACTGCCACCGCCACTTTGGGCGCGGCTTCAAATGGCCCCAGCGGGCGCATCAACGATAAAAATTCGCCATCGGACAAGAATGCATCCATGGATGCGATCATGCCCGATGGCAAGGCTGGGTCAAGACATCTCGCCCCGTGGCCAACGGCGGGACAGCAAATCGGTCAGAACCGACGCGGCACACAACACCAGGAAGATGAAGAACACCACCTGAGCGACGTCACCGATCATCCCCGGCGTTCCGCCAAAGCCCACCAGGGCGGCGGACACCGACATGATCAGAAAGATTGCGGCCCAAAACAACATGGCCTGCCTCCATAAATGTTTTGGCGATACATCTTCATGTGGTGTGACCACCGGGATCTTCCACCGTCATAGAACTCTGGGCATACGGTAGGACTCTGGACATAGACCCTAAAAAAAACGCCCGAAGACATGTCTTCGGGCGTTGCATCGCGTTTTCTGCCGGGCATCGGCTGATGCCAAGGCGCGTTGACCGAACCCGATCAACGCGCCTTGATTCTGACCTGCGGTCGCCCCGCGCCGGGGCCGCTCAGGCGCCGCGCGGGCTTGGTCGCGGATATCGACCCGATGCGGTCGAAATCCGCTTTAACAACAGCGCCCGACCTTGCCACCATAACGGGCATCCTGACGGTTCCTGAAGAATTCCTCGTACGTCATCACCGGCTTGTCCGGGTGCTGCACAAAGCAGTGGGCCACATAGGCGTCATAATCGGGGACGCCCACCATAAGCCGGCTCATCTGCACCAGGCGATCCTTCAGAAGCTTCAGGTCGTTAAGCATGGCTGGCTGTCTCCGCGCTGCTGCCCACTTCATTGACCGTCGGCTTTTCCGACTGCTGGGCCTTGCGGATGGCAATGATACCATAGATCACCATGGCCACCACCACACCCACGAACATCAAGGCCAGCACACCGTCCAGATATTCGTTGAACATGACCTGACGCATCTGGTCCAGGCTCTTGGCCGGGGCAAGCACCTTGCCTTCGTCCAAGGCCGCGCTGAACTTATGCGCTTTGGCCAGGAAGCCCACTGCCGGATTTTCCGAGAAAATCTTCAACAGACCGGCATAGGTGGTGCAGATCAGCAACCACACGGCGGGAATGGCGCTGACCCAGGCGTAACGCTGACGCTTCATCTTGAACAGGATGACCGTGACCATGATCAAGGCCACACCAGCCAACATCTGGTTCGAGATGCCGAATAGCGGCCACAGGCTGTTGATGCCGCCAAAGGGATCGGTGACGCCGGTGTACAGAATGTACCCCCACATGGCGACCGAAATGGCGGTGGCGATCAGATTGTTGGTCCAGTTATGGATGACCTTGAAGGACGGAACCACCGACCCGATCATGTCCTGCACCATGAAGCGGCAGGCACGGGTGCCGGCATCCACCGCGGTCAGGATGAACAGGGCTTCGAACAGAATGGCGAAATGGTACCAAAAGCCCATCATCGCCTTGCCGCCGATCACGTTCGAGAAGATGTGGGCCATGCCCACCGCCAGGGTCGGGGCGCCGCCGGCGCGGGACAGGATGGTGGTTTCACCCACATCCTTGGCCGTTTCCAACAGGATTTCCGGCGTCACCACAAAGCCCCAGGACGAAACCACCTGGGCAGCATGGACGGCATCGGTGCCGATCAGGGCCGCCGGGCTGTTCATGGCGAAATAGATGCCCGGATCAATCACCGAAGCGGCGATCAGGGCCATGATGGCGACAAAGGATTCCATCAGCATGCCGCCATAGCCGATAAAGGCCACCTGGCGTTCATTTTCGATCATCTTGGGCGTGGTGCCCGAAGAAATCAGCGCATGGAAGCCCGACACCGAGCCGCAGGCGATGGTGATGAACAGGAACGGGAACAAGCTGCCCGCGAAGACCGGGCCGGTCCCGTCGATGAATTTGGTCACCGCCGGCATGCGCATGTCCGGCATCACCACCAAAATCCCGATGGCCAGGGCGACGATGGCCCCGATCTTCAGGAAGGTGGACAGATAATCGCGCGGCGCCAGCAACAGCCACACCGGCAGCACCGATGCGACAAAGCCATAGCCGATGATGATCAGCGCCAATTGTTCACCCTTGAAGGTGAACCAGGGGGCCAGGGTTTGGCTTTCCGCCACGTCCTGACCGAAAATCAGGGCCGCCATCAACAGGACAAAGCCGATCACGCTCATCTCGGCGATGCGTCCAGGACGGATGAAACGGCAATAGATGCCCATCAGGATGGCGATGGGAATGGTGGCGAACACGGTGAAGGTGCCCCACGGACTGCCGGCCAGGGCCTTGACCACCACCAGGGCCAGAATGGCCAGAATGATGATCATGATCAGCAGCACGCCCACCAGACCGATGGCACCAGCCACCGGGCCCATTTCCGAACGGATCATGTCGCCCAGGGACCGACCGTCACGGCGGGTAGAACAGAACAGAACCATGGAATCCTGGACCGCGCCGGCCAGAACCACACCACCCAAGATCCACAAGGTGCCGGGCAGATACCCCATCTGCGCTGCCAGCACCGGCCCCACCAACGGCCCCGCACCGGCAATGGCCGCGAAATGGTGGCCGTAAAGCACATAGCGGTTGGTGGGAACGAAATCGAGGCCGTCATTGTGACGAACCGCCGGAGTCAGTCGCGTCGGATCGGCCCCCATGACGGTATTGATAACAAACAGGCCGTAGAAGCGATAGGCGATGAAATAGGTGCACACCGCCGCGATCACCAGCCATACGGCATTGATGGTTTCGCCGCGCGTCAGCGCGACGACGCCAAGACAGATCGCGCCGACCACGGCCACGATCATCCATCCCAGCTTTGTCAATGGAGTACCCATCGGAAGACTCCCTCCCGAGTTAAGAAGTGATAGGAATTTTAGTCCCGCCCAGCAATCATGTCCAATGATCTTACCTTTTCAAAGCAACTTCCTTTCCCGCACTGCAGCAAAACAAGTTCAGCATATTAGGGAATAAAAAAATGACCGGATGGCAATCCATCCGGTCACAATTGATAAAATTAAGTTCAATTCACCTGATAGTTTATAAAGTCTTCAATCCCGCCTCACGGAATATCCCACGCACCGCCTCGGTCAATTGTGCATCTGGTTCCTGTGTTTGCGCCAAAGGCGGAATCATCCCCAATCCCTGCCATTTGCTTTCCCCCATTTTGTGAAAGGGTAAAACATCGACGCGGGCAACATTGCCCAAATGGGCACAATACTGTGCCAAATCCCGGATACTATTCAACTGATCGGTTAGATTAGGCACCAATACATACCGCAACCAAATGGTCTTCCCCATGGCCGCCAATCTTTCGGCGAAACGCAAGGTCGGGGCCAGGGATTGGCCGGTCAGACGATGATAAGCGTCGGGATCGAAATGCTTGATATCCAACAGCACCAAATCGGTGGCAGCCAACAGCCGGTCATCGGCCATGGCCCCCAAAAACCCGCTGGTGTCCAGGGCCGTGGACAATCCCATCTGTTTGCAGGCTTCGAAAATGGCGGTGACGAACGGCACCTGGGTCAAGGGTTCGCCACCGCTGATGGTCACCCCGCCATGGGCCAATTGCAGGAAATGCCGGTATTTCGCGATTTCGGCAATAATGGCCTCGGCCGGAACCGGGGTCCCGTCGCGCCCGTCCCAAGTGTCCGGGTTATGGCAATACTGACACCGCAACGGACAGCCGGTGACAAACAACACGAACCGCATGCCCGGACCATCCACCGATCCGGCGGTTTCGATGGAATGAATCCGGCCAATGGGCAAGGTCCCGCCGTCCAGGGGCAAATTGTGCAGATGGGCGGGCAAGGACCCAACGGTCATACGAAAAACTCCCGATAATCAAAACAAACGGGCCGCCCCGCATACGGAACGGCCCGCCTGGGGACACGAAATCACAGATGGTCGTGGAAAGTGCGGCTGATCACGTCAAGCTGCTGTTCACGGGTCAGCTTGATGAAATTCACCGCATAGCCCGACACCCGGATGGTCAATTGCGGGTACTTTTCCGGGTGATCCATGGCATCCAGCAAGGTTTCGCGCTTCAGCACATTCACATTGATGTGATGGCCGTTATCGCCGAAATAACCATCCAGCAACCCAGCCAGATTACCTTGCTGTTCTTCTTCCGAATGACCCAACGCGCCGGGAACCACCGAGAACGTATAGGAAATGCCGTCCTGGGCATGGGCGTAAGGCAGCTTGGCCACCGATTCCATGGATGCCACGGCCCCGCAGCAATCGCGCCCGTGCATGGGGTTGGCGCCAGGGGCGAAAGGCTGGCCCGCCGGGCGGCCATCGGGGGTCGGACCGGTCATCTTGCCATAGACCACGTTCGAGGTGATGGTCAGCACCGATTGGGTGGGCACCGCACCACGATACGTGGGCTGACGCCGCACCTTGTCCATGAAGCGCTGGACCAAATCCACGGCAATGCCGTCAACCCGGTCGTCATTATTGCCGAAGGCCGGATATTCGCCATCCACCTCATAGCCGACGGCCAGACCCTTTTCATCCCGGACCACCCGCACCTTGGCGTATTTGATGGCCGACAGCGAATCGGCGGCCACCGACAGCCCGGCGATGCCGCAGGCCAGGGTGCGCAGGATGTCGCGGTCATGAAAGGCCATCTCGACCCGTTCATAGGCGTATTTGTCGTGGGAATAATGAATGATGTTCAGCGCTTCCACATAGGTCCGGGCCAGCCAGTCCATCATGGCGTCGAAGCGGGCGAACACCGTGTCATAATCCAGCACGTCATCGGTGATGGGTGGGCTGGGCGGGGCCACCTGTTCGCCCGACCGTTCATCGCGGCCGCCATTGATGGCGTACAGCATGGCCTTGGCCAGATTGGCCCGAGCGCCGAAAAACTGCATCTGCTTGCCGATGCGCATGGCCGACACACAGCAGGCGATGGCGTAATCATCCCCCCAATATGGCCGCATCAGATCGTCGTTTTCGTACTGGATGGCACTGGAGCGGATCGAGGTTGCCGCACAGAACTTCTTGAAGTTTTCCGGCAAATCCTGGGACCACAGCACCGTCAGATTGGGTTCGGGGGCCGGGCCCAGATTGGTCAGGGTGTGCAGCATGCGGAAACTGGTGCGGGTCACCAGCGGCCGCCCGTCGTCGCCCACGCCGCCCACGCATTCGGTCACCCAGGTGGGATCGCCCGAGAACAGGGCGTCATATTCCGGGGTGCGCAGGAAACGGACGATGCGCAATTTCATGACCATCTGGTCAATCAATTCCTGCGCTTCTTCTTCGGTCAACACGCCGTCGGCAAGATCGCGTTCCAGATAGATGTCCAAGAAGGTGGACACCCGGCCCAATGACATGGCCGCGCCGTTTTGTTCCTTCACCGCCGCCAGATAGGCGAAATACAGCCATTGCACGGCCTCGCGGGCATTGGCGGCGGGGCGGCTGACGTCAAACCCATAGGATTTGGCCATCTCGACCACTTCCCGCAGGGCCTTGACCTGTTCGGCCAGTTCCTCGCGCAGGCGCAAGGCTTCATCCACCGATGCCATGCCCGCCACGGATGTCTTCTGCGCTTCCTTGTCAGCGATCAGAAAATCGGCGCCGTACAAGGCCAGGCGGCGGTAATCGCCAATAATCCGGCCCCGGCCATAGGCATCGGGCAGCCCAGTGACAATACCCGCCTTGCGGGCCGCCATGATTTCCTTGGTATAAAGGTCAAAGACGGCGCTGTTGTGATCCTTGCGGTAGCGGTCAAACGCGTCCTCCACCGCCGGGTCCAATTCATAGCCATAGGCTTCCAACCCGCTTTTGACCATGCGCACCCCGCCAAAGGGCATGATGGCCCGCTTCAGCGGCGCATCGGTCTGCAAGCCCACCACCACTTCCAGATCGCGGTCGATATAGCCCGGACCATGGGCGGTGATGGATGTGCCGCGATCCGCCGAAACCGCCAGCACTCCCTTGGCCCGCTCTTCCTTCAGCAGTTCAAGCAGCCGGGCCCACAGGCCGGTGGTGCGGCTGGTGGGGGCGGACAAAAAGGCGCTGTCCCCGGCATAGGGGGCGTAATTGGCCTGGATGAACCCACGGACATCCACCCCCTCCCGCCACGGCCCGGCGGCGAACCCACGCCAGGGCGCGGGGTGGCCTTCGGCAGAGTGCGCAAGGGGAGAAAGGGGAGAAAGGACGTTCATGGTGAACCCTCCGTCTATGCCCGGATAACGACCGATCCTTTTGCAGGAACAACGACCGTTTGGTAATCCCGGACTGGGTCAAGGGGGAGGCGAAAGGCCATCACCCCGTCTTTAAATCTCATTGTAATCGCTTGGCGTCAAACACGGCATAGCGTTTTTCGTCATATATTTCAAAGTTCTTTTGTGCAATGCGGCAATTATTGGCGTAAGTCAACAATGGCCTTTTCCAGCATCAATCACGAAAGAATGTTATATGATCATCTTTTAATAATGCCATTTCCAACCGCCTCTGCTTCGGCTCGCCCAAGTGCAATACTTAATGCATAGTAAAAATGCCAAAGAGCATAGACGGCCGAATTTCATGATCGTTGGACAGCCCTCGCCGGGCGCGGCCATCCGGCCGCTTGGCCGCCGCCGCAATGGCGGCTGGGATTATTTGTCCCTCGCCGGGCGCGGCCATACGGCCGCTTGGCCGCCGCCGCAATGGCGGCTGGGATTGTTTTGGCCCTCGCCGGGCGGGCGCATCCGCGCCCTTGGCCGCCGCCGCAATGGCGGCTGGTGACCGGCCAACGAATCAATTCAAAGGGCAGCCGGTATCAGCGAGCCGGGGCGGCATCCTCGATGGACAATTGAACCGATGTGGTTCCCTGCCACGTATCCGCCCGTAACGTGCCCGCCAGATGAAAGCGGGCCCCACCATGGGTCAGCAACGCTTGACCCAGATCGCTATCCACTGCGCGGAACGCAATGGCTTTCAGCCTTTGGCCACCGGCACCGGCCAGGATGCAGCGCACATGGCCGCCGCTGCCCACCACATCGGCCTTGATGATCCGGGCGCCGGTGATGGCAAAGCGGGGTTCGGGATTGCCCGCGCCGAAGGGACCGATCTGTTTCAGGGTTTCCACCAGATCGACGGTGCACCCGGCGCAATCCAAAGCCCCGTCCAGCTCAAGCACCGGCACCAATTCCCCCGCCAACTGGGCCTGAAGCCGTTCCCCCAAAAAGGTGCGGAACTGGGGCAGCACGTCGCGGGCCACGGTGAAACCGGCGGCCATGGCATGCCCGCCCCCGGCTTTCAGCAATCCGGCCTGACGGGCGGCGATGATGGCGGCCCCCAAATCCAATCCGGGCACCGACCGGCCCGATCCCTTGCCGTCATCGCCATCCATGGCCACCACGCAAGCGGGGCGGCCGAAGCGTTCTTTCAGCCGTCCGGCCACGATCCCGATGACACCTGGATGCCAATCATCCCCCACCGCCAGAACCAGCGGCAGATCGTCGGCACCGGCCTGCCGTTCCACCTGCTCCATGGCGTCGCGCAGCACTGCCGCCTCGATTTCCTGGCGGTCCTTGTTAAAAGCGTCTAACTGGCGGGCAATATCCAGGGCTTCCGCCATGTCGGCGGTGGAAAGCAGGCGCGACCCCAGCGCCGCCTCGCCCACTCTGCCGCCGGCATTGACCCGTGGCCCCAGCACATAACCCAAATGATAGGCATCAGGACGTTCCCGAATGCCCGCCACATCGGATAAAGCGGACAGCCCCACATTGCCGCGCTTGGCCATCACCTTCAGCCCTTGGGTGACCAAGGCCCGGTTGACGCCTTTCAACGGCACCACGTCGCAGACGGTTCCCAGGGCGACGATATCCAGCCATTGCATCAGATCGGGGGCGGGGCGGGTCTGATACCAGCCAGCCTGTTTCAGCCCGCGATTGACCGCCACCGCCAACAGGAAGGCCACGCCCACGGCAGCCAAATGGCCGTGGGGACTGTCTTCGTCCAGACGGTTGGGATTGACCACCGCGTAAGCCAGGGGCAGATCCGGCTCGGCCTCGTGATGATCCACCACGATCACATCCAGACCGGCTTGGGCCGCAGCGGCCAGCGGCGCATGGGCGGTGGTGCCGCAATCCACCGTCACCACCACGCCGACGCCATCGGCGCGCATGGCCAGCAAAGCCGGGGCATTCGGTCCATAGCCTTCGGCGATCCGGTCGGGGATGTGGACCCGGACCCTGGCCCCCGCCGATTGGAAGAAAATGGACAGCAAGGCCGATGACGTGGCCCCATCCACATCATAATCGCCGAAAATCCCCACCATCTCGCCGCGGGTGACCGCCTGGACCAGCCGATCCACCGCCCGATCCATGTCGCGCAAATGGCTGGGGTCCGGCAAAAGCTGCTTCAGCGTGGGGTTCAGGAATAACGGGGCGTCGTCCAGCCCGATGCCACGGGCCGCCAGCACCCGACCCACCATTTCGGGCAAGGCCAAACGCTGGGACAGGGCCAGGGCCAGACGGTCATCCCCCAAGGATGGCTGCCACCGCCGTCCGGTCAGCGACCGGTCCACCCCCAACAGGGCGGGACCGGACACCACCGGTGACGTTGGCATGGCGTGGTTCATGGCCGGGCCAGCCGGGCCGTCCGTTCGAAATCATGCCGGGCGGACAAGGTCCGCACCGTGCCGGTGAAAGACCGCATGACCAGGGAATGGGTCACCGCCCCACCGGGATAGGAATTGACCCCCTTCAGCAAATGGCCGTCGGTGATGCCGGTAGCGGCGAACATCACCTGACCGCTCACCATGTCGTCGATGGAAAATTTGCGGTCGGGATCGCTGAACCCGGCCTTGCGGGCACGGGCGCGCTCCCCTTCGCCGCGCAGCATCAGGCGGCATTGCATCTGCCCGCCCACACATTTCAGCCCGGCGGCAGCCAGCACACCCTGGGCCGCGCCACCCGATCCCAAATACACGTCGATGCCGGTTTCCGGCAAGCCGGTGGCCAAGGCCCCCGACACGTCGCCATCGTCGATCAACACTACCCGCGCCCCCACGCCATAGACGCGGGACAGCAGGTCGGCGTGCCGGGGACGGTCCAGCATGCAGACCACCAGATCGCCGATCCCCACCCCCCTGGCACGGGCGATCCGGGCCAGATTTTCTTCGGCACCCAAATCCAGATCCACCAGACCATCGGGAAGATTGGGGCCAACCGCGATCTTTTCCATATAGGCGTCGTCGGGCACATGCAGCAGCGACCCGGAATCGGTGGCCGCCACCACCGACAGCGCATTGTGCCCACCCTTGGCGCAGACGGTCACACCTTCGATGGCGGTCAGAACGATATCCACCTTCGGGCCATGGCCGGTGCCCAGCTTTTCACCGCTGAACAGCGGACGACCGGCATCGCCGGTCCCGCCATTGACCACCACCCCATCCATATCCAGGCTGTGCAAGGCATCGCGCATGGCGGCGCTGGCCGCTTCATCTGCGGCCTTTTCATCACCACGCCCCATCCACGCCGCCGCGGCCAGGGCACTGGCTTCGGTCACCCGCACCACTTCCAATGCCAGATTGCGGTCCATGACATGGGGGGGAACGAATTTGGATTCGGTCATATCACACTCGTTTCAGAGGGGTCAGGTCCGCACCTGAAACCGGCCGACGGACGAAAACCCGGACCAATTCCCATCACGGGTCCGGCCCCGCTGCCAGGGCCGGACACCGGATCAAAGATGCTCGATACGGATCAGCCGGGCCGGTTCGACCACGGCATCCAGACCGGCCAGACGGGCCACCGCCCGTTTGACATTGGCCTCGCCCGCGTCATGCAGGGTCATGACCATGGGCACGGTTTCGCCAGGGGCGCGACCAGGCTGGATCATCTGTTCCACCGACACCTGTTCGTCCCGCAACACACTGGCCACCTCGGCCAGCACACCGGGACGATCCACCACCATCAGCCGCATGTAATAGGCGCCCCGGCGCAAATCCAGGGGGGCGGCGGGCAAGGCGTCCAATTGGGCGACGGGGACCCCGAATGTGGGGATGCGGGTGCCCCGGGCGATATCCACCAGATCGGATGCCACCGCCGAAGCGGTGGGACCGGCCCCGGCCCCACGACCTTCATAGATGGACCGACCGACGAAATCACCTTCGGCCACCACGGCGTTGAACACCCCATCCACATGGGCGATGGGGGTATCCACCGGCACCATGCAGGGGTGAACCCGCTGTTCGATGCCATGATCGGTGCGCCGGGCGATCCCCAACAACTTGATGCGGTAGCCCAGCTTGGCGGCGAAATCAATGTCCACCGCCGAAACGTGCCGGATACCCTCGATATGCATGGATTGGAAATCCACCGGCGTGGCAAAGGCCAGGCTGGTCAGCAGACACAGCTTATGGGCCGCATCCACCCCGTCAATATCAAAGCTGGGATCGGCCTCGGCATAGCCCAGGGCCTGGGCTTCCCCCAGCACATCGGCGAAATCCCGCCCGCTTTCCCGCATGGTGGTCAGGATGTAATTGCAGGTCCCGTTCAGAATGCCATAGACCCGATGCACCGAGTTTCCGGCCAGACCTTCGCGCAGGGCCTTGATGATGGGAATACCGCCGGCCACCGCCGCCTCGAACCCCAGGGACACCCCCTTGGCTTCGGCCTTGGCCGCCAGTTCCACACCGTGATGGGCCAGCAATGCCTTGTTGGCGGTGACCACGTGACGGCCATGGTCCAAGGCGGTGTTCACCACGTCGCGGGCGATGCCTTCGGCACCGCCGATGACTTCCACCACCACATCGGCCTTGGCCTGAGCGGCCATGGCGCGGGCATCGTCGAACCAATCCAGATGGGCGGGCATATCCACCCCGCGATCGCGGTTGCGATCGCGGGCGGACACCGCCACCACCTGGATGCCGCGCCCGGCCCGGCGTTCGATGGCCGGGCCGTTTTCACTCAGCAAACGCACCAGACCGGCACCCACGGTGCCCAGCCCGGCAATGGCGATTTTCAAGGGTTCCATCAGCCGCCCACCGCACGTTTCTTTTCGGATTCTTCCAAGACCTTATCGTAATTGGCCAGGAAGGACTTGATATTCCGCACCGCCTGACGGGACCGATGGCGGTTTTCCACCAGGCCGATACGGACGTAATTATCGCCATATTCGCCAAAGCCAATGCCCGGCGCCACCGCCACCTGAGCCTGGCTCATCAGCAGCTTGGAAAATTCCAGCGATCCCATATGGGCGAAAGCCGGAGGAATGGGCGCCCAGGCGAACATGGTGGCCGGCGGCGACGGAATGTCCCAACCGGCGGCGGACAGACCTTCGATCAGCACATCGCGGCGGGCTTTGTACATCTGGCGGATGTCCTCGACACAATCCTGCGGCCCGTTCAGGGCAGCGGTGGCCGCCACCTGAATGGGGGTGAAAGCGCCGTAATCCAGATAGGATTTGATGCGGCCCAAGGCGGCGATCAGCTTCTTGTTGCCCGCGGCAAAGCCGATGCGCCAGCCCGGCATGTTGTAGGTTTTGGACATGGAGGTGAATTCCACCGCAATATCCTTGGCGCCGGGCACCTGCAGGATCGACGGCGGCGGCGCCACGTCGAAATAGATTTCCGCATAGGCCAGATCCGACAGGACCCAAATGCCGTGATGGCGGCAGAAATCGACCACCTGGCCATAAAAATCCAGATCAGCCAAAAGCGCGGTGGGATTGCTGGGATAGTTCAGCACCAAGGCGATGGGCTTGGGCACCGAATGGCGCACGGCACGGTCCAGGGCGCGCAGAAAATCCGCATCCGGGGTCACCGGCACATAGCGGCACGAACCGCCGGCGATGATGAAGCCATAGGGATGGATGGGATAGCTGGGATTGGGCACCAGGACCACATCGCCGGGGCTGGTGATGGCGTTGGCCAGATTGGCCAGCCCTTCCTTGGACCCCAAGGTGACGATGCATTCGCTTTCCTGGTCCAGCTCGACCCCGAAGCGACGCTGATAATACCCCACCAGCGCCTTGCGCAGACCAGGAATGCCCCGGCTCATGGAATAGCGGTGGGCGCGGGGATTGCGTGCGGCTTCCACCAATTTATCGACGATATGGGCGGGGGTGGGCTGATCCGGGTTGCCCATGCCGAAATCAATGATGTCCTCGCCTGCGGCGCGAGCTCGGGCCTTCATGGCATTCACTTCGGCAAACACATAGGGAGGGAGACGCTTGATCCTATGGAATTCCTGTTCAGTGCTCATGATACCGGTCTCTTTTCGCCTTTCGTACCCGCCGGAAACTTGGCCGGGATGGCCCGCGCTTGGGCGGGGGAACCGGAATATTTAGCGCGGGTCACACTAAGAATCGATACATTTTTACCCCAATCCACGCAATGCAGGCAGCTTTCGCCCATCACCCCGGCCATGCGAACAAGCGCGGGTGAAAGGAATGCGCGACAATCACCTTTAAGAGAAATCATCTGCTGCACGAAATCGTACCCTGGCTTATACTCCGCTCCCTTTCACCTGCCCCCATCAACCGGCCCGTCCCAGGCCGGACACACAGGAAGCATGCGGCATGCCTTCAAGGAACATGCGGTTTCACCTCAGCATCGTGCTGGCGATTGTCACGGTGGTCACGGTGGCCACCGTTTTGACCCTGACCCAGGTTTGGCTGGTCAGTTCGCGGGCGGCCAAGGAATCGGTGATCCAGCTTTTTTCCGAAATGGGCGCCCATGCGGGTGAACGGGTGGGGGCACATCTGGGACAGGCCCGGCATACCGCCGATCTGGGCAGCGCCATGAGCACCGCCAGCGTGGCCATTACCGGCGACGGGCAGAATCATCCGGCCGTGCCGCTGATGCGCCGCATGCTGGATGCCAATCCCGGCCTTTATTCCGTCTATATCGGGCAGGCTGATGGCAGTTTCCTGCAAATCATCCGCTCCAATGGGCGCGAGGCGATTTTATCCACCCACAAGGCCCCGACCGGAACCAATGACATCTTGCGCGCCATCGCCCAAAAGGATGGCGGCATGGTTCAATCCTGGACATTCATGAACAGTCAGGGCGTGGTGATCGGCGACCGGACCGATGCGGATTTCAACTACGACCCGCGCACCCGTCCTTGGTACAAAAGCGCCATGGATCAGCAAGAAACCATGCTGACCGAACCCTACGTCTTTAATTCCCTGAAACGTCCGGGCATCACCGCCTCGCGGCGGCTGTCCCAGGGGGATGGGGTGTTCGGGGTTGATATCGACCTGGAATCCCTGGACAATTATGTCGCCCAGCAAAAACTGTCCCAACATGGATCGCTGTTTTTACTGTCGTCTTCGGGGCTGATCCTGGCCGCGCCGCCCTCTATCAAGGGGCCGCTTGCCCCCTTGGCCGATGCCGCCCAATCCCAGAACCCCCATCTGCGACTGGCTGCCAAACTGCGCGAGGAAGGGGGGGCCGCCCAAGCCCGCATCATTTCCTTTGACGGAACCGATTACGTCATCCAGCAATCCGCCTGGACCGAGGCCGGCCGCCAAATTCTGATCTGCGTGGTCGCTCCCTTGGACGATTTCACCGGATTCATCCGCGAAATGGGCGGCTGGATCGTGGTGATGACCCTGGCCATCCTGGTGGTGGTGGTGCCCCTGACATCGGCCCTGGCCCGGTTCATGTCGGCCACCGTGCGCGATCTGGCCGACGACGCCGAACGCATCCGGGAAATGGATTTCTCGGGCGATCCGCCGCGCCCATCCTTCATCGTCGAATTCCAGACCCTGGCCGAAGCCTTCGGCCTGATGAAACGCACCATTCTGGGCCGCACCCGCGATCTGGAAGCCAGCCAGGGCAAGTTGCGGCGGCTGGTGGAAATCGGCACCGCCATGAGCACGGAAAGCAACCGGCACCGCCTGATGGACATGATCGTCCAGGAAGCCAAGGCCCTGACCCATGCCGATGGCTGCGCCGTCTATCTGCGTGACGACCAGGAAAGACTGGAACGCGTCGCCATCAGCGTGGATTCATTGGGATTGGTGATCAATGCCGACCCGGAAAACGACAACCCCATCCACCTTTTGACCAACCCGGAAACCGGCACCCCGCTGACATCCGATATTCTGGGGGCGCCGCTTTTCTGGCAAAGTTCCCTGAATATCCGGGACGTGCGCGAAACCACGGACATGGATACCGGGGTGATCAGCACCTTTGACAGCGATCATGGCTATACCACCCAATCGGTTCTGATCCTGCCGTTGAAGCCGCGCGGCGGCGAGGTCATGGGGGTGATCTTGCTGTTCAATGCCCGCGATATGGTCAAGGGCGGCATCGGCCCATTCCTGCCATCCATCCAGCGTTTCGCCGAATCCCTGTCGGCCCAGGCGGCCAGCGCCTTGCAAAATCACAATCTGATCGACGCCCAGGAAGCCCTGGTGGATTCCATGGTCCGCATCGTCGCCGCGGCCATCGACGCCAAAAGCCCCTATACCGGCGACCATTCCTCTCGCGTTGCCGAACTGGCCGCCATGATCGCCGAAGAAGCGTCGGAAACCAGAGACGGCCCGCTGGCCGCCTTCCAGTTCAGCAGCCCGGACGATGCCTACGAATTGCGCATCGCCGCGCTATTGCATGATTGCGGCAAGGTAACCACGCCCGAATACGTGGTGGACAAGGCCACCAAACTGGAAACCATCCACAACCGTATTCACGACATCCGCACCCGTTTTGAAATCCTGCTGCGCGATGCCGAAATCACCCGATTGAAAGCAGTGGCCGCTGGCACCCCGGCGGATCAGGCACAAGCCGATTTCGACGCTTACAGCCAGAAATTGCAAGCCGACTATGCCTTTATCGCCCAGTGCAACATCGGCGGCGAATTCATGTCGCCCGACCATGTGGCCCGCGTCAAGGAATTGGCCCAAGCCAAATGGGTCCGCCATTTCAGCGACCGCCTGGGCCTGTCCCAGGAAGAACAGCGCCGCATGGCCCTGATCCCCGAACCGAACCTGCCCGTGACCGAAACCTTGCTGGCCGACCGGCCGGAACATGTGTTGCCCTGGTCGGGGGCGGAATGGTTCACCAAGGGAACCCGCGACATCACCACCAAGGTCCCCGACAACATGTACAATCGGGGGGAAATCCATAATCTGTGCATTCCCCGCGGCACCCTGACCGATGAAGAGCGCTTCAAGATCAACGAACATGTGATCCAAAGCATCATCATGCTGGAGCACCTGCCCTTCCCCAAACATCTGCGTCATGTGCCCGAATATGCCTGCGCCCACCACGAAGCCATGAATGGCCGGGGCTACCCCCGTGGCCTGAGCGCGCGTGACATGTCCATCCCCGCCCGAATCATGGCGGTAGCCGATGTGTTCGAAGCCCTGACCGCCGCCGACCGCCCCTATAAGCCCGCCAAAACCCTGTCCGAGGCGGTGGACATCCTGGCAGGTTTCCGCGACCGCCAGCACATTGACGGTGACATTTTCGCCCTGTTCCTGAAAGCGGGCCTGCACCTGCGCTATGCCGAACGCTTCTTGAAGCCGGAACAGATCGACGCCGTGGATGTGAACCGCTATCTGGCCGCGTCGTAAGACCAACGGCCGTAAGTTCTGCCGCCATTGCGGCGGCGGCCAAGCGGCCGAAGGGCCGCGCCCGGCGAGAGCCAAAATAAACCCCAGCCGCCATTGCGGCGGCGGCCAAGCGGCCGGAGGGCCGCGCCCGGCGAGGGACAAAATAAACCCCAGCCGCCATTGCGGCGGCGGCCAAGCGGCCGGAGGGCCGCGCCCGGCGAGGGACAAAATAAACCCCAGCCGCCATTGCGGCGGCGGCCAAGCGGCCGGAGGGCCGCG
>JAYSBF010000041.1:0-28715 GCA_041915545.1 Magnetospirillum sp. | reverse complement strand
AAGCCGCCCCCAGGCGGCGCCCGGCGAGGGTCACACATAACTTCAGCGCCCATTGCGGGCGCGGCCAAGCCGCCCCCAGGCGGCGCCCGGCGAGGGTCAAACATAAAAGGAGGCTTCATGTCGGAGCGGGATGACAGCTCTTATCGGACCAAGCCGGTCTCCACGGCCTTCATGGTGCAGGAATTTGCCCGCGAACATGAGCCACCCCGCCGCCATGTGCCTCCGCGCGCCTATTCGGCCCAGCCGGAGCGTCAGCCGCGCACGGCCCAGGATGCAGCCGAGGTTTTGGGGCTGACCGGGGATCTGGTGGATGATGTGTTGTTGGAGGCGTTGGGGCCGGCGATGGATGAAATCGACCGGTTGCGGGCGCTGGAAGAACAGGCGGAACATCGTCTGGCCTGGGTCGAGCGTCAATCCGACCGTCATTCCCTGCTGCCTTGTCTGAACCGCCGGGCCTTTATCCGGGAATTGGAAAATTTCCTGATGGGGGGCGATGCCTTTGGCGCCGTGGGCTTGGTTCATGTGGCGGGGGTCGAGGAATTATCCGGCCTGTATGGTTTGGCCGCCGGAGATGGCGGTTTGCGCCACGCCTGCGCCAAGCTGATGGGCGGTTTGCGTCCAACCGATGTGGTGGGGTGCTTGGGCGGGTCGGATTTCGTCTTTTTGCTGCCGGGCACCACCCAGGCCGCCGCGGAAAAGACGTTGTCCCGCATGGTGGCCCAATTGACGATTTTCCCCTATCTCTGGGCCGGGCAGCCCATGACGCTGCATCCCAGTCTGGGGGTTTACGCATTGGGGGCCGGGGATAATGCCGAACTGGCCCTTGCCGGCGCGGATGTGGCCCGCCGCCGCAACGCGGGCGTTGCTTAAACCACTATGCGTTTTATCAAACGCATGGTGGTTTGGGATTATGTTTGTCCCATGCCGGGCGCAATCCGTTGGATAGCGCCCGGCATGGGCAACCGGAAGCAGGTCGGTATTTACGCGCCGCGCTTCAGCGCGGTCACCTGGATTTCCACCTTCATGGCGGCATCCACCAGACCGCAGACGATGGTGGTATTGGCGGGCTTGGCCACCTTGAAATACTTGCCCAGCACCGGGCCGACGGTCTGGAAATAGCTGGCATCGGTCACATAGACCATCACCCGGACCACATCATCCATGGTGGCGTCGGCTTCGGCCAGGGCGGCGGCGATGGTTTGCAGCGCCTGATCGGCCTGTTCAGCTTCGTTATCGGAAATCTGGCCGTTCTTGTAGCCCGAGGTGCCGGACACGAACACCCACGGCCCTTCGGCCACGGCGCGGGAATAACCGGCCACTTCTTCGAAGGGAGAGCCAGAGGAAATCAGGCGACGGGTCATGACGGGGTCCTTATGTCATGGGCGGGTGGCCTGCCGCCGGGAACCGGGCCACATGGCTGGGGGTTTTACCCCATTTGCCGCTCCATGTAAGGGGTGGACTGGCGAAGGGCGGAAAAATTCGTGCCGGTCGCGTGATGCTGGCGGGGTAATTCCACATGGAAAGTGGTGCCCTGGCCGTTGCCCGCGGATTCCACCCAAATGTGTCCGTCATGCAATTCCACGATTTTATGGCACAGCGATAGGCCGATGCCGGACCCCGGCAAGCCGTGTTGCGGATGCAGACGTTGGAACAGGCCAAAGACCCGGTGCTGATTTTCCTGGGCGATGCCGATGCCATTGTCAGAGACTGCGATTTGCATGCGGTTCTGATTCATCCATTCCACAAAGACACGGATGCGTGGCGGGGTGGCGGGGTCATGGAATTTCAGGGCGTTGCCGATCAGATTTTGAAACAGGCGGCCCAGCAACAGATTGTCGCCGCAGGCCATGGGCAAGGCTTCGATCCTGATATCTGCCTTGGCCTCGCGGATGGCTGGGGTCAGCAGGCGCAAGACCGATGCCAGGCATTCCGACAAATCCACAGGGTGCGAGGTGTCGGGCCGACCGCTCAGGCGCGAAAAATCCAAAAGCTGGTCGATGACCGTTTGCATGTGGTTGGCGCCGCCGATGGCAAAGGTGATGAAGTCGCGGGCATCGGGGGGCAGGATGTCGCCATAGCGGCGATCCAGCAATTGGATATAGGACGCGATCATCCGTAACGGATCTTGCAGATCATGGGCGGCGGCAAAGGCGAATTGCTGCAAGGCTTCGTTGGACCGGCGCAATTCGGTGCGCTGGGCCGTCAGATTGGCTTCGGCCTGCTTGTTTTCGGTGATGTCCTGGCAGGTGCCCACATAGCCGTCGAAGCGACCGTCATCCAACAATCGCGGTGCCCCGGTCACCAGCATCCAGCGAAAGCAGCCATCAGAGCGTTGCATGCGGAATTCCCCCCGGAATGGTTGCTGACTGCGGACCGCCAGGGCGAATGCCTGGGCGCCTTGTTCCCAATCCTCGGGATGGGTGATGCCGTTCCAGCCATCGGCCAGGGCTTGATCATGATTTTGCCCGGTAAAGGTCAGCCATGCCGTGTTGACCCAGCGGCAGCTTTGATCCGCCCCCGACACCCAAATGGGGCAGGGCATGGAATTGGCCAGGGTGCGAAAGCGTTCTTCGCTTTCCGACAAAAGCCTGGTCCGGTTTTCCACGGCGGCGTTCAATCTGCTGTTGAACATCACCGATACCAGCCACAGCACCAAGGCGATGGCCGCCGCCGCCATGGCGATGTCCTTGCCCTGTTGCGACGCCAATTCGCGCGGGGTCCGGTAATCGGACAACAACAAGCCGTCCAAAGCCGCATCGGGGGCCAGCAGGCCAAGCGTGGCATAGGCGGATGCCGTGCTTTTCCAGCGTCCGGGATTGCTGTGTCCCATTTCCACCACATCCAGGGCCAGCAATGGGGTCATGAGCTGGGCCTCACGCAGTAATTGCGCCGGGTCCGCCCCGGTGTCGTGATGGGCGCTCAGCAATCGAACGGCTTCCTGCGGATTGGCCATGGCCCAGTTCCAGCCCTTGGCCACGGCCCGCATCATGGCGGCGGGCAAGTTGGGGGCGCGGGCGATCAGGCCCTCGCTGGTGACCAGGGCGTCGCCGTAAAAGTCCACCCCATAGGATCGCGGCGACATCGCCCGAACCACGACCTCGCCACGATCCAGGGCCGCCAGATCGACCGGGGTTCCGACCATGGCGTCGATCTGGCCCGCGATCAGGGCATTCAGACCGTTATCGTCGGGGGGGATTTGCTGGATGGCCGTCGGCGTCAGCCCTTCATGGGCCAGCATGGCCCATATTTCCGCATGGTTTGGCTGGGTTGGTGGGGCGATCATCACCCGTTTTCCGGTCAGGGATTGGGGCGAATCCAATCCTGATGACCGCAGGCTGAGCAATAGGAGCGGCGAATGCTGGGCGACAACCCCAGTGACCACCACCGGCTGACCTTGGGTACGGCTAAGGACGATGGAGGGCAGGGCGATGGCGAATTGCGCCATTTCCCGGCTCAGGGCTGTTCCCGCCTGATCCGGCGGGCCGGAGATCAGGGTGATATCCAGCCCCTCTTGGGAAAAGTAGCCCAAATCCTGAGCCAGATAATAGCCTGCATTCGCAAAGCCATCCCGATCCGGCAGATAGAAAGAGAGCGCGATAGGTTCTGCCCAGCTTGGGCATGGAGCCACCAAAGCCAGGCTGAAAAAGGCAAGGTGGGTGATAAATTTCCATGCTATTTGCATCATTATCACCAGAAAAATTGATATCATGCTTTATGGTATGCGCGCAAAATCCGCATAACAATCATTCATTATTTGTTATTGAGAATTTAATTTCATGTATTTTGATTTTTTTGTTTATGTATGTGCTGTGTATTTTCTTTGTTTGTCTATCGTTTCTGTTGTGTCAAAAAAAGCAGAAAAAACCCCCCGAAGGTGATCCTTCGGGGGGTATCCAAAGTCGGACCTGTGCAATGGTCATAATGCCAACGGCCAATTTCATTGACTGTTGTCCAGCCCTCGCCGGGCGCGGCCATCCGGCCGCTTGGCCGCCGCCGCAATGGCGGCTGGGGTTATGTTTGTCCCTCGCCGGGCGCAGCCATACGGCCGCTTGGCCGCCGCCGCAATGGCGGCAGAACCAACGGCCGTAAGTCAGAACTTACGGCCGTTGGTATAAGCGCGGTCCGCATTCTATTCGACGCATACCGCGCCTGAATGATCAGACCAGGCTGTCTTCCTTGCGGGCCTTGGCGTAACCGATGCTTTCCAAGGATTCCTCGATCTCCTCCAGAATGGCGGGATCGTCGATGGTGGCGGGCATCTTGTAATCCTGGTTGTCGGCGATCTTTTGCATGGTGCCACGCAAAATCTTGCCCGACCGGGTCTTGGGCAGACGCTTGACGATGGTGCAGCTTTTGAATGCCGCCACCGGGCCGATGGTTTCGCGCACCAATTGCACGATTTCCTTCAGGATTTGGTCATTGGGCTTGGTCACGCCCGCCTTCAGGCAGACAAAGCCCAACGGCAATTGCCCCTTCAATTGGTCGGCCACGCCGATGACCGCGCATTCCGCCACATCCGGGTGGCTGGCCAGCACTTCTTCCATCTGGCCGGTGGACAGGCGATGCCCGGCCACGTTGATGATGTCGTCGGTGCGGCTCATCACATAGGAATAGCCGTCCTCGTCGATCATGCCGGCGTCGGCGGTTTTGTAATAGCCGGGGAATTCGGACAGATAGCTGTCAAAGAAGCGCTGTTCGGCATTCCACAGGGTATAGAAGGTGCCGGGGGGCAGGGGCAGCTTGACCACCAGCGAACCGGTCTGGCCGGGCTTGCATTGATGGTGGCCTTCGTCCAGGACCTGCAAATCCCAGCCGGGGGCTGCCTTGGTGGGCGATCCGGGCTTGACCGGGAATTCGTGCAGGCCCAGGCAGTTGGCGGCAATGGCCCAGCCGGTTTCGGTCTGCCACCAGTGATCGACCACCGGAACCTTCAGATTGGTTTGCGCCCATTTGATGGTGTCGGGGTCCGACCGTTCGCCCGCCAGGAACAGGGCCTTCAGGCTGCTGATATCGTATTTCTTCAGCAGGTCGGCATTGGGGTCCTCGCGCTTGATGGCGCGGAAGGCGGTGGGGGCGGTGAACAGCGCGGTCACCTTGTGCTGTTCGATCATGCGCCAGAACGCACCGGCGTCGGGGGTGCCCACCGGCTTGCCTTCATAGACGACGGTGGTGGCGCCATGGAACAGCGGGGCATAGCAGATATAGGAATGGCCGACCACCCAACCCACGTCGGACGCGGCCCAGAACACCTGGCCCGGCTCGATGTCATAGATGTTCTTCATGGTCCATTTCAGCGCCACCAGATGGCCGCCATTGTCGCGGACCACGCCCTTGGGCTGGCCGGTGGTGCCAGAGGTGTACAAAATGTACAGCGGATCGGTGGCGGCCACCGGCACGCAGTCCGCCGGCTGGGCGGCGGCGGCGATGCTTTCCCAATCGTGGTCGCGTCCGGCCTGCAATTCGGCCTGGGCCTGGGGGCGGGCCAGGATGACGGTGGCGCTGGGCTTGTGTTCGGCCAATTCGATGGCGTGATCCAGCAGCGGCTTATAGGGGATGACCTTGGTGGTTTCGATGCCGCAGGATGCGGACACAATCACCTTGGGCTTGGCATCGTTGATGCGGGTGGCCAATTCGTTGGAGGCGAAGCCGCCGAACACCACCGAATGCACCGCACCCAGACGGGCGCAGGCCAGCATGGCGATCACCGCTTCGGGCACCATGGGCATGTAAACGATGACCCGGTCGCCCTTATCCACGCCCAAGGAGCGCAAGGCGCCGGCAAAGCGCGACACCTGATCCTGCAATTGGGAATAGGTGATGGTGCGCTGGGCGTTGGCCACCGGGCTGTCGTAAATGATGGCGGCCTGATCGCCGCGCCCATCTTCCACATGGCGGTCAACGGCGTTGTAGCAGGTGTTGACCTCGGCGCCGGGGAACCAGCGGTAAATGGGCTTGCGGGAATCGTCCAGAACCTTGTCCCAGGTCTTGTACCAACTGATGTCCTTGGCGGCGTCACCCCAGAACCCTTCGGGGTCGGCCAGAGAGCGGTCATAAGCCTGTTGATATGCGTTGGTCATTCTTGGACGGTCCCTTTGCTAACGTCTCTTCCCTGTGCCGGAGGTTGAAGCCCCCGTTTTTCGCAAGGGAAAGATGCAACAGCTTGGAAATTTTTGCAAAGGTACATTCGTTGAAAACGAAAGATTTCTGTGTCTGAAAGCCTTGCTGGGTCATGAAATGTCGCATTTACAAATATTTCACTCTCAAGACGACCGCGCCAGACCTCCCGTCTCCCGGTATTGAAGATGGGGGTAATGCTGCGGAAAAGTCTTGTAAGTAGATAGTCAGCGTTGATTTAATTATCATTGGTTGATGTACAACTGATGATAAATGGTTCGAAGGGGGTATGAAATGCCGGAAAATACCCCATCTGTAATAGCTTGATTGCCCTTTTCCTGGCTTTCGGTAGGATGGGGAAAATTTCACTCGGACGGAAAAATACAGGATGACCTACCCGGTCGCCGATCAGGACCCCAATGGCCAAAATATCCGCGAACTGGCGGAATTAAGTGGTGATGCCCTGTGCCTGTGCCGGGATGGCGTTATCGTCTGGCTGAATGGCGCAGCCGGGATCATGCTGGGGGGAAACGCTGAATCCGGGGGTGGGTACGAATCCCTGCTGGGGCGGCTTCTGGCCGATTTCTTTCACCCCGATCACGCCACCACCTTGGGCGGCGGCCAAGCGCTGTTAAGCCAGGACCCGGCTGGCATGCCCATGCTGCTGTGGCGCAAGGATGGCCATCATATGGCGGTTCTGGTGCAGGCCCGTGCCTTGCCCGACGGCACCTTGGCGGTGCGGATCGGCGGGTTGGACGGCACGGCCCCGGCGGTCGAGGCGCTGGTTGGTGCCATCACCCGGCTGGAACGCCGCGCCCGCGATCTTAGCCGTCTGTCGCGCCATAACGATCTGGCGGCCAAGGTGTTTGAAACCTGTTCCGAAGGTATCATCGCCCTGGATACCCAATATCGGGTCACCATGGTCAATCCGGCTTTTTGCGAGATCACCGGCTGGACCGTGCCGGAAGTGATCGGGCGCAAGGTGCCGTGGCTGGATGTGCCCGGCGATGAACGCAACGAAGCGCTGATGATCCTGGATGCGGCCCGCAGCAGCGGGCGGTGGCAGGGGGAACGCTGGACCCGCCGCAAGGGGGGGGAACGCTATGCCGAACGGCTGGGCGTGGCCGCCATTCGCGATGATCGCGATGGGCCTGTGCGGTTCGTGGTGGTGTTTTCCGACATCACCCAGCGCAAGCTGGACGAAGAACGCATCCAGAAGCAGGCCAATTACGACACCCTGACCGGTTTGCCTAACCGGGCCTTGTTCATCGACCGTCTGGGGCAATCCATCCACCAGGCCAGCCGCAATGGCTCCATGGTCGGACTGTTCTTTATTGATCTGGACGGGTTCAAGCTGATCAATGACACCATGGGTCACGACATGGGTGACCTGTTGCTGCGCGAGGCCGGGCGGCGGCTGGGGGCCAGCGTGCGGGCCGGCGATACCGTGGCTCGGCTGGGCGGTGACGAATTCACGGCGCTGATGCCCAATCTGGGTAATTGCCAGAACGCATCGGTGGTCGGTCAGCGTATCTTGGACGAACTGGCCAAACCGTTCGATCTGGCCGGGGTCGAGGCCTTTGTTTCCGGCTCTATCGGCATCGCCATTTATCCCAATGACGCGGATGATGCCGTCGGCATGCTGAAAAACGCCGATGCCGCCATGTACCGGGCCAAGGAACAGGGCAAGGCGAATTTCCAGTTCTATACCAGCGACATGAATGACGCGGTGGAAGAACGTCTGGCCATCCGCAATGGTTTGCTGAAGGCATTTGAACGCGACGAACTGGCCTTGCACTTTCAGCCCAAGCTGGATTTGCGTAACCGCACGATCACCGGGCTGGAGGCATTGTTGCGCTGGCAGGCCGCCGACCTGGGATCGGTGGCCCCGGCGAAATTCATTCCGGTGATGGAAGAAGCCGGGCTGATGACCAAGGTGGGGGATTGGGCCATCGCCGCCGCCTGCCGTCATTATCGCCATTGGCTGAATGGCGGCATCACCCCGCCGCCCATCGCCATCAATTTGTCGGTGCGCCAGTTGCGCATGCCCGGCTTTGCCGACAGCGTGGAACGGGCCTTGGACCAGGCCGGGGTGCCGCCCCAGGCGATTGAATTCGAAATCACCGAAGATATGGTGGTGGGAGATTCCGCCATGGCGGTTGCCACCTTGAACCGCCTGTCCGCCATGGGCATCCGCCTGTCCATGGATGATTTTGGGACTGGCTATTCGTCATTGTCGGTGTTGAAACGCTTTCCGGTCAATTCCATCAAGATCGACCGGACCTTTATCGCCGATATTTGCACCGATGCGGGCAGCCATGAAATCGTCCGCACCATCATTTCCATGGGCCATTCCTTGAGCCGCCGCCTGATTGCCGAAGGGGTGGAAACCACGGAACAATTGATGGCGCTGGAACGGTTGGGCTGCGATGAAATCCAAGGCTATGTCCTGGCCCCCCCCTTGCCGGCGGATCAGGTCGTGGCGGTGATCACGGCCCCGGTCACGTTGTGATCCGGTTCGCCGCCGCCGCCAGCGTGAGCGGACGCAGGATAAAAATCAGCCATCGTCCCCATCGCTGAAGCGCGAGACGAAGAAAGGCTGTGGCGGCTGGTCGCGATAGCGGGCCTGCTGGCGCAGCCACAGGGTGAAGCGGGTGCCTTGGCCGGGGGCGCTGTCCACGTCGATCCGCCCGCCATAACGCTGGATGATGGCATAGCTGATGGACAGGCCCAGCCCGGTGCCGGTTTGTTTCTTGGTGGTGAAAAACGGATCGAAGATACGGTCCAGGTCGCCGGGGGCGATGCCTTGGCCGGTATCACCGATGCGGATCATCACCCCGGTAAAGCCGTCGATACCGGCTGGGCTGTGCATGGGGGTGGCATCCCGGCTGTTCACGGTCAGGGTGCCGCCATCGGGCATGGCCTGGATGGCGTTCATCATCAGGTTGATCAGGACCTGCTGTAATTCGCCTTGATTGATTTCCACCAGGATGCTGGTGGTCAGACTGCTGACGACCTGGACCTTGCTGCGGTTCATGTTGTGACGGGTCAGCATCAGGCAGTCGGCGATCACTCCGTCAACCTGGGTCGGGTCTGCCTGACCGGCGAAATCGCCGGGTCGGGCGAATTGCAACAGGCGGGTGATAATATCCTGGATACGGTCGGCCTGATGTTCGATCAGGCGGATTTCCTGGGCCACTGGTCGGGCTTGATCGCCCAGGATTTCCCGCAGAACGTCCAGATTGCCCAGGATTACCGCCACCGGATTGTTGATTTCATGGGCGACGCCAGCGGTCAATTCACCAATGGCGGTCAGTTTTTCATTCATCACCAATTGCTGCTGCGCCCGGCGCAGAGTGGTGTTGGCCTGTTCCAGCAAGGCGGTACGTTCGGCCACTTTATGGTCCAGTTCCTGGCCCCAGCGTTGAATTTCCGCCTGGCGGGCGGTCAGACTGTCCAAGACGTGATCGAAGGCGCGGGATAATTGGCCCACTTCGTCGCGGCGGTGGTGATGGGCACCGATACGGGCACAGTCATCGCCATCGTTGATGCGGCGGATCACCGCATCCATGCCCTCTAACGGGCGGAAAATGGCTTGGGCCCAGCGCAGCCCGGCCAGGGTTCCCACCGCCGATACCAGGATGAAGGCCGCCACCAGCCCGGCCAACGCCTGATACAGGGCATGATGCAGCGGCGCTTGCAAAAAACCCACATAAAGCATGCCGATGCGCTGACCCTGGGGGTTGGTCAGGGGTTGGTAGCCGGATATGTAGGTGTCGTTGACGACGAAAGCCGATCCCAGCCACACCTGGCCTTGGGTGATCACCCGCTCATGCACCGGGGGCGAGCACAAGGTGCCCAGGGCACGCAGGTCCTGGAACAGCCGAACATTGGTGGCGATGCGGACATCGTCCAGAAACAAGGTGGCGGTGCCCTGGCTGCCCAGGGGCAAGGACGCATCCTGATAGACCACCGCGTTCAGTCGATCGACAATGCCCGCATTGCCGTTCAACAGCACCCCGCCTTCCAGCACGGCCTGAATGCGGCCATCGGCGGCGGTGATGGGCATGGCCGCCTGGATCATCAGGCCACGGTTTTCCACCGTGCGGGGAGCTGGATTGGAGACGCGGGTGGCCAGCAGGTCCAGATGGGCGCGGTCGGGCAGGGCGGGGTCTAATTCGGCTAATTGGGCCGGGGAAAACACCTCTAATCCATAGCCGCGCGTGCCCGCCAGGGCGTCATGGACCACGGCCCAGGGACGGGGAGCGTCGGGTCGGGTTGGGCCGCTGGCGGCGATCACCCGGCCCTGGGCATCCAGCAGCAACAGATAGTCCAATCCCTGCATCTGGGCTGCCCCGGCCAGCAGATCGTGCAGCCGTGCCGGGTCGGGTTGATCCATGGCGATGGCAAGGCGATTGGAACTGGCCAATCCTTCCAATTCCAGCAGGACTCCGCCTTGAACCCGGTCGAAATATTGCCGGGCGGTGCCCAGATCGGCACTGACCTTGTTGACCAGCAGGTGATTATAGCCTTCGGTGCCCCAGACCCAGACAATCAGCAACAGGACCGGCACCCCGATCAGCAGGGGGGTCAGCACCATGGCCAGCAGCTTCATGCGCACCGACCGGGCGAAAAGATCAATGAAGCCGACCGCCAGACGCCGGGGAAAAACCCAAAGACGCGGAAAGAACGCGATCACATCCCCCATTCCACATATTTGCGGTCCAGGGTCTTGCGCGATACCCCCAACAGATCGGCGGCCCGGCTTTTATTGCCTTCGCATTGGGCCAGGACTGACAGGATGTGGCGTTTTTCCACTTCGGCCAGGGAAAGGGATACCTGCGTGCTGCCTTGGGGCTGGGGCGGGGTCAATTCTTCCAGCGGGAATTCGCCGAACAGCAAGGATCGTTCGACGAAATTGCGCAATTCCCGCACATTGCCGGGCCAGCCATAGGCCATCAGGGCCCGTGTGACCACGGGGGCCAGGGGCAGGGGGGGCACGCCCAATTGCACGGACAAAGTGTCCATGAACAAGGCTGCCAGGTCGGGCACATCCTCGATCCGGCCGCGCAGGGGGGGGACGGTGATGGTCAGCACCTCCAGCCGGTAAAACAGGTCCTGACGGAACCGGCCTTCGGCCACATCCTGGCGTAAATCGCGGTTGGTGGCGGCCACCACCCGCACATCCACCGGCACCTCCTGTTCGCCACCGACCGGGCGGATGCGTCTTTCCTCCAGGACCCGCAGCAGCTTGGATTGCATTTCCGCCGATAATTCGCCGATTTCGTCCAGGAACAAGGTGCCGCCATGGGCGTAATAGAACAGGCCCTTGCGTCCTTCCTTGGCTCCGGTGAAGGCGCCTTTCACATGGCCGAATAATTCGGCCTCGATCAGGGTCGATGAAATGGCGGCGCAATTGACCGGCACATAAGCCTGTTTGGCCCGCGATGACAGGTCGTGCAGGGCACGGGCCACCAATTCCTTGCCGACGCCGGATTCACCGTGGATCAGGACCGTGGATGGGGTGGGGGCCACGCGCTGCAATAAAGTGCGCAGCCGCGACATGGCCGCCGACCGTCCCACTAATCCGGTCGGACCGGCGGGTGTCGCCGTGGCCTGCTGGGCCAATTGGCGGCGCAGTCCATAATTTTCGCGGGCCAGACGCACCCGTTCCAGGCATTGGCCAATGGCGTTGACCATCTGTTCCACCCGGAACGGCTTGACCACGAAATCAGCAGCCCCGGCCCGCAAGGCGGCAATGGCGGTGTTCATGTCGGCAAAGGCGGTGATCAGGATCACTTCGCCGGTGAAGCCGCTTTCCTGTAGCCCCCGCAGCCAATCCAGCCCCGATTGCCCCGGCAAGGCGATGTCCAGCACGATTACATCCACCGGGTGGTTTTCCAACAAGACGGCGCCGTCTTCGGCGCTGCCTGCGGTGTCCACCCGCCATCCCCGGCGTTCCAGGGCGCGGGTCAGGAAACTGCGGACCCCTTCTTCGTCATCCACCACCAGGACCGAAGGCGCAGCCGCGTCCTGGGCCGAATGGGTTTCGGCATCGCGGTTGGCCGAAAGCTGGTCAGGGGGAAAGGCATGGCGCATGGTGGTCAGATCGGCCCGATGAAGGAAACCCCAACCCAGAAGATTGGGCCGCCAGCCGTGGCCGTCAACCCCGGATCTGTGGCGTGGCGTTAAAAAATGTCAATTTAATCAACGTCATAGTGCGCTAAATATAACGCTGTCATACTCGTTTCAGAAATTTCCGATCCGTGGCTGGAAATTCGTGGAACCGGCATCCAGCCGCCATTGCGGCGCCCGCCCGGCGAGGGACAAGACAACCACACAATTCATTGGCCGGTTGGTATCATACCAAATCCCGGTGAGTGAAACTCATAGGGATTTGGTTAGGCCCAAGGGGCCGCGCGGCTTACGCCGCGGAAGGCAAGGGTTTCGGAGAAACCCGCCCGGCCGTCACGGGCGCCGGTGATCGGTTCCGATCACCGGGATATGGTATCAGTCCTGATATTCGGCCCGTGCCGCCAAGCCCTGGCGCAGATGTTCCACCACCAGCCGCACCTTGGCCGACAAAAAACGGCGCTGGGGATAAATCGCCCAAACTCCCTGATTGGGAGGGTGCTTGCCGGGCAGTAACGACACCAGCCGTCCGTCACGCAAGGGTTCGCGCACATAATAATCGGGCAATTGCGACAGGCCGAACCCGCGCAAGGTGGCATCCAGAACGGCAAAGCCGCTATTGCAGCGCCAATAGGCACGGGGGCGGAACAGCCATTCCCGGCCATCATCAGCGAAAATCCAGGTTTCACTGGTGCCGGTCAAACAATGGTGCCCGGCCAGTTCCGACAGGCTGTGCGGTTGTCCCCGCTTTTCCAGGTAAGCGGGGGCGGCCACCAAATACAGCCGTCTGGGGGCGATTTGGGTGGCAACCATGGTGGATTCGGCCCGTCGGCCCAGGCGGATGGCCAGATCAAAGCGTTCATGGACCAAATCCACCGTGCGGTTGGTCAGTTCCATATCCAACTGAAGCTGGGGATGGCTTTCCAGAAAGCTGTTGATCAGCGGCATGACGAAATATTCGCCATAGGCCACGGAACAGGTGATGCGCAATGTCCCCTTTGGGCGGTCCTGCACGTCGCCGATGGCGCTGAAGGCTTCATCGCGTTCTTCTTGCAGCCTTTGGCAATGCGCCAGCAGGATTTGCCCGGTTTCGGTCAGCGTCACCCGGCGGGTGGTGCGGAAGAACAGGCGGGCTTGCAGACGTTCTTCCAGCCCGGCCACGGCCCGGCTGACCTGGGATGGCGACAGGCGCAGCCGTTCCGCCGCGCGGGTGAAGCCGCCGGTTTCAGCCACCGCCAGAAATTCGTCAAATCCGTCCCAACTGGCCACTTGTTTTCTCCGGCGCGGCAAGCGCGGCTGATGCATAGGGTTCGAACCGGCTGCGGTCTTCATCCACGGCCAAGGCATGTCCCACCGCCGGAAAGGCCCGCTGGGGACAGCCGGTGCGGTCGCAGACCCGGCAGCCGCCGCCAATGGGGGTGGCTGCCGCCGGATTGGCCAGATCCAGGCCACGGGAATAAACCAGACGATGGGCGTGGCGGATATCGCAGCCCAGGCCGATGGCAAAGACCTTGCCCGGCGCCCCCCAGCCGCCCGAATGCTGGGATACGGTGCGGGCGATCCACAGATGGGTGCGGTCATCGGGCATGCGGGCCATTTGGGTCAGGATGCGGCCGGGACTGCCAAACGCTTCGTACACATTCCATAACGGGCAGGTGCCGCCCACGCGGGAAAAATGGAAATCGGTGGCCGATTGGCGTTTCGAGATGTTGCCGGCCCGGTCGACCCGGACGAAAAAAAACGGCACCCCCTGGGCGCGGGGCCGTTGCAAGGTGGACAGGCGATGGCAGACGCTTTCGAACCCCACGCCGAACCGTCCGCCCAGCAAGTCGATATCGTAATGCAGACTTTCCGCCGCATCCAGAAAGGGGGTATAGGGCAAGACCAGCGCCCCGGCGAAATAATTGGCCAGGCCGATGCGGGCCAGGGCGCGGGATTCGCCGCTGGAAAAACTGCCCCGCCGGGTCAGCACGTCCAACAGGTCGCCCACGGATAAAAAGGCAAGCTGGGTCGCCATCTGAAAAGCTTGCTGGCCGGGGGTGCGGCTGGCCGGCAGGGTCAGGACACGGGTGCGGCGGTCGAATGAGCGATGGTCGCTTTGATCGCCGTGGCGGACGCTGACCCCATGCACCCGCAGCAACAAATCTTCCAGGCCGCGATCCATTTCGCCAGGGGTCAGAGCGTGACGCAGGTACAGCCGTTCCGCCGCTTCATCCAGTTCCACGATATGATTGCGGCGGTCGTAAAAGAAATTGCGGACCTCTTCATGGGATGCCAGCGTGGTCAGATTGGGACCGCGCTGATCCAGCCCGCCGGCCAGGGCCTCGGACCGTTCCAAGGCATGGCGATAGCGCTGATGCAAGGTCAGGATGGCGCGGCCCAGCGATGGCATGGTCGTCGCCAGATGACGGATTTCCGCCTGGGCCACCCCGTCTTGGGTGCCGTTATCGGCCAAAACCCCCAATTCGGCCAGGGCGTCGCGGATATCGGTGGTCAGGCGGGCTTCATCGCCGTCATCCAAAGCCAGGGTGATGCCGAAGACCGTGCGGATCTTGTCGGTCACTTCACGGGTCAGCGGGCGCTGGTCGCGTTCCAACTGGTTCACATAGGTGGGCGATAACCCCAAGGCGCGGGCCAGCCCGGCCTGGGTCAGCTTTTGATCATCCCGCAGGCGCTTCAGGCGGATACCGGCGAATAGCTTCTTCATTTGCAAACTTCGCAAAAGCAGAGGGTCAAGCTCGCAAGAATTAGCCTTTTTGGCCGTGCCCCGTCCATGGTTTTTGCGTATCTTGCGTATAAGTCATCCCGGAGAGGAGACGCCCAAGATTGCCCCGGCCCAAGACCTGACCTTGGGCATGGATTTCACCGCCCCCGGCCATGGCCAATGGCTGGGGGCGGTGGAAAAGGCATCTTGCCCCAACCATCCCATCCCCATCTGAAAAATGACAGCACCCACCGCTACCGTGGGGCGCTGGGCAGTGGTCCGTGGCTGGGATATAGTCGCCGGTACTTATGTGAATACCGGAGTGTAAAGGAATGGAAAAACGCGATCTGGCCGTCGGTGGCGCCGGTCTGGCGATTGGATTGATCGTGGGGGTCGGGGCCATTCTGACGCTGAAGCCCGCCGATCCGGCGCCATCCATTCCGGTTCAGCCCCCCATCGCCCAATGGCGTTTCGACGGCAATTATCTGGATTTGCTGACCGCCGCCGCCAGCGGCGCCGATTCCGCCTTTTTGAAAAAGCCGGATCTGGTGGAAGCGGTGATCCGTATCTGCACCCCGGCCCAGGCCGCCGCCGTTTTGGGTGGCCAGGCCAATGGTGGATGCCAGGACCGGATCAAGGCCGCTTCGGAAGGATGAGAAGGGGGTGGATGACCCCTAGGTTGTGCACATAATTGCAATATATCGGAAAAATAAGCTTCTTTTGCCATTTCTGCACAGGCTTCTAAGCTGGTTATCCCCATGGAAAGGGTCTGGACCGGCAAAAGGAGCATCGCGATGGTCGCCTATTTCACCGCCAGCATCGCCCGTCGTCTGTTGTTTCCACTGGCGGCCATGCTGTGCCTGATCACGGTGGTCGCGGTTTGGGGCGTCAGCGGCATGAGCAGCCGCGAAGCCAGGTCAAACCTGGAGGAAAAGGCGCAGCTGACCGCCGAAACCTTGGTGGACACCGCAGCCGATGCCATTTGGAATTTGGACCCGGCGCGGGGCGAGATGCTGTTGGCCGCCTTGGCCGCCGATCCCGATTATGTGGGCAGCCGCATCATCACCGACCGGGGGGATGTCTTTGCCAAACATGGCAATTTCACCTCGGGCGATGGGCTGATCGTGCAATCCCGCCCGGTGCGCCGGGCCGGGGACGTCAATGGCAAGACTTTGGGAATGCTGGAAATCAGCCTGTCCACCAAACGGGCGGAAGCCGCCATTGCCGATACCTCGCGCGTTCTGATCGGGGCGGGGGTCTGCATGTTGCTGGTCGTGTGCAGCGTGGTGTTTGTCATCATCGGCGGCGTCACCCGCCCGATCAACAAGGTGACGGCCACCATGTCAGGGCTGGCCGGGGGGGATTTAACCCTGGATATTCCGGCCCTGGGCCGTCGCGATGAAATTGGACAGATGGCCGCCGCCGTGCAGGTGTTCAAGCAAAACGGCCTGGACATGCAGAGCTTGCAGGAAGAACAGGCCCGGTTGAAGGCCGAAGCCTTGCAAGCGCGCCGCGAGTTGTTGGAACGCATGGCCCAGGATTTCGAATCCAGCGTGACCACCGTGCTGCTTCAGGCGGAAAACGTGACCCTGCGGGTGGGGGAGCAGGCCGATACCATGGTGTCGAAGATGAACGCAGCCGAAGAATCCAGCCTGGCGGTCACCGCCGCCACTGGCGAGACATCGGCCAATGTGCAAACCGTGGCCGCCGCCACCGAGGAACTGGCGGCCTCGATCAACGAAATCGCCCAGCGGGTCAATGAAAGCGCCGGCATTGCCAGCGATACCGCCCGCGTGGCCGATGAAGCCCGAACCATCGTCGAGCGTCTGGCGGAACAGGCTATCAAGATCGGCAATATCGTCAGCCTGATCAGCAACATTGCCAGCCAGACCAATCTGTTGGCGCTGAACGCCACTATCGAGGCGGCACGGGCGGGCGAGGCGGGCAAGGGCTTTGCCGTGGTCGCCAATGAAGTGAAATCCCTGGCCACCCAAACCGCCAAGGCGACCGAGGAAATCACCCAGCAGATTTCCGCCAATCAGGATGCCACGCAAAAGGCAGTGCAGGCCATCCACGCCATCACCGAAATCGCCGGCCATGCCAACGAAGTCGCCTCGGGGATCGCGGTGGCGGTGGAAGAACAGGGCAGCGCCACCCAGGAAATTTCCCGCAACGTCAATCAGGCCGCAACCGGAACCCAGGTGGTCAGCAATAACATCGAAACCGTGTCATCCACGGTGGTCGATGCCGGGGTCACGGCCCGTGATGTGCTGGCCATCAGCACCGATCTGGGCCAGCAATTTCACACCCTGCACGATAAGGTTCAGGCCTTTGTTCGGACCGTGCGCTCCAATGCCCAGGAAGAATCAGTGGGGTTGCAAGCCGCCTGATACCAACGGCCAATTTCATTGACCGTTGTACAGCCCTCGCCGGGCGCGGCCATCCGGCCGCTTGGCCGCCGCCGCAATGGCGGCAGAACCAACGGCCGTAAGTCAGAACTTACCGCCGTTGGTATGATCCCGCCGGGCATCAAATCTCTGGTGTCAAATCTCTGGCGCCATGTCCAAGGCCCGGAACATGGCACAGCGGCGGAAGGCGTCCAGGCTGGGGGGGACGTTTTTCTGGGAACAGAATTTGGCAACCAGTTTGGCCAGTCCCTTGATGTCCCGTCCGGTGGTTTCCGGGAACAGCGCGACCAATTGGCTGATCAATTGATCGTCCAGGGACAGGTTGAATTGTTCGGCCATGACCTGCCAAATTTTTTGCCGGTCCTTGGCATCAGGCTGATGGTATTTGATCAAGGCGATGCAGCGCGACACGATGGCTTCGTCGATATCGTCCACCCGGTTGGTGGTCAGGAACAGCAGGCCGTTGAAATATTCCAGCACCCGTAAAAAGACTCCGACCACGGCATTCATGGTCAGATTGTCCTGGCGGCGTTTGATATAAACATCGGCTTCGTCGATCAGCATCACCGCCCCCCAACGCTGGGCGCGGGTCAGGGCGTCTTTCAGTGCGGTTTCCATCTGCCCCACATCCAGGCCAAGCTGGCCGGAATGGACGCGGTACAGGGGGCGCTGGATGATTTCCGAATAGACTTCGGCGGTCAGCGTTTTGCCCACACCGGGTGGTCCGGCGCACAGAACCGTGGTGCCGCCGGATTTGCCCGCGACGATGTCATCCATCAGCGTATCCATTTCGGCGGTCAGAATGTCGATCAGGTCGGTCTGTTCCGGCGGCAGGATCAGTTTTTGTTTGATGGTCGGCTGGTATTCATAGGGGGCCACGTCGTCCACATGCACCCACAAATGATGATGCAGGTCCAAATGGAACATCAGCATCAGCGGGTGAACCGGCAATTCGGTAAAGGCGCCCTTGGGGATGTCGTCGCGGGCATCTTCCAATGCCTGTTCCCCCCGGCTGTCGAAGCAATCGCTTTTGCCGGCGCGGCGTAGCACCTTATCCAGGAAGCCGCCGCCACTATCCAAGCCGAGGGTCCGTTCGTTCAGCAATTCCTCGTCATTGACCAGCCGGGCCAATCCGCCGGACGATGACAGCACCACCACCGATTTGCGTGCCCAATCGGTATCGCGGCGGTTGGATGTGGGGTCTTCGGCGAAGATGCCGGTGCCGCGACCGGAAAATTGTTTCCCATAATCGGCCCGCCAGCGGAAATAGCGGCCCATCTGGTCATCGAACAAAGCCAGCAGGCCCGCATCTTCCTTCACATAGCCTTGGGCTGACAGGATTTGGCCCAAGGTCCGTCCGATCAGGTCGCGGGGACGGATGAAGACGTTTTGCAAGGCGACCTTGCCGCAGGAATTGGCCTTCAGTTCCAGGATGATGCGGCCCGCTTCCTCGTCCCCTGGCGGGGTATAGTCCAGCCGGGTGATCAGATAAGGATAAGGGCGGCCCGACGGATTCAGCCGGAACAGCCACCCCCGCTCGGCCCCGTCAATGAAATACCGGGCCATGGCGGGTGGGACCTTGGACAAATCCTCGGCCAGATAGGTTTCGCCCGGTTCGGCCATGATCCGCGCCAGCGTGGCCAATTGCACCGTCTGTTGATGGGTGTCCCCCTGCTGTGCCGCGAACAGGCGGTACAGGCAAGCCAAATCATCGGCGTCCAGCCCATCCAGCCCAATTTCCACCCTATTGCTGAAGCGCAATTGCGACAATAGGGCTTGATGCAGCGGCCGCTGGCTGACGAAATCATGGGCGACGGCTTTGTCGATGGTCAGTTTCACCACATACCCCCTGGCTTTTCCGGCATGGACGGTCGGAAATGGCGGGGATGCGACAGAAACACCGCCATTTTCACCGATTGGGGATGGGGAAGCAAAAAGCGGGCCGCTATTCCCCCAGCAGGTGAGCGGCCAGAGCGGTCTTGTGATAGATCACGGCGGCGCACAAGGCTTGGGCGGCCCTGATCTGGGGGTCTTGGCTGTCACGCAGGAATACCGCGTCAGCCCACATCAGCCGGTCGTTGCTATGCAGATTGGCCGAATTGTCATGGGCATAATGGCCCAGGAACGAAAAATTCAGGAAGTAAAAACCCTGGGTCGCCAAAAAGGCGGCAATGTCACCAAAAAGGGGCTGCCCCTGGTAAATAGGGGAAAATTCGGTTTCGCAATGCACGACGGCGGTTTGCTCCAGGACCTTGGTGCCATTTTGCAGCACCAGCAATTCCCCGCCCTGCACATCCAGCTTCAGGTAATCCACCTGTTCGTGGGGGATCACATCATCCAGCCGTTTGGTTTCCAGCGTTTCGGTCCGCACGGTGTGAAGCTGGGCCAAAAGCCGGAACGGTTCGTTTCCTTCGGCGTTCAACGGATAAAGGGACGAGGTGGCATCGTGGTTGTTGATGTACAGGGTGTGGGTGCCATTATCGCCCAGGGCATGGGGGATCAGGGTCATGGCATGGATCGGATCTGCTTCCGTCTGTTCCCGTTCCGCCAACCGGTCCTGTAATGGATCGAATCCGGTGATGTCCGTGGCGCAGAATTTCAGCAGCGGATCGTAAATATGGGACCCAGGCCCCAATGTTTGGGCGCCCACATCGACAATGCGCGGCTTGCGTCCCAAAAGCTCAAGGGCGCGGGCGCCCAGGGACTGAACCGGAAAGTTCAATCTGTATTCAGGCGAAGACAGAAACCCTTTGATGACCGAGGACAGGTCGTCGGAATTATCGACGGCGGCCCGCCACCCCTCAAGGCCGCTTGCTTCCGGGGACCGGTTAAGGAAGTGGCGATAAAAAATCCGGACCAATTGGTCAGAGGGGAGAGCGGGAGAATCAGGGGGCATGACACTAAACCATCCGGCGGATCATCGCGGAAAACCACGGAGAAAAAGCGGACGACAATTTAGTCGGATTTTCTCTGTATGGACAGAAAAAACCCGCACCGGTTGCCCGGTGCGGGGGATTTCTTGGCCAGATCAATCGGTCGTGGGTCAGGCGAATTCCACGATTTTCTGATCCACCGCCAGGGATTCGCCCGGCTGGGCGTGCACCTTGGCGATGATACCGTCGCGTTCGGCCTTCAGGATGTTTTCCATCTTCATGGCTTCGACCACGGCCAATGGTTCACCGGCCTTGACTTCCTGTCCTTCGCTGACTTCCAGCGCCCGCAACAGGCCGGGCATGGGCGACAGCAGATATTTGGACATGTCCGGCGGCGCCTTGAACGGCATCAGCTTGTTCATGCGGGCAGCCGGGCGGGTCAGCACGGCGGCCTGCACCCGGCTGCCATTATGGGCCAGGGTGTAATAGACGCCGTTGCGGTCCAGCTGGACGCAAACCGGACGGCCTTCCACGGTGGCGCGCACCAGCGGCTGGCCGATCCGCCAATCGGTCTTGATGCTGACCGCTTCGCCGTTGATGACCACGGCGAAACCACCTTCGGCGGGCCGGGCTTCCACGTCGTAATATTCGGTGTTGTTCAACACCACGGTCCACTGCACCGGCACCCTCATATCGTGGCCGGGGAATTGGCCCGAGGTCTGGATGTTGCGACCGACGATAAGGCACTTCACCGCCGTGGCCACCGCGATCAGCACCGTGGGATCGCTGGCCGGCAGATCCTTGGCGTGGAAGCCGTCCTTATATTCCTCGGCGATGAAATTGGTGGTCAGATTGCCCTTGGTGAACCGTTCCTTGCCCATCAGCGAGGCCAGGAAGGGGATGTTGTGGGACAGGCCACGGATGTAATAGGCATCCAGGGCTTCGCGCATATGGGCAATGGCAGCGTCGCGGGTGGGGCCATAGGTGATCAGCTTGGCGATCATGGGATCGTAGAACATGCTGATCTCGCCGCCTTCATAGACGCCGGTATCCACACGCACCTGGGTAGTTTCCTCGGGCGGGGAATAGCGGGTCAACCGCCCGGTGCTGGGCAGGAAGTTGCGGAACGGGTCTTCGGCATAGACACGGGCTTCGATGGCCCAGCCATTCAGCTTCACATCGTCCTGGGTGATGGGCAGCTTTTCGCCATCGGCGACGCGGATCATCAATTCCACCAGATCCAGGCCGGTGACCATTTCAGTCACGGGGTGTTCCACCTGAAGACGGGTGTTCATTTCCAGGAAATAGAATTCGCCGGTGGCGCCGCCGACGATGAATTCCACCGTACCGGCGGATTTATAATTCACCGCCTTGGCCAGGGCACAGGCTTGTTCGCCCATGGACTTGCGCATTTCCGCGGACAGGAAAGGCGACGGGGCTTCTTCGATCACCTTTTGGTGGCGGCGCTGAATGGAACATTCGCGTTCGCCCAGGTAAAGGGTGTTGCCGAAGCTGTCGGCCAGAACCTGGATTTCAATGTGGCGGGGCTGTTCGATGAACTTTTCAATGAACACCCGGTCATCGGCAAAGGAAGACTTGGCTTCGTTGGTAGCCGAGATGAAGCCTTCATGGGCTTCCTGGTCGTTCCAGGCCAGACGCATGCCCTTGCCGCCGCCGCCGGCGGATGCCTTGATCATCACCGGATAGCCGATTTCCTTGGCGATCTTCACCGCTTCGTCGGCATTCTTGATGACGTCCATATAGCCCGGCACGGTGTTCACACCCGCCTGCTTGGCCAGCTTCTTGGACTCGATCTTGTCGCCCATGGCGAAGATGGCATGGGCATCGGGACCGATGAAGGTGATGCCCGCCTTGGCCAAGGCTTCTTGGAATTCGCGCTTTTCCGACAGGAAGCCATAACCGGGATGCACGGCCTGGGCGCCGGTCTGCTTGCAGGCTTCGACGATCTTGTCGGCCAGCAAATAGGACTGGGCGGAAGGCGGCGGCCCCAGATGCACGGCTTCATCGGCCATTTGCACATGCAGCGCATCCTTGTCGGCGTCGGAATAGACCGCCACCGTCTTGATGCCCATTTTCTTGGCGGTCTTGATGACGCGGCAAGCGATTTCGCCGCGATTGGCGATCAGAATCTTGGTGAACATGCTCGCGTTCCCCCTCAGAGCGGAATGTTCCCGTGTTTCTTCCACGGGTTCTTGAGGTCTTTATCCTTCAGCATGGCCAGGGAGCGGCAAATGCGCTTCCGGGTCGAATGCGGCATGATCACATCGTCGATGAAACCACGCTTGCCAGCGATGAAGGGGTTGGCGAACTTCTGGCGGTATTCTTCGGTGCGGGCCGCGATCTTGTCGGCATCACCGATATCCTGGCGGAAGATGATTTCCACCGCGCCCTTGGGTCCCATCACCGCGATTTCGGCGGTGGGCCAGGCAAAGTTGACGTCACCGCGCAGATGCTTGGAGCTCATCACGTCGTAAGCGCCGCCATAGGCCTTGCGGGTGATGATGGTGATCTTGGGCACGGTGGCTTCGGCATAGGCGTAAAGCAGCTTGGCGCCGTGCTTGATGATGCCGCCATATTCCTGGGCGGTGCCGGGCAGGAAGCCGGGCACGTCCACGAAGGTCACCAGCGGAATGTTGAACGAATCGCAGAACCGGACAAAGCGCGCCGCCTTGATCGAGGATGCGATGTCCAGGCAACCGGCCAGCACCATGGGCTGGTTGGCGATGATGCCGACGGTGGAGCCTTCCATGCGGGCAAAGCCGACGATGATATTGCCGGCGTAGCCGGGCTGAACCTCGAAGAAATCGCCTTCATCCACGACCTTCAGGATCAATTCCTTCATGTCATAGGGCTTGTTGGCGTTGTCCGGGATCAGGGTGTCCAGGCTCATTTCCTTGCGGTCGGGCACGTCCGGGGTGGGACGGACCGGCGGCTTTTCCTTGTTGGACGACGGCAAGAAATCGACGAAGCGGCGCAGTTGCAGCAACGCTTCGACGTCGTTTTCGAACGCCAGATCGGACACGCCCGATTTGGTGGAATGGGTGATGGCGCCGCCCAGTTCCTCGGCGGTGACGGTTTCGTGGGTCACGGTCTTGACCACGTCAGGACCGGTCACGAACATGTAGGAGCTGTCCTTCACCATGAAGATGAAGTCAGTCATGGCCGGGGAATACACCGCGCCGCCGGCGCAGGGGCCCATGATCATGGAAATCTGCGGGACCACGCCCGACGCCAGCACGTTGCGCTGGAACACTTCGGCATAACCGGCCAAGCTGGCCACGCCTTCCTGGATGCGGGCGCCGCCCGAATCGTTCAACCCGATCACCGGGGCGCCCACTTGGACGGCCTTATCCATGATCTTGCAGATTTTTTCCGCGTGGGCTTCGGACAGCGAGCCGCCGAACACGGTGAAATCCTGGCTGAAGATAAAAACCAGTCGGCCATTGATGGTGCCATAACCGGTCACCACGCCATCGCTGGGAATGGATTGTTCGTCCATACCGAAATCGGTGCAGCGGTGTTCCTTGAACATATCCCACTCTTCGAACGAGTCGGGATCGAGCAGCATTTCGATGCGCTCGCGCGCGGTCAGCTTACCCTTGTCATGCTGCGATTTGATCCGGCGTTCACCGCCGCCCAGCCGGGCGCGGGTCCGTTTCTCTTCGAGTTGGCGAATGATTTCCTGCATCCGATTTCCCCTAAGGACAGGTTGGACATGTGCCATCGGCGGTCATGTCGGCTCCCTGGGTGGTGGCTCCCACCCTTATGGTCAGGGCGGTTCAGATAGCATTACTTTCAGTGCGCTTCCACTTAAAAACGGGGGCGGCTTGCTCACGTTGTGTTGCAATTTGTGACTAACGAAAAGCCTTGCGGCATTTATGATCAACTGTATTGCGCATAAAGCATGACTGTAGAAAGAAAGTTTCTCAGTATTGGTCATACCACTAAGGGGTGCGTTTGGGTGATCTTCTTGGTAAACAAGCAAAAATCGTAAAGCCGGGTAGGCCATCGCCATGATGATGGACGGATGGCGGAAATTTTATTGCGCATATCCTGTCAGATGGCCGCCAAAGCCGGTTTGGCCAGCCCAGGGCGGTCAGCGTCCGTCGCCCACCAGCACATAGGGCGCCCAGAACAACGGATGGGCATAGGAAAAGGAAGTGGCTTCTCCGCCAGGACTTTGAGCGTCCATCACGGTCAGGCTGGCCTGACGCAGGGCCTCGGCCCGTGGCAAGGCCGAGGTGGCGGCGATACGGCGGAAGGTGGCGGTGGTCAGCAGTGCCGCCGAATTGGTTTCCACAGCCCAGGCGGTGACCAGCACCGCCCGCGCTCCGGCATAGAAAAAGGCTCGGCCCAGCCCGGAGACGGCTTCGCTGCTTTCACCGTCGGGGGCGGCGGTGTTGCAGGCGGACAAGACGACCCAATCCGCATTCAGCCGCAATTTCAGCACGTCATCCATGGTCAACAAGCCATTGCCGCCGCCGGCGATGTCCGGTGCGGTCAGGGCCAGGGCTGGTTGGGTCAATCCCCGCAGATCACCGGCCCGCAATCCATGGGTGGCGAACATCACCACCCGGCGGTCGGACAGATCTGTATTCATGACGCTGGCGGTATTGGCATTGCTGCCCAAACGCACATCGCGGTCGGGATCGGCGCCCAGCACATTGGCGATGGCACGGATTTCGTCGGCGGTGTCGGGCAGGCGGGGCAGGGATGATAATCCCCGCAACATCTGGCCCCGCGATTTTTGCCCTCGCGATTCCAGGCCCCGTGTGTCCAGTTCAGGGGCGCCCAGGTCATCAGGAGAGGGGACGGCACGGCGGGACATGGCCAGTGTCGCCCCACGGCTGGATATGGCGGGGGGGCGTGGCTTGGCCGGGTCCTGGCTGAAGATGGGATCGCCAAAGCCGATGAATGCGCGGGCTGCCGGGTGAAAGCTTGCCCCCCGCAGGGATGGCAGGGCGGCGGCGGCGGGCAATTGGGCCACCGCCACCTGACGGATCAGCCAGGGCAGCCGGGCATAGCCGGAAAACATCGGGCTGCCGGGGGGATCGCGCACCGGATTGGGCACCGCTTCGGTCAGCAAGGTGGCGAATGGAATTTGCCCCAATGCCCGGTCGGGCACCACGAACAGCCGGGCCGCCCCTTTCCACCCGGCTTCCACCGGCGCCAGGGTGGCGGCATAAAGCTGGTACGCGGCATCCACATCCAGGGTCAGGCTGGTCGTGCTGCCGACGGGGTCCATTCCCGCACGCAATGACCGTACCCAGCCGTTCAGTCGGGTCTGGGGCAGGGGAGTTGCGGCGAAGACGGGCGGCTGTCCCTGGCGCACAGCCCAGGAAAACAGTGTGTTTTCACCCACATAGGTCAGTACCAACGCCTCGTCCGGGGCCAATAATTGGGCGATCTGCCCGGCATCGGCCGGGGTGGGACGCATCAATTGGGCCAGATCGGGGGCTGCGTGCTCGATCTTTTTATCCAGTGCGGTGATGGTGCGGTCCAGTTCCTTGGCGTCGGCCCGCAAACTGGCCAAGCTGCCATCGCGCTGATCCGATGGTGCGGCCATCTGTTCCGCGATCAAGGCGTTGATGGCGGATAAGCGTTGCCGTCCGTCCTGAGCTTGGCGCACCAGATCGGCTGCTTCGGGAGTGCGGGCGGCGGCGCGCAAGGTGTTGGCGGCGATGGCCCGTTGGACCGTTCCGGCCAGGGCGGCATCGGCGATGCGGAAGGATTCTTGCGCGGCGTCCAATCCCTGTTGCCGGGTCGGTGCCGCCGGGTCGGCCAGAACCCCCAGATAGCTATCGACGATGATGCGCAGCCGGACAATGCGGCGGGCGGGCGCCCCTTGGGTTTCCAGCGATCCGGTGCCGCGGATCAGCACGGGCAGCGCTGTCTTGAACGCGGCGATGGCCCCGGCGGAATCGCCGACCGCCGCCTGGGCCACCCCCAGCAACCCACGGGTCTGGGCGGTTTCCATATGGTCGTCGCCCAAGGTGGCGGCACGGGCGGTCACGCTGTCGCGCAACAAATCCGCAGCCCGCGCCGCCTGACCGGTTCGGATCAGCGCCAGGGCGTAATCATCATTACGCAATATCTTGTTGGTGATGGGGTTGGTTTGGCCGTCCAAGCCCTGGGCAATGGTATCGAACAGGCTTAGCGCTTCGGTGTCGCGGTGTAAATCCACCAGGGATTGGGCCTGCTGCACCAGGGCGCTGGCCAATACCGGCGATGACGGAACTTGTCCCGACCGACGCAGACTGTCGGCAGCGGTCTTGGCGATGCGGTCCGCATCGGCGGGGCGGCCCATGTCCAGCAGCAAATCGGCATAGACCCGCAAGGCGCCGGCGGTTTCGGTGGCATCGCGGCCCCGGCGATGGATCTGATCAATCAGTGCGGGCAGCAAGGTCGCCTCGGCCTCGGCCAGCCGTCCCTGGCCGGCGATGGCCTGGGCCTGCAACATCAATGTCTGGGCGCGGGCCTGACGCATATTGCCGCCCTGGCGGGCATCGTCTTCCGCGCCGCGGCCAAGCAGGATGCCGTCCAGCAGGGCGGCGGCTTCGCGGGCATTGGCTTCGGCGGCGGCAAGCTGGCCGGTTTCGAATTCGTATTGGGCATGGGCGCGCCGGACAGCCTGAACCCAGCGCGGGCGGGCGGGTGATGAGGCGATTTTCCAACGGTTGCTGTCTTCCAGCAACGCATCCAGCTTGTCCAGCCAAAATCGGGACTTGGCCAGATCGCCGGTATGGGTGGCGGTCATGGACATGAACGCATAGGCCCCGAACAATCTGGCCATTTCCTTGGGGTCTTGCGCGTTTTCCTGCAAGCGAATCGCCTGGGCACGGGCTGTCAAGGCGTCGCGGTGGCGGCCCGACCGGGCCAGGGCCTGGGCCAAGTCGTTGAACAATTGGATACGGGTGGAGGTGTCGGCGGCGTCGCTTTCGTCCCGCGCCTGGGTCAAATCAGCCAGACGTTGATCCAGCCGCCCCAATTCCCCCGCCGCATCGGCACGGTCCAGCAGGGCACGCAGACGGGTTTGGGCGTCGGCATCATCGGGAAGAGGGCGGGCGGCCCGTTCGGTCAGAGCGGCGACCCGCGCCGGGTCCGGGGCCTCGCGATCCAGCAGGGCCAGGATGTCGGCGACGCCGGCCGGTTCAGGCTGCTGAGTTTGTGTTTGGGCCTGGGCCTGGGCAACCCCGGTCGCCGCCAGCCATCCCGCCATCACCAAGGCGGGTATCGTCTGTCTCCACCCCATGTCCGTTTTTCCTCCCCACGGCCATAAGGGAAGTTACGGACCAAGGATTGTGTGTGTCCAGACTAATTGCTGATATGCCGCCGTGGCGTCCCATCGGGCGCCCATTCCACATAGAACTTCCCATTGTCACGCTGAACCAGCACATGGGTATCGGCCCCGCCCGCCATTTCCCGTTTGGCGGCGCTGACGGCGATCTGGATGGCGGCTTCACGGTTGGGATAGGGGCCGAAATACGCATTGTCATGCATGATTTTCCAACGGGCGGATTGGCGAATGACAAAATATGCGGAAGCCATGTTTCTTTCCTGGAAATGAAAGAAGTGATGGCTACCATCATGGTCTGGCCGAGACTGTCTTTGGTGCCTGTTCATCGCAGGTCTGGGCTTCGGTTTTCGCCGGTCTGCGTAAAAACATCCATGCGGGCAGTGGTGTTTTGCGGACCTGATGAATTTTGTCATTCACGTCATAGAATGTCTGCATCTCGCCCGGCAAGGGAGATAAGCGCACTCTTTCAATCACCCCTGCGGTCTTTCGACCACATGGGGCAGGTTGTCTTCGATCAGCCGGGAAAACAGGGTGAATTCTTCCTGGCGCACGGTGGTGCGGCGCCACACCAGATCAATGGGGCGGAAGGGGGGCGGGGCGGCAAAGGGGCGAACCGCGATTTGGCGGTCGGCCAGGGCTTCCGCTTCGACATACAGGGCAGGCAGCAAGGTGACACCCAATCCGGTGGCCACCATCTGGCGCAGGGAATCCAGCGAGGTGGCGCGGAAGTCGGGATGTTCCATTCCCCCCACGGCCCGGCATAATTCCATGGCGGGCAGGCGCAATCCGTCTCCCAATTCCAGCATGATCAATTGTTCCCCGGCCAGATCACCGGGCTGGATCACCGACCGGCCTGCCAAACGATGGTCCAGGGGCATGGCCATCCACAGCGGTTCGCGGAACAAGGCCCGGATGGTCAGGGTAGGGTCCGAGGCCGGAGCGTCGGCCATCAGGATGATATCCAGATCGCCATGGGCCAGTTCGGCCAGCAATTGGCTGCGCGGTTCCTCGCGCAGATAAAGCTTCAGATCAGGATAACCCCGGATTTCCCAGATAACCGAGGCGTGTCGTGACCAAGAACGATAAATCTGCTATAAAAATCAAGGTGGTGTTGGCCGCTTGAGGGGGTGAAAATGGAAACGGTGGCGGGTGAAACGGAATCGGCC
>JAYSBF010000040.1:0-29144 GCA_041915545.1 Magnetospirillum sp. | reverse complement strand
AGAGCCGTTTCCATTCAAATGGAACCGGCTCTAGACTCTGCCGATGGCGCCCTGTTGGGGGCGCTCAAACGCCGCACAGGCTGATCGCATTTTCCGGCATGATCATATCTGATCGAAAAATGCTCTAGTTGTCGCCTCTCAATAGGTTGTTCATGGGAGCCCCTTGAGGTATGTGAGTTTTGCGAAAAGCCACACCCCACCAAGGACATCCCATGAACGTCCATAAGAATGCCAAACTCACCCCGAGCGGTCGAAATCCGCGCTAATGGCTCATCAGTACCGGCATGGTCATATGACGCAACAGATGGCGGGTGGCCCCGCCCAAGACCAGTTCGCTTAACCGCGACCGGCCATAGGCCCCCATGACGATCATATCCATCGCTTCGTCACTGGCCCGCGACAGCAAGAGCTGACCAACCTTCAAATCTTCGCTGGTCATATCCTCGCATTGAGCGTTAACCCCGTGACGTGACAGATGCAAGGCCAGATCGGCGCCGGGAACATCCCCATGTCCGGTCCGCCCCCCCACCGGATTGATGGCCAGAATCAGGACATGGCTGGCCCTGGACAAAATGGGCAAGGCGTCATGCACGGCGCGCGTCGCCTCGCGGCTGCCATTCCAGGCCACCAGGACACGGCTGCCCATGGTAGGAAAATGGCCGATGGACGGCACTGCCAAAACCGGGCGCCCCACGGCCATGACCAGAGAATTGAGCAGACCGGGATCGCCATCGTCGGCGCCATCCTGGCCAATAACCACCAAATCCGCGTGGCGGGCGTGCACGGCCACGGTATCGGCCACCGGCCCATCCACATCGCGCCATTCGGTGCTGACACCATGGGCATAGGGAATGGCGTCGAAGATGCGGCGGGTTTCCCGGGCGGCGTCTTCATTCATTTCATCATTGATCTTGCTGATCTGATCGCCGAACTGAACCGAGATGAACTTGGGCAGAACCGGACTGGTTCGCACGTTCAGGGCAACCAAATGGGCTGCATCGGCTTGGGCCAGCCGGGCCGCCGCTTCAATCCGTTCCCGGCAATTGGGACCGGCATCCACATGGACGAGAATGTCGCGGAAGGGCATGATCGCCTCCACCCTTGATGGGTTTTAGGGAATCATACCCCATTCCGCAACAGACGGCATTATGCCGTTTCCAGAAATGTGCGTAAGCATGGCCCCGGCCCAAAGGGGCCGCAGAGGCGTCCCGATCACCGTGATGAGGGATCAACGCCCGTGGAACGGGTTGACATTACATATTCGCCGGGTCGTATGGCCCGATATTATGGAAAGTCCGCCACGACTTTTGCTTGATCCCCTTGGCATCCAGCAAATCGCGCCACCAGATATCCAATTCGGTGTGATGGCCCGAGAAAGGCGGCAATGCCAGCAGATGACCACCCCACCAGGGCAGGAACGGATTGCGGCGCAAGGTGGCATAAACCTCTACCCGGTGATTGGCCTTGCGGCTGACCGAACGGGCATGGAACCCCGACGTATCCGCGATCACCAATGTATTGGCGGGCATGGCCATTTTCTGCGGCGCGGGCATGCCCAGGGCGGGCAATTCTTCCTCGGTGATGCGGAACGACCCCTTGGAATGCAGCAGATTGGGCGATTGCGCTGCATCCAGGCTTTTTTGGTATTCCCATTCGATACGCTGGGGCGTGGGACGGTGCGACCCGGCCACATAGGCAAAGGGACCGTCATCTTCGCCCACATCGTCCATATACAGCCACATCTTGGTGGTGGCATGGAAGGTATCAGCATGCAGACAGGTTTGCGGGTCCTCTTCATTATTGCCCGGATCAGACAACACCGACTGCACCTGAAACGTGGGTTCGCCACGATACGACCCAGCATAGGCCAACATGTCGCGGAACGCCTTGGTCCGGGTAACCTCGGTCGTGGCGGGCATGATCCGCAACTGGGGCTGGTCCAGCCCGATCCGACGGGTCAGGGTCAAGCCTTGGCGCATCTCGCGGGCTTCCCCCCGCAACGCCCGAACTTCGTCCTGCATCTGCTTGAACAGATCGGCAGGCACCGCGTTTTGGCGGACGAAATAGCCGTTGGCGTCAAAAAACTCCTTTTCCGCCGGACTGATGGCCCCGGCCAGGAACGTCCGTCGGTATTCGGCCATCTTGGCGGCAATGCGGAAGCGCAAGGCGTGCAAGCCTTTTTCGTTCAGCGCCCGATCTCCCAAAATGGGATTATCGCGAAACGACTTTGCCCCACTGGCAAGCTGCACCGCCCATAGCGGCAAACGCAGATAATCACTTGCGGACAAATGCATCACACCCCCCCTCTCTCGCACGATTTATGCGAGGTCACGTTCCATATCGCGCCAAAACCATACCCTGTCCAGAGATGTTGATCGAATTTTCGAGGGAATCAAAAAGGCCGTTTCTCAGAGCATTCCGGGAAACGGCCTTTTTTCAGGCACGAACACGATCAGAAGGACAGGGCCTTGGCCTGCACCACATGAGGCAAGGTGCAAACATCGGCCAGGATTTCCGCGGTCAATTGCTGATCCACCTGTGTCAGCAAGATGGCATCGCCGCCGGGCAAAGTCCGCCCCAGATGGAAGGTGGCAATATTGACGCCGTGGCGGCCCAACAAGGTGCCCAGGGCGCCAATAAAGCCAGGCTTGTCCTGATTGGTCACATACAACATGTGCTTCCCCAACTCGGCTTCGATGGGGATGCCCTTGATTTCCACCAAACGGGGCTGCCCATCGCCGAACAACGTGCCCGCCACAGCGCGGGACCGGCTTTCGGTAACCACGGTCACGCGGATCAGGGTGTTGTAATTGGCGCCTTGTTCGTTCTTGGCTTCGGTTACGCTGATATTGCGTTCCTTGGCCAAAAGCGGGGCATTAACCATATTGACGGTGCTGACCATGGGCTTCAGCAAGCCATCCAGGATCATGGCGGTCAAAGGCTTGGTGTTCAGTTGGGCCACCGCCCCTTCATATTCCACCTTGACCGCGACAAAGGCTTGTTCGGTCAACTGGCCGGCAAAGCTGCCCAACTGGCTGGCCAAAGTCATGTACGGCTTCAGCTTGGGCGCATCCTCGGCCGAAACCGCCGGCGTGTTCAGGGCGTTGGAAATCACCCCGGACAACAGATAATCGCACATCTGTTCGGCAATCTGGATGGCCACATTTTCTTGGGCTTCCGTGGTGGATGCCCCCAGATGCGGGGTGCAAACCACCTGTTCCATACCGAAAAGCGGATTTTGAAGCGCCGGTTCCTGCTTGAACACATCCAGGGCCGCCCCGGCCACATGGCCGGATTCCAGCGCGGCTTTCAGGTCTTCTTCCACCACCAGGGCGCCACGGGCGCAATTGATCAGCCGGACGCCCGGTTTCATCTTGGCGATGCTGGCGGCGTTGATCAGATTTTTGGTGGCATCGGTCAACGGGATATGCAGAGAGATGAAATCCGCGCGGGCGAACAGCGTGTCCAGATCAACCTTTTCAATGGTCAGATCGCGGGCACGCTCTGCCGACAGGAACGGGTCATACGCCACCACCCGCATCTTCAATCCCAAGGCGCGATCGGCGACGATGGCGCCGATATTGCCGCAACCGACAATGCCCAGGGTCTTGCCGGTCAGTTCCACGCCGACGAATTTGGATTTTTCCCACTTCCCCGCATGGGTGGAGGCGCTGGCCTGGGGAATGGCGCGAGCCAGGGAAAACAACAGGGCCAGAGCATGCTCGGCGGTGGTGACCGAATTGCCAAAGGGGGTGTTCATCACCACCACACCGGCCTGGGTGGCCGCGAACACGTCCACATTATCGACGCCGATCCCGGCCCGGCCCACCACCTTCAGCCCCGGCGCGGCGGCCAGCAGATCGGCAGTCACCTTGGTATTGGAGCGCACGGCCAGCCCGTCATACTGGCCGATGACCGCCTTCAGTTCCTCTTGGGACAGCCCGACCCTGACATCCGCCTGCACCCCACGGTTCCCGAAAACCTGGATGGCGGCGGGGCTTAATTTTTCACTGATCAAAACCTTGGGCATGGCCTGTCCTTTCTACGCGCGCAGGGCAAGGGGTTTCCCCCCGCCCTGTTCAGCAATCCTTCATCCGTGCAGCCCTTACAGGCTATCATACTCGGCCTTCACCTGGGCATAGGCCCAGTCCAGCCACGGCAGCAAAGCGATCAGATCACTGGTTTCAATGGTGGCACCCGCCCAGATGCGCAATCCCGGCGGGGTATCGCGATAGGATGCGATGTCGAACGCCACCTGTTCCTTATCCAAAAGCGCGGCGATCTTTTTCGCCGCCTGGGCCTTGCCTTCGGGCGGCAATGCCCGGAAGAACGGCGCCTTGACCACCAGACAGACCGATGTGCACGACCGGATCGCCGGATCGGCCACCAGATTTTCCGCCCAATCGGACTGATCCATCCAGGCCTGCAACACCGCCCGATTATCCTCGGACCGTTTGATCAGCGCGGGCAGGCCACCGACGGATTGCGCCCAGGTCAGCGCGTCGATCTGGTCTTCCACCGTGATCATGGACGGGGTGTTGATGGTGTCACCCTTGAAAATCCCCTCGATCAGCTTCCCACCCGAAGTCAGGCGGAAAATCTTGGGCATCGGCCAGGATGGGGTGTGGCTTTCCAGCCGTTCCACCGCGCGCGGGCCAAGCACCAGCATGCCGTGGGCGCCTTCGCCCCCCAAAACCTTTTGCCAGGACCAAGTAACCACATCCAGCTTGTCCCACGGCAAATCCATGGCAAACACCGCCGATGTGGCATCGCAAATGGTCAAGCCCTGGCGATCATCCTTGATCCAATCGCCATTGGGCACCCGCACCCCCGAGGTGGTGCCGTTCCAGGTGAACACCACATCGCGGGCGAAATCAACCTGGGACAGATCGGGCAGATGGCCATAATCGGCGCGAAAGACCCGCAGATCGGGAAGTTTCAATTGCTTGGTCACGTCGGTGACCCAGGTTTCGCCAAAGCTTTCCCAGGCCAGCATATCCACGCCCCTGGCCCCCAGCAGCGACCACAGAGCCATTTCCACCGCGCCCGTATCCGACGCAGGCACGATGCCGATGCGCCAATCGGCGGGGATGCCCAAAACGGCGCGGGTGCGGTCGATCACATCCTCAAGCCGGGCCTTGCCGATCTTGGACCGGTGCGACCGGCCCACCGGCGTGGCGGCCAGCACGTCCACCGACCAGCCCGGACGCTTGGCACAGGGACCCGAGGAAAAATTGGGATTGGCCGGCCGATTGGCCGGAGGCGGAACAACAGACATGAAACCCCTCTACTCACAGAAGGAATATAGCACGCGCGGACGCGGCCCAGGCCGGGAGTTTAGCAGGGAGTCAAGGTGGTGCAAGGGGGATCAAAGCCCCCAAAGCGCCCAGGCGCCAAAGGCGAAGACCCCCCATAGCAACAGGGTCAGGGGCAGCCCGGCCCGCACATAATCGGCAAACCGATAATGCCCCGGCCCCATCACCAGCAAATTCGTCTGATAGCCGATGGGCGTGGCGAAAGAACAATTGGACGCCAGGATCGTGGCGATGGCGAACAAATGGGGGTCCAGCCCCAATTGCCGGGCGATCCCCACGCCGATGGGGGTGAACAGCAAAGCGGTGGCATTGTTGGACAGAACATTGGTGATCACCGCCACCAGCCCGAAAAAGGCCACCATCACCATCCACGGCCCGGCGCCATTCATGGCCGACAGCATGGTCTTGGCCAGAAAGGCGGCGCCGCCGGTCACATCCAGGGCCAGACCCAAAGCCAGGGCGTTGCCGACCATCAGCACGATCTTGTGATCAATGGCGCGGATGGCCTGACGCGGGGTCAAGGCCCCCACCCCCACCAGCACGGTGGCCGCCACCAGGGCCGCGATGGCGATGGGCAAAATGCCGAAAGCCGACAGCGCCAGCATGCCCAAAAAGACGGCCATCGCCGTCTTGGCATGGCGGATCTGCGGCAGACCGCCGGCACTGCCCGACACCACCACCAGATCGCGATCCAGGCGCAGCCGGTCCACATCGGCCCAATGCCCCAGCAGCAACAGCACGTCACCGGCCTGAAGCCGGATATCGCCGCTGCGTCCGCGCATCATCCTGGCCCGGCGTTCGATTCCCAGAACCGTCAGATTGTTCTGACGCTGCAACGCCAACTGGTCCACGGAAAAGCCGGTGAACCCCGATGTGGGCGGCACCATGGCCTCGACCAACACCCGTTCCTCGCCGGGGCGGCGGGGAAGCGCGGGCGAGGCGGTGGGTTCATTTTCCTCATCCGCATCGGCGGGATCGGCTTCGGGCAGGGACAGCAGACCGGGATAACGTCCGGCCGCGTCGGTCAGCGCCTTGCGGGTGCCCGCCAGCATCAGCTCATCCCCCGCCCGCAGCGGCATGGCGTCATAGGGGGGAAAGACCCGTTCACCGTCGCGCAGGATCAGATGCACGGTGATATCGGGCAGACTGCGGAACATCCCGGCCTGGGCCACTTCGCCATCCAGGACTGAACCGGCGGGAACCGAACATTGGGAAATGAACTGCTTGCCCTGGGTCAACCCCTGGACCCCGCCTTCGCCCCGGTCGCGCGGCAACAGACGCGGCATCACCACCAGCATATAGACAAAACCAACCACCGCCAGCAGCAGCCCCATGGGCGTCTGCTCAAAAAAATCCAGCCCCACCTCGCCTTGGGTGATCAGCGCCGACGACACCAGCAGATTGGTGGATGACCCGATCAAGGTGGTCATACCGCCCAGGATGGCGGCAAAGGACAAGGGCATCATCACCCGTGACGGGGCCGTGCCGTTGCGCATGGCCAATGCCTGCACCACCGGCAGGAACATCACCACCACCGGGGTATCATTGATGAAACCGCTGGCCACGGAAATAACCGCCAGCACCACACCGATCAGAACCGGCCTGGGCAGCCGCAACCGGCCGATCAGATCGGCCAATTGGTCCAAGGCCCCTGTGCGGGACAAACCTTCCGCCACCACCAGCAGAGCCATGACCGCGACCAGCGCCGGATTGCCGAACCCGCCCAGCAGCGCATCCGCCGACAACAGATTGGTACCGTCAGCCCCACGGACCGGCATCCAGTAAAACAGCAGCAGCATCACCGCCAGCATGCCGATGGACACCACTTCCACCGGCAGTTTTTCATTAACGTACAGGGCCAGGGCGATGGCCAGCATGACCAAAGTCGCCCACATCTGCGGGCTGGCGGCGATATCCACCGGCATTCTCCTTGGGTGGTGGCGGGACAGCCCCCAAGGTTTACATGGAATAACGCAAATTGACCATGCCGCCCCATGTGCTGACATCGTTAGAGAACGCGCTGGTGCTTAGATCCACCCCCACCGACAAGGCGTCATCAGCCTGCCACGTGGCGCCCAACTGACCTTCCACACCATTGCGGCCACGGGTGGGCATGACCTCGCCAAAGCGACCGGTCACACCGGTGGTGACGTAATCGCGCATGATCACCACCCCCATATAGGGTTCCACCGTGCCGAAGGCGCGGGCCAGACGCCCCCCCAGAGATGCCTCGCCCAATTGGCTGACATGGGTGTTGACCTGGCTGCCATCGCTTTCGATGAAGCCGTTGATGTGTTCCTTGCCCCAGCGATAGCCGCCATGCACGTTCCAAACCCACTCATCCACCGTATCGGTATAGGACAAGGTCGCCGCCGCCATGTCGCGATAGGATTGGTAATCACTGGTGACATAACCGCCCACCGACCGGTTGGCGTCGTAATCAAGCCAGGTGCGCCCGGCCATCAGGCTAAGCCCCAGATTGTCGGTGATGCGATAGGCCACATACGGCGTCAGCCCAACCCCACGGCTGACCATGTTGCCGGCGTTGAACCGAGTATCCAGCGAACTGATTTCGTTCATCAGCGCCACACCCACCACCGCGTCGCCCATGGTGTAATCCACGCCCATGCCCAACGACCCCAAATAGCCGTCGAAACGCTGCGACGCATAGGAATTGCTGAGCCTGCTGGCCCCGCCATTCACCCACACCGCCACCGCATTGCCGGAATCACCGGCGGCGATACCGGTTTCCCGCCGCACCAGGGACGAATTCGCCCCCATCATCGCCGTCTTGTCCTTACCCGATTGCCCGCCTTGGCCACCGCCAAACGCCCCGCTGAACAGGAAGTTGTTGACCGGAGCCTGAACCAGCGACGCCGTCAGCCGCGATGCCACGCCAGACACCTGCGGCGTCACCACCTGGGCAGCACTGCTATAGGCCGTCGAACCGGACGGACCGCTCTGATAAATCAGGTAGACATCATTGCCCGACTGGCCCAGCGAAAGATCATCGCCGCGCATCACCGACCAGCTTTCGCCGGTACTGCCGGTCACCGTCACCGTACCCACCGATGCGGTGGTGCCGCCCGACGCCAACACATAGCGCCCGCCATTGACCATGGACACACCCGACGCCACCGTCGGGACCACCACCACCCCGCTGGCCAGGGTGACCGCCCCCGACGCAGTGATCCGCCCCAGAGTGGTGGACCCGGCCCCCGCAGTGGTGCCCGCCCCGGTCACCGTGGTTTTGATCACGCTGCCCGCATTGGCGGTAAAGGACGATGCCGACATCGCGGACAGCGAAGACAGGGTCAGCACCGACGATCCCAGGCCGATGGTGCCGTTGGATGTCAGATTACCCGAGATGGTTTGATCAGCCGGGAAAACCAGCGATGCCCCCGCCGCCACCGTGGTATTGGTCACCCGATAGGTCGCGCTGTCCAGGCTGTTGTTGCCGCTTTGGAAATTCACCGCCGCCAGCGCATTGGTGGCGCCCACATCATAATTGACGGCGGTGCCCGACGCCAAATTCAGTGTCCCCGTTCCCGCCGCGCTGGAATCAACCGACGCATAAAGCGTGCCCGCCGAATTGTTATAGGTCAGCGTGCTGCCATTGTTCAGGGTGATCGAGCCGAAATAGGGATTGCTCATCTGGGTGATGCCCAACGGTGTATCCGGCATCATGAACAAGCGCTGGCTCAACACCGTTTCACTGTAGACCCCCCCGGTCAGGACCGAGGAATTGTCCACCTGAATGTTACCCTGGCCGGTCACATGGGTGACATTGCCCTGGATGGTGCCGCCTTGCATGTGCAGAACGTCGCCCGAGCTGCCCATGACCACATCGCCATAGATTGTCCCGCTATTATAGATGGCCACCCCCTGACTGGTGGTGGACAGGGCGACGATCGCCATCTTATAGGCATCGTGGAATGTCCCTTCGGTGTCGTCACCGCCCTGGATTGTCCCACTGTTCTGGATGGTGTAAGTCCCGCCGGATATCAGGGCGCCGTCAATGCCGACGGCCGGACCGGTCGCGGCCGAAATGGTGCTGCCGGCATAGTTGACGATCCCGATATAGCTGGGAGTGAGCGAGGCATTCCGGTCGCCGACAAAAACCCCGCTGGAATCCCCCGTGGTCGCCGAAATGACCCCCACGACACCAGGCGACGAGCTTCCGTTGATGATCGAAACCGCGCCGGAAGCGGCGACCACATCAATTCCCCCCGAAATCGTACCGGTGTTGCTGATCGTCACAGCCGTGGGGGTATTGCCGCTATTCGCATCGGAATCGACCGAAATCGCATCCTCATACCCGCTGATGGTCCCGCTATTAACCACATTCAGGCTGCCATTACCGGCATAGGAAATGCCATCGCCATTACTGCCGCCGCTGATGACGGCGCCCACGGCGTTATTCACCGTCAGACTGCCGGCCCCGACACCGCTGGTGCCGTTGCCCATCCAAATGGCCGAGGACGTGCCGCCAACCATTTGGATGCTGCCATCATTATCAATGGTCAAATTCGCGGTCTGCGACACCGACACTGCCGAACCAGACGCATTCCCCAGCGTGGCCACGACCCCGTGATTGACCAGATTTCCCAATGAGTACATGCCGCCGCTGCTGTAAACGCTGATGGCGTTCCCATAATAGCCATTCGATGCCAGCGGGGCGGAAATTACCCCAGCCCCGGAATTGATGGTCAGGACACTCAGACTCCCGCCATTTCCGATGGAAAATTGTGTGATTGGCGTCGCCGTATTGTTGTTCAGGGTCGCAGCATCAACCGATTGAGCGACATCCCCCCCTGTCGCACCGACGACGCAGGACACCCCGGACAAGATGCGCACATCACTGGCCCCCGAGCTGACCGAACAGCTTTGCGCCTGTGCCACTCCGCCCGTACCGGCCAGCAAACCCAAGACCGACCCGCCAACCAGCAGCCAGGAGCGTAAGCGCATGATCATCCCCTTCCCCAATCATCCCGCAATGCGGGCACCATACCGGCGGTCCGACCGCATTGCGGCCCCCAGTTATTCCCGGCGAAGTTATGCCGAACGCCCCCCGCCAATCAAGGAGACAGATGTATTGTCTATATATTTTTAGCATAAGAAGGTCATGACATTATCGATCAATGCATGGCCAACCCCGCCCCGGCAGGTCAGCAAGGATTCAGGATGGAACTGCACCCCGGCCACCGGCAAATCACGGTGTTCCAACGCCATGATCATGCCGCCGGAATCCAGCCGGGCGGTGATCGTCAGACAGCCGGGCAGCGCGTCTTCGCGGGCGTGCAATGAATGATAGCGCCCGGCCTGAAACCGGGATGGCAACCCGGCCAACACCCGCCCGCCATCACCAACCACCGCCATATGCCCCATCCGGCCATGGGCCGGCTCGCCCAAGGCCAAGGCGCCGCCGAAATATTCGGTGATCCCCTGCATCCCCAAACAAATACCGAAAATGGCACAGCGCCGATCCAAAGCCGCCTTTATGGTGTCGGACAGGGCGAAATCGACGGGACGGCCCGGCCCCGGCGACAACACCGCCAGATCGGGGGCGAAATCATCCAGGGCGGCCAAGGCGGCGCCGTGACGCACCACCAGGGTTTCCGCCCCGGTTTGGCGGATATAATCGGCCAGGGTATGAACAAAGGAATCGTCGTGATCCACCACCAGCACCCGGCGCCCGGTCCCGGACCGGGGTGCGGTCGCCGCCGCGATGGCGGCGGGCTGATCATCCAGCACCGCCAGCAGGGCCGATGCCTTCAGCCGGCATTCCCGATCCTCTGCCTGGGGTTGGCTGTCCATCAGCAAGGTGGCCCCGGCCCGAATTTCCGCCCGCCCGTCAGCCAGGCGCAAGGTGCGTAAGGTCAGCCCGGTATCCAGACCGCCATCGGCCAACACCGCGCCAAAGGCACCGCCGTACCAGCGGCGGCTTTGCGCTTCATTATCTTCGATGAACTGCATGGCCCATTTCTTGGGGGCACCGGTTACCGTCACCGCCCAGGCATGAGCCAAAAAAGCATCCAGCGCATCCATCTGCGGGTCCAGCACCCCCTGGACATGATCCACCGTATGGATCAGACGGGAATACATCTCGATCTGGCGCCGACCGATCACCTGGACACTACCGGGGCGGCAGACCTTGGCCTTGTCATTGCGGTCCACATCCGTGCACATGGTCAGTTCCGCCGCCTCTTTTTCCGAAGACAGCAAGGCAAGAACGGCATCGGCATCGCCCATGGCATCGGCGCCACGGGCAATGGTCCCGGAAATGGGCGCGGTTTCCACCCGCACCCCGCCATCATCCAGCCGATTGGCCCGCACGAACATTTCCGGGGAAATGGACACCAGGGCCTCACCCCGGCCCAAATTGGCCAATAATCCATAGGGAGCGGGATTCACGGCACGCAACCGGCGGAACAGGTCACTGGGCCGACGGGAAAGGGGGCGGGAAAAGGTCTGGGATGGCACAACCTCGAACAGATTGCCCTGGCGGAATTGGTCCAAAGCCCGTTCCACCACCTGGGCATAGGCACCGGGGGCATGATCATCCACCTTGTCCCCGCCATTGGACAGGATGATCGAAGAGGCGAAACCCTGCCGCTCTATCCCTTGGGTCTGGCCATCCGCACCACAGGCGAAATCGTAGTCCAGGCACAGCCCCGCCGCCCCGCCATCAGTCAAAATCAGCCGATCCGGCAGATACAGCACCACATCCCGCTGATCGGCGGGTCGGGGCAGACGGCGCCGGACCGGATCAATCTGCAATCCCAGATCATAGCCAAAGGCGCCATACAGCCCCAGATGATGATCGTGGCCGGTGGCCAGAATCTGACGCAAGGCCCGCACCAGGGTAAAAACCGAAGCCCGGCGGGTGCGGGCCCGTTCATCCGCCGGTTCGCCGCTATCGGGGATGGTTCCGCTTAGCTGGCCGCCATCCACCTGTTCCAGCCGGATTTGCCCGTGCCCGTCCAGATGCCGCCCCAGACAGGGCAACAGCACCCGTCCCCGCCCGTTCAAGGCGGTGATGGTGAAATTGCGGCCCGTGGCCTCCACCATCAACGGTGGCGCATCGAACCCCACCAAGCGGGGGGTATATCGGCCCGGCTGGGTGACATCGCAGGCCATGACCATGCCCACCCCGTCATCCAGACGGCGCACCAGGGATTGAACCGCCTGATCCGCACCGGCCAAGACAGTGACGGTCCGGGTGACGCTGAAACCGCCGCCGGTGGTGAAATGGCCGGAAACCGGCGGGGAAAACGATGGCATCGACATAATCTCCTGGTGTCAGCCACCAGGGGAAACCATCTGCACTGCCGAAGAAAAAACAATGGCCGCCCGGTTCCCCCTGGCGGCCATTGCGTGATGATCTGTATGAACACCCGTGTCTTGGCAGGCCGCCGCTTAACGCGGCCACCACCAGCAGGAACGGGACAACAGAACGTCTTGGTCAGTCATGGAGCCGATGATGCATCCCTGCTTCTCTGGATGTCAACCCCCTCGCGAGGGGGGTGATTTATGTTTGGCCCTCGCCGGGCGCCGCCCCAGGGGCACGGGGGTATCCATGTGCCTTAACGGCTGATTGGCGCCTTGTCCAGATCGGTGGCGATCCGTCCCACCAGATCGGCCATGGCGGCATCCATGGCCGCCACGGATTGGGTGATGGCCCCCCCCGGCCCCGCCACTGGATGACGGATCACCGCATCGCCTCGGGCCACCGGCGGGGCGGTTCGGCGGGTTCCATCCGTCACCCGCCACCGCGCCACCAGCAGGATATCGCCCCCCAGGACCGGTTCGAAGCGGTCCACATCCACCACCAATTCCAGATCGGCCATGTCGCCATCGGCATAGCCCCGGCTGCGTAATCCCGCCCGTAAGGCTCGGGTCATGGCTGCCGGCAGACGTTCCGCCCATTTGGAATCGGGATCGGGGGTCAGGCGGTGATCGCCAGTGCGCACCAGCACATCAAACCCATCCAGATATTCGGGGACGGACAATTGGGCCACCCGCACCACCGCCCGCACATCCGGGCTGAGTTGGGCGGGTGGTGTCGCATTCAGCACCAAAAGCTGGGCAGGCGGCTGCTGGCTGCATCCGCCCAGGGCCAGCATGGCGGTGGCGAATAAAGCCGTGGACACTCCCAAGGCCCGGTGGCGAAAACCCGCCGAACCTTGGGCGATGGCACGGCGACCGCCGCATTGATCGGTTCCGATCACGGCATCTTGGTATAAGGGGCGAGAACGGATCATCGGTTGGTGGTCCCCATCAGCAAGGCATTGGGATTGCGTTCAATCTGGCGGGTGAACGAACGAATGGACGCAGCCGATGCCGACAGATCGCGCATGCCGCTTTCCACATCGGTCCGCAACGGGCTGCGGGCGGCGGTCATGTCATTCAGATTGGCGGTCAGGCTGTCGATCCGGGCGGCGGTGGCATTCAGCTTGACCATCAATGCCGCCATATCACGGCCTCGGCCATCCACCTGCTGGCGGGTGGCTTCGCTCAAGGCGCGCAATTCGCTCAGCGTCGCCGTCAATTCCCCATCCAGATGGCCGATGGTGCCCTGGCCCTGGGCCATCAACTGCCCGGCCCCGGTTCCCACCGTCACCACCGTATCCCCCATGCGCTGAAGCTGCACATTGGCATTGCTGGCCAGTTTGTCGATGGATTCCACCGCCCGATGGACAGCCGCCAAGGTGTCGGCGATCTGCAATTGCGACACCGCATCCTTCAACTGATCCATCTGCGACGGAACCGATGGAATTTCCGGCACATCGCCGCCGCCCACGGTCCGGGCCGACACGCCGGGCTGGAAATCCAGTTCCACCATCAACTGGCCGGTCACCAGACTTTGCACCTGCAATTGAGCCCGCAGCCCGCGTTTGGCCAGTTCGGGAATATCCAGCCGGTTCTGACCGGCGATTTCCAGATCACCGGGATTAAGATCCAGATAGACCGGGATACGGGCGGTGAAATCGTTGGAATTGACCTGAAGGGCGATGCGCTTGACCGTTCCGACCCGGACACCGCGAAAACTGACCGGCGCCCCCACCTGAAGCCCGGCAATGGACCGGTCGAAAAAGACCATGGCCGGATAGGTGTGCGAAAACATGGCGCCACCGCCGAACAGCATCACCCCCAGGGCCAGCAGCAGGCCGCCGCCCAGGATAAAACCGCCGATAACGGTCGAGCTGCGCTGCTTGCTCATTGCGCGTCCTTTCCTGATGGGGGGGCTGTATCCGGGTCGCGGCGAGCCAGGAAAGACCGGACGAAACTGTTGTCGCTGTCATCGCGCAAGGCTTGGGGATTGCCATGGGCGATGGCGGTCTTGGCGGTGGCATCCAAAAACACGCTGTCATCGCCGATGGCGAAAATGCTGTCCAATTCGTGGGTGACAATCACCACGCTGACCCCCAATTGATCGCGCAATTTCAAAATCAGGTCATCCAGGCGCCGCGACGAAATGGGGTCCAGCCCGGCGGATGGTTCATCCAGAAACAGCAATTCCGGGTCAAAGGCCAAGGCACGGGCCAAGCCCGCCCGTTTCTTCATGCCGCCGGAAATCTGGGACGGCATCAGATCGGCGGCCCCATCCAACCCCACCAGGGCCAGTTTGTACCGCACCAGATCGCGGATCGCCGGGGGAGAAAGCGGGGAAAACATCTGAAGCGGCAAGGCGACATTTTCCGCCACGGTCATGGAACTCCACAGCGCGCCGCCCTGGAACAGCACACCAAACCGACGCAAAACCTCGTCCCGCCCGTCATCGGGCAAGGCCCAGAAATCCGTGCCACCGTAAAAGATACGCCCATCCGCCGGACGGATCAGCCCGATCAGATGCTTCAACAGCGTGCTTTTGCCGCAACCGCTGCCGCCCATGATGACGAAAATGCTGCGCGGCATGACCCGGAACGACACATCGCGCTGAACCACCTTGGTCCCAAAGGCCATGGTCAGCCCATCCACGGTGATCAGCGGTGTCACGGCGGCGGTCATGATCTAGATCCCCAACGCATTGGTGCACAGGGCGAAAATGGCATCCAGCACGATGATGCCCACGATCCCCACCACCACCGCCGACGTCGCCGCCTGCCCCACATCCGCCGCGCTGCGCCCGGCCCGTAATCCCACATAACAGCCGACCATGCCGACCAAAGCCCCGAACAGCACACTTTTAATGGCGCCGATCACGAAATGGCGGGCGGCGATGGCGTGCCGGGTTTCTTCCAGATAGCCCAAAACCGTCAGATCCGACGACATCACCCCCACCGCCATGCCCCCCAGCATGCCGACGAAACAGGCATAAAGGTACAGAACCGGCATCATCAGAACCAAAGCGGCCACGCGCGGCAGCACCAAATGGTCCACGGGGGGAATGCCCAGGGTTTCCAGGGCGTCGATTTCTTCATTGCCCTGCATGGTGGCCAAATGGGCGGCAAAGGCGGCGCCCGTGCGCCCGGCCATGACGATGGCGGTCATGATCACCGCCATTTCGCGGGCCATGGCGATCCCGACCAGATCGGCCAGATAAACCTGTGCCCCGAATTGCTGAAGCTGGACCACCCCGACAAATGCCAGAATGCCCCCCACCAGAATATTGACCACCGAAACGATGGGCAGGGCCGCCGCCCCCACCTGAACCAGGGCGGCGGTGAAATCCGCCCGCCGCGTGCGCGGATGGGGGCGAAAGGCAGCCATGGCCGCCAGCACCACCATCCCCAGCATGGTAGCGACCCGGACAATCCCCCGCCCCTGGCCCCGTGTCCAATCGGCGAAACGCGCCCGCATCATCCGGGGCGGAACAACGGGGACGGGCCGATCCTCTGTCCTGGCCATGGAGAGCAGGGATTGCACCCCATCGGGCAAATCACGGAACTGGACCGTCCGCCCGGCGCGGGCACAGGCCAGGGCCAGCCCCAACAAGAAAGCGGGCAACACACTGCCCCATCGCCCGACCTGAGCGCCCGACACGACCACCGCGCCCCCGGACAGGCGGGCAGCCACGGATGCGCCATCGGGAATATCCGCCGCTTCCACCCAATCGCCGGACAAGGACAGCAGGGCCGTGCCCCCCTCACGGTCCAAGCGCCAGCGGGCAGGCGTGGTCATGATCGGATCACGATGCCCGTGGCGGATGCCGGGACACGCTGCCATCGGGCAGGATAAAGGGGAACAGCCCGGCCTTGAAACTGTGGGTCATGTGCTTGGCCCGGGCGATGGCCTGGCCGGCGTCCAGCGGGTCCAGACAATCCTGGGCCGCCTGGCTGAACAGGTCCAGCCAATGATCAAATGCCTCGGCCCCGAAATCCAGGGTCATATGCACCGGAAAGGGATGCCCCTTATAGCGTTCGGTGCCGTAAAGGGCGTGGGACCAGAAATCGGCCACCAACTGGAAATGCCCTTCCCAATCCTGAATGGCCTTTTTGAAGATGGGGGCCAGCACCGCATTGTCCAATCCACGCTGATAAAACAGGCGGACCATGCGCAAAATGGCGTCTTCCTTGTCGCTGCTGACCTGCATGACCGGGTTCCCGATGCTGAAAATGAATACCAGCCTAGCCATCCGCCGGATGGCGGTGGACTATATCCAGCTTGGCATGACGAAACAAGAGTTTATGCTGCGAAGCGATAATTTCAAGGACTGTCCCATGTCCGCTGCCGTCAGCCTGCCTTATTCCCCCGCCGAAATGCGTGCCGATGCGGTGGTGCACATCCTGGGAACAGGGCTGGGAATGGGCGGGGTGATCTGGATGCTGTCCGCCGCCCCCCGCCATCCCCCCTATCTGGTCCTGACCGCCCTGACGATCTATGCCTTGGGCATCATCGGCAGTTTCGGCGCTTCCGCCGCCTATAACCTGACCGTGGGACCGGCGCGCGAATGGTTGCGCCGCCTGGACCATGCCATGATCTTTTTGTTGATCATCGGCACCTACACCCCCTTTGTCCTGCTGCGGTTATGGCCGGGACTGGGGCCGCAGGTGGGGGCGGTGGTCTGGCTGGGCGGATTGGCTGGCATGGGACTGAAATTGCTGTTCCCCCGCCGGTTCGAAAAATTGTCCATTGCCCTGTACCTGGCCCTGGGCTGGGTGATCCTGGTGGCGGCATTCCCGCTTTATCGGGTGGTGTCGCCCGGAACCATGATCCTGCTGATGGGCGGCGGCGCCCTTTATACCCTGGGCGTGCCTTTTTGCCTGATGACGCGGCTGCGTTTTCACAACGTCATCTGGCACGGCTTCGTCCTGGCCGCCGCCATCTGTCATTTCCGCGCCATCACCATGGAATTCCTGCCCGGCACCCCTTGACCGCAAATTCGTCACCGGACACGAACAATCCCGGACTTTCCGCCATCATCGGCATGGCATAGGCTTCGACCGAAATAACGACCAGGCGATTTTCATGCCCACCTCTTCCTTTGTCGACCGCTTGCGGCAGCGTATTGTGCGTCTGCGCGCCCCCCTGGCCACCATGGCCATCATCGCGGTGGTGGCGATCGCCCTGATATCCACCAGCCATCTGGTGGACGAAGTGTCCTATGATGAGGTGATGGCCGCCCTGCGGGCCACGCAATCCGGCGATATCCTGTGGGCCATCGTCCTGACCGCAGCCAGCTTCGCCGCCCTGACCATCTATGATCTGTCCGCGCTTCGCCATGTGGGGCGCAAGGTGCCCTTTGGCACCGTGGCCACCACATCGTTTTGCGCCTATGCGGTGGGCAATACGGCAGGCTTCGGCCCGTTGACCGCCGGGGCCATCCGCTATCGCTTCTATACCCCCTATGGGCTGGAACCCGAGGATGTGGGCAAGATCATCGCCTTTGTCACCGCCACCTTCGGGCTGGGGCTGGCGGCGGCATCGGGATTGGGATTTGTTTTCGCCGCCAACGACATTCCCGCCCTGCCCTTGCCGCCGTCCTGGCTGCGGATCTTGGGGATTGTCATCCTGACGGCCATCGCCGGACTGGTGATTCTGTCGGCCCGGCAGGGGCAAATTTCGATCCGGGGACGGTCCGTCCGCTTGCCCAGCCCCGGCACCTTGGCCCTGCAATTGGGCGCGGCCCTGATCGACCTGTCCGCATCGGGGGCGGTCCTGTGGGCGCTGCTGCCCGATGCCGATCTGTCCCTGCCCGGCTTCATTGCCGTTTACGCGGTGGCGGTGGGGTTGGGCGTCCTCAGCCATGTGCCCGCGGGCCTGGGCGTGTTCGAAACAGTGATCATCGCCGCCGTGGGCAAGACCGCCGATCTGGATCAGGTCCTGGGGGCCTTGGTCCTGTACCGGCTGGTTTATCACCTGCTGCCGCTGGTTCTGGCGGCGCTGATCGTCACCATGCTGGAAATCCGCCGCGCCCTGGCCCGGCCATTGATGTCCAACGCCATCCGCATCGGCGCCCAATTGTCACCGCCGGTTCTGGGCACCCTGACCCTGGTGGTCGGCGCCTTGCAGATTTTTTCCGGGGTCACCCCCACCGGGGACCAGCCCTTGACCGCCATGGAATCCCTGTTGCCGCTGGGATTGGTGGAAGGGTCGCATTTCCTGGCCAGCGTTCTGGGACTGGTCTTGCTGGTGGCGGCGCGCGGTCTGGTTTATCGCCTGGATGGCGCGTGGTGGAGTTGCGTCACCTTATTGCCCGTGGCCATGCTGTTATCGCTGCTGAAGGGGATGGCCCTGGGTGAAGCGTCGCTGCTGGCCGTACTGCTGGCCGCCTTGCTGGCGACCAAGGGCGAATTCGACCGCCATGCATCGCTGACCCATCAGGCCCTGACCACCAACTGGATCATGGCGGTGGCCACCTTGCTGATGACCGCCGGGGCGATCTTGTTCTTCGTCTACAAGGACGTGGATTACGCCAACGAATTATGGTGGCAGTTCGAATTTTCCCAAAACGCCCCGCGCAGCCTGCGCGCCCTGATGGGGGTGGCCCTGATGGGAGCCATCGGCGCCGCCTGGATGCTGCTGCGCCCGGCCCGCAGCGCCGTTCACCCGGCCACGACCCAGGAATTGGCCCAGGCCGCCGACATCATCGCCGCCCAGGACCGGACCGATGCCCAACTGGCCCTGATGGGCGATAAAAGCCTGATGTTTTCCGACGATGGCCGCGCCTTCATCATGTATGGCCGTCAGGGGCGGTCCTGGATGGCGCTGTTCGACCCGGTGGGACCGCGTGATTGCTGGCCCGGACTGATCTGGCGGTTCGTGGAAACCGCCCGCGCCCAAGGCGGGCGCGCCGCTTTCTACCAAGTGGGGCCAGAACATTTGTCGCTTTATGCCGATGCCGGATTGGGCGCCTTCAAATTGGGCGAGGAAGCGCGCATTGATCTGGCCACCTTTGATCTGAAGGGATCAAAGCGGTCCAATCTGCGCAACACCCTGAACCGGGGCGACCGCGACGGCATGATCTTTTCCATTTTGTCCGCCGATCAGGTGCCCGCCCATCTGGACCAGCTTCGTGCGGTTTCCGATGATTGGCTGGCGGCCCATAATGTGCGGGAAAAGCGGTTTTCCCTGGGCGCGTTCCTGCCGGATTATCTGATCCGCCAGCCGGTGGCGGTCCTGCGCCTGCACGATGAAAACGGCCCCGTTGTCGCCTTTGCCTCGCTGCTGACCACCGGGCAAAAGGCCGAAGCCAGCATCGACCTGATGCGTTTTTCCGGCCAGGCCCCCGCTGGCTGCATGGAATATCTGTTGCTACGCCTGATCCAGGGGTTCAAGGATCAGGGCTATAGCTGGTTCAATCTGGGTATGGCCCCGCTTTCCGGCCTGTCGGAAAGCGAAGCCGCCCCCGTCTGGCACCGTGTGGGCCGCGCCGTGTTCGATCACGGCGAACATTTTTATAATTTCGCCGGTCTGCGCCAGTTCAAGGCCAAGTTCAGCCCCCAATGGCAGCCGCGTTATCTGGCGGTATCGGGGGGATTGAACCCCATGCTGGCCCTGGCCGATGTCACCGTCCTGATCAGCGGCGGTATTCGTGGAGTGGTGGGGAAATGACCATGCGCAGCGCCATCGCGGCGATTTTATCCCTGTTCCTGACATCCCCCGCTTTGGCCCAACAGGTCGGCCCCGATGCCGGCCCCTTGGGCAAACCCGGCCTGTACCGCCCGGCGGCGGGCACCACCCCCACCCGTGCGATCATCCTGTTTTCCGGCCCGTCCGGCTGGGGCAAGGCCGCCGACATGCAGGCCCGCGAACTGGCATCCCAGACCGGGGCGCTGGTCATGGGGGTGGACACCCCCGCCACCTTGGCCCGCATCGAAGCGGCACCGTGGCCATGCGTCAATCTGCTGGGCGATATCGAGGGGTTAAGCCATACGGTCCAGCGCATGGCGGGCGGCGGCGCCTATTCCTTTCCCGTGCTGATGGGCGAGGATGTGGGCGGCACGCTGGCCATGGCGGTCGCATCCCAGGCCAGCATCACCACCTTGGGCGGGGTGGTGGTGGCCAATCCCCAGACCGCCTTGCCGCTGAAAAAACCCCTGTGCACCAAGGCCCCGATCCACACAACCAATGACGGCACCCAATACGGTCTGCCCGCCGAAGCGGCGGATTTCACCCTTCACATCACCCTGTCGCCCCAATTACCGCCATCCCGGCGCGCCGCCATGGAAACGCTGAAGGGCCTGCATCCCCGCATGGTCACCCTGACCACCGGCACCGACACCATCAGCCCGGCCCTGCTGAACGCGGCCTATCCCCCGCCCCCGCCAGCGGTGGACAATGCCGGGAATGGCGCCAGCCTGGACGATCTGCCCTTGGTGGAATTGCCGACGGACGGCCAGGCCGGTAGTGGGGGCGGCACCATGGCCATCCTGTATTCCGGCGATGGCGGATGGCGCGATCTGGATAAATCCCTGGCCACCATCTTGCAGCAAAAGGGCATTCCGGTGGTGGGGGTGGATGCCTTGCGCTATTTCTGGTCCAAACGGACCATGGACCAAACCGCCCATGACCTGGGCCGCATCATCGACACCTATACCGCCCGCTGGAAAGCCCCCCAGGTCATCCTGATCGGCTTTTCCTTTGGCGCCGACATCATGCCCCCGGCCTTCAACCGGCTTAGCCCCGCCCAACAGGGAAAGGTCCGCCAGATATCCTTGCTGGCCCTGTCCTTCACCACCGATCTGGAAGTTACCGTCAATGGCTGGATCGGAACCAAAAAGGACAAGGACAGCCAACCCACCTTGCCCGAATTGGCCAAGATCCCCGGCACATTGGTGCAATGCTTTTACGGTGCCGATGACGACGATGCCGCCTGCGCCCAGGCGCCAAAGGATGTCCAGGTCATCCGTACCCGTGGCGGCCATCATTTCGACGGCAATTACCCAAAACTGGCCGATCAGATCATTGCCGGAACCGGCCAGCGAGGTCGGGCTGCGCCCTGACGGTGAAAATCAGCGATGCCAGGCTGCGCCTTGGCGGTCAAAAACAGCGATGCCAGGCTGCGCCTTGGCGGTCAAAAACAGCGATGCCAGGCTGCGCCTTGGCGGTGAAAATCAGCGATGCCAAGCTGCGCCTTGGCGGTCAAAAATCATCGTCATCGACATCATCGTCATCGCCCCCCGCCGGGGGTTTCAGGAATTCGACGATGATGTCGCCCAATGCCGACAACGCCACCGGCTTTTTCAACAGGACACACCGGTCATCCTGAAGATTAGCCGACAACCGTTCCGTCGCCCCCAAATGTCCCGTGACAATGATGATAGGCAAAAGCGGGTCAAAATCCCGCAGCCGTTCCACCAATTGCTCGCCCCCGCCTTCGGGCATGCGCAAATCGGTGATGACCACATCGGCGGGGTCGCGCATGAAACAATCATAGGCTTCGTTGCCGCTGGTGCAGACCGATGCCCGGTATCCCAATTCGCGCAGATACAGGGCCAGGGTTTCCGCCGCCGGGGCTTCGTCTTCCACCACCATGATATGGCCGTCGATGGGGGCCGGGGCACAGATAGGCACCACCGGCATGCCCTCGCCCGGCAGCACCGCCGCCTCATCCACCGGCAGGGAAATCGTGAAACACGCCCCTCCCTGGGGCAGGTCGCTGACCTCTAACTGCCCGCCCATGGCGACGATGATGCCGAAACTGACCGACAGGCCCAGCCCGGTGCCGCGCCCCGCTTCCTTGGTGGTGAAAAATGGTTCGAAAATCCGGGCGCGCATGGCAGGCGGGATGCCCGGCCCGCTATCGGCCACGGTGATCACCAGCGAATTCCCCACCGTGCGGCCCGACACCCGCACCTGGCCCGGCGCCCGTTCGCCGGGCGCATGGCGTTCGCGCATGTCCTTGATGGCGTGATGGGCATTGGACAACAGATTCATCACCACCTGTTCCAACTGCACCCGCCGACCACGGACCGCCACCGGCTGGCTGGGCAGGTCGCACACCAGACTGATATCGTCGGGAACGAATTGCCCCAGCAGCACCGCCACCGCCGACCGCACCGCGCCCAGGGCATCGAATGCCTGGACCGGGCCGGAATCCCGGCGGGAAAACACCCGGATGTCATCAATGATTTCGGCGGTGCGCTGGGCCTGATGAGCCACCAGTTCGAATTGTTCCGCCTGCCATTCCGGCGTCGCCTTGCCGCGTTCGATGAACAGCAACGCCCCTTCGGCGGTCAGGCGGATGATGTTCAGGGGTTGGGACAGTTCATGAACCAATCCCGCGGCCATTTCGCCCAAGGTGGCCAGCTTGGCCGCCTGCACCAACTGTTCCTGGACCATCTTGCGCTGGGTGATATCGCGGATCACCATGATGGTGGCGGGCAAACCGTGGAACGTGATGGTGGTGGCCACGATTTCCGCGTCAAAACCGCTCCCATCGGGTCGTTTCATCCGGTATTCGGTCAATTGCCGTTCCCGTGGCGGGGTGGCGATGCGCCCGGCCAGCAGGCGTTGACTGTCCGGGTGGACGAATTCCAGCAGATTGGCCCCTTCCAGCGACAGGTGATGGACCTCGAACACCCGTTCCGCCGCCGGATTGGCGAATAAGATGGTGCCTTGGCTGTGCACCAGAATGGCATCGGGGGTCAATTCCACCAGCGACCGGTAGCGCTCCTCGCTTTCCGCCAGATCGCGCACGGCCTGCACATGCTCGGCCTTGACCCGCAAGGCGCCGACGCCATAACTCAGATTGCGGGTCAAATCCTCCAGCAGGCGCAGCACATCGGCGTCAAAAGCATCCAGTTCCGCCGCATAGATGTTCAAGGCCCCCACATGGCCGCATCCCGGCCCCAGGGGCAAGGCCACCATGGACCGGAAGCCGTGGCGCAACGCCACCTCGCGCCAGGATACGGTGCGGGGGTCCTTGGCAATGTCGCGCACCACCTGGGTGATGCCGGACCGGATGGCCTGGGCGATGGGGTCATGGCCCTGCCCGCCTTCCGACCACGACACCATGATTTCGTGCAGATAGCCTTCGTTCCGACCGGCGGCGGCCACCGGCTCTACCGATTTGGCGTCATCGGGCCGGGCATACCCCACCCAGGCCAGCCCATAACCGGCCACGTCCACGGCAATACGGCAAATATCCCGCAACAGGGCGGTTTCATCGGTGGCGCGCAACAGGGCTTCGGTCGATCGGGTGTGCGATGCCACCGCCCGGTCGATCACCCGCAACTGATCAGCAACCCCATGCGCGATCATTCTTCCCCCATCTGCTATCTGATATCATGCTAACCCCGCCTGCGCACAAAGATAACTGAAAAGAGAAATCACCTCCCAAACCGTCCACCGTCCCGGCGGTAAAGCCCGATCAGCGGCACCAGCAAAAGGACGAACAGCAAGGACGAACTGAGTGCCAATCCCCATTGGGGCGCGGCATCCATGGCCAGGCCATGCAGCGGGGGCGCCAGCAAACTGCCCAAGGCATACAAGGTGCCGAAAGCGGCATTGGCCCCAGCCAGATCGCGGCCGCCGCAATGATCGGCCAGCAAGGCCAGGGCCAGGATATAAAGGGTGCCCGCCGCCCCGCCCCACAGAATCATGGCCAAAACCAGGGCAACCGGCGACATCACCACCAGCGGCAGGCACACCCCCACCACCAGGGCGGCCACGCACAGCCCGGCCATCACCGGCACCCGCCCGGCCCGGTCGGCCAGCGCGCCCAGGGGATATTGAAACAGGATTTGCCCGATCAAAAAGCCGCTGGCCCCCCAGGCGGCCCAATCCTCGCCCAGACCCGACCGGGCCACATGCACCGGCATCAGGGATACCGCCACCGGCTCGAACAGGCCATAGATCAGCCCGCAGACCACCGCCACCCAGACCACCGCCTTCCAGGCTGTCATCCCGGACAGGCTGGGCAAACGGTCGATGGCCGGCGGGCCGGCGGACAAACGAAGCAGCGAAACCCAGGCCAGACCGGCAAAACCCGCCATCATCAGGACCGGCGGCCAACCATCCAGCCCGACCACCGGCACCAACCCGGCCCCCGATGCGGCACCCAGGCAGAAACAAATGGAATAAAGCCCCATGTTGCGGGCACGGCGATCGGGGGCGGATGACGCGGTGATCCAATATTCGATCAGGCGAAAGGCCATGCCCGCGCCCCCGCCAAAGACAAAGCGCAAGACCAGCCATACCTGTTCATTGGGCCATATGGCAAAGCCAAGGGCCGCCAGCACCACTGCCGCCAACAGCGCCAAAACCACCCGGCGCGGGGAAAAACGGCACAATGCCCACGGCATCAACGGGGTGGCCAACAACCAGCCCAGGGCCGGCATGGCCGCATTGATGCCGATCTTGGTGGCGGACAGGCCCCAGCGGTTCAGCGACAGATCCATATAAGCATAGGACGCCCCCACCCCCGCCGCCAACAAAGCCGATGCCAGGGATATCCACCCCATGGACAGACGTTGCCCCACCGTTTCCCCCTGCGCGTTGCGTTCCATCTGGCGTCCTGGCCCCGGTGATCTTAAGATGCGCCGCCCATCATGGGCAATGACCCTTGCCTTTCCGCTGCTTCCAGGACTTGCCCCGTGACCACGCTTCGCCGGATCGTTCTTTGCTGTCTTGTTCTTTTGTCCCTGACCGTGCTGTCCGCCCCCATGGCCATGGCCACACCGGAACGCGCCATTGACCTGCTGGACGTGCCGGTTCCCTATACCGCCGATTTCTACGTGAAAAGCGACAGGGGCCATTACCGGGGCACCGTCTGGCACGCACGCGGCAAGGAAAGACGGGAATTCGAAACCGAAGGCGGCAGCCAGGCCGTCTTGCTGCGCCGCGACACCAACACGGCCTATCTGATGAAACCCGCCAACAAATGGTATGTGGGCCTGAATTTCCAGGCGGTCAGCAGCCTGGCCGGCGGGTTGGACAATCTGATGGTGGAACGCAAGCGCATGGACAGCGAAACCGTCAACGGCATCCGCGCCACCCGCTTCCAGGTTTCCACCGCCGCCCGTGGCGCCCGGTTCGAAGGCGATGCCTGGTTCACCGGCGAAGGGGTGCTGGTCAAGGCCGAAGGGATGCTGACCGATGCCAAGGGCCGCACCAACCGGGTGGAAACCGGCCTGACCAATCTGCGCCTGGGGCGGCTGGACGACAAAACCTTTGAATTGCCCGGCGGCTGGTTCGGCATGGATTTGCGGTCCGTCCCGCCGGAACAGGTGGAAAAGACCATTCAAAGCCTGAAGCCGCTGTTGGAAAGCAGCCGCTGATTTTCCGCCCCCGTGCTATAGTGCCCGTTCCGGGCCGCGATAAGGACAAACCATGCTGGATCTGGCCACAGCGCTTCCCCATCTGGATGATACCACCCGATCGGTGATGGACGCCGCCCCAGCCACCTTGCTGGATGTCAGCAGCACGGTGGATTTTCGTCAGGCATTGGAGATGGGCGATCCCCGCTATGTGGACACCACCCAGGCGCGGGCGGAAGGTTTTCAGCGGGAATTCCAGCTCCGGCTGGGCTATGACCCCAGAGACGGCCACTTCACCCCGCCGGCACCGGGCAAGCATGTGCTGTTCTTCGGCCATGTGGGATGCGGCAAAAGCACCGAACTGACCCGCCTGTGTACCGGATTGCATGATCCCACCCGCTTTTGGGTGGTCCGGGTCAATCTGCTGGACCTGATCGATTCCAACAATGCCCGCTACAGCGATGTCTGGCTGGCGGTCAGCCAGCGTTTGCTGGAACAGGCGCAACAAGACGGGCTGACCATCAGCAAGGTGGTGGTGGATGCCTGGCGCAATTGGTTCCACGAACGGGTCCGCACCCTGGAAACCATGGGGGCGCTGGATAGCGAGCTGAAAACCGAAGCCAGCACCGAAATCGGCATCCCTTTCATCGCCAAATTGCTGGGCAAGCTGACCACCGCCATCAAGGTGGGCGCATCCTATCGGGACAGCCTGCGCATGGTGGTCCAAAACACCTATAGCGATTTCGTCACCGCCTTGAACCAATTGGTGGCCGAAGTGGGCGATCAAATCCGCAGGCGCGGCAAGGGCCAGGAAGTGCTGTTCGCCATCGACGGGGCCGACCGTTTCCAGGGCGATGACTGGCGCCACCTGTTCATTGACGACGCCAACCAACTGACCCAAATCCGATGCGTGGCGGTCTATACCGCCCCCATGGCCCTGCTGTCTTCCGGCGCCCGTCTGGATTTGTTCGGCCAAACGGTGTTGCCCATGGTCAAGCTGTGGGAATCCGACCACCCCAGCCAACGCCGCGACATCGCCTTTACCACCATGCGGGAATTGGTGCTGAAACGCTGCCATTACCGCCTGTTCGACAGCGTCGAGACTTTGGACAAACTGATCGAATGGTCCGGCGGACATTTACGCGATCTGCTGCGCCTGCTGTCCGAAGCCTGCATCGTGGCGGAACAGTCCTTTTTTGATATCGCCAGCGTGGACGCCGCCGCCGGGCGTCTGGCCAGCAATTATCGGGCATGGCTAAGCAAGGATGATTATGCCGTCCTGGCCCGGGCCGAACAGGACCCGGTCAATGACGGAGCCGGCGACGCCATCATCCGGCTGGTGGAACGCGGCGCCCTGCTGGAATACAACCACCTGTCATGGCGCCGCCCACACCCGGTCGTACGCACCCTGGCCGGGTTCAACCGGGCCATGGCCGGTCATGGCGGCGTTTGACCCAAAAGCCTGGGATGCCGCCACGGCCCGGCTTCCCCCCAGCCACCGGGACGAATTCCGTCTGCTGGGCCGTCAATTGGCGGCCTATCAGGGGCGGTGGGGGTTGTTCATCCTGGGCTATGACCACGCCCTTGTCCGCGCCCGAATCGCCGTTGAGATTGCCGAAGCTTGGCCGGATGGTGGATGGGTCGAAATTGATGAGGATCAACAGCCCGATTGGACTGATTTAAAGAATACCCTGATCGACGAAAGCGCGGGCAAACCCTATCTGCAAATCCAGCGCCTGGAATACTGGCTGGACCCGTTGGCTCAGGACAGCACCGGCCAGCGCCTGCGATCCATGAATCGGGGGCGGGATGGCTTTGCCCTGGCGGTCAATGTCCCCGTTTTGCTGTGGCTGCGCCCGGCACAAATCACCGATCTGGCCAACCAAGCCCCCGATCTGTGGTCCTGGCGGGCCGGCCTATATCAATTCCTGGACGATCCAGCCCATCGCAATCCCGACTTGCCGACGCGTCCCAACATCAGACTGGCCGAACGCAGCAATCGCCCCCTTGCCCAGCGGCAAGAGCGCATCGCCCAGTTACAAAGTTATTTAGCTGACACAGAACATCAGATTGGTGAACATTTAAAATTAGAGTTATACACCGAGTTATCAGTATTAATTTCATCAACTGGCGGATGGAAAGAATCAGAAAATATTTGTCGAAAAGCGATCATCCCCATATCAAAAATAATAAATCAACCTTACAGCATTTTCTACGGACTATACATGTTAAGTACATACCTCTATTTTCAGGGAAAATTTGATGAGGCGCTAAGCATTTTACAGCATGAGGCTTTGGCACTCTGCGACCATGATAAAAGCGAATCGGGCAAAGGCCTTGTCCTGGAACTGATCGCCGACATCCTGACAGACCAGGGCAAATTGGATGACGCCCTGCGCATTCATCAACAGGAACTTTTGCCCATCCAGGAACGCCGGGGCGATATCCGGGGAAAAATTATCACCTTGGGAAAAAGTGCAGACATTCTACTGCGTCAGGGTAAATCAGACGAAGCATTGCACTGTCTTCAGCGGGATGCCCTTCCCCTTTGCGAACATTTGGGGGATGTGAGCTTACAAGCCACAGTCTGGGGACAGATCGCCACTGTCTTGCTGTATCAGAATAATTTTGACGAGGCGCTCCGCATCGCCAAGCAAGAAGAACTTTCCCGGTACAGTTTGCTTGGCGATATCCGCGGCGAAGCGTCTTCCAAAGCCACAATGGCGACCATCCTTTTTGCCCGTGGCCAAACCGCCGATGCCGTGCACATTTTGCAGACGGACGTCGTGCCCGTTTTAGAAGAGTTCGGTGACAGAGGAAATCTTGAAGCTGCCAAGAAATTGCTCACCCTGGCCCAAAAATCATCCGGCCCGCCATCCCGTCAGGCGTAACGGGTGGCGGGCCGGTTTCTTCGGAGGGCGCGGTGTTCCGGGGGGGAAGGAAAACACCGGCGGCCCCGAAGAACGGGCGGCGGGAACGGGGGTGGAAACGTCCCCATCCGCCCGAAGGGGTCATACTCATTTCAGAAAATTCCGACCCGAGGTCGGAATTTTTCTTTAGTCCCTCGCCGGGCGCAGGCTGCCGCCTGCTTGGCCGCGGCCTCAATGGCCGCATACTGGTAGTCCCTCGCCGGGCGCAGGCTGCCGCCTGCTTGGCCGCGGCCTCAATGGCCGCATACTGGTAG
>JAYSBF010000039.1:0-31044 GCA_041915545.1 Magnetospirillum sp. | reverse complement strand
GCCGGATGGCCGCGCCCGGCGAGGGACAAAATAAACCCCAGCCGCCATTGCGGCGGCGGCCAAGCGGCCGTATGGCCGCGCCCGGCGAGGGCTGTACAACGGTCAATGAAATTGGCCGTTGGTATCAGGGGGTGGGGACAGCGCTCTGGTCCGTGCCGCCCAGCACGCTGTCGCCGCCCAGGGACTGATACAGGGTGATCTGATTGGCCAGCCGGTCATAGCGGTTGGCCAACAGGCTTTCTTCGGCAGCGCGGCGCTTTTCCTGGGCATCCAGCCAGTTTTGCAAGGCCACCGCCCCGGCCCGGTAGCGGATTTCGTAAAGGCGTTCCGCCTGACGGGCAGCGGCCAGGGATTTTTCCAGATGATCGGCCCGTTCGCTCAGATTGCTTCGGGCGGACAGGGCGTTTTCCACATCTCCCAGGGCGTTGTACAGGGTTTGGCGAAATTCCAGCACCGCCTGTTCGTACTCGGTCTTGGACACCCGGATGGACAGGTTCATTTCATTCCAGCGCAGGAACGGCAGGGCCAGCCCGGCCCCCAGCGCCCCCAGCGGATTGCGCAGCACGTTGACCAGGGCCACATCCGATGATCCGGCGCTGCCGGTCAGGGACAGGCTGGGCAAATAGCTGGCGCGGGTGGAATCCACTCCGGCCAATGTCCCGCGCAGGCGCAATTCGGCGGCGCGGATATCGGGGCGGCGGCGCAACAGGTCGGCGGGCAAGCCGGCATCCACCGGCGGCATGTCCCCGCCGGGCAGGGTCAGACGGGTGATGACCGGGCCGACACTTTGCGGCGCCCCGCCGAATAACAAGGCCAGGGCGGTTTTTGCCTCGCTTCGCTGCTGTTCCAGATCGGACAGGCCAGCCAATTGGCTTTCCAGATTTTGCTCGGCCTCGGCCACTTCCAAAGGCGATGACGCGCCGCTTTGCCGCTTGATCTGGACCAGATCCAGGGTGCGGCGGGCATAGGCGATGCTTTCTTGGGTGATGGCCAGCCGTTGGGTCAGATAGACGCTTTGCCAATATAGGGTGGCGGTGGTGCCCGCCAGGGATTGGGCCGCGCTTTCCCGGTCTTCTTCGGTGGCCTGGGCTTCCCAGCGGGCCGCATCCCAATCGCGGTCCAGCTTGCCCCACAGATCGGCTTCATACGACACCCCCGCCTGGACGGAAAAGGTCCGGGTGGTTTCCATCTTGCCCCGGAACGGGGCCGACACCTGGGCATTGCCGCTCAGGGATGGCTGGGGGTTCAGGCCGTCGGCGGTCAGACTGGCCTGAAGCCGCGCCCGGCGGATTTTGACGGCCGATACCGCCAGATCGGTATTGGCGGCGAAAGCCTGGGTCACCAGGGCGTCCAATTCCGGTTCGTTGAAAGCCCGCCACCAGGCGGAAGACAGCACGGTCTGGGCCGGTGCGGCTCCACTGGTGGCGTCGCCGGTCCAGGCGGCGGGCGTGGCGGTGTCGGGGCGCTGGTAATCGGTTTCGATCAATCCGCCGCAGGCGGTCAGCGCCGCCAGGGGAAGCACGGCCAGGGACAGCGCCGCCAGCGGGCGGCGATGGATGAAGATGGTCATGGTCAGGGTCATTCCCGTGCCAGGGCGTCGATGGGGTCCAGCCGGGCGGCATTGCGCGCCGGCAAAAAGCCGAAGCCAACGCCGATCAGGGTCGAACAGGCGAAGGCGGCGATGATGGATGTGGTGGAATAAATCATGCGGATGCCGCCGCCCGTCTGGGACAGGATCGTACCGGCGGCGAATGCCAGGCCAACCCCCAGCGTGCCGCCCAACAGGCAGACCAGCACCGCTTCGGTCAGGAATTGGTGCATGATGTCCGATTGCCGGGCGCCGACCGCCATGCGGATGCCGATTTCCTGGGTCCGTTCGGTCACCGACACCAGCATGATGTTCATGACCCCGATCCCGCCGACGATCAGGGACACCACCGCGATCATGGACACGAACATGGTCATGGTCTGGGTGGTTTTCTCGATGGTCTGGCGGATGGTGTCGGTGTTCATCACGTAGAAATCTTCGGTGCCATGCCGGGCGGTCAGCAGCCGGTTAATGCTGCCTTCGGCCATGGCGGTGGGGAATTCGTCACTGACCCGCACGGTGATGTTGCGCAGATAGGATTGGTTGGTCAGCCTGCTCATGGCGGTGGTATAGGGAATCCACACCGTCAAAGTTTCCGAATTGCCGAATGCGCTCGCTTTGGGCTTGGTCACCCCCACCACGCGGGCGGGAACCGTGCCCAGGAAAATCACCTCGCCAATGGGATGGGGGGTGTTGGGAAACAATTTCTTGCGGGTGTTGTCGTCGATCACCACCTCTTGCGATCGGCGTTGCACGCTGCTGGCGGTAAAGGCGATGCCTTGGGCCAGATCATAGCCGCGCACACGGAAAAACTGTTCGCCCACCCCCTGGATCTGACCGGTGACCGAGACATTGCCAAAGCGCAGGCTGGCATTGCTGGAAACGGTGGGGGTAACGCTGTCCACGTAAACCTGCTGCGCCAGGGCGTCGGCGTCGCGGGGGGTCAGGGTGCGGATGCGCCCGGACCGTTCATCACCAAAGCCGCGGCCCGGAAAGATTTCGATGGTGTTGGTGCCCATGGAACTGATGTCGGACAAAATCCGTTGGCGCGATCCTTCGCCCAGGGCCACCACCGACACCACCGAAGCGATGCCGATGATGATCCCCAGCATGGTCAAAAAGGTGCGCAGCCGGTGGGCGGCCATGGACCGGACGGCCATACGCATGGCTTCGGCCAGCCGGTCCAGCCCGGCGCGGAAACTTTCCCCCCGGAATGGCCGGTGATCCAGGGCCGGACGAGGAATATGCGCGGCCTTGCGGCGGTCGGCGACAATGACGCCATCGCTGATTTCAATGACCCGGTCGGCGGTTTCGGCGATTTGGGGGTCGTGGGTGACGATGATCACCGTGTGGCCATCGGCATGCAATTGCCGCAGCAGGGACATCAATTCCTGGCCGCTGGTGCGGTCCAAGGCGCCGGTGGGTTCGTCGGCCAGGATCACCTGGCCGCCATTCATCAGGGCGCGGGCGATGGAAACGCGCTGTTGCTGGCCGCCGGACAATTGGTTGGGCCGGTGTTCCCCGCGTTCCCCCAATCCCAGGCGGGACAGCAGATCGCGGGCGCGGCTGCGCCGTTCGGCGCGTGGGCGTCCGGCATAAACGGCGGGGATTTCCACGTTTTCCAGAGCGGTGACGCTGCCCATCAGGTGATAGCGCTGGAAAATGAAGCCGAAATGTTCACGCCGCAATTGGGCCAGGCTGTCCGGTTCCAGATGGCGGGTATCCTGACCGGCCACCAAAAAGGCGCCGTCGCTGGGCCGGTCCAGACACCCCAGGATGTTCATCAAGGTGGATTTCCCCGATCCCGACGCCCCGATGATCGCGACCATTTCGCCGGTTTCGATGGCCAGATCGACGCTTTTGAGCGCCCGCACCGTCTGATCGCCAGCCTGAAATTCCCGGCTGACGTTTTTTAATTCCAGCAAGGCAGCCATGGTCAGAACCCCATGGGGCCAGGGGGCGGGCCACGGCGGCCGCCCGCATTGCCGCCCTGATTGGCGGCGGCGACGGTTTCGGCCACCACCCGCTCGCCATCCTTCAATCCGCTCAGCACTTGGGCATTGATGTTGTTGTTGATGCCGATCTTGATGTCGCGCGGGGTGATGGTGCCATCATCATTGGCCACTTGGACCCGATAGCCGCCATCCGGTCCCCGGCGGGTCAGCACGGTGGCGGGAATGATCACGGCGTTCTTGGCTTCGCGCAGGACGACGGAAACTTGGGCGGTCATGGAAATGCGCAATTTCCCGTCGGGATTGGGCACGTCGAACAGGCCGTTATAGTAAATGGCCGCGGACGATGATGACGATGACGCCGATGATGATGATGACGCCGATCCGTTGCTGCTTTCACTGGCCAGGGATTCCGGGGCCGGTTCCAGCGCCCGCAAGGTGGCCCCATAGCGGCGGTTGGGCTCCCCCAGAATGGTGAAATAGACCCGCTGATCGGGAGTGACACGGGTGACGTCGGCTTCGGAAATCTGCGCCTTGACCGTCATGGTGTCCAATTGGGCCAGTTTGATGATGGTGGGGGTGGATTGATTGGCGTTGACGGTCTGGCCTTCTTCCACCACCACCGCCACCACCGTCCCGTCCATGGGGGCGGTGATGCGGGTATAGCCCAGATTGACCCTGGCGGTGTCCACCGACACTTCGGCCTGACGGATTTGCGCGTCCAGGGCGGCAACTTCGGCACGGGCGGTGTTCTGGGCGGCTTCCGCGCTTTCGTAATCGGCCTTGGGCGTGGCGTCCTGGGCCAGCATCATCCGCTGCCGTTCAAAGGCCAGTTGCGCCTGTTTCAGCGCCGCGGCCTTGGCCTGGCGCTGGGCATGCATGTTGGCCAGGGACGCATCGGCCTGACGTTGAGTGTTTTGTTGGGTCAGCGAATCGATTTCGGCGATCAGTTCCCCCTTGGTCACCCGATCACCCAAATTCACTTTCAGACTGCGGATCTGCCCCGATACCTGGGCCCCGACACTGACCAGCTTGTAGGCTTCCAGCGTGCCATTGGCCAATACCGTGTCTTCGATATCGGCGGTGGTGGCGGTGACGGTGGGCGGCGGCGGCGGCTTGGCCCCGGTCAGGGTAAAGGCGGCAATCCCGCCCGAAGCGATGACGGCCAGACCGGCCAGCATCAACCGGCGCCTTCTGCGCCGGGATGAAACAGAATCCATGAAATTTCCCGCCTGCGGCTTGGGGTGATCCAAATGGGGGTTACACGCGGCAGCCTGGAGATTCCTTCGGGGGAAATAAAGCAAATAATTATCACTATCAAATTGTATCAACAAAAATCCCCGGCGGAAACATCCGCCGGGGGAAGGTGAAACCGGATGGTTACAAAGTGGTTACATCCCGCATGCGCCGGGTGGGATCACATGACCCCCAACGCCTTGGGCAGCCAGATGGACAGCGGCGGCCAATAGGTCACCGCGATCAGGAAGCCCAGCATGGTCAGCAGCCAGGGCATGACCGCAACGGTCAATTCGGTGATGCCCATCTTGGTGATGCCCGATGCCACGTACAAATTCAGGCCCACCGGGGGATGGCACATCCCCACTTCCATGTTCACCACCATCATGATGCCGAAATGGATGGGGTCGATGCCCAGCTTCATGGCCACCGGGAACAAGATGGGGGCCATGATCAGGACGATGGACGACGGTTCCATGAAGTTGCCTGCGGCCAGCAACAGCACGTTGGTCACCAACAAGAAGGCGATGATGCCCAATTCCTTGCCGACGATCCAATCGGCGATGGCCTGGGGAATGTTTTCATTGGTCAGAACAAAGCTGAACAGCACCGCATTGGTGATGATGTACAGCAACATGGCCGACATGCTGGCGGAAGACAGCAGGATCTTGGGAACAGCCCGCAGCGGCATGTCCTTGTACACGAACACGGCGATGATGAAGGCGTAGACCGCGCTCATGGCCGCCGCTTCGGTGGGGGTGAACACGCCGCTATAGATGCCGCCAATGACAATGACGATCAGCAGCAATCCCCAGATGGCTTCGCGGAAGGTCTTGAGGCGTTCGGTCGTGCTGGCCTTGGGCAGACGGGGATAATCGTTCTTTTTCGCCAGATACCAGGTGGTGAAGCCCAGCAGGAAGGCCAGGACCAGACCGGGAATGATGCCGGCCATGAACAGGGCGCCAACCGAGGTGTTGGTGGCCACCGCATACATGACCATCACCAGGGATGGCGGAATCAGAATGCCCAAGGCACCCGACGTGGTGATGACACCGGCCCCGAAACGGCTGGGAAAACCCTGCTTGACCATGGCGGGCAGGATGATGGAGCCGATGGCCACCACGGTCGCCGGGGACGAACCGGACACGGCGGCGAACAAGGCGCAGGCCATGACCCCGGCCAGCCCCAGGCCGCCATACCAATGGCCGACCATGGACGAGGCGAAATTGATCATGCGCCGCGCCACGCCGCCATGGGTCAGGAAATTACCGGCCAGGATGAAGAACGGGATCGACATGATCTCGAACTTTTCGATGCCGGTGAACAGCTTCAGCGCCACCGATTCGATGGGCACGTTGGTCATGGTGAACAGGAAAGTCAGAACGGTCAGGCCCAGGGAAATGGAAATGGGCATGCCGGTCAGCATCAGGATGGTCAAAAGACCGAAGATGATCAGCGCGCTCATGGCCCTTACTCCTTGGACTTGTCGCGGTCTTGGGCATCGCCCGTGTGATGGGCGATATCGCGGGGATGCAGGCCGTCATCCATTTCGAACCAATTGATGTCCTGGGCCTGGCGCTGTTCGTCGGTTTGATCTTCCTCCAGCCCTTCCACATGGCCGTGGTCATGGTGGGGCAGTTCGCCGGTCTTGATGAAGGCCACGCAGACCTGAAGGAAGCGGAAGCACATCAGGGCCGATCCCAGCGGGATGGCGCTGTACACCGCCCAGGTGGGCCATTCCAGATCGGCGGTGATGGGGCCTTCATACATGTCGCCGGTATTCAGGCCAAAGGCGTTGAAAATGGCGTAATGCGCGCCATTTTCCCAAACGAAGGTGCCGCCCATGGTGGCCACCGCGCCAGTGAAGAAGGCACCGGCCATCAGGCCGAGGATGATGAATTTGCCGCGTGTGGCAGGGGCAAGCCGGTTGATCAGAACATCGACACCCACATGGATGCCGGTGCGCACGCCATAGGCGGCACCGAACTTGGCCATCCACACGAACATGATGATGCACAGTTCCTGCGCCCAGGACAGATTGATATGTCCCACGTAATCGTACAGGAAGTCAGTGCCGGCGGCGTAGCGTTGGACCACGGCGACAAAGATGATGACCGTCGCCGCGGCCATAAGGAAAGCGATGATCGCTTCCTCGATATGGTCGAGAATTTTCAGCATGATGGCTTGCCCGCGAAAAGCGGGGGCGGTCCGCGATACATCACGGCGTGCGAACCGCCCCCGGAATGGCCCCCGAAGTGGCTATGCGATCAGTTCTTGAACCCGAACTTTTCGGATTCCTTGTAGATGGATGTAATCAGGTCCTTACCCACGCGGCCTTCCATTTCGCGGTGAACCGGCAGCAGGGCCTTGCGCCATGCGGCGATTTCATCGGCGGTGGGGATATGGAATTCGGTCTTGCCCGACGCCTTCATGGCCGCCAGGGAATCGTCGTTTTCCTGTTGGGCGATGGCATTGGCGAACTTGCTCGATTCGTTCATCGCCCCTTCCAAGGTGGCGCGGATGTCGGTCGGCAGACCTTCCCAGAACTTCTTGTTCACGATCACCGCATAGCCCAGATAGCCATGGTTGGTGACAGTGGCGTATTTCTGCACTTCGTGCATTTTCTGGGTGTACATGTTGGACGGCGGGTTTTCGGTGCCGTCAACCACGCCGGTCTGCAATGCCTGATACACTTCCGAGAACGCCATCACCTGGGGCAGGGCATTCAGGGCGCGCATTTCCGCGTCCAACACCTTGGAGGATTGGATGCGCATCTTCAGGCCCTTCATGTCTTCGGGCTTCAGCAGCGGCTTGTTGGCGCTCATCACCTTGAAGCCGTTATCCCAATAGGCCAGGCCGATGATGCCCTTGCTTTCCAGCTTTTTCAGCAGCGACGCGCCGATGGGGCCGTCGGTGACAGCGCGCAGCACTTCCCGCGACGGCAGGATATAGGGCAGGTCGAAAACTTCGAATTCCTTCACGCCCAGCGGGCCGAACTTGGCCAGGGACGGGGCCAGCATCTGGACGGCGCCCAGTTGCAGGGCTTCCATCTCTTCCTTGTCCTTGTAAAGCTGGCTGTTGGGATAAACCTCGACCTTGACGCGGCCCTTGGTCCGTTCTTCCGCCAGCTTCTTGAACATTTCGGCGGCCTTGCCCTTGGGCGTGTCCGGGGCCACCACATGGCTGAACTTGATGACGATGGGGGCATCCTGGGCCATGGCAGTCCCTGCCGCCATGATGCCGGCGACCACACAGCCGATCAGAGTACGGAATTTCATTGCTCTTCCTCCCTGTAGAAGATTGTTAAGCTCCATGTGGGCGGATTGTTAGAAAATTTCATCCCCTCGGCCTATTGTGGAAATCCGAACATCGGGCTAACAGTTTATGTTACTTCAATATTTCAGCGCTCTTTTATTGCGGGCGGGCAGGATTCGATGGGGGAACGGTGTCGGTAGCAGCCTCGCGCGGTCGTGTTGCACTGCAAAGCATGCCTATTGTCGCCATGGTGGCAGTGGTGGTGTTGCTGGGGGCATTGCTGTGGTTTTTGCACCGCACCGAGGATGAGGAAGAACAACTTTCGGTGATCAAGGATATTCTGTGGCTGGAGCAGAATATTCATTTTCATCTGACCACCGATGAAGAAAAACTGACCCAATTGGCGGAAGAGCTGGCCCGTGGCCAGCCCGATTATGCCGCCTTTGACCGCGAGGCCAAGGCGGTCATGCAAAACAATCCTGAATTGGAGCGGCTGACGATCCTGGATACCGATGGCCATGCGGTCCTGTCGGTGCCCCCCAGCCAGGCAGCCCGCCCGACCGGGGCAGACCAGCCATGGCGGGAAGGATTCGTCATGGCCCGGTCGCTGGGGCGGGCGGCCTGGACCGGACCCATTTATAATCCCGGTCGGGGGTGGGGGGTCGAGGTGCATGTGCCCATCCACCAGAATCAGGATTTTCGCGGCATGCTGGTCGGGACGGTGTCGGTGGACGCGCTGCTGACCCACCATGTGCCCTGGTGGGTGGCGGAAAAATACCGGATCGAGATCGTCGATGGCGATGGCGCGGTGCTGGGGGCCAAAAGCCAGATGGCCCTGGCCGCCGATCCTGATCCCGATAGCGGTTCCAGCCATCAGGTGCGGCTGGAACCGCCCGGACGCGGCATTTCCATGATCAGCACCGCCTATGGCCGCCCCGGCAATCTGACCCGGAACATGCTGGCGGCGGCCATCGTGGCCATGGCGCTTTTGGCGGTGTTCAGCCTGTGGCTGGTGCGCCGCCATGTGCGCCGCCGTCTGCTGGCCGAACAGGCCCTGCGCGAGGAGCATGCGTTCCGCAAGGCCATGGAGGATTCCCTGACCGTGGGCATGCGGGCGCGTGATCTGGACGGACGCGTCACCTATGTCAATCCGGCGTTTTGCCGCATGGTCGGCTGGACGGCGGAAGATTTGGTGGGCACGGCCCCGCCCATGCCATACTGGGCGCCGGATGCGTTGGACAGCACCATGGAAATGCACCAACAGGTGATGGCCGGCAACGCCCCCCAGGATGGTTTCGAAATCCGCTTTCGCCGCCGGTGCGGCGACGTGTTTTGGGCCTTGGTCTATGAAGCGCCGCTGATTGACGCGGATGGTCGGCAATCGGGATGGATGGCATCGGTGCTGGACATCACTGAACGCAAGCAGGCCGAAGAATTGGCGCGCCTGCAACAAGAAAACCTGCAACGGACCGGGCGGTTGGTCACCATGGGGGAAATGGCATCGACCCTGGCCCACGAACTGAACCAGCCGCTTTCGGCCATCGCCAGCTATAATACCGGCTGTCTGAACAAATTGGACCGGGACGATTTCGATCCGGCGGAAGTGCGGGCGGCCCTGGGAAAATTGGGGCGCCAGGCCCAGCGGGCCGGGCATATCATCCGCCGGGTACACGATTTCGTGCGGAAATCCGAACCGCGCCTGGGACCGTGCGCGTTGAACCGGGTGGTGGAAGACAGTGTGGGGTTCATCGAATTCGACGCCCGACGGCGGGGGGTCGGCGTGCTGACACAGTTCAGTCCACTGGCGCCGGTGGTCCTGGCGGATCGGATCTTGATGGAACAGGTGGTGTTGAATTTGATCCGCAACGGGCTGGAAGCCATGGGCCAAAGCCCGTCCCCAGGCCGGTTGGTCGTGGGTGTGGCGGTCGAGGATGGGCGCGCCGTGGTCAGCGTGTCCGATAGCGGCCCCGGTCTGCCCGATGATATCGCCAAGGCGTTGTTTGATCCGTTCTTCACCACCAAGGAAGAGGGGATGGGCATGGGACTGAACATCTGCCGCACCATCATCGAATTTCACCATGGGCGGTTGTGGTTCGATGCCCGTGGTCCCGATGGCGGCGCGGTATTTTGGTTTTCGTTGCCGCTGGCCGGTGCCGAAGGCGGGACGGGTCAGGAAAAGGGGGCGTGATGAGCGGTTCAGGCACGGTGTTCATTGTCGATGATGACGAGGCCATCCGCGATGCGCTTTGCTGGCTGTTCCAGTCCCGTGGGGTTGACGCCCGAAGCTTTGCCTCGGCCGAGGAATTCCTGGATGCCTGGGCCGCGGATATGTGCGGTTGCCTGCTGCTGGATATCCGCATGAGCGGCATGAGCGGGCTGGACCTGTTCGAACGTCTGCGGGCTGTGCATCAGGCCAAGCTGCCGGTGATTTTCCTGACCGGCCATGGCGATGTGCCCATGGCGGTATCGGCATTGAAGCGGGGGGCGCGGGACTTCGTGGAAAAGCCGTTCAATGACAATGAACTGGTTGACCGGGTGATCGAGGCACTGGATTGGGACCGGACCCGCCGGGCGGCGGAACAGGACCAGGCTGGTATGGCCGCCCGGCTGGACAGCCTGACCGTGCGGGAACGTCAGGTGATGGATCTGGTTCTGGCCGGAAAGCTGAACAAGGTGATCGCCGATGAATTGGGGATCACCATGCGCACGGTCGAGGTTCATCGTGCCCATGTGTTCGAAAAGATGGGGGTGAAGACGGCGGTGGAACTGGCGCAATTGCTGTCCACTTACCGCGCTGGCTATCCATCCGCGGCGGCGGGGCCGTCATGACCGGGGCGGCGGTGACCCCCTGGCGGCATTACGGGCGGCTGGCGGCGGAAACCATGGCTTTTTGGGTGCTGTATGTGGCTTTGGACCGCATCAGCTTCATTCACCAGTTGGAACCGCTGAACATTACGCCGTGGAATCCGCCATCGGGGTTGGCCCTGGCCTTGCTGCTGTTGCGTGGTCCCAATTGGGCCTGTCTGGGGCAGGTGGCATCGGCGGTGGTCCTGGCCGATTTTCTGGTGCGCGGCTTGCCCGCTTCTCTGGCTTTGTCGGTAATGTCCGGGCTGGTGATCGCCGGGGTCTATGGCGGGGCGGCCCATCTTTTGTTGCGCTGGGGCAAGGGGCTGCGCGATCTGGGGTCGTTGCGCGATGTTTTTTGTCTGCTGGCGGTGGCTGCGGTCGCTTCCGCCACCGTGGCCGTGCTGTATGTGGGGCAGTTCACCGTGGCGGGTGTGGTTCCCGTTGACGAATTGGTGGCGGGGATCAGCCGCTATTGGGTGGGGGACATGATCGGCATCGTGGTGATGACGCCGCTGATTCTGGTGCACCGTCGCCGTCGGCCGGTTCTCAGCCCATGGGGAATGGCCGAAGCCTTGGCTCAGGCCCTGGCCTTGGGGGGGGCCTTATGGCTGGTTTTTTCCGGTCATGACGGGCAGGGCGGGGTGACCTTGTTCTATTTGCTGTTCCTGCCATTGATCTGGATCGGCGCCCGTTTCGGTCTGGAAGGCGCCACCTTGGGCAATCAGGCCGCTCAGATCGGCCTGATTGCCGCCTTGGAAGTGGTGGGGCGCGAAGCCAGCGTGGTCACCGCGTTTCAGACGCTGATGCTGACCCTGGCCACCGCCACCTTGATTTTGGGGGCCGCCATCACCGATCGCCGCCGGGTCCAATCCCTGTTGCATGCCCGGCAAGAGGAAATGGCGGGCAATACCCGTTTGTCCATGGCCGGGGAAATCGCCGGGGCCATGGCCCATGAACTGAACCAGCCGCTTTTGGCCGCCATCGCCTTTACCCGCGCATCCCAGCGTTTTCTGGCCGCCGATGTGCCGGACCCGGCCAAGGCCGCCCATGCCATGGATCGGGCCGTGGCGGAAACCCAGCGGGCGGGCGATATCATCCGGTCGTTGCGGGAATTTTTCGGCCAGGGGCGGGGATCGCGTGCGCCCCAATCCGTGGCCCAATTGGTGGCGGATGCGGCGGGGCTGGCCGCCCCGGAATGCGCCCGCCGGGATATCCGCCTGAATACATGGGTGGACAAGAGCTTGCCTGCCATCCATGTTGATAAGGTGCAGATACAACAAGTGCTGCAAAATCTGCTGCGCAATGCCATGGACGCCATGGCCGATGGCGGAACCGTGACCCTGTCGGCCCGCCTGCGCGGTTCATGGGTCGAGGTCGAGGTAAGCGATACCGGCAGCGGCATCGCCGATGAGGTGGCCGCCCGCCTGTTCGAACCCTTCAATACCTCGAAAGCCACCGGCATGGGGTTGGGTCTGGCCATTGCACGGGGGTTCGCCGAATCCCATGGCGGTCAGTTATGGCTGGACCGCAGTGGTCCGGGCGGCAGCAGTTTCCGCTTTACCATGCCAGTCGCCGGTCAGGGCGGCCGGTGACAGGAAAGGATGTCAATGAGCCAGATTCCCACCGTTCACGTTGTCGATGACGATGCCGCCATCCGCGAGGCGCTGACCCTGTTGCTGGAATCAGCCGGCCACACCGCCCGCGCCCATGCCGATGCGATCCAATTCCTGGAGGTGCTGGACCCGGAACAGCCCGGCTGTGTGCTGGCCGATGTGCGCATGCCCGGCCTGAGCGGGCTGGATTTGCAATTGCGGTTGCGGCAGGACGGCATTGATCTGCCGGTGATCATCATTACCGGCCATGGCGATGTGGCCATGGCGGTTCGGGCGCTGAAAGAAGGCGCGGTGGATTTCATCGAAAAGCCGTTCGATGATGACGTGCTGATGAAAAGTGTGGCCCAGGCATTGGACCGGGGGGCCACGGCTTACCGCGAACGCCGTCAATTGGATGAAATCCTGGCCCGCGCCCAGGAATTGACCCCGCGCGAACGCGAGGTGATGGATCTGGTGGTCCAGGGACAGCCCAATAAGGCCGTGGCGGCGGAATTGTCCATTTCCGTGCGGACGGTGGAAATTCATCGGGCCAGGGTCATGGAAAAAATGGCGGCCAAAAGTCTGTCCGATCTGGTGCGCATGGCCCTGCGCATGGAAGACGATCAGGGGGGGCGGTGACCCGCCCCTTCGGTTTTTGCCTATTTTCAGGCCGGGCGTAGTTTTCTAGACCTTAGCTCCCCGATCCATCGAGAAAGTCCGCCATGTCGTCCCCATCTCCATCCCCGGCCCCAGCCGCGCCGACCAATCGGCTGGCCTTGGCGCTTAAGGCGTTCCTGGATATGGAATCCGCCAGCGGCATCATTCTGGTGGCCATGATGATCATCGCCCTGGCGGTGATGAATTCGCCCTTGGGGCCGGGATATGAACATCTGCTGCATGTGCCGGTGATGGTGGGGGTTGGGGATGCCCGGCTGGAAATGTCGTTGCTGCATTGGATCAATGACGGCCTGATGGCCGTGTTTTTCCTGGTGGTGGCGCTGGAAATCAAACGCGAATTCCTGGACGGCGAATTGTCGGGCAAGGGGCGGCTGATGTTGCCCGCAGTGGCGGCTTTGGGCGGCATGGCGGTTCCCGCCCTGGTTTATCTGGCTTTTGCCGGCGGTGATGCGGTGGGGGCGCGGGGCTGGGCCATTCCATCCGCCACCGACATCGCCTTTTCCCTTGGGGTCCTGTCGGTGCTGGGCAGCCGGGTGCCGCTGGCCTTGCGGGTTTTTCTGGCGGCCTTGGCGATTATCGACGATCTGGGCGCCATTTTGGTCATTGCTTTCTTTTATTCTGGCGATCTGGCCTGGGGCTATCTGGGCATCGGCGCGGTGGCGGTGGGGCTGCTGCTGGGGTTGAACCGGATGGGGGTGTCCCGTCTGTTGCCCTATGTGCTGGTCGGGCTGGTCCTGTGGTTTTGCCTGCTGAAATCGGGGGTGCATGCCACCATCGGCGGGGTGATCCTGGGGCTGTGTCTGCCCCTGCGGACCCCCAATGGGGCGGAACCGCTGGCGCGGGTGGAACATGGGTTGCATCCGTGGGTGGCCTATCTGATTCTGCCGGTCTTTGCCTTGGCCAATTCGGGCCTGTCCTTCGCCGGGATGGGGCTGTCATCGCTGAGCGAACCGGTCTTTCTGGGGGTGACCTTGGGTCTGTTCCTGGGGAAGCAGGTGGGGGTGTTCAGTTTTTCCTGGGTCGTGATCCGCCTGGGGCTGGCGCCCTTGCCTCAGGGCGGTTGGCGGGCATTGCATGGCGTGGCGGTGCTGACCGGCATCGGTTTTACCATGAGCCTGTTCATCTCGGGCTTGGCCTTTGGCGATCAGGCCCAGGCCAATACCGCCGCCCGCTTGGGGGTGTTGGCGGGGTCGGTCATATCGGCCCTGGTGGGCTATGTGCTGATCGCCCTGGCCCGGCCCGCATCATTGTCAAAGGACGGTGATTGCGCCTGACGGCCAGTTGACGCACTCTGCTGGCCAGATGGGTCAGTAGGGATACGTATGATGATGTCTTCGCCGCGACAAAACCCGGCCAGTCTTCCCGTCCGGGGGGGGCTGTCATGACCGCAGATACCGGCCATGTCCTGTTCGGTCTGGCCCCCATGGGGGTGGCCACCGCCGTTCTGGTTCTGACTTATGCGCTGATCATCAGCGAAAAGGTCAATCGTGCCGTGGTCGCCCTGCTGGGGGCGGGGCTGATGATCCTGGTCGGGGTGCTGAACCAGGAAGCGGCCATACGCGGCATTGATTTCAACACCATCGCCTTGCTGACCGGCATGATGATCATCGTGTCCATCACCCAGCGGTCGGGGGTGTTTCAATTCGTCGCTGTCTGGGCGGCAAAGCAGGTCAAGGCCAGTCCGGCCGGTATCTTGTTCATGCTTCAGGTGGTCACGGCGGTGTTTTCCGCCTTTTTGGACAATGTGACCACGGTGTTGCTGGTGGTGCCGGTGACGCTGGCCATCACCTTGGATCTGAAAGTGCGGCCCTGGCCGTTCCTGATCGCCTTGGTGTTCGCATCCAATATCGGCGGGACCGCCACCTTGATCGGTGATCCGCCCAATATCCTGATCGGGTCGGCCACGGGCCTGACCTTCAATCAATTCGTCGCCAATCTGACCCCGGTGATTGTGGTCATTCAATTGGTGGTGGCCTTGGTCTTCCATGTGATCTATGGCCGTACCTTGCACGCATCCGCCGAAGACCGGGCGCGGGTGATGGCGCGCCGGGCGGGGGATTGCATCACCGATCACCGGCTGCTGAAAAGTTCGCTTCTGGTCCTGGCCCTGGTGATTTGCGGTTTCATCCTGGCCCATCCCTTGGGGTTGGAGCCGGGGACCATTGCCATGATGGGCGCGGCCCTGCTGATGCTGTTTTATTGCCTGGGCAAGGATGCGGAAACCCAATCCCACGATGTGCACCGTATTTTCGGTGAAGTGGAATGGATCACCATCTTTTTCTTTATCGGGCTGTTCATCGTGGTGCACGGGGTGGAACAGGCCGGGGTCCTGCACATGCTGGCTCAGGAATTGTTGGCCCTGACCGGGGGGGATTTGAAGGTGACGGTGGTGGCGGTGCTGTGGGCGTCGGCCGTCTTGTCGGCGGTGGTGGATAATATCCCGTTTGTCGCCACCATGATCCCGCTGATCAAAAGCATGGCGCCGGCCTTTGGCGGCGCCGACAAGTTGGAACCGCTGTGGTGGGCTTTGTCCCTGGGGGCATGCTTGGGCGGCAATGGAACGCTGGTGGGGGCGTCTGCCAATCTGACCGTGGCCGGTCTGGCCGAGCGGGCGGGTCATCCCGTCCGGTTCGTGCCGTTTTTCAAGGTCGCGTTCGGCCTGATGCTGCTGACCGTCGCCATCGCCAATATTTATCTGTGGCTGCGTTATCTGTGAACCCGCCAAGGGGGGCTTATACCACCGGCTGGAAGTTCTGACTTACGGCCGGTGGTTCTGCCGCCATTGCGGCGGGCGGGCCACATCCGTGGCCCTTGCTTCCCGCGCCATAAGGCGGCGCTCGGCGAGGGACGTATGATAAAACATAGCTGAAAATGGAAACGCCGCCCCTCAGGGCGGCGTTTCCTCTGCAGGGGGGTGGGGATGGGCGGGAAGGCCCCCCGGCAGATTCTTTTGGAGACAGAGGTTCTATCTCCGCTCCACATTTGGAACCATAGACACTTTAGCCGAGCTTGAAAAGAAAAAAATGATTCCAAAGGATACTTCTTAAATGTATCTCAATCTAGATTCATATTCCTAACGAATAAGCATAAAATTTTTCCGGTTCCTGGGGGTTTAACCGGATGCTTGAAACCGCGGACATTGGCGAGGAGTTTAGATGATGATCGGTAGAAAATCAAGTAAAATCAACAGGATGATGCCAATCCTCTGTCTGGCCTCGCTGTTGGGTGGGGGGATGGCCGCCCTGCCCATGCCGCATTTGTGGGGGCTGGGCGGACAAATGGCATTCGGCCAGGGGATGGTTTCATTCCCGGTTTCGCATCTGGATATTATGACCCAGGCCGGGCCGCGGTCTTTTACTGTGGAAGTAGCCAAGACGCCGGATCAGTTGTCCCAGGGTTTGATGTACCGCCGGACCATGGCCCCGGATGCGGGAATGCTGTTTGATTTTGGCGAAACCCGCCCGGTCAGCATGTGGATGAAGAACACACTTATCCCCCTGGACATGCTGTTTGTGACGGCGGATGGGCGTGTCGCGGGCATTGCCCAGCGGGCGGTGCCGGAATCCCTGGCGGTGATTTCATCGCCGGTTCCGGTCCGGTCGGTGATCGAATTGAATGGCGGCGCGGTCAGCCGGTTGGGGATCGCCGTGGGGGATCAGGTCAAGCACCCGATGTTTCCCGCGCCGTGATCCTGGGATTGGGCTGTTAAATATAAACCCAGGTTCAGAAACGGGGGGGGCGCGTGGCTATCCGGTTCCGTCCTCTCTGGAAAATCCGTGAAGCTGGTATCATGGCCACAGGACGGGCCAGGGGGCCGGGACAGGGGGATAAGATGCGGTATGGGGTTTGCGGTGATGTGATTTTCGTTGGGTTTGCGGCGGCATCGGCGCGCCTGTCCCGGACAGGTGGCGGATGGTGACCTTGTCCCGTCCCCTCTTGGCCGGGCTGGCCGTGATCGGCGTGGGTGTGGCTGGCTGGCTGGTGCTGCGCCCGTCGGCGGATCAGCCACCGCCGCCATCATCGGCGGTGGCCCCCGCCATTACCGCCCGTGGTCGGATCGAGCCGGTCAGCCGGGTGCGCGCCATTCACGGCCCGGCGGAAGGTGCGGTGGTGCAGGAATTGCGGGTGGATCAGGGTGACCGGGTCAAGGCCGGGCAAATCCTGGCGATCCTGGATGGCTATGACATCCGCCAGGGGGATTTGGCGGTGGCGGAACGCAGTTTCGCCCTGGCCCAATTGCAGCGGGAACAGACCAATGCCGGGGCCAAGCGCTCGGACATCGCCGCCCAACGCAATGTGCTGGCGGCCAAGGAAGCCCGGCGCGACATGCTGGAACGGGAATGGCAACGCCGCCGCGCCTTGTTCGCCGATGGTCATGTGTCCCAGCAATCGCTGGATTCGGTGGCTGCCGACCGCAAGACGGCGGAAAATGAAGTGGCCCAGGCGAATAACGGCCTGAAAGCGCTGACCGAAACCCGTGGTGTGGATGACCGGGTGGCCCAGGCCAGGGCATTGGTGGAGCAGGCCGGGGTGGATCGGGCGCGGGCGCAATTGGATCATCTGGTTATCCGTGCCCCCCTGGATGGGGTGATCTTGTCGGTGCAGGCGCGGGCCGGGGAATTGATCGGCCAGGACGGGCTGTTGCGCATGGCCGCCCTGGATCAGTTGGAAGTGGTGGCGGAAGTCGAGGAAAGCCAGGCCGCCGCCTTGCGCCACGGCATGGCCGCCACCATCGAAGCCCGGTTGCTGGATCAGCCGGTCACGGGCCGGGTGACCCGGCTGTCATATGAAGTGTTTCGGGAAAAACGCCCGGCATCGGATGTTCTGACCGGCCGTGACGCCCGCATCGTCGAAGTGGACATTACCCCCGACCAGCCCTTGCCGCCGGTGCTGGGGGCGGAAGTTCTGGTGCGGCTGATGCCCGCACCCACGCCCACGCCTGCACCTGCTCGGGCCACGGGGCCGTGATGCTGCGCGTGGCGGCAGGGCTGGCGGCCCGGCAATTACTTCACCGCAGCGGTAAATTGGCCGGGGCGCTGATCGGCGTCTGCGTGGCCATTGTGCTGATATTCACTCAATTGGGGTTTCAAAACGCCCTGTATGACAGCGCGGTGGGCATACCCCGTGCCCTGGATGCCGATATTCTGATTGCCGGCCCTACGTTTGAATCCTGGGCGGATTCGCCGCCTTGGATGAATCGCGCCTTGCTGTACGAAGCCCAAACAGTGCCGGGTGTCCGGTCGGTGGCACCGCTTTATTCCAGCGCCATCCAGATCGCCAGTCCCGTCGATGGCCATGGCCTAAGCTGCTATCTGCTGGCATTTTCGCCCCATTCCCCGGTCTTTTTGCCCGGCAGCATCGCTGATCAGACGGCCCAATTGGCCATTCCCGACCGGGTGATCATGGACCGCCAGTCACGGGCGGATTTCGAATTGATCAGCCAGGGGGTGACGCGGAATGGCAGTATGGAAGTAAGCGTGTTGAATGCATCCGACACCTTGCAACGGCTGGCCTGGGTGACGGGCCTGTTCGATCTGGGGCCGTCCTTCACCATCGACGGCACCATGATCACCTCTGACCTGAATTATTACCGGCTGACGTCGTTTCCGCTGGACCGGGTTGGGGTCGGGGTGGTGCGGGTTCAGGATGGCCAGGACCCGGCCCGGATCAAGGAGCTGTTGATCCAGCGCCTGGGCAAGCGGGCCAAGGTGTTCCTGAAGCAGGATTTCATCGACAATGAAATTGCCTATTACGCGGATAACACCCCCATCGGCTATATTTTCCGCCTGGGGTTGGTGGTGGGGGCCTTTGTCGGGGTCGTCTTCATTTCCCAGGCGTTGCATGGCATCGTCAGCGATAATCTGAAGGAATATGCCACCTTGCGGGCCATTGGCTATCAACAGGGATTTTTCGTGGCGGTGGTCGCCTTTATCGCCCTGGCCATTTCGGTCACCGCCTATATTCCATCGGCCTTTTTGGCCTGGGGGGTCTATGCCATGGCCGCCGATGCCTCGAAACTGCCGCTACGCATGAATGTGCCCGATATGTCGGCCATTTTCGCCCTGGTCCTGGCCATGGCCCTGGCGGCGACGTTGCTGGCGGTGGGGAAAATCCGCAAGGCCGACCCGGTGGATCTGTTCTCATGACCGGCGGCGGCATCATGGGCGACAGCCCGATTCCGGTGGTGCGCGTGGCCGGGTTGTCCCATTTTTTCGGGGATGGCGCCGGTCGCAATCAGGTGTTGTTCGACAATACGGTGGATATCAATCCCGGTCAGTTGGTCATCATTACCGGCCCGTCGGGATCGGGCAAGACCACATTGCTGACCCTGATGGGGGCCTTGCGCGGCGTGCAGGACGGGCGGTTGGAGGTTTTGGGCAAAAGCCTGTCCGGTCTGGACGGTCCGGCCCTGACCCAGATGCGCCGGGATATCGGTTTTATCTTTCAGATGCACAACCTGTTCGATTCCTTGTCGGCCATCGACAATGTGATGATGGCCACCCATGTGACCGCCATCCCCGCCGATCAGGCCCGCCGCCACGCCCTGGCCCTGTTGGAGCGTTTGGGGCTGGGCCATCGGATCAATCACAAACCGGCGCAATTATCAGGGGGGCAGCGCCAGCGTGTGGCGGTGGCCCGCGCCCTGGTCAATAATCCCCGCCTGATCCTGGCCGATGAACCCACCGCCGCCCTGGACAAGGTGTCGGGCATGGAAGTGGTGTCCATGCTGCGGGAATTCGCCGCCGCCGATGGCCGCGCCGTGGTGATGGTCACCCATGACAACCGGGTTATCGACCGCGCCGACCGCATCATGTCCATGGTGGATGGCCGCATCGTTTCCGATGTCCTGGTGGGCGAGGCGGTGGCGCTGTCCCAGGCCCTGCGCTCCATCGACCTGTTCGCCCGGCTCAGTACCGCCGAACTGACCCAGGTGGCGGAAAAGATGCATTCCCGCCCCTTTCAGGACGGCGAAATCATCATTCGCCAAGGAGATGACGGCGATTGTTTTTATCTGCTGCGCGACGGTCAGGCCGATGTGCTGGTGAATGATGGCGGCACCCCCCATCTGGCGGCCACCTTGTCCCCCGGCCAATATTTCGGTGAACGTGCCCTGATCACCGGGGAAGTCCGCAATGCCACGGTGGTCGGGCGGGGGGCGGGGCGGCTATCGGCGCTAAGCAAGGAGGAATTTCATGCGGCGTTGAGCCTGGCGCCCAGCCTGCCGGAACAATTGACCCGAATTTATTTCGGTCGCTGATCCCAAGATGTATCAATTGGAACCGGTTCATCGCGGACATCATCAAGGCGGAGGAAGTGCACGGTGAATTTGTCATTCGTGGCGGGTTGTGTGCGCGAGATGGCGGGGTTTCGCCTGCGCTTTACGGTCTTGGTTTTCGCTTTGCTGCTGGAAGCGTCGTACCATCTGTGCAGCCCGCTGCTTTACAAATTCATCTTTGACGAAGGCATCACCCAAGGCCAACAGCCTGTCCTGATCTGGTCCCTGGCGGCGCTGGCCGGATTGCTGGTGATCCAGGCCGTCGCCACCTTGGCCCAGGAACGGCTGGCCGGGGCTTTGGCCGTGGGGGGGATGAACCGTCTGCGCGGGCGGTTATTCGCCAAATTGCAGGCATTGCCGCCGCATATGGCGGCGGCGCGCCCCCAGGGCGAACTGATCCAATTATTCGGCCCGGATGTGGCGGCGGTGGAACAGGCATTGGTGCGGGCCATGCCGGCGCTGCTGCTGTGCGTGGTGGTCATTTCGGTCAGTCTGGGGTTGTTGCTGGCCATCAACTGGCTGTTATTCGTGGTCACCATGCTGGTTTTGCCATCGGCGGTGCTGATCCCCAAAATGTTCACGAAATCCGCCGGACAATGGGAAGACGGGCACCAGCAAGCCCGCGCCTCCACCATGGGGTTTATCCAGGAAAGCGTGGCCACCTTGCCCGTGATCCGGCTGTTTCATCTGGGGCGGCGGCGCGAACAGGCGTTTGGCGCCCATCTGCATCATTTGGCCCGAACCAGCCCCAAGGCGTATCTGTTCGGTGGATTGGTGGCCCGCACGCCCTTTTTGGGCACCAGCCTGTCTCAATTGGTGGTGGTCGGGGTGGGGTCGGTCCTGGCGCTTCAGGGCCAGATGACCGCCGGGTTGCTGGTGGCCTTTGTCGGCCTGCTGATGAGTATTGGCGAGGCGGTGTCCTGGCTGTCCACCGCCATTCCGCTGATGATCACCGCCCAGCAGGCCCATGCGCGTCTGCAACGCTTTCTGGATGAACCCGTTCCGCAGGCGGAAGAGGCCGGGGCGCAAAGCGTGGGGCGGTTAAGCGGCGATATCGTCTTTGACCGGGTGGGGTTCAGTTATGATGGCCGGACCATGGCGCTGAACGGGGTGGATTTTCATATCCGTTCCGGCCAGCGTGTGGCCTTGGTCGGGCCGTCGGGATGCGGCAAATCCACGGCCATGTCCCTGCTGATGCGGTTTGCCGCCGCCCAGTCGGGGCGGATCATGCTGGATGGTCACCCCATCACCGCCATCACCGAAGAAAGCCTGCGGGCCAATATCAGCGTGGTGCCGCAGCATGCGGTGCTGTTCGCCGCCACCATCGGTGAAAATATTCAGGCCGGACGCCCCGACGCCACCATGGATGAGGTGATGGCCGCTGCCCGCGCCGCCGGCATCCATGATGCCATCATGGCCAAGCCCTTGGGCTATGATACCCCGGTGGCCAATGGTGCCGGGGCGTTGTCGGGGGGGGAACGGCAGCGCGTCGCCGTGGCCCGTGCCCTGTTGCGTCAAACCCCCATCTTGCTGTTGGACGAAGCCACATCGGCCCTGGACCCGGCATCGGAACGGGTGGTCAACGAAACCGTCGCCACCTTGGGCCGGGATCGGACGGTGGTTTCGGTTACTCACCGTCTGGCCGCCATCACCGGCTATGATCTGATCTTGGTGTTGCGGGATGGGCATCTGGCGGAAGCGGGCACCCATGACGAATTGCTGTCCAGGGACGGGTTGTACGCATCGCTGTGGACCCGCCAGCAGGGCATGACGACCCAGGAAAGCGATGATGACAGCCCGGTGATCACGCCCGACCGTTTGGCCCTGATTCCGTTCCTGTCGGAATGCAGCCGTCCGACTTTGGATGAACTCAGCCGCCTGTTCGTTATGTCCCACTTCGCCGAAGGCCAATATGTGTTTCATCATGGCGATCCGGGGGATCATTTCTATTTGATCGCACGGGGATGCGTCCAGGTGCGCATTCCCACCACGGATGGTGGCGAACGGGTGGCGGCCACCCTGCATGACGGCGATTTCTTTGGTGAATTGGCTCTGCTGCGGGATGTGCCGCGCGCCGCCAGCATTGTCGCCTGGTCGGAAAGCTGGTGCCTGTCGCTGTCACGTCAGCATTTCTTGCGCATCATCCAGGCCGAACCGGGACTGCGCGCCCGTGTGGCGGCGGCTGTTCAGGCGGTGGTGGGGGATGGCGCCAACAACTTATCCGAAAATGCGGTGATCGGTTCCGGTCACCGGGATATGGTATAACAGGGTGCGGAAAAACTCCGCTTCGCGGCTGGGCGACCGCCCAGACCCGTTTGGAGGCGCAGCCTCCAAGCCTCCAGTTTCTTTTTCTTTCAAAGAGTTAGAAATCTGGAGGGTTCGGGAGGCTGTGCCTCTCGATTGGGGGATCGGGGGCAAATGCCCCCGAAAGAGGGTTTTTCCGCACCCTGCTAAGGCGTGTGGCCCCTTGGGCCTAACCAAGCCGCAATGAGTCTGCCGCATCGCAGCCTGGTCTTATACCAACGGCCGTTGGTATTACCCCCGCCACCCGATCCGGGTGGACAGGGCTGACAGCAGACCGCGCAAGCGGCTGTCCCCGCCGGTCACCGTCGGCGACGGGGCGGGCAGGATGATGACCGGCCCCGATGGGATGCCGCCGGGCGATGGCAGCGGGATGGCTCGGACCCGCGAAACCGGCGCCGCCAGCAAGGCGACCGTTACCGGCGCGGGCAGACAGGGCGGAACCCGCTTCGGCTGCTCCGCCGTCTTTTGGGGCTGGATCACGGGGAAGGCCGGGGGCGGCATGGAGGTCTTGCGGACCCGCGTGCTGACATAGCGGCGGCGGCGTTGTTTTTCCGCCAACATCTGGGCCTGGGCGGCACGACGCAGGATGATGGCGTCGATCATGGCCACGGCTTCGGCGTGGGATACCCCCACCGGGCGCAAGCGGCGCAGGGCGGCGCGGCTGTCCCGCAGGTACAGCAATTCGGTTTCCGCCAGCGCATCCAGCGCATAACGGAACTCGTCATCCATGGCCCCGACGATTTCTTCGATGCGTAGCATGGTGCCCCCTTATACCAACCGGCCAATGACTTGACCGGTTGTATTCTCCCTCGCCGGGCGGGCGCTGCCGCGCCCTTGGCCGCCGCCGCAATGGCGGCTGGGATTATTTTCTCCCTCGCCGGGCGGGCGCTTCCGCGCCCTTGGCCGCCGCCGCAATGGCGGCTGGTGACCGGCCAGCCAGTCACGTCAAAGGGTGGCCGGTATTATGGGCAGGTCGGCGGCAAGGCCAAGATCAGGGAGCCATGATACCCGATTTATCCATGGGGGTGATATCCCCTGAACGGGTAGGGGAACTGTCCTGCCGGGCTAAAACCCCATCCACCACATCCCAGACCCGATGCAAGGTCAGATCGTCCACGCAATAAGGCGGCAGCAGATACAGCACATTGCCCAAGGGACGCAGCAGCACCCCATGATCCAGGAAATCCCGTTTCAGTTTGGGGCCGATGGCGGCGGCATAACCGTCGCCGGGCAGGTCAAAGGCGGCGACGGTGCCGCACAGCCGGGGACGGGTGATCCCGCGCAGCCGGGCGACACCGTCCAGCCTTTGGCGGTGAATGGTTTCAATGGCGGCGATGCGGGCCTGGCATTGGGCGCTTTCCAGCAAATCCAGCGATGCCACGGCAGCGGCGCAGCCCAGCGGATTGGCGGTATAGGAATGGCCATGCAGGAATGCCCGCGAAATATCGCAGCCGACAAAGGCTTGGTGGATGAATTCACGGGCCACGGTCACCGCCATGGGCAGGAAACCGCCGGTCAGTCCTTTGGACAGACAGATCAGATCGGGGGATAGACCCGCTTTCACGCAGGCGAAAAAAGCCCCGGTGCGGCCAAATCCGGTCATGACTTCATCCAGGGCGAACAAAGTCCCCGCCGCCCGCACCCGGCTTTCCACCGCCCGCAGGAATTGGGGGCGGCACATGCGCATGCCCGCCGCGCCCTGGATCAGGGGTTCGATCAGCACCAGGGCCACCTTGCCCCGGTTGCGGTCCAAGATCTGGTCAAGCGCGGCCAGGGCTTGCTGTTCCTTGGCCTCGGCCTGATCGTCGCCATCCCAGGTGGCGGGAAACGGGGCGGTTTCGACCGGGAACATCAATCCTTCCCAGGGGGAAAAAAAGGTCGATGACCGGCCCAGCGACATGGCCCCCACCGTGTCGCCGTGATAGCCGCCGTCAAAGGCGACAAACACAGTGCGGTCGGCCTGACCCACATTGATCCAATATTGCCGGGCCATCTTCAGCGCCACTTCCACGGCGGTGGACCCGTCATCGGAAAAAAACACCCGATCCAGATCGCCAGGCAGATGTCCCGCCAGCCGGGCGGCCAGTTCCGCCGCTGGCTGATGGGTGAAATCGGCGAAAATCACCTGTTCCATCTGCCGGGCCTGATTGGCCACGGCTTCGGCGATGGCGGGATGGCCATGGCCGTGCAGATTGACCCACCAGGATGACACCATGTCCAGATAATCCCGGCCTTGATCGTCGGTGATCACCGCCCCCTTGGCCCGCACCGCCAGCAGGGGCGGCGGCGTCAGCCCGGCCTGGGTAAAGGGATGCCATACATGGGTGGCATCCTGAAGATGCGGGGTCTGGGAATCGGTCATGATGTCCACCTTTAAAGATGGGGGGCGAAAGCGGGTGGGGGCAGGGCGGCCAGGGCGGTCCCGTCCAATCGCGGCAGCAGCGGCAGGCGGGCCAGCACCCGCACCTGGCCGAAATCTTCCATGGCGCGGATGTTGCGGTCATGGTCGGCATCGGCGGGGTCACAGCCATTGACCACCACGCCCAGAATGGGCACATGGCGGTGCCGCAGGGCTTCCAATGTCAGCAAGGTGTGGTTGATGGTGCCCAATCCGGGCCGGGCCACCACCACGGCCGGGCATCCCAGCCGGGCCATGACATCGGCGGTCAGGGTTTGGCCGTTCAGCGGCACCAGGGCGCCGCCGGCTCCTTCCACCACCAGGGTATTGTCGGTGGGGGGCAGGGTCAGGGCGTGATCGTCGATATGCCCGCCATCCAATTCCGCCGCCTGATGGGGGGATAGGGGGGGCAAGAAAACATAAGCCGACGGATGGATGATCGCACCGGGAACCAGCCGGGCGATGGCGTCGAAATCGGTGCCGTCCTTCAATCCGGTCTGGACCGGCTTCCAATAATCGGCCCGCCAGCCCAAGGTCAGCCAGGCCGATACCCAGGTCTTGCCGATGCCGGTATCGGTGCCGGTCACGAAAACCGCACTCATGACTGTTTCTCTGCCCCCGCCAGGATGTACAGGATTTCATAGGTGATGGTCACGGGCTGTCCCATGGACCGCATGACCCGGCGCAATGATCCCGGTCCCAGCGGGCGGTGGCCGGGGCTGGGGGTGGTGGCGCCGATCCGTTTCAGCGATTCGACGAAAGCCAGGGCGTCGGGATGCCGCACCGTCACCTTTTCGGTTCCGATCCAGACTGGCAGGGGGGCCAGGGCCAGGGCCAAGGTGGCGGCCAGAACACCCCCATGCGGATAAGCGGGCATGCCGGCTGACAGGCCCAAGGCGTGGTGGGCGTCCCGCCATTCCACGAAACTGCCGGCCCCCATGGTCGAACAGGCCAGAATGCCGCCGGGGCGCAAGGTTGCGGCCAGTCGGGCCAGCGATCCCGCCAGATCGTGGAACCATTGCACCGCCAGATTGGACACGATCACATCCATTCCCGCCGCTTCGGCGGTGGGCCGTTCCCCATCCATGACCTGAAAGCGGCAGGGATGGCCGACCAGATTGGTTTGGGCCTTGTCCACCATGGCCTGAGACAGGTCGGTGACCAGCCAATCCCCATCCAGGCGGGGGCGCAGGGCGCGGGTCAGCAGCCCGGTGCCGCAGCCGATTTCCAGCACGCGGGGATTGGGGCCGGGGCAATGGGTCAACACCAGATCGGCCAGCCGCCCGGCGGTCACCTGCTGGGCCTGGGCCGCGTCGTCATAGGTGGCGGCGGCGGCGGAAAACGCGGTTTCGATCCGGTGTTTCAGGGTCATTTCAGGGTCGAGGCGAACAAACGGATCTGGCTGGCCACCCATTCGGGATGGCTGAGCGGCAGCAAATGGCCGCCGCCTTCGGCCAGGACCAGATTATGCCCGGCAAAGGATTCCCGGCTCATGGGTTCGGGTACGATCAGGTCGCGGGTGCCGGCCAATGCCTGGACCGGACAGCCCAAGGTCTTCAATGCGGTGCGTTCGTCGCATTTGGCCAGCCAGTTCAATCCTTCGCTCAGCCGGGCGGGGTTGATACTGTCGGTATCCACGTCGGACAGGCCGGTGCGGGTCAGGAATTCGGCGGTGACCGCGGCGGGGTTGTCGTCAAAACGGCTGATCATCCGTTCGATCATGCGCGGCGCGGTGCCGGAAACGAAATCGGGGGCACGGGTGAAGCGGGCAAAGGCATTGACCGCCACCGCCCCGGTCCAGGGCCGGGACAAATGGGCCAGCGACCAGGCAAAGCCCATGGAATGGCCGACGATGACGGCGCCGGGAACCTGGGGATGGTGGGGCTGGGCGCCCATGAAGCCGAATTCGACGAAGACGCGGGCGAATTCGGGCAAGCGTTCGGCCACGGGCTGCCAGAAACGGGAATCGAATCCCCAGCCATGGACGAAAACCAAAGTCCGCATGGTCATGCTGCCCTCGTGGCGTCGATAGTGGCGTGGATCAGGCGCTCCACATCGGTGTCGGAATGGGCGGCCGACAGGGCGAACCGGATACGGCTGGTGCCGTTGGGGACGGTGGGGGGGCGGATGGCGATGCCCAGCAAACCTTGTTCCTCCAGCCGGGCGGCCACCTTCAGCGTCCGCTCTTCATCCCCCAGGATCACCGGGACGATCTGGGTGCTGGATTGGCCGGTATCCAGTCCGGCTTCGTGGAACCTGGCCCGCACATGCCGGGCCATGGCCTGAAGCCTGGCCCGTTCGGCGGCCATGGTGGGGACAAGATCTATGGCCGCATCCATGGCCCCCAGCGTGGCCGGGGGCAGGGCGGTGGCGTAAATCAGGCCCGATGAGCGGTTGACGAGAAAATCCTTGAGCGCGCGGGACCCGGCGGCATAGGCGCCGAAACTGCCCATGGCCTTGGAAAACGTCCCCATGGCCAAATCCACATGGGCGCCCACCGACAGGCCAAAGCCGTTGGCCCCCAGGACGCCGGTGGCGTGGGCTTCATCCAGATACAGGAATGCATCCCATTCTTCGGCGATGGCGGCCAATTGGTCCACGTCGGGGGCGTCGCCATCCATGCTGAACACCGATTCGGTGACGATGAAGCGCGGCCCGTTTTCCCGTGACGTGCGGCCCAGCAAATCCTTGAGATGGCCCAGATCATTATGGCGGAAACGATGCTGGCGCACCCCCGCCGCCAGACAGCCCATATGCAGGCTGGCATGGTTCAGCCGGTCGGCGAACACCAGGGGATCACTGCCCCACAGCGTGCGGTCCAGCAGGGCCGGCAGAACCGATGCGTTGCATTGCCACCCGCTGGCCAGGATGACCGCGGCCTCGACCCCCTTGGCGGCGGCGATTTTTTCCTCGATGGCGTCGATGACTTCCAGATGGCCGGTGACCAGACGCGATGCCCCGCTGCCCGCGCCGTATCTGGCGGCCCAATCGCGGGCACGGTCGATCACCGCCGGATGGCGGGACAGGCCCAGATAGTCATTGGACGAAAAATTGACCATATCGCGTCCATCGACACGGATATGGCCGTGGTCCAGGGGTTCCACCGGACGCAGGCGGCGCAGGCGGCCTTGGGCGGACAGGTCCGACAGGACCGATGAGAGGCGGGTATCGAGATCACGCATGGCCCGTGTGTTCTAGTGTCTTTTCGCTTCTGTTGCAAAGGCGGCGTGCGCCGAACTAATCTGCGCTGCCCCCGGTCTGGATAAAACCATTGCTTTTCTATGGCTTTCAGCCGGTGCCCAATGCGGCGAAAGGGTAAGAATATCAGGAGGGTTGGAAACGTGACCGCTGCTGCAAGGATTGTTGCCCAGGACGATGATGTTCGCCATGACTGGACGGTGGAAGAGGTCGAGGCCCTGCTGGCCCAGCCTTTCATGGATTTGATGTTCCAGGCCCAGACGGTTCATCGCGCCAATTTTGATCCCAACCGCATTCAGGTCAGCCGGTTGCTGTCCATCAAGACCGGCGGCTGTCCCGAAGACTGTTCCTATTGTCCGCAATCGGCCCATTACGCCACCGGGCTGGAAAAGGAAAAGCTGCTGGCGGTGGAAGAAGTGATCGAAGCCGCCCGCGCGGCCAAGGAAAGCGGGGCGTCGCGCTTCTGCATGGGGGCAGCCTGGCGCGGTCCGAAGGGCGATGACTTCCAGGTGGCTCTGGCGATGATCGAAGGCGTCAAGGCATTGGGGCTGCAAACCTGTGCCAGTTTCGGCCTGCTGGATCGGGAACAGGCCCGCCAACTCAAGGATGCCGGTCTGGATTATTACAATCACAATCTGGACACCAGCGAGGAACATTACAGCGAAATCATCTCGACCCGCGGCTATCAGGATCGGCTGGATACATTGGAACATGTCCAGGATGCCGGTTTGCATGTGTGCTCCGGCGGGATCGTCGGCATGGGCGAACAGGAACGCGACCGGGTGAAGATGCTGATCACCCTGGCCAATCTGCCGCGCCAGCCCGAAAGCGTGCCGATTAATCTGCTGATCCCCATTCCCGGCACGCCGTTGGAAGAGGTGACCCCGGTGGACAATTTCGATTTTGTCCGCACCATCGCCACCGCCCGGATCATGATGCCCAAATCCTTTGTCCGCATCGCCGCCGGACGCGAAAACATGAACGAGCAGATGCAGGCCATGTGCTTCCTGGCCGGGGCCAATTCCATTTTCTGCGGGGAAAAGCTGCTGACCGCCCGCAACGCTGCGCCGGGGCAGGATAAAAGTCTGTTCGGCCGGTTGGGCTTGCAGCCCATGTAGGGCAGACCCATGTTATGCCCGTTCCGGGAATATCCGTTCCCCGGAACGGGTTTGACGCCGTTCCGATGTTGGCCGGATTTGATATTGGCCAGAGCCATACGGCCTCTTTCCGCCGGAAAGAGGCCGAGTTTTTTGTGGAAAGGTGCAATGCGAAAACAGCCAAGCGTGGAAATGGTGTTGATCCTGGGTATTTTGACGGCCCTGGCATCCCTGTCCATTGACATGTATTTGCCGTCCTTGCCGGAACTTGGCCGGGAATATGCCGCCGATCAGGCCAAGGTGCAGACCACGCTATCGGCTTTCTTCCTGGGTTTTGCCCTGGGGCAGGCGTTTTACGGTCCCATCGCCGATCTGTGGGGGCGCAAGCCGCCGCTTTATCTGGGGTTGGGGGTGTTTTTCCTGGCTTCGGCCGGCTGTGCCTTGTCCCCCAATATCGAAACATTGGCCGTGCTGCGGTTTTTCCAGGCATTGGGTGCCTGCGCCGGCGGGGTGATCGCTCGGGCCATGGTGCGGGATCTGTTCGATACCCGTGACGCCCCGCGCATTTTCGCCTCGCTGATGCTGGTCATGGGGGTGGCCCCCATGTTGGCGCCCATTCTGGGGGGCTGGGTGCTGACGTGGTTCGGCTGGCATGCCATTTTCTGGGTTTTGGCCGGGATCGGCGCCGTCAGCATGGTCATGGTGCATTTCCGTCTGCCCGAATCCCATGTGTCTTATCCGGGGGCGTCGCCCGGTTGGTCGGTTCTGCTGGTTTATGGGCGGTTGCTGGTGGATCGGTCGTTCATGGGCTATGCCCTGGCGGGCGGGCTGTCCAGCGCCGGATTATTCGCCTATATCAGCGGATCGCCCTTTGTCTTCATCGAATTGCACGGCGTGCCCGCCCAGCATTTCGGCTGGTTTTTCGGCATCAATGCCCTGGGGCTGATCGTGGCGGGTCAGGTTAACGGTCGATTATTGCAAGGGTTGGATCAGGCCAGGGTGCTGCGCATGGCGCAATATGTCCAGGGATTGGCGGCCTTGACCCTGGTGGGCGCGGCCGCCACCGGCTGGGGGGGATTGTGGGGTATCGCCGTGCCGCTTTTCATCTTCCTGGCCGCCCAGGGGTTCATCGGTCCATCTGCCATGGTGTTGGCCATGGCACCCCAGGCAAAGCAGGCGGGCATGGCTTCGGCCCTGCTGGGCTGTCTGCAATTTTCCGTCGCCGCCTTGTCGTCCAGTCTGGTGGGGGTGCTGCAAGATGGCAGCGCCATGCCCATGGCCCTGGTGATGCTGATCTGTGCGGGGTTGGGAACCGCGTCGCTGTGGCTGCTGCCAAAGCGGTGAGGGGGGCAGGACCGTGCCAGCACCATACCAAATCCCTGTGAGTGGACCTCATGGGGATTTGGTTAGGCCCAAGGGGCCGCGCGGCTTATGGCGCTAAGGGCGCCGGTGATCGGTTCCGATCACCGGGATTTGGTATTAGCAGGGTGCGGAAAAATTCCGCTTCGCGGCTGGGCGACCGCCCAGACCCGTTTGGAGGCGCAGCCTCCAAGCCTCCAGTTTCTTTTTCTTTCAAAGAGTTAGAAATCTGGAGGGTTCGGGAGCAAATGCCCCCGAAAGAGG
>JAYSBF010000038.1:18049-31883 GCA_041915545.1 Magnetospirillum sp. | reverse complement strand
GTTCACTCTCCGGGGTTTGGTCTTACACCATATCCCGGTGATCGGAACCGATCACCGGCGCCCGCGACGGCCGGGCGGGTTTCTCCGAAACCCTTGCCTTCCGCGGCATAAGCCGCGCGGCCCCTTGGGCCTAACCAAATCCCTATGAGGTTCACTCACCGGGATTTGGTCTTATGCCGCCCGGCCAATGAACTGACCTGTTGGGGCAGTTCAGGCCGAGATGGTGACGCTCAGACGCCGCCGAACGGATCATTTCAAAAGGCGGCCGGTATCAGCCCATACGGGGGCGGGGGTCATTCCGCCGCCGTTCCGGTTCTGGCGTGGGCCAGCAATTCCTTGAGTTCCGGCACACATGATCCGCAGCCGGTGCCCGCCTTCAGCGCTGCACCGATTTCGGCCACGTTGGTCAGATGTTGTTCGCGGATGGCGCGTTCCAATGTGGCAAGACCGACCGAGAAACAGGCGCAGACCAACCGCCCCTGATCTTCGCCCTTGGCTGCTTGTCCGGCCAGCACGGCCACTCGGCCGGCGGGGGTGTCCACCGGCTTTCCGATCAATTGGGTGATCCAGCTTCGGCTGATTTCCGGGCGTCCGGGCGCCAGGAACAGGCAGGCGGTCAACCGTCCATCCTTGATCCAGGCACAGCGGATTTCGCCGCGTGCCGTGTCGATCAATTCTAGTTTCTGCCCAAAATCCTGGCCATCGGCCCAGGTGACCAGAGTATCGGGCGGGGTGGATTGATCCCCGGCCAATTCCACCATTTGGGCGTTGTCGCTGGCCATATGCCGCACCCACCATGGCGATGACGGGTGGGGGGCGTGAGGGGCGGCGGTGATCAGCACGCCGCTCCAACTGGTGGTGACGGGGGTGATGCGCACGGCGGCGTGTTTGGATTCCGGCTGGCCGGACACCGGATCGGCGTGGGACGGGATCAGGCGTCCGATGATGGCGCGGGCGGCTTGTTGATCCGTCCAATGCAGCGGCAGGAAAACTTGCCCCGGCGGTTGGTCGGGGGTGATGCGCAAGCGGGCGATATAATCCCCCTGGCGGCTTTCCACCCGTGCCAGGGCGCCATCGGCCATGGACAATGCCCTGGCGTCGTCGGGATTGATATCCAGGAATGGCTGTGGCCGATGGCCAGACAGCCGGGCTGACAGGCCGGTCCTGGTCATGGTGTGCCACTGATCGCGGTAGCGCCCGGTGTTCAGCCGCAATGGAAATTCGCGATTGGTCTGATCACGCAAGGGGGTGTGGCGCACCGGTACCATCCGGGCCTTGCCATCGGGATGGAAAAAACGGCCATTGGCGAATAACCGCCGTCCGCCCCATTGGGCCGGGGCCAGATTGTCGTAATCGGCGCCGATCCAGAAAGACAGGTCCAGATCGCGGCTGCCATTGTTTTCAAATGCGGTCATGCGGGCATATTCGGTGAAAACGTCCGCTGTCTTGTCCCAGGCGAAAGCCGGACCATGGCCCATGGCGGCGGCGACTTGGGCCATGATGCGCCAATCGGCGCGGGCCTGACCGGGGGCGGGCAGAAAGGAACGCTGGCGGGAAATGGTGCGGTCGGAATTGGTGACGGTCCCGTCCTTTTCCCCCCAGGCCAGGGCGGGCAGGCGGATATGAGCGAAGCGTTGGGTGTCGGTGTCGGCCACACAATCGGACACGATCACCGTGGGGCATTTTTCCAAGGCCCGGCGGACCAGATCGGCATCGGGCATGCTGACCGCCGGATTGGTGGCCATGATCCAGATGGCCTTGACCCGACCCTCATCGACGGCCCGGAACAGATCGACGGCCTTCAGCCCTTCGCGCTGGGCCATTCGGGGGGCCTGCCAGAACCGTCCCGCCCGGTCGATGGATACCGGGTCAAAGCCCATATGGACGGCAAGTTGATTGGCCAGGCCGCCAACTTCGCGCCCGCCCATGGCGTTGGGCTGGCCGGTGACGGAAAACGGGCCGCATCCGGGTTTGCCGATGCGCCCGGTGGCCAGATGCACATTCAAGATGGCATTGACCTTATCGGTGCCGCTGGCCGATTGGTTCACCCCTTGGGAAAAGACCGTGACCACCTTTTCCGTGCTGGCGAACATCTCGTAAAAACGCAGGCTTGCCGGATCGGGTTGCCATTTACCGTCACGGGCGGCGGCCAGGGTGTCATCCAGCCCCAACGTATGGGCATTGGCAAAGGCCAGGTCCAATTTGTTCTGGCGGTGCAGGTGCAACAGCAGGCCGTTGAACAAGGGAACATCATCACCGGGCGCGATGGCCAGATGAAGATCGGCGATATCGCAACTGTCGGTGCGGCGAGGGTCGATGACCACGATGCGGGTGCCATGCTGTTCCCGTGCCCGCTTCAGCCGTTGAAACAGCACCGGGTGGCACCAGGCCAGATTGGACCCGACCAGCACCACCAGATCGGCCAGTTCCAGATCATCATAGCAGCCGGGCACGGTGTCCGAGCCGAAGGCGCGGCGGTGGCCGGCCACGGTGGACGCCATGCACAGCCGGGAATTGGTGTCCACATTGGCGGTGCCCAGGAAGCCCTTGGCCAGCTTGTTGGCGACATAATAATCTTCGGTCAGCAATTGACCGGACAGGTAAAAGGCAAAGGAATCGGGGCCATGGTCGCGGATGGTGTCGCCAATCCGCCGTGCGGTTTCGGCAATGGCCCGGTCCCAGGGCACGGATTGCCCGTCCACCACGGGATCAAGCAGGCGGGTGCCCAATCCCAAGGTATCGGCCAAGGTGGTTCCCTTGGAGCACAGGCGGCCGCGATTGGCCGGGTGATCGGGATCGCCGGCAATGGCCCAGCCGGTCCCATCGGGCCGGGCCAGCACCCCGCACCCCACACCGCAATAAGGGCAGGTGGTTCGGATGGAATCAGGCATGGGCGGCGGCCTTGCTTGGTTGCGGGGTGGGGTCAAGCCACAGGCGGCCATTTTCCTGCTTGAGCGCATAGGGGGTGGTGCACCCTTCATCGGGGGCCACCGCTTCGCCGCTATTCAGGTCGATGACCCAATTGTGCAAGGGGCAGGCGACTTTGCGCCCCGACACGATGCCTTCACTCAGGGGGCCGCCACGGTGCGGGCAGCGGTTGGCCAAGGCGAAGACCTGGCCGTCACCGCTGCGGAAGACCGCGATTTCGCCGGCGGGGGTGGTCACGGTGCGGGCGCCCAGCAAGGGGATGTCGTCAACGGTGCCGATGTCGATCCATTGGGTCATTGCCTTTACTCCACCACGGCCATGGGTTGGAATTCATGCGCGTCCACGCCCCCTCTGGCCCGTTCCGCCCAGGGATCAATCTGTGCGTATTTCTGCGAGAACAGGAAACGGGCGAACAGCGCCTTGCGTCCGGCTTCATCGGCCAACACCCGTTCGCGGATATGGTCCAGGCCCACACGCTCTACCCACGGCGCCGTGCGTTCCAGGTAATGGCCTTCCTCGCGGTATAATTGCAGGACGGCACTGGAATATTCCAGCACCTCGGCCGGAGTGGAAACACGCACCAGCGGATCGCAGACCCGGACGTCGATGCCGCCATTGCCGCCGATGACGATATCAAACCCGGCATCAACGCAGACGATGCCGATATCCTTGATGGTGGCTTCGGCGCAATTGCGCGGGCAGCCCGATACCGCCAGCTTGACCTTATGCGGGGTCCAGGTTCCCCACATCAGTTTTTCCAAGGCGATGCCCAGGGCGGTGGAATCCTGGGTGCCGAAGCGGCACCATTCCGATCCCACGCAGGTCTTGACCGTGCGCAATCCCTTGGCATAACCATGGCCCGACACCATGCCCGCCGCGTTCAGATCGGCCCAGACGGCGGGCAGGTCATGTTTCTTGACCCCCAGCAAGTCGATACGCTGGCCGCCGGTGACCTTGACCGTGGGGATGGAATATTTGTCCGCCACATCGGCGATGGCCCGCAATTCATCGGGGGTGGTGATGCCGCCCCACATGCGCGGAATGACCGAATAGGTGCCGTCTTTTTGAATGTTGGCATGGACCCGTTCATTGATGAAGCGCGAACGGTAATCATCCAGATATTCGCCGGGCCAGGCGCAAAGCAGGTAATAGTTCAAGGCCGGACGGCATTTGGCGCAGCCATCTTCGGTTTTCCATCCCAAAACGCGGCGTACTTCTTCTTGGGATTTCAGCTTGAGTTTGACGATGGCGGTCCTGACGTGATCATGGCTGTGGTCGGTGCATTTGCACACCGATTCCGATACCGTCGCCGTCTGTCCGGTCACATGGGCCAAAACGGCGGCCACCGCACCCGAACATTGCCCACAAGACGCGCTGGCCTTGGTATGGGCGCGCACCTCGTCCAGGGTGGTCAGTCCCTTGGATTTGATGGCGGCGACGATGGCCCCCTTGGAAACGCCGTTGCAGCCGCAGATTTGGGTATCGTCGCTAAGGGCCGCCACATCCATGCCGCCCTTGGCCCCGCCGCCGCAGCAGGACGGATCGGCGAAAGCCTGGCCGAAGATCACCTGGCCGCGGAATTGGCTGATATCCGTGTTCTTGGAAATCAGTTGGAAATACCAACCGCCATCGGCCACATCGCCATACATCACCGCCCCGGTCACCCGACCATCGCGGATCACCAGCTTGCGGTAAATCCCCTTGGCCGGATCGCGGAACACCACTTCTTCGTCCTGGCTGTCCTGGGCGGCCAATTGACCGGCGGAAAACACGTCGATACCGGTGATCTTCAGTCGGGTGGACAGGGCCGGGGTGGCATAGGCCGGGCCGGTATCGCCAGCCAGATGGGCGGCGCAGACCTTGGCCTGTTCCCATAGCGGCGCCACCAGACCGAAAATCTGGCCGTCATGTTCCACGCATTCGCCCACGGCGCGAATATGGGGATCGGATGTCCCCATGCCGTCATCCACCATAATGCCGCGCCCCACCTGTAACCCGGATTCGCGGGCCAGGGCGATGCTGGGGCGGATGCCGATGGCCATCACCACCAGATCGGCGGGGATTTCCCGCCCGTCAGTCAGGCGCACCGATTGGACCCGGCCATTTCCGGTAATGGCCTGGGTTTGGGCGTCGGTCACCACCCGCAATCCACGATCGGTCAGGGCGTTTTCCAACATGCGCCCGGCTTCCTGGTCAAGTTGGCGTTCCATCAGCGTGGACATCAGATGGATCACGGTGACATCCATGCCCCGGCGCTTCAGTCCCCAAGCCGCTTCCAATCCCAGCAGGCCGCCGCCGATGACCACGGCATGACGGTGGGTGTTGGCGGCATCCAACATGGCATCAACATCGGCGATATCGCGAAAGGCGACCACGCCATCCAGGTCAATGCCGGGCAGGGGCGGCATGAACGGGCGCGAGCCGGTGGCCAGCAGCAAGGTGTCATAAGGCACCACCAGACCCGAGGCGCTGGTCACCGACCGGGCTTGGGTGTCGATGGCCAGCACCGGATCGCCGGTGTGCAAGGTGATGCCGTTTTCGTCGTACCAGGACCGGGGATTGATGACGATATCGTCAATGGTCTTTTCCCCGGCCAAGACCGAAGACAGCATGATGCGATTATAATTGGGGTGGGGTTCGTCACCGAAAACGGTGATGTCAAAGGCCACGGGCGCGCGGGCCAGCAATTCTTCGATGGTGCGCATGCCGGCCATGCCGTTGCCGATGACCACCAGTTTGCGGCGGGGGGAAAGATGGACCATCCATTGCCTCCAAAACGAAAAGCGCCCGAAGCGATGCGGCCTTCCTTTGAAGGTCGATCGTTTCGGACGTCATTATCCGACGGTGGCCCGTCCTTGGGCCGCATGTTGGGGAATGGGCGCCGTTGCCCACGCACCACATCCATATGCGAAAACCATGCCGGTTTGCAAGTGGCGCTTTTCCGCCGCTGCCGGAATTTAGGCAGGATGAGATTGTGATTAAAAAATACGCTGATACGGGCGTATTTTTAGGCGAACGATGGTTTTTTGTGAATGGAATTACCATTTTCATACTTGTAGTTCATTGATTATAAAAGATAAAAACTAGATGATTAAAAATAAGCCATCAAAATCTTGATGTGATTAAAATATGTGCCAAAAACATCGGGTGGACAGATTTTCATGGCGGAATTCCGCCATTGGGCATTTGGCACGAGGTATGCAATATGGAGGGGGAGCGTCTTGCCAATGGCGGTGGGGCGCAGCGAATTTCATACATCATCAGGACCCGATGTTGGGTCCCCACGGCAATGACGCCGGCATGATCGTCGCCTCTTCTGGTGACGAACCTGCCGGTTTTTTGTTTTGGGGATCGACGGTCACGGAACAGCACAGGAGAGTACGGTTCATGACTTCCCGCATTTCCCACGGCCATGTCACCCGCCGCGACGCTCTGGCCGTCCTGGGCGCCGCCGCCGTCGCCGGCAGCGTGATCAAGGCCGCCCCCGCCCATGCCGCCGCGCCGGCCAAGCTGGAAAAGGACCAGTTGAAGCTGGGGTTCATCAAATTGACCGACATGGCCCCCCTGGCGGTGGCTTATGAAAAGGGCTTTTTCGAGGATGAGGGGCTGTTCGTCACCTTGGAACCCCAGGCCAATTGGAAGGTTCTGCTGGACCGGGTGATTTCCGGCGAATTGGACGGCGCCCACATGCTGGCCGGTCAGCCCCTGGGGGCCACCATCGGGTTTGGCACCCAGGCCCATGTGATCACCGCCTTTTCCATGGATCTGAACGGCAACGGTATCACCGTGTCCAACGATGTGTGGGCGATGATGAAGCCCCATTTGCCCAAGGGTGCCGATGGCAAGCCGCTGCATCCCATCAAGGCCGATGCGTTGAAGCCGGTGATCGAGGCATTCAAGGCCCAAGGCAAGACCTTTAACATGGGCATGGTGTTCCCGGTTTCGACCCATAATTACGAATTGCGCTATTGGCTGGCTGCTGGCGGGATCAATCCCGGTTTCTATTCCGCGACCAATATCAACGGCCAGATCAGCGCCGATGCGCTGTTGTCGGTGACCCCGCCGCCCCAAATGCCCGCCACCTTGGAAGCGGGCACCATTTCCGGCTATTGCGTGGGCGAACCCTGGAATCAGCAGGCGGTGATCAAGGGTATCGGGGTTCCGGTCATCACTGATTACGAAATCTGGAAGAACAACCCGGAAAAAGTGTTCGGCGTCACCAATGATTGGGCGGAAAAGTACCCCAACACCCATCTGGCGGTGATCAAGGCGCTGATCCGCGCCACCCAATGGCTGGATGCCAACAACAACGCCAACCGGGCCGAAGCGGTGAAGATCCTGGCCAAGCCCGATTATGTCGGCGCCGATGCCGCTGTGATCGCCAATTCCATGGTCGGCACGTTTGAATATGAAAAGGGCGACAAGCGCGAGGTCCCCGATTTCAACGTCTTCTTCCGCTACTTCGCCAATTATCCCTTTTATTCGGATGCGGTGTGGTATCTGAGCCAGATGCGCCGCTGGGGCCAGATCGCGGACACCAAGCCCGATAGCTGGTATCAGGAAACCGCGAAAAAGGTCTATCGCCCGGACATCTATCTGAAGGCCGCCCGTCTGCTGGTGCAGGAAGGCAAGGCCAAGGAAGCTGATTTCCCATGGGCCAGCGATGGCTATCGCGCCCCCAGCAACGAATTCATCGACGGCATTACCTATGACGGTAAAAAGCCCAACGATTATTTGAAATCCCTGCCCATCGGCCTGAAGGCTGGCCAAAAGGTGGACGGTAACAAGGTGGTGAACGGTTGACCCGCAAGACTGGAGACAACGACATGAATACCGCTGTCAAGGCACTGTCCGGCCAACCCGACGCCAAGGCCGGCATCCGTATTTCCCTGTCCTGGCTGCTGGGCCGGGCGGATCGTCTGTTGGCCGTGGCGGGCCTGGGCTGGGTGGGGACCTTGTTGCGTCTGGCCGCCTTGGACAATCCGCGTCTGCGTGTCCGCGAATTATGGGGCCAATTGGGTGTGCCGCTTTTGTCCATCCTGTGCTTCCTGATGCTGTGGGGGGCCTTGGCCCCCAAGGTGCAAACCAGCCTGGGCGCCATTCCCGGCCCGTCCCAAGTGTGGGGGCAGGTGGGGAATTTGTGGTCCGATCATCTGGCCGAGCGGGACAAGGAAGCCCGGTTCTATGAACGCCAGGCCAGCCGCAATGCCCAATTGACCGCCGAAGGCCGCACCGATGAGGTGAAGCAGCGGGTTTATACCGGCAAACCCACTTACGTGGATCAGATCGTCACCAGTCTGAAGACCGTGTTCATGGGCTTTGTCCTGGCGGCCGTGGTGGCGGTGCCGTTGGGGGTGCTGTGTGGTTTGTCCAAGACCGCCAATGCGGCGATGAACCCGCTGATCCAGGTGTTCAAGCCGGTGTCGCCCCTGGCATGGCTGCCTTTGGTCACCATGGTGGTCAGTGCGCTTTATGTCAGCAATGATCCCATGTTCGAAAAAAGCTTCCTGACCAGCGCCATCACCGTGACCTTGTGTTCCTTGTGGCCGACCTTGATCAATACCTCGGTGGGTGTGGCATCCATCGACAAGGATTTGATGAATGTGGGCCGGGTGCTGCAATTGTCCTGGCCGACCCAGGTGCGTCGGTTGGTCCTGCCATCCGCCTTGCCCTATATCTTCACCGGGCTGCGTCTGTCCTTGGGCGTGGGTTGGATGGTTCTGATCGCCGCCGAAATGCTGGCGCAGAATCCGGGCCTGGGCAAATTCGTCTGGGATGAATTCCAAAACGGTTCATCCCAATCCCTGGCCAAGATCATGGTGGCGGTGTTCACCATCGGCCTGATCGGTTTCGCCCTGGATCGGGTGATGCTGGCCCTGCAAACCCTGGTCACTCACCAATCCGGCCGCTGATTGATAAGGAGGGCTTCTGCCATGGAAACCATTCTTGAATTGTGCGATGTGGCCAAATCCCACGGCGACACCAATGTTTTGGACGGCATCAATCTGTCCATCGCCAAGGGCGAGTTCATCGCCATCGTCGGGTTTTCCGGCTCGGGCAAGACCACGCTGATTTCCCTGCTGGCCGGGTTGACCCAGCCGGATCGCGGCAAGGTCCTGCTGCGGGGCAAGCCGGTGACCGGGCCGGGGGCGGACCGGGGGGTGGTGTTCCAGAATTATTCGCTGATGCCGTGGCTGAGCGTGCGCGAAAACATCCAATTGGCCGTCGATGCGGTGATGCCCAAGGCATCCAAGGCGGATCGGGCCGAACGGGTGGCCAAGTATATTTCCATGGTGGGGTTGTCCCATGCCACCGAACGCCGTCCGGCGGAATTGTCGGGGGGGATGCGCCAGCGTGTGGCGGTGGCCCGCGCCCTGGCCATGGACCCGGAAATCCTGTTGCTGGACGAACCGCTTTCAGCCCTGGACGCCCTGACCCGCGCCAAGCTGCAAGACGAAATCGAAGATATCTGGCGCCAGGAAAAAAAGACGGTGATCCTGGTCACCAACGATGTGGATGAAGCCATCTTGCTGGCCGACCGCATCGTGACCCTGAATCCCGGACCCGGCGCCAATTTCGGCCCTGTCTACGATGTCAGCTTGCCCCGTCCCCGCGACCGTTCGGCCATCAATCACGATGATGCGTTCAAGGGCCTGCGGGCAGTCATCACCGATTATCTGATGGGGGTCAGTCCGGGCCAGGGGGCCGGTGGCCAGGGGCGCAAGGCCCCGGATCTGGTTCCGCAATTGCCCAAGGCCTATGGCCGCGCGGCCCAATCCAGCGGATCGCCTGACCGTTATGTGGAGTTTTCTCATATTTCCAAGGTGTTCCCCACGCCCAAAGGGCCGCTGCGGGTGGTGGATGGGGTCGATCTGACCGTAAAAAAGGGCGAGTTCATTTCGCTGATCGGCCATTCCGGCTGTGGGAAATCCACAGTGCTGTCCATGGCCGCCGGTTTGACCAGCGTGTCCGAGGGCGGGATTATCCTGGATGGCCGCGAAGTGGATTGTGCCGGTCCCGACCGGGCCGTGGTGTTCCAGGCCCCCAGCCTGTTCCCCTGGCTGACCGCGGCGCAGAATGTGGCCCTGGGGGTGGACCGGGTTTATCCCCATGCATCGGTGGCGGAACGGGCCGATGTGGTGTCTTATTATCTGGAACGGGTGGGGCTGGGCGACGCCCAGGACAAATTGGCGTCGGAATTGTCCAATGGCATGAAACAGCGCGTCGGCATCGCCCGTGCCTTTGCCCTGTCGCCCAAGCTGTTGTTGTTGGACGAACCCTTTGGCATGTTGGACAGTCTTACCCGCTGGGAATTGCAAGACGTGCTGATGGATGTCTGGTCGCGGACCAAGGTGACGGCCATCTGCGTCACCCATGACGTGGATGAAGCCATTTTGCTGGCGGACCGGGTGGTGATGATGACCAACGGCCCATTCGCCAAAATCGGCAAGGTGATGAGCGTGGACATTCCCCGCCCGCGTTCCCGGCGTGCCTTGCTGGATTATTCGCGGTATTATGAACATCGCGAGGAATTGCTGACCTTCCTGGAGGAATATGAATCCGGGGCGGCCGGGAAAAAGGCCAAGGCAGCGTGAGGTAAAAGGACGACGTGGTGGGGGAACGGGATCTTAACATCCTGGTGATCGACGACAATTCCGACCGGGCGGCTGTTTTGGAACAGGGTTTGGTGGAAGCCGGCTACACCAGGGTCATGACCATCCATTCCATGACCAACCTGACCCAAAGGGTGCAGGCCATGGCCCCGGATGTGGTGATCATCGACTTGGCCAATCCCGACCGCGACACCTTGGAAAGTATGTTTCAGGTCAGCCGCGAGGTTCGGCGTCCCATTGCCATGTTCGTGGATCAATCGGACGCCCAATCCATCGGGGCCGCCATCGAAGCCGGGGTGTCGGCTTATGTGGTCGATGGCTTGCGGAAGGAAAGGGTGCGTCCCATCGTGGAAATGGCGGTCAGCCGGTTCAATGCCTTTGACCGCCTGCGCCGCGAACGGGACGAAGCGGTCAGCCAGTTGGCTGAACGCAAATTGATCGAGCGGGCCAAGGGCCTGCTGATGCAGCGGCGATCCATGAGCGAAGCCGATGCCTATAGTACGTTGCGTCAGGCGGCCATGCGCCAGAACCGAAAGATGGTGGAAATCGCGCAAAGCGTGATCACCGCCTGCGAGATGGAGTTGTGATCATGCACCAGGTGCGGGTCGGATTCATTCCGCTGATTGATTGTGCCGTCATCGTCGCGGCCCATGAAATGGGCTTCGCCAGCCGGAACGGCATCCGTTTGAACCTGAGCCGCGAGCCGTCTTGGGCGTCTATCCGGGACAAGGTGGCGTTTGGCGTCCTGGATGCCGCCCATATGCTGGCGCCCATGCCGTCGGCCATGAGTTTGGGGTTGGGCGGTGATCTGGAGGTGCCCATGTTGGCCCCCATCGGATTGGGCCATGGCGGCAATGCCATCACCGTGTCCAAGGATCTGTACCAGGAAATGTTGGAAGCCGATCCCGATGCCTTGACCGGCCCGGCAGGCTTGTCGGCCCGGTCACTGCCGGCCATCGCCCGGCAGCGGCGGGCGGATGGACGGGGACCGTTGCGGTTTGCCGCCGTTTTTCCCTTTTCCGCCCATTTTTATGAATTACGCTTATGGTTGGCTGCTGGCGGGGTCGGGGAAGAGGATGTGACCATCCAGATCATTCCGCCGCCGCGCATGGTGGAAAGCATGGCCACCGGCCAGATCGACGGGTTTTGCGTGGGCGAACCGTGGAACCATCTGGCGGAAAGCCAGCGTTTGGGGAAAATAGTCGCCACCAAATCCGATGTGGCCCCCGGCGCCCCGGAAAAGGTGCTGGGGTTGACCAGGGCCTTTGCCGAAAGCCATCCCGAAACGGTGTCCCGTCTGCTGGATACCTTGTCCGAAGCGGCAAGTTGGGCATCGACCCATCATGCCGATCTGGCGGATATCCTGTCATCTTGCGCCTATGTGGGGGTGGATCGCACCTTGATCCAGCATATTCTGGATACCCATACCGGCCCCTATATGCTGGATGCCAGACCGCTTTCGGGGGGGCAGGTGGAATGGCTGCATCATCAGATGCAGGCGTGGGGGCAAATCCGACCGGATACCGATGGCGATTTTTCCGCCATCTACGCCATGCCGACGCCTGCCCATCGTCACCATGCGGCGACGATGGGATAAGCCCAAGGCTCGGTATCCAGCCGTCATTGCGGCGGCGGCCAAGGGCGCCACGGCGCCCGCCCGGCGAGGGACACAATAATCCCAGCCGCCATTGCGGCGGCGGCCAAGGGCGCGGCAGCGCCCGCCCGGCGAGGGACCAATACAACCATCCAATTCATTGGCCGGTATCAGCTCTGGACAAGGCCCGGTGAGTTTTGCTCACCGGGCCTTTTATTGTGCGCTGTTCGGGCTGTTCCGGCCTGTGCATCCCTGCGGTGAAGGGTGGTGCCTAATTTGTGTGCAAAGGGAATTATCTTATTTTAGTGCATTGATTCATATGATTATTTTTTATTTTTCCACATGAAGGGGGGTGGGGTTATCCACAGAAAATGGGGATAGGGTGGATCGTGTATCCCTCGGCGGGGGAAGGCGGGAGGGGCCGCGATTGTTTCCACCATTGCGATGACTGGGCGGGGGGCTTCTCTCCTGCCATGTGGGGGGGGAATCCCGGCAATGCCTATCTTCTGATCATTTATTGTGCCGTCCGGCTGGGCAAAGCGGGGGGTGTTCACTTGCTAGGCAGCGGGATTCCACCAAGCCTAACCCACCGGAAAGAGACATTTTTTTTATATTATCCACACGGAAAGGCATGCCCTTATCCACAGAAAGTGGGGATAATACCGGCACCCTTTGAATTGATGGGGTGGACGGTCACCAGCCGCCATTGCGCCCGCCCGGCGAGGGACAAAAGAATCCCAGCCGCCATTGCGGCGGCGGCCAAGGGCGCGGCAGCGCCCGCCCGGCGAGGGACAAGCAACCGGTCAAGTCATTGACCGGTTGGTATCACCCGATGGTGCGGCCCACCCACAGCACCCTGCCCACCACCTGGATTTGGTCTTCGGTCAGGCCGGTCCAGGTGGGGTAATCGGGGTTGTCGCTTTTTACGGTCAGCGTTCCGCCAGGGCCGCGTGCCATCCGCTTGACCATGACTTCGTCTTCAGCCGCCAGGCGGATCACATACATGCCGTCGCGGGTGAAGCGGTTGATGGACGTGTCCACCAGCACATGATCGCCATTGTGCAGGGTTTGCCACATGCTATCCCCCGCAACCCGCAGCACCGCCAATTGATCCGCCGGTGCATTGGTCACCCGGTGCAACCAATCCAAGCGATAGGCACTGAAATGGATGGGTTCAGGGCTGGGATCGTTGATTGATCCGGGGCCGGCGGAAACCGCGGCATCATAGACCGGAACCAAGGCGAAATCGTCTTGCAGGGATGGGCGCAAATCCGTGGGCCGGGCAGGGTGCTGGCAGTCTGGCATGTCGGACAGGAAATCATCCACGGTCACCCCGGCGATCTGGGCCAGGGCTACGATTTGGTCGGCGTCGGGGCGGGTGCCTTTTTCCCAGCGCGAGACGGTGGATTGATCCACGCCGAAATGGGAGCCAAAGGCGGTCTGGGTTTGGGGACCGCGCAGGGCGCGGATACGGTCTGAGAGCTTCATGCGGACACTGTAAGATTTAATGCATATATATGCAAGCCAGCACCGCGTGTATGTGAATCTTGACGAAAAATGCGCATGCGCATATTATCGCGCATATCACGCCTTTGCACTCTTCGGTTCACTGGCGGCATAAGACCAAATCCCGGTGAGTGAACCTCATAGGGATTTGGTTAGGCCCAAGGGGCCGCGCGGCTTATGCCGCGGCGGGGGG
>JAYSBF010000038.1:0-18039 GCA_041915545.1 Magnetospirillum sp. | reverse complement strand
CCCCCGCCGCTGAGGGCGCCGGTGATCGGTTCCGATCACCGGGATTTGGTATAATTCAAACGAGGTGGTTTTATGACGCCAAGGCAGTCTCTGTTTATGCGGGAATATCTGGTTGATTTGAATGCGACGCAAGCAGCGGTGCGGGCTGGATACAGTCAATCAAGTGCGGCGGTGCAGGGGTGCAGGCTGTTGGCCAATCCGCAAATCCGTGACGGTATTGCCATCTTGCAGCAAGAACGGGCGGACCGTGTCGGGGTAACCGCTGACCGGGTTTTGGATGAACTCGCGCGGATCGGTTTCGCCGACAGCCATCAGCGTATCCGCTGGGATGATGCGGTTTTGGTGGTGGAAACGGCTGCGGGTGTTCCCCAGCGGATAAAAATGGCGGACAAGCTGATGGCCCTGGAAAAGATTGCCCGCCATTTGGGGATGATCTGGACTGATGATCACGGTGTTGATTTTGGGGCCAAGCAGTGATCGTGGTCAGTCTTGTAATGATAAGGAAAGTATTAGGCTAAGGTTTCTCAGACAAAATTGGCGGCTTCGTACTTATTGTGTTGCCATTTTGTTCTAATCGCTCTATGGTTCTTTTCGACGCCGGGCATGGATGTCTCTCTGAAAAAGGTGGCGCGTGTGTCTGCAATAGGAACAAAAAGTGAATATTTGGCGCCGTGCCGCCACATTATGCACTGCGATCACCCGGCGCTGTTGCCGGGGGAAATTCCTTGGACCGGTTTGGTCTGGGGCCGTCAGGTCCGTCTGTTGTCGCCCAACGACATGACCAATGTGATTGGTCGTGCGTTCACGATGGCGGCGGGGGGCGTGTCCGGGCCGGTGGGGTGGGGCCGTTTGCCGGTATTTTGGTCCATCCCCGTCATTATGACGGGTTCGGCGGCTTGTCGGGCATTTTGGCGCCCCGCCAGATTTTGCCCAATGGCGTGCAGGCCGAAGTACTGTATCGGGGGAACATCCTGGCGGCCTTGCCGGCCACGGCCAGGGTGGGGGATGGCCTGATGTACCATGTGGAAAGCGGCGTTCTGGATACGGTCGGGGCTGACCGGGGGGCGAGCTGGATTCCCATCGCCGATGCAGAGGTGTCCTGTATCCATTCCAATCATGGCCAGGTGTCGGAATTTTCCCACCGTATGGCTGTAGCCATGATCACCTTGGGTGGAAAATTCGGAACAAAAGGTGAACAAAATTGAGCATCCAGTCTGTCTTCAGTCCATTCGGCCCGGCGGGGTCAAAGGGGGCATCCATGATCAAGAGTGATGATTTCGATCCGGTTCTGTTCCGGGATCACTTCCCAATTTTCGCTGATCAGCGGTCTTTTCCCGATCAGGTGTTGGCCGCCCAATGGGCCTTGGCCGGGCAGATGTTCACGGAAACCGATCATCAGGTGTTGATGACCGCTCATCTGGCCCAATTATTCGCCCTGGCGGTTCAGGGGCGGTGCGAAGAGGCGGTCACCCATGACGATATGGATGTGATTTGCCGGGCCATTCAGCCGCCGCCGCAACAATCCCATTGGCATTGGTGGCTGTGTCAAACCTCGTATGGGGTTCGCCTGTACGCCGCTTTATGCGCCCGTGCCTCGGGCGGCAGGGTGGATGGTGCGGCCCAATGGGCGGCGTTGCGCAGCATGGGACGGGGCTTGGCCTTGTCCGAGGGGGGCGGCAATGCGTGATAAGCCGTTGATGGCGTTGATCCGCCAATCCCTGCGCGACGGCCTGAGCCGTCTGGGGCGCGACACCGTGGCGGTGCGCCAATCCTTTCTGCCTGTTCCCCTGCCCAGTGATGGGGGGCCTGCCTTGTATCTGTGCAAGACCGCCGACCGCAGGCGGGGCAGCCCGGCACGGACCAGCCGGTGGGATGGCGATCTGGGCGTCATGGTCAACACCGATGTGGTCAGCCTGGAAACCACGTTTCGGGTCACCGCTCAAGTCACGGAAGGGCTGGGTGATGCCGACGATCTGGGGGACATGGCGGCTGATACCCCCAGCGATTTACTGAAGCTTGCCGCCACGGTCATGCAATCCACCGAATTCATGACCCTGTTGCAAGCCCAGGATGTGGGCATTTTGGCCATCGCCGATTTGCCCCTGCAATACGGCACCGATATGGGCGCCTTGCCCTATTTCGATGCCACTGTCACCCACCGCGATCTGTCCATCTGGACGGCACCTGCCGCCATGACTGTGCAGCGCAAAGCCAAGATTGTGTAAGGAGACACTGTCACATGGCCATCAGCTTTACCCGTTATGTGGACATCACTTCGGGCGTCGGCGCAGCGGCCGGCGTTCGTCAGCGCGATCTGATCGGGCGCTTGTTCACCACCAGCCATCTGGTTCCCACCGGCTCTTTCGCCGAATTCGGTTCCGCCGATGACGTGGGCAGCCATTTTGGCACCGAATCCGAGGAATATAAGCGGGCCGCTTTTTACTTCGCCTGGATTTCCAAGAACATCACCCGTGCCAAGAAAATCGCCTTTGCCCGCTGGGCCGATGTGGACACCGCTCCCCAGATTTTCGGCAGCCAGGGCGAACAATCCCTGTCCGGCTGGAAAACCATCACCAATGGCGGCCTGAATTTGGGTCTGGGCGGCGATGTGGCCCATGTGTCGGGCCTGAATTTCAGCAGCGCCGCCAGCTTGACCGATGTGGCCAATGCGATCCAATCCGCCATCCGTGCCGCCGGCAGCGGCACCTTGTGGAGCGGTGTGACCGTGGTTTGGGATGCGGTTGCCCAGCGTTTCATCCTGACCGGCGGGGCCACCGGCCCGGCCAGTGTCTCGGTTTCGGCGGCTTCGTCGGGGGCTGACATCGCCTCGCGTCTGGGCTGGCTGTCCTCGGCGTTGCTGTCCGATGGCGTGGCGGCGGAAACCATCAGTCAGACCTTGGCCGCATCGGCGGATGCATCCAACAATTTCGGTTCGTTCCTGTTTCTGCCCGATCTGACCCTGGAAGAGGTTCAGGAAGCCGCCGATTGGAACGCCACTCAGAACGTCATGTATCAGTTCATGGTGCCGGTCAGCGCCGATAACGCCGCCATGTGGTCGGCGGATCTGCTGCATACTGCCGGTGTGGCCCTGACCTTGGCCGGCCCCGACGGCCAGTATCACGAAATGGTGCCGATGATCGTGCTGGCTGCCACCGATTACAGTCGGCGCGGCGGTGTCCAGAACTACATGTTCCAGCAATTCGATCTGACCCCCACCGTCACCACCACGGTCAAGGCCAATGTCTATGATCCGATGCGGGTCAATTATTACGGACGGACCCAGACGGCGGGCCAGTTCCTGGATTTCTATCAGCGCGGCGTTTTGTGCGGCGGCTCCACCAGCCCGGTGGATATGAACACCTTCGCCAATGAACAATGGCTGAAAGACCAGTGCGGCGCCGCCATCATGTCGCTGTTGCTGTCGCTGTCGCGGGTATCCGCCAATGCGCGCGGCCGGGCACAGTTGATCGCGACCGTTCAGTCGGTGGTGGCCGATGCCCTGTACAACGGCACCATCAGCGTGGGCCGGACCCTGGACAATACCCAGAAGCTCTATATCGCGGAACAAACAGGGGACGAACTGGCCTGGGTCCAGGTCCAGAACATCGGCTATTGGCTGGATTGCTCCATGGAATCCTATGTCACCACCGATGGGCGGACCGAATGGAAAGCCGTTTACACCCTGATTTACGCCAAGGACGACGCCATCCGCGCCGTTGACGGCACCCACATCCTGATCTGATCGCAAGGGAACTTCCATAATGGCTCATGATATTTCCGGTTTCGGCATCCAGGTGCAGGTTTTCGCCAGCAACACCTTTCCTGCCGGCATCAACCTGACCCAATTCGCCGATGACGCCGACCCGTTCGACCTGCCGGCGATCCAGATCGCCGATAAATCCATGGGGCTGAATGGCGATTTGATTACCTGGAGCAAGGCATCCCCGGTGACGGTCACCATCAACCTGATCTCGGGGTCCGAGGACGCCATCAACATGGATGTGTTGGCCGAAGCCAACCGCATGGCCCAAGGCAAGGCCAGCGCCCGCGATCTGATCACCATGACCGGCATTTACCCCGATGGCCGCGCCATCACCTTGTGGGGGGGCGCCATCACCAACGCCATGCCCGGTGATTCGGTCAGCTCCGCCGGTCGCAAGAAGTCGAAGACCTACACCTTCTTGTTCGAAAACCGCATCGCTTCGTAACCATCTTTCCCCGCCGCCCCAGGGGCGGCGGGGACCCATCCGCGAGAGGACCATCATGACCGATCTGCTTGACCCCATGGACATCACCCTGACCGCGCCCGACGGACGGGAAAAGACCTTCATCCTGTCCAAATTCCCCGCCCTGGCCGGGCGCGAGATCGTTTGCGGCTATCCCTTGGGGGCGCTGAATGGCGCTGGCGGCGGCGATTATCAGGTAAGCGAAGCCCTGATGCTGAAGCTGATGTCTTATGTGGCCGTTCCCACTGAAACCGGCAAACCCTTGCGTCTGTCCACCCGCGCCCTGGTGGATAACCATGTCCCCGATTGGTGGATGCTGGTGCAATTGGAAAAGCAAATGCTGGAGCATAACTGCTCTTTTTTCGGCGATGGGCGAGCCTCGACTTTCTTCGCTGGCCTCGCCCGGACCGGGATGCCGTTGATTTCCAAAATCTTGATGGGTTTCTTGGAACAATTATTGCCGAAGGACGGGCAACCCTCCACGAACTAAAGACTGTTTATACTTTGGAAGATGCGATGCTTCTGTGGGAAAGCATACTCATTCCAAAATATAATCTGTATTTGAATACAAAGTAATTTTTGCCATCGTGGACAGCAATTGATACGCATGCAATGCGTATCATTATATCAATCATCTGTAAGTTTCTTCTGTAGTCTTGGCTCGAGTCGCATTTTTATATTCTACCGCCGAGCCAAGATCAGATGAATTTTGTTATACCGGCCGCCCTTTGAAATGATCCGTTCGGCGGCCGACCAGCCCGCGCGGCGTCTGAGCGTCACCGTCTCGGCCTGGACTGACCCAACGGGTCAGTTCATTGGCCGGGCGGTATTAGAGCGGATTTCGACCACACCGGGTCGAAATCCGCGACCAAGCCCGCGCGGCGCTTGAGCGGCCCCGGCACGGGGCGGCCACAGGCAAGAATAAGAGCTGATTTCGATTGGTCGAAATCAGCTCTAGCAGGGTGCGGAAAAACCCTGTTTCGGGGGCATTTGCTCCCGATCCCTCCAGATTTCTAACTCTTTGAAAGAAAAAGAAACTGGAGGTTTGGAGGCTGCGCCTCCAAACGGGTCTGGGCGGTCGCCCAGCCGCGAAGCGGAGTTTTTCCGCACCCTGCTAGAGCCGGTTCCATTTGAATGGAAACGGCTCTAGGCGCAACCCGTCGGATTGCGCCCGGCGAGGGAGAACATAACCGGTCAGTTCATTGGCCGGGCCAGCGTTTGTATGATCACTCCGTACCATCCCATCCCGCGATAGGTTTCATAACCGGGGGTAGCGGCAAAGCCGATGATCTGGTTATGGCCGTTAGTATAAGCTCCCATGGGCTGCCCCCGGTCATCCAGGGAGATGGTTTCGCTCAGCACACCGTGTCCATCTGACGAAGCCAGAACCCGCATCCGGCTGTCTACCAGCAGGCAGCGGGTCCGTTCCTTTTCGTCGCCGGTCAGGCGGACCCCCTTGACCACTGTATCGGCCTGTGGCTGCCAATCGAAGAAGATGCCCAAAACCCCCAATGGCGCGCCATTCACATCGCCACGGTCACGGATGGCGGTGGCATAGGTGGCGATCAGGGCGCCACCCAATGCGGCATTGCCGCCGATATCGGCCATGGCGAATTCGGTTCCATCCCGCGATGCCATGGCATCCAGAAACCAGCTTTCCTGAGAAACATCGGTGCCGATGGCACGGGGGTAGCGTCCGGGGCGGCCATTGGCGATCACCTTGCCTTGGGCATCGGCCACCCACAGGTCCAGATAGACCGTGTAGGAATCCAAGATCACCCCCAGCCGTTTCGCGGCAAAGGCGGCGCTGTCCGGGCTGGGATTGGCCACGCAATCCACCATGGCGGAATCGGTGGCCCACCAGCGCACATCGCACGAGCGTTCATATAGATTGCGGTCGATGATTTCGATCATGTTCAACGCCAGATCGGCCAGACGCGATCCACGCAATTGCTGGACCATGGTTTCACCCAACGTCATCAAATCGTGGATGGATGACGACAATTCGCCTTCCAGCGATTGGGTGATGGTGTCGATGCTGACGGAAACATTCTTGACTTCATTGGCGACGACGGCAAACCCCCTCCCCGCTTCGCCGGCCCTGGTCGCTTCAATCAGCGCATTCAGGGAAAGGATGCGGGTGGTGCCGGTGACCTTTTTAATGGCCTGGATTTTATCGTTGGCCACGTCATAGACCGCACGGGTCAATTCCAAAATCCGTTCCGGTTCGGCCATTTTCATTCTCCCCTGCCCCGAACGCAGTCACCATCCACCCTATGATGAGGATATAGGCAGGCTGATGTGCGCATCAAGCACATTATTTAGACTTAACTTGAGCTGATGCAGCGATCTTATTGTCGATACTGAACTATCTTCAACGCACACATGCATATGGCAAGGCTTCCCGCCGCCTATTTGTTGCGGTGCATCACGAAAAAGGATAGTGGCGACGCCTTATAAATACAGATCAACAAAGAAATGTTGCGATGCAAAATAAAATTATGCGGTGCAGCAAATAAAAATATCATCCATACAAATGGCTAGATGTGGATTTGATACTATTTCGTGTTAGCATTCCATGGTGATTATGCGAAGGGCCTTTCCTTCTGCCCAGACAGCATCAGGGAGGTTGTCATGCTGGCATTGATTGATTGCATCGCCTTCAGTGGCCTGACCCCCGAACAGGTGGATGCGCTGGCGCACCACCATCATATCCCCGCCATCGTCGCCGCCGAATGGGCGGAAACCGTGATGGAAACCCGGCAAGGGGTCGAACAGGTGGAAGACGCCTTGGCCGCCGAGGCCATGGTCGCCACCCAAAATCATCTTTCATGCGAAGCCGATTTCACACTGGCTCTCGCCCAATTCCGCACCACGCACCCGGAGGGCACGGCATGACGGCATCCTTGCACACCTCCCTGACCCATGGGCGTCCGCTGACCGGGCGCCCCATGGCCGATGCCCGCGCCCTGCTGGCAGACGGATCGCCCCAGGCATTGGCGCAACTGGCCCAATTCGCGCCGCAACCGCCCCATGGCTGTGTGCTGGCCGAACGGTTGCGCTTTGGCCCGCCCGAAACATGGCGCGGCTGGCATCCCCGTTATGGCCAGGTGGCGGTCAAGCTGGATGGCGGCGGTCGGCTGCGCCCGCCACCGGAATCCCATCTGCGCCTGCGCCATCCAGGAATCGCCGCCCTGCTGGCCGGCGGCAGCGGGTGGCGGGTCTATGCCTGGGTATCAGGGACCACTTTGGCCCAGGCATTGGCTCAGGGCATGGATGCGAGGGAACGCCGCCGATGCTGGGGACAAATCCGCGCCACCTTGGATGCCATGCACCGGGCGGGCCTAGTTCATGGCGACATCACCCCCGCCAATGTGGTGCTTTCGGATCAGGATGGATCGCCGGTTCTGATTGATTGGGGGGAAGACAATGCGGGCACGCCCGGTTGGCGCCCTGACCTGTCGCTTGGCCCCGATAGTGACCCCATCAGCCGCGACCGCTTTGGCTTGGCCAGGCTGGGCGACGTCATGCTGGCACCAGGAGGAGGGGGCGACTGGAAAGATGGGTAGTGTTGCGCCCGACGAAGCGGGGGACACGGAAGGCGTGACGACTTTTTCCGCACCCTGCTAAAGGGAAGTTCCGACCTCGGGGCGGAATTTTCCGAAACGAGTGGTGGGCCAGTGGAAATCCGCCCTGGCCTGATCCACCAGCGCGCGGCCGATGCAGCCTTCCAGATGATCGTTGATCAAGCCCATGGCCTGCATGAAGGAATAAACCGTGGTCGGCCCGACAAAGGCCCAGCCCCGTTTTTTCAAATCCTTGGCCATGGCCGCCGATGCGGGGGACCAGGACACGGTTTGCGGCGGCGTCATATCCGCCGGGTTGGGTTCGAACCGCCAGACATAGGCCGCGAATGATCCTTCCTGGCGGATCAATTCCCGCACCCGGCGCGCATTGGTGATGACGGCGGCGATCTTGCCCGGATGCCGGACAATGCCGGGGTCATTCAGCAGCCGGTGGCGGTCTGCCTCGCCGAAATCGGCGATACGGTCGAAGTCAAAATCATGAAAGGCACGGCGGAAATTATTGCGCTTGGCCAGGATGGTTCGCCAACTCAGGCCGGATTGAAATCCCTCCAGGCACAGCTTTTCGAACAGCCGACGGTCATCGGCCACCGGGTATCCCCATTCGCTGTCGTGATAGGCAAAAAATTCGGGGGCTGCCGCGCACCATCCGCACCGTGGCAATCCGTCGGGGCCGGGGATGGTGGCGAGCATCCCGTCAGACCAGCCGTTTGATGCGGAAAATATAAATCTCGCCGTCCTGCCGCCAATCCACCAATTCATTGCCGGTCTGCTGACAAAAAACCGGCATGTCCTTGACCGATCCGGGATCGGTGGCATGGACTTCCAGAACCTCGCCCATGCCGATGGTCTTCATCGCCTTTTTGGTGCGCAAGACCGGCAGGGGACACAGCAGATTGGTGACATCCAGAACGGTGGTCATTCTTCCTCGGCCTCTGGCCCGGCATCCACATCGATGGGCACGCCCGGCTGCAATTTGGAATTACGGATGGCCAGCGAGCTTTTGACGTGGCTGATATTGGGGGCCGCCGTCAGCTTGGTGGTCAGAAAACGCTGATAATCGTCCCAGTCATGGGCCACGATCTTCAACAGAAAATCCGTCTCGCCCGCCAGCATATGGCATTCCCGCACTTCCGGCCAGGCGGCCACCAGATCCTCGAACGACCGCAAATCCGCCTCGGCCTGGCTGTTCAGCCCCACATGGGCGAAAACGGTGACGTTATAACCCAGGGCATGGGATTCGATATCGGCGTGATAGCCACGGATGTACCCGGCCTCTTCCAGCGCGCGGACCCGGCGCAGGCAAGGCGGGGCCGAAATCCCGGCCCGGCGAGCCAATTCCACATTGGTCATGCGACCGTCAGCCTGCAAATCCGCCAGGATGCGGCGGTCGATGCGGTCGAGCTTGACCCGTTGCATATTAGGGAACTCCAAACTAAACGTGTTTCACGAAATTATATTACCCCCACGTTGCCGTGCCGCCAAGCTCCTGTTTACGAATTGGGCACGCATGCCACCCTTGCATACGCAACAATCATGCGCGGTGGGACAGGGTGGAAACGGGCATATGGGAAAGCCGCGCCCTTTTTCCATCCCTGCCACGGAACTTTGCCGATGCCAGGGCTGATCGCCGGAACTATTTGGAAGCGTTCCAGCTTGCGCCCCCGCCATTCCCGGTCTAGATTTCTTCGCCAATACCCCATAATCAAGGGAGACTAAAGGAATGACCGAGGTGCTCAACCCCACCAGCCTGGTCACGAAGCCCGTGCCGGATTTCACCGCCGCCGCAGTGCTGCCCAGCAATGAAATCGACGAGGCATTCAACCTGAAATCCTATCTGGCCGGTTCTTACGGGCTGGTGTTTTTCTACCCTCTGGATTTCACCTTTGTCTGTCCGTCGGAAATCCTGGCCCATGACCATCGCCTGGCCGCGTTCAAGGAAAAGAACGTGAAGGTGGTCGCGGTGTCGGTCGATTCCCACTTCACCCATCTGGCCTGGAAAAACACCCCCGTCGATAAGGGTGGCCTGGGCAATGTGCAATTCCCCATGGTCGCCGATCTGACCAAGGATATCGCCAAGTCGTTCGGCGTGTTGCTGCCCGGCGGCGTCGCCCTGCGCGGCACCTTCCTGATCGACAAGGACGGCATCGTCCAGTCGGCCCATGTGAACAATCTGCCCCTGGGCCGCAATGTGGATGAAGCCCTGCGTCTGGTGGATGCCCTGCAATTCCACGAAGAACACGGCGAAGTCTGCCCGGCCGGCTGGCAAAAGGGCAAGGCCGGCATGAAGGCCAACCCGGAAGGCGTCGCCTCGTACCTGGCCCAGCACGGCAAGGAACTGTGATCCCAATCCCGCCGGATTGATCCGACGGGACCACGGTATCCAGGGGGCAGACGGGCGCATGGCCTTTCTGCCCCCTTTTCGTCTTCGGGACCGCGCTTGTATGCCGGGGCCCCCTTTCTTATCTAAAGCCAACACCATCTGGGGATTGTCATGGCCACCACCCATCGTACCAAAGTCCTGATCCTGGGGTCCGGGCCGGCGGGCTGCACCGCTGCAATTTACGCCGCCCGCGCCAATCTGGAACCCATCCTGGTCGCCGGTCTGCAACCGGGTGGTCAGTTGACCATTACCACGGATGTCGAAAACTATCCGGGCTTTGCCGAAGCGGTCCAAGGTCCGTGGCTGATGGAACAGATGCAAGCCCAGGCCGAACATGTGGGCGCCAAATTCCTGTACGACACCATCACCGAGGTCGATACGTCCAAGCGCCCCTTTGTCGCCAAGGGTGATTCGGGCGACGTCTATGAAGGCGACACCCTGATCGTCTGCACCGGGGCATCCGCCCGCTGGCTGGGCATCGAAAGCGAAGCCAAGTACCAGGGCTTTGGCGTGTCCGCCTGTGCTACCTGCGACGGGTTTTTCTTCCGCAACAAGGAAGTTGCGGTCATCGGCGGCGGTAATTCGGCGGTCGAGGAAGCGATTTATCTGGCCGGTATCGCCAGCAAGGTGACCCTGATCCACCGCCGCGATTCCTTGCGGGCGGAAAAGATCGCCCAGGACCGCCTGTTGGCCAACCCCAAGGTGTCGGTGCGCTGGGACAGCGTGGTGGATGAAATTCTGGGGGCCGGCACACCGCCCGCCGTTACCGGCGTGCGTCTGAAGAATGTGAAGACCGGCGCCACCGACGATGTGCCGGTGGATGGCGTGTTCGTCGCCATCGGCCATTCCCCCAATACCGACTTGTTCAAGGGCCAGTTGGCCATGGATGACGAAGGCTATCTGATCACCACGGCGGGAGCGACCACCACCAATGTGGCCGGGGTCTTCGCCGCCGGCGATGTGCAGGACAAAACCTACCGCCAGGCCATCACCGCCGCCGGCACAGGATGCATGGCCGCGTTGGAAGCGGAAAGATTCCTCGCGATCCATGGACATGCCGGGTAAGTTGCGGCACAGTAGCCTGATTGAAAACGGCGGCGGCACGCACAGGTGCCGCCCGCCCATCTAAAAGCGGTGCGGCCCGTTCTGGGCCGACAAGCCGCGCAGGGGGAAGGGAGCCCGACGCGGGATCATGGATTGGGACAAGCTCAGGGTTTTTCACGCCGTGGCCGAGGCGGGAAGTTTCACCCATGCGGGTGAAGTGCTGAATCTGAGCCAATCCGCCGTCAGTCGGCAAATCAGCGCGCTTGAAGAGAGCCTGAACCTGCCGCTGTTCCATCGCCATGCCCGTGGGCTGATCCTGACCGAACAGGGCGAATTGCTGTACAAGACCGCCCGCGATATCTTTTCCAAACTGGCCATGACCGAGGCCCTGCTGACCGAAAGTCGCGAGCGGCCCCAAGGTCCCTTGAAAATCACCACCACCGTCGCTTTTGGTTCCTTGTGGCTGACCCCACGGATCAAGGAATTCCTGGATCTCTATCCAGAAATCGACGTCACCATGGTCCTTTATGACGGCGAGTTGGATTTGGCCATGCGCGAAGCCGACGTGGCCATCCGCATGATGCCGCCGCGCCAGCCCGATCTGATCCAGCGCCATTTGCTGACCATGCACTATAATGTGTTCGCATCCCCCGATTATCTGAACAAGCATGGCGTCCCCAGGTCGCCCGAGGATTTGGATAATCATCACATCATCACCTATGGCGACGATGCCCGCGTCTCGCCGCCGGTGGCCAATGTGAATTGGCTGCTGGAAGCGGGCGCAACACCGTCGCGGATGCGCAAACCGGTGCTGGAGGTCAACAACATCTATGGCATCTATCGAGCGGTGAAATCCGGTCTGGGGCTGGCCGCCCTGCCCGATTACATGAGCACGGAAGCCGATAATCTGATGCACATCCTGCCCGAGTTGAAAGGCCCCAAGCTGGACGCCTATTTCGTCTACCCGGAGGAACTGCGTCATTCAAAGCGGATCACCGTTTTCCGCGATTTCCTGCTGCATAAAATCCAGGAAAACGCCTGACCGGAACAGGCGGGCCCGCTCTACCTGATGATAGGAGGCATATGACCTATGGTTATATGCCTTTTCTCTACGCCTCCGCCCTATCCTATCGTATAGTTTCAATTTGCATAAATGTGAAACTGCAGCCGTTCATCCCGACGGCTGCGCTCGGATGGGCACGAGAGGGCGAAGGCGTTGCGCACGATCAAGCAGAAAATTTTTCTGGTTCTGGCCATTTTGACGATGGCGTTGATGGTGTCCACCTTGGGTGGAATCTTTGCCGGTCGATCCGTGAATGTCCTGATGGGGCAGGTGGAAACCGCCAGTTCGACCATCGAAGATCGAACATTGCCATTGCTGCGACTGTCGGCGGATGCGCGGGTCCATGTGGTGCAAATTCAGCAATTTCTGTCCGACGTGTCCGCCACACGCGGCCAGGATGGGCTGGATGACGGCCTGGACAAAGCAGAGAGCCATCACCAGGATCTGAATCGGACCCTGGCAGCCATGACCGATCTGGCCCAGACCATGCAAAATCGTGCCCTTGAAGACAAGGTGGCGGCGGTCAAGGCGGCCCTGCCGACCTACTGGCAGGTCGGTCGGCAAATGGCCCAGCTTTACATTGATCAGGGGCCAACGGCCGGCAATGCCTTCATGCCCCAATTCGATGCCAGTGCCGAAGCCATCAGCACCGCCATCGAGGATTTGGAAAATCATGTTCAAGGTGTGGCCAACGCCCAACTGACCGTGAACTCATCGGCAGTCGCCGAGGCCCGCGCCGCCAGCAAAACCGTGCTGATGACCGGCATCGGCATGCTGGCCTTGGGATTGGCGGCGGTGGCGGTGGCCATTCCGGTAGTGTCATGGGGCATGCGGCAATTCACCCGCATGGCCAAGGTGATGGAGGAACTGGCCGGGGGCCATATGGACGCGGATATTCCCGCCCTTGAACGCCGGGATGAAGCGGGGGCCATGGCGCGGGCCATGGCGGTCTTCCGCGATAATATGCTGGCCAATGAACATCTGCGCCAAGAGCATGAAGCGCAGAAACGTCAATCCGAAGAAGAGCGCAAACTGGCTCTGCGCCAAATGGCCGACAATTTCGAAGCACAGGTGGGGGGCGTGGTGGAAACCGTCACCGCCGCAGCCGTGCAGTTGCAGGCGGCATCTCGGCAGATGGCGGCAGGCGCCAGCGAAACCAGCGTTCAGGCCACATCGGTCGCCGGGGCCGCCGATCAGGCATCGGCCAATGTGGAACGGGTGTCCAGCGTGACCAGCCAGCTTAGCCAATCCATGGCCGATATCGCGTCCCAGGTGACCCGATCCGGCCATGTGGCCGCCCGCGCAGACGCCCAGGCCAACGAAACCGTGCAGATGATTGAAACCCTGGCCAGCGAAGTCAACAGCATCGGCGCCATCGTCGCCCTGATCGACGCGGTGGCCGCCCAGACCAACCTGTTGGCGCTGAACGCCACCATCGAAGCCGCCCGCGCGGGTGACGCGGGCAAGGGCTTTGCCGTGGTGGCCGGTGAAGTCAAAAACCTGGCCAACCAAACCGCACGGGCCACCAGCGAAATCGGCGCCAAGATCGCCCAAATCCAGGCAGGAACCGCCCAAGCGGTCGATGCCATCGGCATGATCGCCAAGGTGATCGAGGAAATGAGCAGCATCGGCCATGTGGTCGCCGATGCGGTGAATGATCAAAGTTCGGCTACCAACGATATGGCCCGCAGCCTGGATCAAGCGGCGGCGGGGGCTCATGACGTGACCGATACCATTGTCGGGGTGGAAAGCGCCGCCCGCGAGACCGGGGCGGCGGCCCATCAGATCAGCGAATCCGCCGCCGAACTGTCGCAGCAGGCCGCCGCATTGCATCAGCAGGTCCGCGACTTCCTGAGCCACGTCCGCAGCGATGACCGCCGCGCCCGGCTGATGTCATGGTCCGACGATATGACGATCGGGGAAAAATCGGTGGATGCCCACCATCAGGAAGTGATCGAACAGATCAACCACGCCTTTGACCGGATGCTGGCAGGGGACGGCGCCAAGACCGTGATCGCCATGTGCCAGGATTTGGACCAGAGCATGGCGGAACATTTCGCCGAAGAAGAAGCCGATATGGAACGGCAGGGCTATCCCAAACTGGCGGATCATCGGACCGAACATCAAGGTTTCCTGACCCGGTTTGCCCAATTGCGGCAATCCCTGGACCACGGCAAGGACGGGGCCGCCAACGCCTTGTTTGAGTATGTGGCCAGTTGGCTGACCAATCATATCCGTCTTTCGGATCGCCGGGTCGCGGCCTTTGTCCGCGAGGGTACGCACGGCCGACGCAGTTATACCATATCCCGGTGATCGGAACCGATCACCGGCGCCCGTGACGGCCGGGCGGGTTTCTCCGAAACCCTTGCCTTCCGCGGCATAAGCCGCGCGGCCATCCGGCTGCTTGGCCGCCATCAGGGGCACCCGGCGAGAGACGAAAACATCCCAGCCCGACGATAAACACATTCCACCCCAGGGGGGGCGCTCCCCCCTGGTCAGCCCAGATTACCGCAAGGGAATGGTCACGCTGAAATTGGCGCCGGGCGGCGGCGGCGGCGGGGCATAGACATAGCGCGGCGGGGCATAGCCGTAATAGACGGGCGGCGGCGGAACATGGACATATCTGGGCGGCGGCGGCGGCGGGCGGTAATAGTACGGCGGCGGCAGATCACGCGGGCCGTGATGGTGGCGGTACTGACCGGGCGGCCCCCATCCGTCATGAGCCAATGCCGGCAGGGCCAATGCCGACAATGCCAGGGCAGCGGCGGCCAGGGCGGAAAGAGAAAGGCGGGTGGTGGTCATGGCGTTCCCTCCTCCTTGAAGGGGTACCGCCCCAAGGGGCGGGGCAGAGCCGCTTCGGGAAACTCCCACAGGCGGTATCAGCCGGTTCATGAGGAAAAGGATGGGGTCGGATTGTGCCTGAAACATGGCGGGGCCGGTGACAAAAAAGGGGCGGAAAATCACCAGCCATTCGGCGGAGGCGACTGTGTCACTTGCAACCGTTGTGAAATGTTCCGTCCGCCCGTAAACTGCCATCGGCAGCAGGGGGTGAGGACAAGATGAATTTAAATGCCAAGGTCAGTCTGTTTTTCCTGGCCCTGTCCAGCAGTTTGATTGTTGTTCTGGTGGCGATCAGTCTGTTCGCTTTTCGCAGTTTTTCCATTGCGTCATCCACCGAACATATTCGCACTGCGGCGGAAATTGTGCGGGTGCATCTGACCGAATCCATGATCAACGGCGTGATCGACAAGCGGGAAAGCTTTTTGCGGCGGCTGATGGATGTTCAGGGGTTGTCCGCGGCCCGCGTGGTGCGGTCGCCCCTGGTTGTCGAACAATTCGGCAAGGGTCTGGAAACCGAACATCCCGGCGATCAATTGGAAGAAGAGGTGCTGCGCTCCGGCAAGCCCCGCTATGACGTGGTGGAAACGCCTGATGACACCCTGATCCGCGGCATCGTGCCCTTTATCGCCACTGACCGTGGCGCACCCAATTGCCTGGAATGCCACCATGTGCCCAATGGGACCGTGCTGGGCGCGGTCAGCATGGAAGTATCCATCGGCAATCTGAAATACCAGGCCATGCTGACAGTGGCGGGGATTGTCGGGACCGTGATCGTGCTGGCAGGGATTGCATTTTTGCTGATCCGCCGCACCATCCGTCCCATGGCGGTGACCGCCGATAATGTGGAAAACGCGGTACAGCGGGCGTTGAAGGGCGATTTCAAGGCGACGGTCCAACAATTGACCGGCGATGAAATCGGCAAGATCGCAGGCGACATGAACCGGCTGCTGGGCTTTTTGGACAGCGGCTTGGCCCGGATTGGCCAGAATGTGGCCCGCCTGACCAACCGGACCCCGTCGGCCGATGAAAATCAACTGACCGCCACCATTGATATGGTCGAAGCCCTGACCCGCGCCGCCCATTTCAAGCAGGCAATCGAAGAAGACGAAACCAAGATCGAAATTCACCAACGTCTGGCCCATACGCTGGAACAGGAATTCACCATCGGTGAATATTCCTTGTACGAAGTGCTGCCGACCAAAAGCCAGATGCAGCCCTTGTTCGTGGATGGCAATCTGGACGGTGATTGCCGTTGGTGCGACCCCCAGGTCCTGGTCCGCAGCGAAGGATGCCGGGCGCGGCGCACCGGCCATGTGGTGGATGGGGTGACACAGCCGGGGATCTGTTATTCCTTCCGTCCGCCGGAAGGGGTGCATGACCGCCGCCACATCTGCCTGCCCATCATTCAGTCGGGGTCGGTGGCCAATGTGCTGCAATTGGTGGTGCGGCCAGGGGATGAGGATCGGGTTCTGACCCAAATCCCGTATGTCACCGTTTACCTGCGCGAGGCTGCACCCGTGCTGGAAACCAAGCGGCTGATGGAAACCTTGCGCGAATCGTCGCTGCGCGATCCCATGACCGGGCTGAATAACCGCCGTTTCCTGGAAGAATATGTGGAAACGCTGATCGCCAATGTGCAGCGGCGCAATACCAGTCTGGCCGTGATGATGCTGGATCTGGATTTCTTCAAGATGGTCAATGACACCTATGGCCATGATGCCGGCGACGCGGTGATCAAGGGGTTGGCCAAGGTGCTGCGCCAATCGGTGCGGGCATCGGACATGGTGATCCGTTTCGGGGGCGAGGAATTCCTGATCGTCTTGTTGGACAGCACGCGGGAAGCCGCCGACCAAGTGGCGGAAAAAATTCGCACCTCGGTCGAGGCCATGGAAATCCTGGTCGGCACCACCACGCTGAAAAAGACCATTTCCATCGGTGTGGCCGATTTCCCCGGTGACAGCGATACGTTCTGGCAGGCGGTCAAATTCGCCGATATCGCCCTGTACCGGGCCAAGGAAACCGGTCGTAACCGGGTGGTGCGTTTCGACAGCACCATGTGGGGAACGGATATGAAGTATTGATTTGTGGGGATGGAACTTTGTTATAGTTATATAGCTATAACGAGGGGCGGTGTCTCATGCAGGATGTGGCCAGTTACGTGTCGCGTATCGACTGGATGATGGGGCGCGGGGCAATGGACGCCCCGGAAGACGATATGCGGTGCCTGGCCGGTGTGCTGACCCATCGGTGCAGTGACGGCAATGCCGATCCCCGCCTGTCCCTGGGGCTGGACCCGCAGGAACTGGCCATGGTGCTGCGCCGCTGGTTTCCCCAGGCCATGCCGGGATGGCAGGCCGGACACTGCTTTGCCGCCCATGTCCGCCATCAGCGCGGGCAACCGCGTCCGTGTCGGCGGCAGGCCATGGCGGCCCAGGCCGATTTGGGCCATTCCGCCTTTACCCTGACTTTGATGGAGCAGGAAGAGGCGGATTTGTGCCAATTGTTCATGGATCATCGGCGGGATGGCGGGGTCTGGCCCACCTTGTTCGCCCGGCTGGTGTCGCGGGCCTGTATGGAGCCGGAACATCTGTGGGTGTCGCTGGGCCTGGGCGGGCGGCAGCAATTGACGGGGATTTTGACGCGCCACTTTCCCAGTCTGGCCGCACGGAATACCCAAGATATGCGGTGGAAAAAATTCTTTTATAAAGTCATGTGCGATGACGCCCAGGTTTGGACCTGCACCTCATCTTCCTGTGAAATCTGCGCCCATCACGAAGAATGCTATGCGCCGGAAAGCGCCCCCGCGAGCTGATCCCAAGGGCTTGGTGACTGATACCATATCCCGGTGATCGGAACCGATCACCGGCACCCTCGGCGGCGGGCGGGCGCCTTGGCGCC
>JAYSBF010000037.1:0-33264 GCA_041915545.1 Magnetospirillum sp. | reverse complement strand
CCGCGCGGCTTATGCCGCGGAAGGCAAGGGTTTCGGAGAAACCCGCCCGGCCGTCACGGGCGCCGGTGATCGGTTCCGATCACCGGGATATGGTATAAGTCTTGATGTCCCTCGGCGGGTCAGCGTCCGCCGTAAAGGATAAGGATCAGTGACAAGACGGGAAGCGACGCGATGGTGGACAGCAAGATCACCTGGGCCGTCGCTTCCACATAGGACCGGTATTGGGTCGCCATCACGAAGACCAGGGCACCGGTGGGCAGGGCGGCCAGCATCAGCGTCGCCCCAGTCCAAAAATGATCCAGCGGAAAGATGGTGATGATCAGCAGCCAGCTTAAGAGCGGCTGGACAATCAGCTTCAGCGGCACCATCCAGCCGATTTCCCGCCAATTGATGGACAGGGGCCGCCCGGCCAGAAAAACGCCGATGCCGAACAATGCGCACGGCCCCGCCGCCGCCCCCGATAATTGGCAAAAAGTCACCACCGGCCCCGGTAAGGGCAGGCCGGATAAATTCCAGGACAATCCGGCCACGGTCGAGACAATCAGCGGATTTTTCACCAAGGCCCGGATCACCCCCCACAGGGTTTGCCCCAATCCCCGGCCACTGACCCGCACCAGTTCCAGCGACACGACCGCCATGCCCACCACCGCCACGCTCATGATTACGGTGGCGATCAAGGCAGGCAAGACGCGATCAGGGCCATAGGCAGCCAGCATCAGCGGGATGCCCATATAGCCGGTATTGGAAAAACAGGCGTTCAATCCCTGGATGGCGTGAACTTCCTCGCGGTCGCGGCGGATGCGCCGCCCCATCACCCAACCCAGGCCATAGACCGCCACCATGGGCAGCAGCAAGGCGCCGATAAAGGACAGATTGAAAATTTCCGCCAATGACCGCTGGGCCATGCCCTGAAACAGCACAGCCGGCAGGGCGAACCAGAAAACAAAGGATGACAGTCCCTGCGATGCTTCCTGTCCCAGGACCGTGCGTCCGGCCAAATACCCCGCCGCGATGATGGCGAAGATCGGGACCGCCACATTCAAAACCACATCCATTGCTTTCTCCTTGTGCGGGCGGAGTGTGGGCAAAGGACGCCGCCAGGGTCAAGCCGCGGAAATGCAGGGCAACAATCCTTGACAAGGCTGCCGCGCATCTATAAACACCCACGTTCTTCCCGAGAATGTGGGCGGATTTTATCCCGTCCCGCCCCGGAACAGACCCCGCGAAAAACGCCGTCAGGCGAAATCATGGCGGGAAATGGGCCGGATCAGGACTATCGGGACAACCCAACCGGCAGCAGCCGGGACCAGTTAAGGACCTGCGATGAGCAAGCGCATCGAAGCGAAATTTAAGATCAACCGCCGTCTGGGCGTCAATCTGTGGGGTCGTGGCAAAAGCCCGCTGGCCCGTGGCAAGGAAAATCCCCCCGGCCAACATGGCGCCCGCCGCAAGAAGGTGTCCGATTTCGGCACCCAGTTGATGGCCAAGCAGAAGCTGAAGGGTTATTACGGCAACATTTCCGAAAAGCAGTTCCGCAAGCTGTATGACGAAGCCGTGCGCCGCCGTGGCGACACTTCCGAAAACCTGATCGAACTGTTGGAACGCCGTCTGGACGCCGTGGTTTACCGCCTGAAGTTCGCGGTCAGCCCCTTCCAGGCCCGTCAGATCATCAATCACGGCCACATCCAGGTGAATGGTCGCCGCGTCAACATCCCCAGCTTCCAGGTGAAGGATGGCGATGAAGTGTCGGTGAAGATCAAGTCCAAGGATCTGGCCATCGTTCTGGAAGCCGCTGGCTCCACCGAACGCGACGTGCCGGAATATCTGGAAGTCGATCACAAGGACATGAAGGGCAAGTTCATCCGCGCTCCCAAGCTGAGCGACGTGCCCTATCCGGTCCAGATGGAACCCAATCTGGTCATCGAATTCTATTCGCGCTGATCAGTATTCGGTTCAGACCGCTTTTGCGAAACACGCCGGTGGCAACACCGGCGTGTTTTTCTTTGTTTATGTCCCGCGCCGGGCGCCGCCTGGGGGCGGCTTAGCCACGCCCGCAATGGGCTTGGGATTGTTTATGTCCCTTGCCGGGTGGGGGCTTTCGCCCCCCTTGGTCGCGCATACCTTATACCATATCCCGGTGATCGGAACCGATCACCGGCGCCCGTGACGGCCGGGCGGGTTTCTCCGAAACCCTTGCCTTCCGCGGCATAAGCCGCGCGGCCCCTTGGGCCTAACCAAATCCCTATGAAGTTCACTCACCGGGATTTGGTATTATCCGACACCCAGATCGGCGGTTACCCGGCTGGCGAATTTGGCGGTGTCCAGACCTTGGCGGAACACGGAAATCAGTTTCAGTTCATCCGCGTATTCGGCCACCTGGCGGCGCAATTCGTCGCCTTGTGGGTGGGATGCGTGATTTTGGCTGATCAACTGGTCCGTGATCTCCTGTGGTGTATTTTTCGCCTGATATTTATCCACATAGATGCGTGACGATTCATCCGGTTTGGCTGCGGCGAAATTATGGGCTTCCAACAGGGCCGCGACCAAGGATCGGGCGGCATCGCGATCCTCTTGCAGCAATTTTCCCCGCAGGCCGACCACGCAGCATACCCGGTCACGGTATTCGCCATCATTGGTGTTGGCCACCTCGACAAAGGCGCCGGTCTTCAAGAAGCGATAGGTGTCGGGGTCCCAATGGGCGATAACCTGGATCTCGCCTTTTTCCGCCGCCAATTGCAGCAGATCGGCGGGGTAGACGCGCCATTGCACTTCGGTTTCCGGGTTGATGCCCCGCTTGGCCAGCATGATGGACAGCACATGTTTGGCCGGGCTGCCCTGGTCGTTGACGCCGATGGTCTTGCCCTTGATCTGGTCCAGATTGGTCACTCCGGCCTGACGGTATCCCAGGAAGCGGGTGCAGCCCGCATGGGTTCCGGCGGCCAATTTGACGTCGAATCCCTGTTCCAGCGGTTTCAACCAGCGCAGGATCATGCCGATCCCGGCATCGGCCTTGCCGGTGGCGATGGATTCCAGCAATTGCTCGGACGAACCGGCATAGCTGACCACCTCGACCTCCAACCCGTGCTTGGCGAACAGATTGGTCTGGAACGCCACGGCGATGGGGGAAACGCAGACCGCATTGGGGTTCCAGGCCAGTTTCAGATGCTTCAGTCCGCCCGTCCCCTGGCCGCCCGTCCCCTGGCCGCCCGCCCCCTGGGCCAGCCCACGGCGTGGCAACAATCCCAACGGCGCCATCAGCCCCGCCGCCGCCCCAACCCCCAACAGCCCCCGGCGGGACAAGACCGGATGCTTTATCAACTGGTTCGCGCTCATTCAAAACCTCCCTTGATCGCCATGTTCACAACCGCCCCTGCCAATGGGGTGGGCGTTTTTCCACGAAAGACGCGATGCCTTCACCCGCGTCGTGACCTTCAATTGCTCGGGCCGCCACATCGGTGGCAAAGGCATAAGCCTGCTCCAACGGCAAATCGCGCTGGCGGTAAAAAGCCCGTTTGCCGATGGATACGGCTTCGGTGGAAAATCCGGCCACGTGGCGGGCCAAATCCTCGACTGTCGCATCCAGATCCTGAGGGGCGGTCACTTCGTTGATCAGGCCGATCCGATGGGCAAAGGCCGCGTCATACAGCCGACCGGTCAACAACATCTGGAACGCGTGTTTTTCCCCCACGGTCCGCGACAACGGCACCATGGGCTTCAGGCACCAGAACCCCCGATTCACCCCCGGTGTGGCGAAGCGGGCGGTATCGGCGGCATAGATCAGGTCGCAGGACAGCGCCAGTTGCAGCCCGGCCCCGGTGGCCACGCCCCGGACCTTGGCGATGACCGGCTGGGGCAGATCGTGCAGGGCCAACATCAGCCGGTTGGATTGATGGGCCGCCTGACGGTATTGGGGATCGCTGCGTTCGGCCGCGTATTCCTTCAGATCATGGCCCGCGCAGAATATCTTTTCCCCTGCCGCCGACAGGATCACTACGGCGATGGCCGGATCGGCGGCAATGGCGGCCAGATGGTCCAATATTTCAGCAACCAGGGCATGGGACAGGGCATTGCCCGCCTGGGGCCGGTTCAGCGTCAATTCGCAGATGGGGCCGCGGACGGCCCGGATGATAAGACAAGGATCGGTCATCGGGTTCCGCCTTGGGCATGGCGCCGGGGGGGCTGGATCAGTTCGGCCATGATTTCCTCTTGATGTTCCCCCAGGCGAGGGGCAGGGCGCCGGATATGTCCGGGGGTGGCGGTCAGTTTCACCGGGATGCCGGCAATCTGGCGCGGACTGTCCAATCCGGGATGATCCACATCCACCAGCATGGACCGGGCGGCGAAATGGGGATCGACGGCGATGTCGGCCATGTCATAGACCGGGCCAAAGGGCACACGCCCCCCCAGCAGGGTCAAAAGCTGCTGTTTCGTATGGGCGCCGGTAAACGCACTGACCGCCGCCGTGACCAGATGGTCATGATCATGCCGGGCCTGTGGGGTGGCGAAGCGGGGATCAAGCCCCCAATCCGGGCAGCCCATGATGCCGCACAGGGTTTGCCATTGGGTATCGGTGATGCAGGCGATGGTGGCCCAGCCATCGGCGGCGGGGAACATGCCGAAGGGGCTGTGCAGCGGATGTCCGCGCCCTTCGGGCCGGGGCACTGCGCCGGTATAGGAATGCTGATGCACGATGCGTTCGCACAAGGCCAGGACACTGTCCACCATGGACACGTCCACGAACTGTCCCACCCCACTGGCCCGCGCCCGCCACAGGGCGGCCATGATGCCGAACGCAGCGAAGATGCCGGGCAGGATATCGCCCACGCCCGGCCCCACCTTCAGCGGTGATCCGGCATCAGGTCCGGTGATGCCCATCAGCCCGCCCATGGCCTGGGCCACCACATCAAAAGCAGGCCAATCCACATAGGGGCTGGCCCCGCCCCTGGGATCGCCGAACCCGCGAATGGCGCCGTAAACCAGGCGGGGGTTGATGGCGCGCAGGGATTCATAGGACAAGCCCAGCCGCTCCATCACCCCAGCCCGGTAATTTTCCACCAGCACATCCGCATCCGCCACCAGATGGCGCAAAAGTTCGGCCCCATCCGGTGTGCGCAAATCCAACACTATCGACCGCTTGTTGCGATTGACGCTTTGGAAATAGCCGCCAAATTCCCGCACGGGATCGGCATCGTCGAAAGGCGGCAGGCCGCGGGTGTGATCCCCCTGTGGTGGCTCGACCTTGATCACATCGGCACCATGATCGGCCAATAATTGGGTGCAATAGGGACCGGCCAACATTTGGGTCAGATCAATGACCCGCAAACCGGACAAGGCGCCCGTGGGCATGGTTGCTTTATCCTTTTCCCGCTTTTGGTGACGCCCATCCGCCATTCGCGGCGGGGAAGGGTAGGGGCTTCCTCATAAAAATACACTAATCTATATATTAATGGATTATATATGCAGTTTAGTCAACCCGCCCCCTCGAAAGCACCGATCATGCCGCCTTTTCCCGCCACTCGGACCCTGGCTGATTTCGCCGCCAGCCTGGATCATCATCACATTCCCGCCCCCGTGCGGCACCGTGCCCGCTTATTGCTGGCCGATTCCCTGGCATCGGGTATCCGCGCTGGTTACGATGCCCAATCGACCCCGGCTTTGTTGGCGGCCTTTCACGCTTTGGGGCAATCAGGCGATCACGCCGTGCTGGGGCGGCGGGAGCGGTTTTCGCCACTGGCGGCAGCGGCCATCAACGGCACGCTGATCCACACCTTGGATTTCGACGACACCCATGCCGCCGCCGCCCTGCATCCCGGCGCGCCAGTGGTTCCGGCCGTGCTGGCCGCCATCGGCATGACCGGTGGCAGCGGTCAAACCGCTCTGACCGCCATCATCCTGGGCTATGAAGCCATCTGCCGCATCAGCTTGGCCTTGGGGCCGTCGGATCATTACAATCGGGGCTTTCACCCCACCGCCACCTGCGGCGCCTTGGCCGCGGCCTTGGCTGCGGGCAAGGTTTTGGGGCTGGACGGGCAGGGCATGGCCCATGCCCTGGGTCTGGTCATCGGCCAAAGCGCCGGCAGCTTGCAATTCCTGGAATGCGGCGGCTGGACGAAGCGCTTCCAGGTGGGTAATGCCGCCGCCGCCGGGGTAGTGTCCGCCACTTTGGCCGCCCAAGGCTTTCAAGGCGCCGCCGCCGCCTTGGAGGGGGAACACGGATTCTTCATCGCTCATGCCCCGCGGTCAGACCCGGCCCTGATCGGCGCCGGGTTGGGGCGGCATTGGGAAACATTGGATGTGGCGGTCAAACCCTATCCCGCCTGCCGGTTTTCCCATGCGGCGCTGGATGGCATTCTGGATTTACGTCATCGCGAACATTTGACTGTCGCCGATATCGCCGCCATCACCATCGGCTTGCCGGAAAAGGGATTGTTACTGGTGGGTGCCCCCATCGCCCGCAAACGCCGCCCGGCCAGCGAAGCCGAGGCCCAATTTTCCCTGCCTTTCGCCGTGGCCGCCGCCCTGGTGGATGGCGGCTTGGATTGGGACAGTTATGCCCGCCTTTTGGGTCAGCCGGTCATTACTGCTCTGATGGACCGGGTGGATATCGTTCATGATGCCGAGGCCGAAGCCCATTTCCCCCGGCGCTTCGCCGCCAAGGTGGCGGTGGAAACCAATGATGGCCGAAGGCTGTCACTCTTTGTCCCCTCGCCACGGGGCGAACGGGAAACCTTTCCCGATGTCCTGGAAATCCAGCGTAAATTCAACAGCTTGACCAAGCCTGCCCTGACGGAAATCCACCGCGATCATCTGTTCGCCCAGATCATGGCCATGGACAATCCTGCCCCATTGTCATTGCCTGAGTTTTCGTCACCAACATAACCAACTGGAAAACCTTATGAATCTTGGCAATTAGATTCTGATTATCAGGCGCAGAATCAAATTGCATCATTTTTCACCATAACGTATAGACCCTGGATTGCCTAAATGCAGGGCATTCATGCATCCATGGCACTGGTCGTTCGGCAGTCAAACAGCCATAAGGACGCCCTGCCTCTGTGCATTTCTGTTTTTGATGGGAGAACACCGCCCGATGGCGTCCGTCACCGATCTGTTGGCCCTGACTAATACCGTGGCCACCGCAGCCGACCGTAAGATCGACCGCATTCACGGTATTACCCGGCGATCCCGCATGCTGGCCCTGAACGCCACCATCCAGGCCCAACATGCCGGAACCATGGGGCGTGGATTTGCCGTGGTGGCGGATGAAGTCAAAGCCATTTCGTCGGAAATCGCCCGTGTCACCGATGAATTGCGCGGGGAATTACGGGCAGAATTGGCGGCCCTGTCCCAGTTCGGTCAGGGTTTGGCGGCGGAAATCGACCGGCTTCAGGGGGAACGGCTGGCCGATCTGGCCCATAATGCCGTGGAAATCGCTGATCGCAATCTGTACGAACGCTCATGCGATGTGCGCTGGTGGGCCACCGATCCGGCGGTCGTGAACTGCGCCACCCAGCCGGATAATCACAGTCTGGCCCAATTGGCCGCCCACCGGCTGGCGGTGATTCTGGATTCCTATACCGTCTATCTGGATTTATGGATCGCCGACGCCCAGGGGCGGATTGTCGCCACCGGGCGCCCCAACCGTTATCCTGGGCTGGTCGGATCTCAAATCGGGGGGCAGGATTGGTTTCAGGCGGCCATGAACACCAATGACGGCGGATCGTTCACCGTCGCCGACATTCACCCCGTCCAGGCATTGAATGGGGCTGTCGCTGCGCTGTATGCCACGGCTATCCGCGCTGATGGCGAAAGCATGGGGCGTCCGGTGGGGGCCTTGGGCATCTTGTTTGATTGGCAAAGTCAGGGGCAAAATATCGTCGAAGGTATTCGCCTGTCCCCACGGGAATGGCAAAAAAGCCGTTGCCTGCTTTTGGACCGAAACCATCGCATTATCGCCGATTCCCATGGTATCCCCGATCTGGAAACTCATTTTCCCCTGGATACCAGCCAGGGCGAACGAGGGTATTACCGGGATCAGGATGGCGATTCGGTCGGATACGCCCTGACGCCGGGCTATGAAACCTATCGGGGATTGGGCTGGTACGGGGTGGTGGTGCAGCAGGGGAATTCCTGATACTGCGCACGCCCTTTGCCGGTTGCGGGCCGGGTTCCATGGGGAAGTTCATGTCAAAGGGGCATCAGCCCCTTTGATCACAGTCCCATCTTGGCTGCCAGGATCGCCGCCTGGGTACGGTTTTCCACCCCTAGCGCCCGCAGGATCGCCGTGACATGCAATTTGACGGTGATTTCCGCCAAATCCAGATCGCGGGCGATTTCCTTATTGCTTTTTCCCTGGCGCAGCATGGCCAACACATCACGCTGACGCGGGGTCAGGGATTGCTTGGCCGCCAGCGCGCCCTGGGTCGGATCGACAACAGGCGACGGTGCCTCAAGCCCCGGACTGACAAAGGTTTCGCCACTCAGGACGGACCGAATTCCTTCGATCATCGACGCGCTGGACGAGCTTTTGGCAATATACCCATCCGCACCGGCAGACATGGCCCGGCGCACATCCTCGGCCCGGTCGGAGCCGGACACCACCACCAAATGCAAATTCGGGGCGGCGCGCTTCATCGCCTCGATCCCGGAAAATCCGTCCATTCCGGGCATTTTCAAATCGACCAATCCGACGTCGATTTCCATGTCGGCGCGAGCCAAAGCCAAAGCCTGGACAAAATCACTGGCTTCCAGCACTTCAACCGCAACGTCGGACAGGCTTTCTAAAACCAATCGGACGCCCTCGCGGAACAGAGCATGGTCATCGGCGAGCAACACCTTCATGTCCCGTTACTCCCGAAACGCAGACGACTCAATCCCCCCGCCTCCTTGAACTTAAAGCACACTCTGCCTCTTCTAGCAATGAACCTTTTGCCGCAATAAAATGTAATATGTGCACAACGCAACAATAAACATATATCGAAAAAAAATTATGGATTTACTATCTTCGCACTTGCAAAAAACACCAGATTTCGCCTGCGCATATCAGTAGATTGTCTATATGAGTACAATATAGTTAACTTTTTAACTTGAAATGGTAAGGTTTTATCTCTGTATGATGCCGAAAAAATCAACGGTTTGGGTGCGTAACACAATAGCTAAACTTGCTACAACCCATGGTCGCGTATATCTTGACATTAGGTACCTCTTGCCAGTTGTGACCAGCCACCCCCGTAATGCCATCGCACCTTCCGAAAAAAGGACGTCCGAAATGCCTTTTTCCGACAAGAGGTGATAAAATCACCCTCACGGGGGTGTCTTATCCGAAAATGCGGTGATCGGAACCGATCAACGCCGCCCTCATGCGGCGGGGACGACCCCATGACGCAGCGAACACCACCGGCGGGACGACCCGCTCCTTGTCGTGAAGCATTCCCCCATGTCCTGGTTCATTCTTGTTATCGCTGGCTTGCTTGAAGTCGGCTGGGCGGTCGGCTTGAAATACAGCGCCGGGTTTACCCGGCTGATTCCATCCATTCTGACCATTCTTTCCATGTTGGCCAGCATCGGCTTGTTGGGGATGGCGCTGAAGACCCTGCCACTGGGCACAGCCTATGCCGTCTGGACCGGAATTGGGACGGTCGGGACCGCCTTGCTGGGCATGGCCCTGTACGGCGATGCGGCCACAGCCTTCCGGCTGGGCTGTATCGCCCTGATCGTCATCGGGATCGTCGGATTGAAGTTCGGCTGAGCACGGGCTTGCTTATACCAACGGCCAATTTCATTGACCGTTTCCAGCCCTCGCCGGGCGCGGCCATCCGACCGCTTGGCCGCCGCCGCAATGGCGGCAGGGGTTTATTTTGTCCCTCGCCGGGCGCGGCCATCCGACCGCTTGGCCGCCGCCGCAATGGCGGCAGGACCAACGGCCGTAAGTCAGAACTTATACCATATCCCGGTGATCGGAACCGATCACCGGCGCCCTCAGCGGCGGGCGGGTTTCTCCGAAACCCTTGCCTTCCGCGGCGTAAGCCGCGCGGCCTCTTGGGCCTAAGCAAGCCGCAATGAGGCCGCCTCATCGCAGATTGGTATCATGTCCCGCGCGGGCGGGGGCCAAGGATTTTGCCCGCAGGCAAAATGCAGATCAGGGACGGCAGGCCCGCATCAATCCCGCATGCCGCTACAGACCCGAATAACGAATGAATCGATGTCATCATTCATGCCGATGGTGCGATTGGCCAGGTCGCCGGCCGCCACCAGCACCTGTTGCGCCGCCCCCGATGCGCTGCCCGCCACTTCCGACACTTCGCCGATGGTGCTGGCCACGGTGTGGACGCTGGCCGCCAGATCACGGATGGCGTGGCTGATCCCGTCCATGGCGGTGGATTGCTGGCCGGTGGCCTGGGCAATATTGGCGGCATTGTCATTGATGTGGTGGATCAGGCGCGAGATATCCCGCACCGCTTCGACCGCATGGCTGGTGGCTGCCCGGATGTCTTCGATCTGGCTGCTGATTTCCTCGGTCGCCTGGGCGGTTTGGGTGGCCAGGTTCTTCACCTCGCCCGCGACCACGGCAAATCCCTTGCCCGCTTCGCCGGCGCGGGCGGCCTCGATGGTGGCGTTAAGCGCCAGCATGTTGGTTTGATTGGCGATATCGCTGATCAATCCGGCCACCTGCCCGATCCGGCCGGCGGCATTCAGCAAGCCGTGGATGGCGCTGTCGGTTTCGCCTGCCACCTGCACGGTGGTTTCGGCCATTTCGGCGGATTCCTGAATGCGGATCGCCACTTCGCGGATGCCTGCCGATACCTGATCGGCGGCACTGGCCACGCCGTTGACCCGCTGCGATGCGGTTTCCGCCGCTTCCGCCACCGTGGCCGATTGCTGGCTGGTCTGGCTGGAGATGCAACTCATCTGCTGGGCGGTATCTTCCAAACCCGCTGCCGTATTGGCGATGGCTTGGCTGAGATGCTTGATGGTGTTGCCGATGCCGGTGGCTTCGGTGGCGAATTCCTGGCTTTTTTGTTCCATGCTGACCAATGCCTGATTGATCAGCCGGGCGTGGCTGGAAAATTCCCCCACCATGCCTTCCAACAGGATATGGCGGAAATACCGGCCTTCGGCGCATTTCCCCATGGCGGCATCGGCTTCCTTGGTGAACACTTCGGTCAGGTCCAGCAGCCGGTTCACATCGTGCTGCATGCGCCCCAAGGTGCCGGTTTCATGAATGCGCACCACCCGCAGATCCAAACGCCCCTGGGCCGCCTGGGACAGGACCAGTCTGGCTTGGTCGATCCCTCCATGAATCCGGCGAACCCACCAACCGGCTCCGCCGCAGGCGGCAAAAGTCACCAGGGCCGCGACCGATTGCCCCCATGCCCCCTGGCTCAGGGTCGCCACCAGAACGGATAAAGCCGCCAGGGCGGCGATGGCCAAAGACAGGGTAAGCTTAAAGAGCGAAGACGAATTGATCATAGGGCACCCCCAGATCCTTCAATCGCTGGTCCAGGGCCGCACCTGCCGCCGCCATTCCCGCCTTGGGGTCGGTATGGGCAAGTTCCACATGGCGCAGATCCTGATACAGCGCGGCAATCTTGCCTACCGTTCCGGGACGGGGGCTTCGCCGGTTGGAGTGATAACTGCCGATAGCGTTGCCGCCGGGCAGAAATGTCGGCGTGATATGAGCCAGAACCCAATAATGATCGCCGTTCTTGGCCCGGTTCAGCACATAGGCAAAGCATTCCCGTCCGGCGGAAATGGTTTGCCACAGCAATTTGAAAATACAGCGCGGCATATGGGGGTGACGGATGACGTTGTGGGATTTCCCCAAAATCTCGGCCTCTGTATAGCCTGCGATATCCAGGAAAACTTCGTTCACATAGATGATCCGCCCCTTCGGATCGGTCTTGCTGACAATGATCTCATCCTTGTCAAAGGTCCGTTCGCATCCAGTCAAGACAATGTCGCGTTCCGCCATCCTGTCCGTCCGTCCGCTCCATGGGCCTGCTCGGATGTCATGCATGCTTCATGCCATGGCATCTGAATCATTTTGGCGAGTGTATGACATGGTGTAATAATACTATGGATATATAAATGTCGCATTCGCGACATAATTATGTCTGAAGAAAAACCCATAATAAAAAGATAGCTTTCACCGAGATGGGGTAAAGTTGTCCATGACAGGACGGAAGCCGATATCATAGCTGGGGACTTGCGAATCCTGATCGCTTTGCGATGAAGACCCTGATTGACGGGCGAAAAAGTACCATGACCCCCCGCGAATGACGCGCAGGGAACACCCCGTCCGCAATGGCAGCGAGCGGGAAGAACAATCGGCTGTCCATTCCCAGACATTGCCGTTCATGTCGTAAAGGCCAAAGGAATTGGCGGCCATGCTGCCCACCGGGGCAGGGGTGTGGGAAAAGCGTGGATCGCAGCCCTGGCAGACCGCGCGTCCCGGCGCCATCTGATCCCCCCAGGGAAAGATGGTGGTGGTCCCGGCACGGGCGGCCTGTTCCCATTCCCGCCCGGTGGGCAGGCGGTACAGGTGGCCGGTCATGCCGGACAGCCAGGACAGATAGGTTTCCGCATCCTGGGCGGTGATATTGGTCATGGGCATGGTTTCCCCCCGCCATCGCGTCTGCCGGTCCGGGCACGCCCCCGCCGCCACGCATGCCTGCCACTGGCCTTGGGTCACTTCGGTCCTGGCCATGTTCGGCAGACCAGCGGGCAGACGCACCATCTCGGGACAATCGGCACAGTCGCGCACGCTTTCCGCCGCCCAGGACGGGGAAAGCCCCGCCCATGAAATCATGGCGTACAAAATGACGGCGATGCGAGGTGGGAATTTTTTCCACATGGGGACAATCCTATCCTTTCGCATAGGTCCAGTAAATCCACACTGTTCTTACGGCGAAAATTGCCTATGCTATCCATAAGTATAGAAATTGGGGGGGTGCAGCGTGCGAGCGGAAGATGTTTTCTCCTGTCTGACAGGATTCCAGCGCGGGCTGGGCGGGCATTTGGACTGGCTGCAAAACTGGTATCAGGCCGCGCTGAACCGGGATGCCGGCACCCCGATCCCGGACCCGCGGGCGGAAAGTTGCGCTTTTCACCGCTGGCTGGAGCAATCCAGCGATGGCCCCCTGTCCGAATTCGCGGGCTTTGCCACTTTGGTGGCGGACCATGCCGCGGTTCATGAGCGGGCGACCCGGATCACCGCCCTGGCCCGGTCGGGCCAGACCATCAATGCATCGGATTACGAAGTCCTGATGGGGGCGGTCCTGGCCTTTTCCACCACGGCCCAGGCATTGGAGCGCGAGGTGTGGGCCACCCTGGCTACCGTCGATCCCCTGACCGGTTTGCCCAATCGCCACAGCATGCGTACCCAATTGACCAGCGAACGGGACCGGTCCATCCGCCAGAACCAGCCCTTGATCCTGGCTTTGGCCGATATCGACCATTTCAAAAAGATCAACGACACCTTCGGACACACCCAAGGCGACGTGGTTTTGCGCCATGTGGCGGCGGCCTTGCGCAAGACCGTCCGGCCCTATGACGGCGTTTATCGTTATGGCGGCGAAGAATTTCTGATCTGCCTGCCCGGCGCGACCAAGGAAACTGGGGGCATGGTGTTGGAGCGCATCCGGCATTCCATTGAGCATTTGGCCATCACCGATCCATCCGGCACCCCTATCCCTGTCACCTCCACCTTTGGCATGGCCTTGGTGACCCATGAGGTATCGGTGGATGATGCCATCGAGCATGCCGACCGGGCGCTGTACGACGGCAAGCGGGCGGGGCGCAACCGTGTGGTGGCCTATGTCGCTGATGCCGTAACCGTGGATTGATCAGGCCCAAAGACTTGACGCATATTTGGGAAAAGAATAGCTGGGTTTCGTTTAACCTGTCCTTTGCCTTATTGTCAAAACCGGTTCTGGCACTTCATGGCGTGGTCGCCAGGACCGATTGACGGTGATAGGATCACCGCTTTCGGCATGAAACGCCCGGGGTGAAGGATGAAGAACGGCAGCATGGTCGCGACCGCAAGAATGTATTGCCTGCGGTTGGTCATGAGCCTGGGAATGATCTTGGGGATGGGGCTGACCTGGGCAGCCGCCAGCCCGGCTATGGCCAAGGATGAACTGGTCATCGGTATCACCCAATTCCCCGCCACCTTCCACCCCAACATGGAAGCCATGGTGGCGAAAAGCTATGTCATGGACATGGCCTTGCGGCCGCTGACCGCCTATGATTCCAATTGGGCCTTGACCTGCATGCTGTGCGAGCGCCTGCCCACTTTGGAAAACGGGCTGGCCAAGACGGAAAAGACCGTGGATGGCGGCCAGGGCGTGGCCTTGACCTTTACCATCCGCGCCGATGCCAAATGGGGGGATGGCACCCCGGTCACCACCGATGATGTCCTGTTCACCGTCGATGCCGGACGGCATCCGTTATCGGGGATCATCAATTCGGAACTGTATCGCCGCATTCTGAAGGTGGAGATCAAGGACAAGAAAACCTTTGTCCTGCATATGGATCGGCTGACCTTTGACTATAATGCCGTCAACGATTTGCGTTTGGTCCCTGCCCATATCGAACGTGCCCGCTTTGATAAACCGGCCCAGTACCGCCAGCAAAGCGCCTATGAACAAGATACGTTAAATCCGGGCCTGTATAACGGCCCCTACCGTATCGCCACCGTGGTTCAGGGCAGCCATGTGATCCTGGAACGCAATCCATATTGGGGTGGGCCGGTTCCGGCGTTTCGCCGTATCGTCGTCAAGACCATCGAAAACACCGCCGCTTTGGAAGCCAATCTTTTATCTGGCGGCGTGGACATGATCGCTGGTGAATTGGGTCTGCCTTTGGATCAGGCCCTGGCCTTCGACAAACGCGTCGGGTCCAAATACCAGATCATCTATAAATCCGGGCTGGTTTACGAACATATCGATATGAACCTGTCCAACCCGATCCTGACCGACCGCCGGGTCCGCCAGGCGTTGTTGTGGTCCACGGATCGGGAAGCCCTGTCCAAACAATTATTCGGCGGCCGCCAGCCGGTGGCCCACAGTTCAGTCAACCCGCTGGACCGGATGCATGACGATCAGGTGGCCAAATATACGTATGACCCGGCCAAGGCCGCCGCATTGCTGGATCAGGCCGGATGGAAACTGGATGGCAATCTGCGCCGCAATGCCCAGGGCGAGCCGCTGTCGCTGGAATTGGTGACTACCGCTGGCAATCGGTCGCGGGAATTGGTGTCCCAGGTCTTGCAGGTGCAATGGCGCAAACTGGGCATTGATGTCCGGCTGAAGGCCGAGCCGCCGCGCATTTTCTTTGGTGAAACCGTCACCCGTCGTCATTTCCCCCATATGGCCATGTATGCTTGGTATTCCGCCCCGGAAAGCGTGCCCAGAAGCAATCTGCATTCCAGCATGATCCCAACCGAAGCCAATAATTGGTCCGGTCAGAATTATGTGGGCTATACCAACGCGTTCATGGACCAGTTGATTGACGCTATCGAAGTGGAACTGGACCGGGATAAACGCCAAATCCTGTGGTCGCGCCTGCAAGCCCTGTATGCCGAGGATTTGCCCGCCCTGCCTTTGTTCTTCCGGGCCGAAGCCTTTATCCTGCCCAAGACCATGAAGGGTCTGGTGCCCACCGGACATCAGGACCTAAGTACCCTGTGGGTGGAAAACTGGCGGCTGGATTAGGGCGGATTTCGACCGCATCGGGTCGAAATCCGCTGGATTGTTTGGCCGCGCGAAATGAAAGAGGGAGCCGGCCCCCGTTGGCTCCCTCTTCCGTCTGCCACCCGGTTTTGGCGGGCGGCATAGGGGTATGATCAGGCGGCGCGACGCAGGGCAGGGCGAGGGGTGGCGTTGCTGAGATCGGTGCCGCGCAGATGCGACATCAAGAAACAAACCAGATTGAGCAGCAGCAGGCCAGCAATGTCCTGCCCCTGATCCTGTTCCCGGCGCAAGGCGGACAGGGTATTCAGGAAATTATCGTGTTCCAGCCGATGGGTGGCCATGATCGCCTGTCCCCGGCTGGCGGCCAGTGCCTTTTCTTCCGCTTGGAAGTGGCTGGACAGGGATTGTTCCAGCAGGGGCAGCAACCGGCGGCTTTCTTCCTGGCCGGACGATGATGGCGGTGGCTCGTTGATCAGATTGATGGCTTCGATCACCAAATGGTGGCTGTGATCCACATCGTCGTGGCCCAAGGCCTGGGCGTCATCCCATGTCACCAACATGATAAACACCTCGCCAAAAAATCTAACCATGGACATAGTGCATGGTGCAGGTGCGAAGTGCAATCAGGTGTGAACTGTAGGTAAATGGATAATGTTGATGCGGGTATTCTGATGATTATTGTTAAGTGTATTTGTTTGTAATTTTATTCATCCATGGGGTATCGACCTGATGCCGGGCGGTATTGATCTGTTCCGATCAAGACCGCTCGGCAATATCTGTGATCTGGGATTATGTTTGTCCCTCGCCGGGCGCAATCCTGTGGATTGCTTGGCCGCGCCCGCAATGGGCGCTGGGCGGACCGCTAGAATCATGCCAGGGTGATGGTGGGGGAGATATCTTCGAACTCGTGCAAGACCGCATCGGTCTGGGCATCGACTTCGATCATCCGCACGTCATAGCCCCACAGATTGGCCACATGGCGCAGCACCAGCACCGCCTGATCTTCGTCCAGGCGGATGCCGTCGCGGACCCGGTGATGCAGGACCAACCTGCGGTCGCCGGACAAGTCCACATCGGTGATCTGAATGTCCAGATCGGTGTGGCTGATGTCGTAGGATCGGGCCAAAGCCTGGCGGACCCCGCGATATCCCCGTTCGTCATGAATATGGCTGACCCGCATGTTCGCTTCCTGATCATCGTCATGGATGGCGAACAGCCGCATCTTTCGGATCAGGGTCGGCGACAGGAATTGCTGGATAAAGCTTTCATCGCGGTAATTGGCCCAGGCGTCGCGCAATGTCCCCCACGGGTCGCCATTGCCCGCCATATAGGGGAACCATTCGCGGTCTTCATCGCTGGGGGTTTCGCAGATGCGTTTGATATCCTGCATCATGCCGAAACCCAGGGCATAGGGGTTAAGCCCTGAATAGCGCGGGTCGTCAAAGCCGGGCTGGAAGACCACATTGGTATGGGAATGCAGGATTTCCATATAGGCGCCATCGCTGATCTGGCCGCGTTCATGCATCCGGGTCAGGATATGGTAGTGGACCATGGTGGCGCAGCCTTCGTTCATCACCTTCGTTTGCCGCTGGGGATAGAAATACTGCGATACATTGCGGACAATGCGTAGAATCTCGCGCTGCCAGGGCAGTAGCTTCGGGGCGTTCTTTTCCAGGAAATACAGAATGTTTTCTTCGGGCAGATGCAGGGCCTGACGACGGGCGGCGGATGAATCCGCTTCGGCGCGGGGGTGGCTGGAGCGGGGGACGGTGCGCCACAGGTCGTTGTAATTTTTTTCGAAATAGTCGCGCCGTTCACGTTCGCGCGCCTGTTCCTGCCGCAGGTCCAAACCGCGTTTGCGGGGATAACGGTGGACGCCATGATCCATCAGGGCGTGGGCGGCATCCAGAACCCGTTCAACCAGATGGTGGCCATGTCGTTCTTCCGCATGGGCGATATAGTCCTTGGCGAATTCCATATAATCCAAGATGCCGTCTGCATCGGTCCACTGGCGGAACAGGGCGTTGTTCTTGAAGAAATGGTTGTGGCCAAAGGCGGCATGGGCAATGACCAATGCCTGCATGGACATGGAATTTTCTTCCATGATGTAGCTGATGCCGGGATTGGAATTGATGACGATTTCATAAGCCAGTCCGCGCATGCCCTTGCGGTACATGGATTCGTCATGGGCAAAGCGTTTGCCGAAAGACCAGTGTTTATACATCAGCGGCAGGCCGATGCTGGAATAGGCGTCCAACATCTGTTCGGCGGTGATCACTTCGATCTGATTGGGATAGGTGTCCAGCCCCATTTCATCCACGGCGATGCGCTGGATGGCGTCGTGGACTCGCTGAACCTTGGTGAAATCCCAATCGGCGCCGCTATACAGCAAGGTGCTTTCGTCAGCTTCCACCATGGGCGCGCTCCTTGGAAAACAGATCGCGGAACACCGGGAAAATCTGGCTGCGGACCCGGACTTTGCGCATGGCCAGATTGCCGCCGGGTTTGGCGACATCCTTATACGTCCGCCACAGGTCGGTTTCCCGGCCCAGCCAATCCTTGTATTCCGCCCCCACCTCGATATAGGCGAAATATTGGGTCTGGGGCAGCAACACCTGTTCCAGCAATTGCACGGTGCGGGCATTGTCGGATGTGGCGTTGTCGCCATCGGATGCCTGGGCGGCATAGATGTTCCAGTCGCCGGGGGAGTACCGGTCCTGGATGATCCGGCGCATTTCGTCCAATGCCGTGGAAACCATGGTGCCACCGGTTTCGGTGGAATGGAAAAAGGTCTGTTCGTCCACTTCCTTGGCTTCATGGGTGTGGCGGATAAAGACGATGTCCACGTGGCCGTAGCGGCGGTTCAAGAACAGGTACAGCAGCATGAAAAACCGTTTGGCCAGATCCTTCATGTGTTCGGTCATGGACCCGGACACATCCATCAGGCAGAACATCACCGCCTGGGTGATGGGTTTCGGCACATGCTCGAAACGGTTATAGCGCACATCCAGAGGGTCAATGTATGGCACCCGTTTGGAGCGGGTCAGCAGACGTTCCAACTCGGCCCGCAATTCGCTCAGCCGTTCGGCCTGTCCGCCCTGACGTTCCAGATCGCGGATCTCTTCTTCCAGGGCGCGGATGTCGTCGGGTTTGGGCCGTTTCAATGCGATCCGCCGTGACAGCGAATTGCGCATGGTCCTGACCATGTTCAGATTGGACGGCGATCCAGACACCGAAAATCCGGCGCGGGCCTGGGAAAAGCTTTCGGTTTTTCGGATGTTCTGTTTGACCAGATCGGGTAGTTCCAGATCATCCATGAAGATATCCAGAAACTCTTCCCGCGACAGCAGAAAGCGGAATGCATCCTCGCCCCCGCCATCGGGGCTGCCTTGCTGTCCGCTTTTGCCCTGATCGGGCGGCGGCTTGGGGATCAGGTCGCCAGCCACATGGTCATGATTGCCCGGCACCACGAAATCCCGCCGCCCGCCTTGGGCGGCGGGGCGGAAGGTCGGTTCGCGCAATCCGTCCATGGGGATGGAAACCTGTTCCCCATTGGCGACATCGGTGATGGACCGGTCGCCTGACGCCTCGCGCACCGCCTTTTGAATTTGTTGGCGGGCGCGGCGCAAGAAACGCTGGCGGTTGGCCAGGCTTTTACCTTTGGGATTAAGTCGCCGGTCAATGATGTTCATGGGCGATCACCCTGCCTGTTTCACCCGCATGTACCATTCCACCAATCTTCGCACCTGGCGTTCGGTGTATCCCCGTTCGGTCATCCGGGCGACGAAATCGTAATGTTTCTTTTCCGTGTCGGAATCTTTCTTTGACCCAAAGCTGATGACCGGCAGCAAGTCTTCAACCTGACTGAACATGCGCTTTTCAATGACTTCCCGGATTTTTTCATAAGATATCCAGGACGGGTTTTTCCCCTTATGGGATGCCCGCGACCGCAGGGCGAATTTCACCACTTCGTTGCGGAAATCCTTGGGGTTGGCGATGCCCGCAGGCTTTTCGATCTTGGACAATTCCTGATTAAGCAAATCGCGGTTCAGTAATTGTCCGGTATCGGGGTCCTTGAAATCCTGATCCTCGATCCAGGCATCGGCATAATCCACATAACGGTCGAACACGTTCTGACCGTAATCGTGATAGCTTTCCAGATAGGCTTTCTGGATTTCATTGCCGATGAATTCGGCATAGCGCGGGGCCAGTTCCCCCTTGATGAACTCCAGATATTTCTTTTCCGTCTCTTCCGGGAATTGTTCGCGGCGGATGCTTTGTTCCAGCACATACATCAGATGGACCGGATCGGCGGCGACTTCGGTGTTGTCGTAATTGTAGGTGGATGACAGCACCTTGAAGGCGAAGCGGGTGGAAATGCCGTCCATACCTTCATCCACGCCGGCGGTATCCCGGTATTCCTGCATGGGTTTGGCCTTGGGGTCGGTTTCCTTGACGTTGTCGCCGTCATAGACCCGCATTTTTGAAAACAGGTTCGAGTTTTCGTGTTCCTTCAGCCGCGACAGGACCGAGAAGCGGGCCAGCATTTCCAAGGTAGAGGGGGCGCATGGCGCCTGGGACAGTTCGGAATTGCTGATCAGCTTGGCATAGATCCTTTGTTCCTCGGTCACCCGCAGGCAATAAGGCACCTTGATCACGCAAATGCGGTCGATGAAGGCTTCGTTATTTTTGTTGTTCTTGAAACTTTGCCATTCCGCTTCGTTGGAATGGGCCAGGATCACGCCCTGATAGGGCAGGGCGCCAATGTTTTCCGACCCGGCATAATTGCCTTCCTGCGTCGCGGTCAGCAACGGGTGCAGCATCTTAATGGGGGCCTTGAACATTTCGACGAATTCCATCAGCCCTTGCGAGCAGCGGTTCAAGCCGCCGGAAAATGAATAGGCGTCGGGATCGTTCTGGCTGAACATTTCCAATTTGCGGATATCGACCTTGCCCACCAGGGTCGATATGTCCTGATTGTTTTCGTCGCCGGGTTCGGTCTTGGTCACGCCGATCTGTTTCAGCCGCGATGGATAGACCTTCACCACCTTGAATTTGGAAATGTCGCCGCCGAATTCCTCCAGCCGCTTCACCGCCCAGGGGCTCATCAATCCGGGCAGGCGGCGTTTGGGGATGCCATAGGTGTCGGCCAAGGTGTCGCCCATCACCTCGGGGTCGAACAATCCCAGCGGGCTTTCGAACATGGGGCTGACTTCCTTGCCCGCCTTCAGGACATAGATGGGATATTTCTCCATCAATGCCTTCAGCCGTTCGGCCAGGGATGATTTGCCGCCACCCACCGGACCCAGCAGATACAATATCTGCTTGCGTTCTTCCAACCCTTGGGCGGAATGACGGAAATAGCCGACGATCCGTTCGATGGTTTCTTCCATGCCGTAAAATTCGGCGAAAGCCGGATAAATGCGGATGGTGCGGTTCATGAAGACGCGGGACAGCCGGGCATCCTTGGCGGTATCGACGGTTTCCGGCTCGCCGATGGCGGCGATCATCCGTTCCGCCGCCGATGCGTACATCATGGGGTCGTCGCGGCAGCCTTGCAGATAGTCCAGCAGGCTTAGCTCCACATCCTTGCGGCCTTCATAGGCGCGGGCATACTGCGAAAAGATGTCGTCAGGAGGATACATCCGTTCACTCCATTCAGCAGGCGGGGATCATGGCGGGAAAACGCGGTCGGCCGACGGCACAGGGCGCGGCACAGGGCAGCGGACCCGGCGAAGAGTTGAACTCAGGCCGGGAAAGCATAGGGCAGTGCAGTACAAAAGCGTCCATCTGGACTTCCTTCGACTTGGCAGCTACGAAACACAGGCTAACACAGGGGTGTTAAATTTTGCTTGGCTTTTCCCGTCAGTCAGGATTATCTGCAAAATTTTTTTCATGACATGATTGATGCATTATCCAATCATGTTGGGCGGGGGAACTGATAAAACAAGCGGTCAGTCCATGCATTTCCCCCATGCAGGAATGACGATGCCGCCTTGACGCTGGGCGGCTGGCGTTGCACATGGTGGGGCCACGGATGCCCCCGTTCAATTTTCGTCAGGACGACCAACTCGTTGAAGTGTGGCAGGGGATCAGGCGGCATGAGTATCGGTCAGTTGCTGGCGGTGCGGGAACGGGATGGAAAGCCGGTGCGTGTGGGGCTGATCGGGGCCGGGCGCATGGGAACCGCCTTTTTGGTGCAGGCCCGCCATACCATCGGCCTGCATGTGGCCGCCGTGGCCGATATCGAGGCCGGGCGGGCCGCAACCGCCCTGGCCCTGGCCGGGTGGTCGCCGATGAAGGCGGTGGCCCGGACCTTGGCCGATGCCCTGGCTTCGGGGGGGACCTGGGTGACCACCGATGACGGCGCCCTGTGGGGGGAAGCGGGGCTGGACGTGCTGGTGGACGCCACCACCGATCCCCAGGATGGGGTGCGTCATGCCCTGGCGGCCTTGGGGGCCGGGTTGCATGTGGTCAGTCTGAACATGGGGGCCGATGCCTTGGCCGGTCCCATGTTGGCGGCCAAGGCGCGGGCGGAATCGGTGGTTTACACCTTGGCGCGGGGGACATTGCCCGCACGGGTCGCCTCTTTGGTGGAATGGGCGCAAGGGGCGGGGTTTTCCGTGGCCGCTGCCGGACGCGGGTGCCGCTGGCTGCCTGCCCATCATGGCCTTACCCCCGCCACCATCTGGGATCATTTGGGGCTGACCGCCGATCAGGTGCGCATGCGGGCCTTGAACCCCATGGTTCATACCGCCTTGGCCGACGGGTCGATGATGGCGGTGGAAATGGCCGCTGCCGCCAATGCCACCGGATTGACGCCGCCCCAGACCGGGCCGGTGGTTCCCGCCTGCGGCATCGACGATCTGGCCCGGTTGATGAAACCCCATCGCGATGGCGGGCGGTTGGATGCCATGGGGCAGATTGAAATGGTCAGTTCGCAGGAACGCGACGGCCGCCGGGTCGCCCATCCGCTGGATGGCGGGGCCTTTGTCACCTTTCAGATGCCGCTGGAAGTGGCGCCCCAGGATTGGCGCGACCGGGGCTTGATCACCGATGATGCCGGAATGTATGGCGCCCAATGGCGCCCGGCCCCCTTGGCCGGGGTGGAAACCGGTCTGTCGGTGGCGCGGGCCTGTCTGCTGGGCCAGGGGCATTGCACGGCATCGGGATTCGTCGCCGATGTGGTGGCGGTGGCCAAAACCGATCTGGCCCCCGGAACCCGATTGGATGGCATGGGCGGCGCCACCGTCTGGGGGCGGCTGCTGCCCGCCACCCAAGCCCTGGCCGCTCAGGCATTGCCATTGGGCATGGCCCAGAATATCGCCCTGATCCGCGCCGTGGCCGCAGGCCAGACCATCACCTGGAAAGATGTGGACGTGCCGGTCAATGACGGCATCGCCATGTTGCGTTTGGAAATGGACCGGCTGTTCCACCCCTGTCTTCCCAGCGCACCGCCATCTTTTTCCCCCACCTCCGGCAGGGATTGATCCGCCATGGCCATGACCCCGACCTATGCTTTGCCGCCCACATTCCTGGGAACATCCTGCCGCGATGCCGGGGCACGGTTCGTCGTGGCGGGCATTCCGTTCGATTTGGGCACCACCAACCGCCCCGGCGCCCGGCTGGCCCCCAATGCCATCCGTGCCGCCAGCCGCATGCTGGTGGATGGGGACAACCCGGCCAATTGGCGCGATCCGTCGGCCATGGGGGTGGCCGATATGGGGGATTTCGCCCTGGCCTTGGGCGATATTCCCGCATCGCTGGCCGCTATCGAGGATCAGGCCAGGGCGTTTTCCCATCTGGTGGCCCTGGGTGGTGATCACACGATTGCCCTGCCATTGCTGCGGGCTTTGAAAGGACGGCTGGGGGCGCCGTTGGGATTGGTGCATTTCGATGCCCATCTGGACACCTGGCCCGATAATTTCGGCCAAACCCTGGCCCATGGGTCGGTGTTCTATCATGCTTTGGCCGAAGGGCTGGTGGACCCCGCCCGCATGGTACAGATCGGTATCCGCAGCCCGGTCCAGCGCGAAATCCACGATTGGACCCTGGCCCAGGGCGTCACCATCATCACCGCCGAAGATGTCCACCTGTCCAATCCGGCGGCGGTCGCCCAGCGTATCCGCCAGGTGGTGGGTACGGCACCGGTGTATCTGTCCTTCGATATCGACGCCCTGGACCCATCCTGTGCCCCCGGTACCGGTACCCCGGAAGTGGGCGGCCTGCTGACCTGGCAAGCCATGGGCATCCTGAAACGGCTGGATGGATTGTCCTGGGCCGGCATGGATATGGTGGAGGTAGCCCCCGCCTATGATTGGGCCGAAATCACCAGCTTGGCCGCCGCATCACTGGTGTGGGGGTATTTGTCGCTTCAGGGGTAATCCGGCCCGAAAACGGGCCGTATCTTCCCTTGATTCCTGTGGTCATCCGAGTTATATAGACCGCGACGCATAACGCACGTGCCCATGGCCCGATCCGTAATGCTGGTTCCGGTATGGGGATCAGGGGGGTCAAGCAACGACGGACGCGTCCTTTTTGGTGGAGAGCCGGTCAAAAGTGGGCCGGTAACCCCTTAAGGGAGGTGGACATGGTCGTTATGACCCAGGCAGTGACCCAAATTTCCACGTTGAAGGCGAGTATCTAGCGGCGGTCTGCCGGTGCGATCCTGTCGTACCGCGTCATGGCTGTCCGCGTCTTCGTCGAGTCCACGTCCGCGGCCCGGTTCGGCCTGCGGGTGAGTCCCCGTCGTTGTCTCGCCTTGCGAGGAGGTTCTGATGAGCCACATGCGTTTCCGCGCCGTTCCCCGGAATGTGCTGCACACTGTCCCCGATGCCGCGCCGCTGTTGCGCCGGTCGCGCCCGGTCGTTCGTCCGCTGCTGCCGTCGGTGTCCCAGGTGGTTTTGGCCAGCCAGCCATCGGTGCCGCTTTATTGCCGCCGTCCTGGCGATCTGGTTGCCGCCGCCCATGATTTCGTCTCCTTGTTCCAAGGCGGCGCCTTGGCCAATGGCCGGGTGCTGTATGCGGTCAAGTGCAATCCTGACCGTTCCGTGCTGCGGTCCCTGTGGCTGGGGGGCGTGCGTCATTTCGATTGTGCTTCGGCCCAGGAAGTGCGGTTGGTGCGCGGGCTGTTCCCCGATGCCCATATTCATTTCATGCATCCGGTGAAATCGCGTCCGGCCATCGCCGAAGCCTGGGGCCAGCATGGTGTGCGCGATTTCGTCATCGACAGTGCCGAGGAATTGGACAAGGTATTGGCCGAAATCGGCGGCGCCAGTGCCGATCTGGGGCTGGTGGTGCGTCTGGGCCTGCCCAAGGGCAATGCGGTTTACGATCTGTCCGGCAAATTCGGCGCCGATGCCGATCTGGCCGCCCGTTTGCTGGTGCGCGCCCGTGCGGTGTCCGGGCGGGTGGGGCTGTGTTTTCATGTGGGCAGCCAATGTCTGGACCCCACCGCCTGGGATCGTGCCTTGGTCATGGCCGGGCAGGTGATCGACCAAAGCGGCGTGGCCATCGACATGCTGGATGTGGGCGGTGGTTTCCCGGTCAGCTATCCCGGCGTCACTCCGCCGCCCTTGGAAGATTTCATCAACGCCATCCGTGGGGGGATCGCCCGGCTGAATTTGTCCGCCGAAACCGAAATCTGGTGCGAACCGGGCCGTGCCCTGGTGGCGGGCGGCCAGTCCATCGTGGTGCGGGTCGAAGGCCGTCGGGGCGATCATCTGTTCATCAATGATGGGGTTTATGGCGGTTTGTCCGATGCCGGTGTGCCGGCTTTTCGCTTCCCCTGCCGGATGATCCGGGCGGATGGGGCGGAAAGCAGCGCCCCCATGATGGCTTTTGCCTTTTTCGGCCCCACCTGCGATTCCGCCGACCGGATGGCCGGGCCGTTTTATCTGCCCGCCGATATCCACGAAGGCGACTGGATCGAAATCGGTCAATTGGGCGCCTATGGCCAGTGCTTGCGCACTGCGTTTAATGGTTTTGATCAAATTCGCGTGCAGGATGTCCGCGATCAGGCCATGCTGGAGACGCCCCGCCGCCGGAGTGCGGCAAACGAAAACTGACCCCGCCGGAGTGCGGTGAGCAAAGAGTTAACACGTAGCAACACGCCGTCTTTCCGGGCGGCGACTGGGTAACCAAGCAAGAGGACAAAGGACCAACGGCCTTTGAATTCAGAGCGAACGGGGGGCCGGGCGATACGACAGGCCCCCCGAGGGGAGAACGATACGATGACCAACCACGTTAATTTTGCGGGCCGGCTGATCATCATCGGTTTCGGCAGTATCGGGCAGGGTAGTTTGCCCATGATTCTGCGCCATCTGGGTATGGAACCGTCGCGGATCACCATTATCACTGCGGACCCACGCGGGCAGGAGGTAGCCGCCAGATACGGCGTTACTTTTCTGATCAATCCGCTGACGCCGGATAATTACCGCGACGTCCTGTCCCCCATGTTGGGCAAGGGTGACTTTATCTTAAACGTGTCGGTGGACGTGTCCTCTCTGGCGCTGGTGGAATTGGCTTGGGAAAAGGGTGCCTTTTATCTGGATACCTGTATCGAGCCTTGGGCTGGCGGCTATACCGATCCCGGCCTGTCGCCCAGCCAGCGATCCAATTACGCCTTGCGCGAATCGGCCTTGGCTCTGAAGGCTTCGACCACCCGGCCCATGCCCACGGCGATCATGACCCACGGGGCCAATCCCGGTCTGGTCAGCCATTTCGCCAAGCAAGCCATGCTGAACATCGCCCGTGACACCGGGATGGATGTGGCCGTTCCCACCAGTCGGGAGCAATGGGCGGCCCTGGCCCATGCCCTGTCGGTCAAGGTGATCCATGTGGCGGAACGCGATACCCAGGTTTCGGCGGGCCGTCCCCGTGATCCGGGTGAGTTCGTCAACACCTGGTCCATCGACGGCTTTGTCGGCGAAGGATGCCAGCCGGCCGAATTGGGCTGGGGCAGCCATGAACGCCATTGGCCCCATGATGGGGTGCGCCATGATTTCGGGTCCGGCGCGGCCATTTATCTGAATCGCCCCGGCGCGGCGACCCGTGTGCGGACCTGGACCCCAAAGGAAGGACCCTTTCACGGTTTCCTGGTCACCCACAGCGAATCCATTTCCATTTCCGATTATTACACCGTGGTCGATGGGGATAAGGTGCTGTATCGCCCCACCGTTCACTATGCCTATCATCCCTGCGACGACGCCATTGCATCCTTGCACGAATTGGCAGGCAAGGAATGGCAGGCTCCGGCCCGCCAACGTTTGATGATGGATGAAATCACCGGCGGCGTTGATGAGTTGGGGGTGCTGCTGGCCGGTCATGCCAAGGGGGCTTATTGGTTCGGGTCGCAATTGTCCATCGGCGAAGCCCGCAGCCTGTGTCCCCACAATAACGCCACCAGCCTGCAAGTCACCTCGACCGTGGTGGCGGGAATGATCTGGGCGTTGGAAAACCCGGATCGTGGGGTGGTGGAGCCGGACGAAATGGATTTCGCCCGTGTTCTGGAAATTTGTTCACCCTATTTGGGGCCGGTGGTGGGGGTCTATACCGACTGGACGCCCTTGGCCGGGCGCGGGGCTTTGTTCCCCGAAGACGTGGATGGAACCGATCCCTGGCAGTTCAAGAACGTCCGGGTTGGTTAACATATCCCGCGCGGCCCCTTGGGCCGCCATTGCAGCGGCGGCCAAGCGGTCGGATGGCCCGCGCCCGGCGAGGGCTGTACAACGGTCAATGAAATTGGCCGTTGATATTGGCATACCGGCCACCCTTTGAATTGATGGGGTGGACGGTATCCAGGAGAAAAAAGAAAAGAGGTTTGGAGGCGTAAGCCTCCAAGCGGGGCCGGGGCAGCCGCCCCGCTTATACCATATCCCGGTGATCGGAACCGATCACCGGCGCCAGTGACGGCCGGGCGGGTTTCTTCGAAACCCTTGCCTTCCGCGGCGTAAGCCGCGCGGCCCCTTGGGCCTAACCAAATCCCTATGAGTTTCACTCACCGGGATTTGGTATTACGTCCCTTTACGTGGCTGCGCCACGATATCACTTCTGGCAATCCGCCGCAGCGACACCTCTAACCGGGCGTCGGCCTTGGCGATTTCCATCAGGGCGTCGCGGGTGAAGTTAATATGGGCTTCGGCGGCGGTGCGGGCGGCTTCGGGGTCGCCATCCATCACCCGCAGATAAACGGCGCGGTGTTGTTCCAACAGCAATTCGCGCACGCCTTTGCGGGCGTAAAGCTTGCCACGGTTATAGAAAACATCCTTGCGCAGCATGTCGGCCAGGGACCGCATGATGTGCAGCATCACCACGTTATGGGATGCTTCGTACAGGGCTTGGTGGAAATCGGTATCGGTATCCGCTTCTTCTGTCGGGTCTTCCTTGCCGTGGGCGGTTTCCATTTTTTCGAAGCAGTCGCGCAGGATTTCGCGGTCCACATCGGTACTGCGCAGGGCCGCCAGATAGGCGGTCGAGCCTTCGACGATGGCGCGGAATTCCAGATAGTCAAAGGTGGTTTCGGGGCGGCTTTGGAAGATGGCCGAAAGCGGGTCGGTGAAATCGGCCCCCAGCAGCGGCGCCACATGGGCGGCGCCCCCCTTGCCGGCATAAATCAGCCCCTTGCGTTCCAGCTTTTCCAGGGCTTCGCGCAGGGATGGGCGCGAGACGTCGAATTTCAGCGCCAGTTCGCGTTCGGGCAGCAGGCGTTCGCCGGGGCGCAATGACCCTTCCAGGATAAGCTGTTCCAGCCGCTCGGCAATGGTGTCGGCCAGTTTGGCAGGGCGGATAGGTTCGGTCATCACCATGTCGCAAGAAAAGTCAGGGAGTTTCTACTAGTGCGGAAGTGGTGGATTGTCCAGTGCGCAGGGCGTTCATTCCTCGAAATCGGCGCGGGTGATGCCGTGGCGGCGCAATTTGTCATAAAAGGTCTTGCGCGGAATCCCCAGCGCTTGAAGGGTTTGGGCCACATCGCCCGAAGCGCGGGCCAATTCCTGTTCGATCACGGTTTTTTCGAACAAATCCACCCGTTCGGGCAGGGTTAGATGGGGGGTCTGGGCCAGGGGGGCGCCGCTGTCATCATCCAACAACCCCAGCCCCAGCACGAAGCGGTCGGCGCAATTGCGCAATTCCCGTACATTGCCGGGCCAGTCATGGGCCATCAGCCGATCCAGGGCGCCGGGGGGCAGGGCCGGGGGTTCGCGGTTATAGCGGCCTGATGCCTGCTGGATGAAATGGCGCAGCAGCAAGGGAACGTCGTCGCGGCGGTCGCGCAGGGGCGGAATGGTGATCACCACCACATTCAGGCGATAAAACAAATCCTGGCGGAAGCCACCTTCGGCGGCAGCCTGTTTCAGATCGGTCTTGGTGGCGGCGATAACCCGCAAATCCACTGGAACCAGGGCGTTGGACCCCAATGGTTCGACCGCGCGTTCTTGCAGCACCCGCAGGATTTTCACCTGAAGGGACAGGGGCATGCTTTCGATTTCGTCCAGGAACAGGCTGCCGCCCCCGGCATGTTCGATGCGGCCCACCCGGCGTTTCCCGGCGCCGGTAAAGGCCCCGGCTTCGTGGCCGAACAATTCGCTTTCCACGATGCTTTCGGGCATGGCGCCGCAATTGAGCGCAACAAAGGGATGGCTGCGCCGCCGTCCCTGGGCGTGCAGGGCGCGGGCGACCATTTCCTTGCCGGTGCCGGTTTCCCCCCAAACCAGCACGTCGGCATCGGTATCGGCGATGGCGGCGATGGTCCGGCGCAGCCGATCCATTGCCGGGGTGCGGCCGATGATGCCGAATTCGCCGGTTTCGGCCAATTCATTGCGCAGATGGCGGTTTTCCAGAACCAGGCGGCGGCGTTCGGCGGCGCGGCGCACCACATCGGCCAGCATTTCGGGCGGGGTGGGTTTTTCGACGAAATCATAGGCCCCGGCGTGAATGGCCCGCACCGCCATGGCCACATCGCCATGGCCGGTGACCAGGACCACCGGCAACTCGCCATCCAGATCACGGATACGGGCCAGCAATTCCATGCCGTTCATGCCGGGCATGCGCATATCGGTGACGACCACCGTAGGCTGGGCGCGGGTCAGGATTTCCAATGCCTGTTCGGCGGTGGAACAGGACAGCACGGTGAACCCGGCCAGTTCCAGGGTTTGTTCACCGGCCATCAGCACCGGGCGGTCATCATCGACCAGCAAAACGGTATCCATCACGGTGTCTCGGGCGGTTGTGATGCGGGCATGGCGTTGGGTAGGGTCAGGATAAAGACGGCCCCGCCTTCGGCACGGTTATTGGCGGTCAGCGTACCACCGAAATCGCGGACGATGGACGAGGATACTGACAATCCCAGCCCCAACCCCTCGCCCGCGGGTTTGGTTGTGTAAAAGGGTTCGAACAGGTGGGGCAGGAATTTGTCGGGAATGCCGGGGCCGGTATCGGCCACATCCATCCGGGTCTGGGTTTCGGTGCGGTGGATGGTGATGGACAGGGCGCCATCCTCGGTGGGTTTCATGGCGTCCAGGGCATTGCTGATCAGATTGACCAAAACCTGTTCCAGCCGCACCCGTTCGGCCATTACCGCATTGGGGCCGGGATCGGGCTGAAAACTGACGGTGACGCCTTGTTCCCGCAGGCGTGGCCCCAGCAGACTTAGAACCTGCATGGTGATATCCACCAGGGAAAGGGGGGTGGTCGCCTTGTCCGGGCGGCGGGCAAAGCCTTTGAGCCTGCGGGTGATTTCCGCCAGCCGTTCCACCTGAACGGCGATTTCGGTCAAATTGCCACTGACCTTGTCCAGTTTGCCCAATTCCATGAAACGCTGGGCATTGCCGGCAAAGGCGTGGATGGCCGCCAGGGGTTGGTTGACCTCGTGGACCATGCCGGCCGCCATCTGGCCGATGGTGGCCAATTTGGTTGCTTGCAAAAGTTCCGCTGTCCGGCGCCCCAATTCCGCTTCCACCGCCACCCGGCTGTTGCGTTCATAATGGGCGATGGCCAGGGCGGTCCGGCGGCGTTCGGTGGCGGCATAGGTCAGCAGCAGGATCAACAGCACGCCGATTCCCCCGGCCGCGGCCCAGCCCAACCGGCGGGATTGGATGGGCTGGGTGGGGGACAGAACCGCCAGACGCCACTGATCCCATGGCAAGGCGAATTCCTGGGCCATATAGCCGATGCCTTCCACCCGCAACCGGCCAGCGCCGGAAAAGACCGGCATGGGTTGGAATTGCAGTCCGGTCACATTGGTCAGCAGCACCCGCCCGGCCCGGTCGATCAGCATCAGCCGTTCGGGGTTGTTGGCCCATAATTTCTCCAGCCGGGTCAGCTCTACCTTGGCCACCACCACGCCCAGGGGGCGACCAGTGGTCATGATCGGCTGAGCCACGTAGTAGCCGGGGACCTGGGACGTGGTGCCGATGGCGAATTCATGCCCGGCCTTGCCCTGCATGGCATGGGTGAAATAGCTGCGGAAACTGAAATCATGGCCGATGAAGCTGATGGGGTCGCGGGCATTGCTGGCGGCCAGCACCATCCCCTTGGCATCCATCAGATATAAATCGGTCAGTTCCGCCGCCTGGACCAGATCGGCCATCACCTCGTTCAGCTGCGCCGCCGCGTCCTGGGAACCGGCTAGGGTGTCCATGACCAGCGGGTCACGGGCCAGGGTCAGCGGAATGCCGCTGGGGCGTTCCAATTCCCGTTGCAGCAAGGTGCGGTACAAGGCGCCGCGCCCGGCGGCGGCGGCGGCGACATCCTGGCTGGCGGAATTTTCGCCCAGGACGCCGCCAATCCACGCGGCCAGCGGGGCCAGCACCAGGGCCACGGCCAGCCAATGCCAGGGGGTACGTCCCGCCGATGGCGGTGGGGATGATGAGTACGGCATGGACCCGATGAACGAAATTTAATGTGAAAACGGGAATGTTGCAGCGCAGCTATCGCGAAGGATGTTGCGAATAAAAGAAATATTATTGCTATGTGGGCGGATTTCCGCACGGCGGAACTGGCCGGTTATGCGGTTTTTCACTCTGATGGCCGTCAAAATGGCGGAAATCCTGGTCATCCGGCTTGGCACGCGGCTTGCGCATAGGGAATGCGTGCGTCCTTGAGGCGCTTGGATTTCGGACCAGAGGAAACGTGTCATGCATCCTGCACCGGCTCCTAAGCGGAAAAAGGGGAAGATCTATACCAACCTGACATTTCAGGTTTTGACCGCCATCGTCATCGGCGTTCTGTTGGGGCATTTCGCCCCCAGCGTGGCGGTCGAGATGAAACCCCTGGGTGAAGCCTTTATCCGTCTGATCAAGATGGTGATCGGCCCCATCGTCTTCATTACCGTGGTCACCGGCATTTCGTCCATGGGCAACATGAAGAAAGTGGGCAAGGTCGGTGGCAAGGCCCTGCTTTATTTCGAGATCGTCACCACCTTTGCCCTGGCCATCGGCCTGCTGGTGGTCAATCTGGTCCGTCCCGGCAGCGGCATGCATGTGGTTCAGGGGCAGTTGGATGCCAAAGCCGTCGCCAAATATGCCACGGCTGCCCACGAGCACGGCATGGTGGATTTTTTCCTGAATCTGATCCCGGAGAATGTGGTCAGCGCCTTTGAAAAGGGTGATCTGCTACAAATCCTGCTTTTCGCCATTTTGTTCGGGACCGCCCTGGCGGCCATGGGCGAGCGGGGCAAGATGGTGGAAGGCTTTTTGGAAAAAGTCGGCCATGCCATGTTCGGGGTGATCGGCATCGTCATGCGCGTTGCCCCCTTGGGTGCCTTTGGCGCCATGTCCTTCACCATCGGCAAATATGGCGTGGGCAGTCTCAGCTCGCTGGGCCAGTTGATGGCGTCGGTCTATATCACCATGGCCCTGTTCATCTTCGTGGTTCTGGGCACCATCGCCCGTATCTTCGGGTTCAGCCTGCTGCGCTTCCTGCATTACATCAAGGATGAAATCCTGATCGTGCTGGGCACGTCATCGTCGGAATCGGCCTTGCCGCGGATGATGGAAAAGCTGCAACGCTTCGGCTGTTCCAAGCCGGTGGTCGGTCTGGTCATTCCCACCGGCTATTCCTTTAACCTGGATGGCACCTCGATTTACCTGTCCATGGCTGCCATCTTCATTGCTCAGGCCTATGACATTGATCTGACCTTGTGGCACCAACTGACCATCATGGTGGTGCTGATGCTGACGTCCAAGGGCGCGGCGGCGGTGACCGGCGGCGGCTTCATCACCCTGGCGGCCACCTTGTCGGCCACCGGCAGCCTGCCCGTGGAAGGGCTGGCCCTGTTGCTGGGCGTTGACCGCTTCATGTCCGAAGCCCGCGCCATCACCAATCTGATCGGCAATGGCGTGGCGACGGTGGTGGTGTCCAAGATGGAAAAGGAATTCGACGAATCCAAAGCCATCGAGGAATACCAGCACCATTTCCAAAAGCCCGCCTTGGGCCAAATCTGATTGCTTTTATCACTCCGGGAACCGTTGGTTCCCGGAGACATGGGTTTATACCAAATCCCGGTGATCGGAACCGATCACCGGCGCCCGTGACGGCCGGGCGGGTTTCTCCGAAACCCTTGCCTTCCGCGGCA